>CAVYNX010000011.1:0-162793 GCA_963770005.1 uncultured Actinomycetota bacterium | reverse complement strand
CCTGGATATCCTTCAGTCGAGTCTAGCACCGCCCCATCTGGCCCGGGGTTCCTCTCGTCGCGCGGAGCGGCGTGCCTGGCGGTATAACGACATATCGGACCGCCGGCCAGCGGCTGCTGGTCGAAGGCGGCACCTCGAGAGGAATGCGATGCGGCGATTGATGGGGGCTGTGGCAGCAGGGTTGCTGGCTGCAGTGGGGCTGACGACGACCGGAGCGACGACCGCGTCGTCGGCCGAGCCACCGGTACCGGGATGGCCCGGTCTGGTTGTGCCGCAAGCGGTCCCGGCCCCCCGAACTCCCGCCCCGCCTTCGACCGCGCCGGTGACGCGGACCACCTACACCAACCCGGTGTCCGCCTCGTTCGCCGACACCTTCGCCGACCCGTCCGTGATCCGGGCGAAGGACGGGTGGTGGTATGCGTACGGGACGTCCGACCCACTGCGCGAGGGACAGACCGACCCGCAGCTGATCCCCGTCGTCCGATCGCATGACTTGGTCAGCTGGGAACTGGTCGGGCCGGCGTTCTCAGCGGCGAACCGCCCCGCATGGGCCGCACCGGACGCTGCCTTGTGGGCGCCGGACATCCGTTACGTGGACGGCCAGTACCGGATGTACTACGTGGTCACCCAGACGACGGTCACGCCAGACCGCGACGACAACGCGATCGGCATGGCGACCGCCCCCACCCCGGCTGGGCCGTGGACCGACAGCGGTGCCCCCGTCGTGGGCCCCCGCCGCGGCGCCTCGGGCAACCCCGGCGACTTTCTCTGGACCTTCGACCCGAGCGTCGTCACGAACTCCGACGGTAGCCAGTGGATGTTCTACGGGTCCTACTACGGCGGCGTGTTCGTGACCCGGCTGACCCCGGACGGCACCCGCACCGTCGGCATCGCCACGCAAGTGGCGATCGACAACAAGTTCGAAGGCGCCTACGTCGTGCGCCACGGTGGCTACTGGTACATGTTCGCCTCGACCGCCAACTGCTGTGCCGGACCCACGACCGGCTACAGCGTTCACGTCGGCCGCTCGCGCGAGCTGACCGGCCCCTACGTCGACGCACAGGGAGTCCCGCTCCTCGCTTCGCGCGCGGGCGGCACCCCGACGCTGTTCCAGAACGGGAACCGGTGGATCGGCGTCGGGCACAACACGATCGCCACCGACCTCGCGGGTCAGGACTGGGTCGTCTACCACGCCGTCGACAGGAACAACCCCTACCTGAACGGCACGGAGGGCATCCCGCGGCGGCCGATGCTCATCGACCGACTCGACTGGGTCGACGAGTGGCCGACGGTCAGGGCCGGCCGCGGCCCGAGCGACGACACCCAGCCCGGCCCGGCCACCGGCGGCCGGTGGGCCACCGACTTCACGGGCGGCATCAACTCGGCCTGGTTGCGCGCGGGAGTGTGGACGACGACGCAGGATCCGCAGTCCGGCGAGCTGGCCCGCTCCGGTGGCCCCGCAGCGCTGCTCACCGCCCGCGCCAGTGAATCCACCGCGGGAACGATGTCCGGGGTACGCGTGGAAGCGGACCTGCGCTCGTCCGGACCGGCATACGGCCTGGTGGCCGGCGACCTACGCTCGCCGCTCTCCGGCGGCGTGGTGGCGATCGTCGACCCCGGCACCCGGTCCCTGTGGCTGCAAGGCTGGCAGCGGGGCCGGCCGACCAGGCAAAGCCGCGTACCGCTGCCCCATGGCTTCGATCCGTCGACGTGGCATGCGGTGAGCCTGACCGTGCGCGACGGCACGGCGAAGGCGCAGATCTCGTATGCCCGCCTCGGTGACCCGCTCGCCACCGTCTCGCTTGACGTCGGAAACCTGACGCCGCCGGTGCAGGGCGGGGCCCTCGCCGCCTGGGCGGGAGTCGGGCGTCGACAACCTCAGCGTCCTGCCGGCGGCCACCCCGGTCACCCGGCAGGTGGTCCCGCCGGTGCCGAACCGCCTGGACGCGAGCGCGAGCGATGAGTTCACCGGCGACTCCCTGGAACCCGGGTGGTCGTGGGTTCGGCGCGACCCGAACGCCGTCGTCACCGGCGGAGTCCTCCGGTGGCCCACCGAGTCGGCCGATCTCGTCGGAACCGGCAACGACGCCGGCATCCTCCTGCGCGATCCCGGTGCAGGGCAGCTGGACGATCGAGACCAAGGTCGACCTCGATGTCGGCGTCGACACGATCCGGAACTTCTCGCAGGCGGGACTCATCGCGTACGTCGACGACGACCTGTTCACCCGGCTCTCGCACGTCGCGATCTGGAACACCAGGCAAATCGAGTTCGGCAAGGAGATGCCGTATGCCGGTCGGCTGTCCTACGGCGGCACCATCATCGGCCCACCGGCCGACACGACCTGGCTGCGCATCACGCATACCGTCTCCTCGACGGGCGAGCACCTGCTGCAGGGGTGGAGCAGTCGTGACGGCGTGACCTGGGTGCAGGGCGGCGTGTGGACGCTGCCCGCGGGCAGTCGCCTCCGTGTCGGACTGGTCTCGATGGGAGGCGCCGGGGCGACCGCGACGTTCGACTACTTCCGGCTCTACCGCAACTGAGACGCCGTCTTTGTCACGGGTGAGCGCCGGAGTCCATGGGATCCGTGGCCTCGGCGGCGGAGACACTTGCGGCGCAGTGGTCACCTTGGAGGCGACCGGCTCGCGGCGGAGTGGGTCACCTAGCTTTCAACAGGTGGCGGAGTGACTGTGAGGATCGCCTTTCGCAGCTTGATGGTGGTGGGCTACGGGTTGGTGATCGCGCTGAGCGGCGGCCAACTCCCGGTTGCGCAGAGTCTGGCGGGACCCGCGCTTCGATCTTGGCCAGGTGCACGCCGCGGGGTCGGCATGGATTCGCCACCCACGTTGCCCCCTCCGCGTCCACACCTTGACCGGCAGATCGGTCGCGCCGCGTGGTGACCAGACACTCAAGGCCAGGGAGTCTTCGTCAGTCGGCTCCCGGGGCGGCACTCCCGCGAGCGGCGGTTGTGGACACGGCGTGGACAGGGCGCTCCCGAGTGGCCCCTTCCCCGCGCGCTCTGGAGGCGCGCTCCCCTTCAAGGTTCTCCGGTGTCATCACATGGACGACACGGTCAAGAGGCGTAAGCGCGGCGCGCCCGATGCTGAGGCGCAGCACCACGACAGTCTCGCCACCACAGCGCTGGCCGCGTGGCCGTGGAGGCCGGGCCGCTCGAGCTAAGCCAATATGGAGCTCCGCCCACAGGGGGAGGGCTGACCACCGGGTGGGTTCGATGCGTCTCCTACCGGGTGGCGCGTGCCCCACCCGAAAACACGGAGTGAGACGAGGAACCGCAGTCCCGGCATGGACGGCTTGGCCGTCCGCCTGAGACTGCGGCTCCTGGAGGAGTTATGACCTACACGACCGTCACTTGAGGTCGTCAGCAACGAGACGGTCACGCAGCTCGTCGACGGTTCCCGACTTCGTCAGGTTGCGCGAGCTGAGCTCGTCCTGCAGCTCGGTCTTGTTCATGTCTTCGTACTTGGCGACGACTCGCTGCCGCTCGGCGCGCTTGGCCGCCTGAGCCTGCTTGCGCGCCTCGTCCTTGGCGGCCTCGCTTTCCTCTCGGGCGGCGGATTCCGCTTGCTGGACCCCTTCCTTGACACGCTCGCCGGCCGCCACGGAAGCTCCAGCGATCTGCTTGAGCAGCTGCCGCTGGCTCTCCAGCGTGGTGGACCAGAAGTCGAAGACCTGGTCGATGGCTGCGCTCGGATCGATGGTGCCGGTGGGGGTGGCGGACTTGGTCAGACCCTGGACGTCTTCGGTGAGGGACGCGACGGCGCCGGTCCATGCCTCCTGCGCCTGGCGGAAGGCGCTGATGTAGTTGTCCTGGATGCTCATGAGGTACTCCTGTCGGTGGACGCCGTGGGAGGGGCTCCCTACGCACGATGCATGGCGTGTGATTGAAATACTACGCAGCGTGCGAGATATGTCAAGCGGGCGCGTCCCAGTGCCGAAAGCGACGGATCAGTGGTCCGTGGGAGTTGGCCCGGAGTCGCGGCGCTGTCGAAGACTTCGGTAGACGCCGAGCAGCGCTTGCTTGTCCTTGTCGGACAGCTCCGGGTCCGCCGAGATCGCCGCCTCGGTGTCGGTGGGTCCTGCCTTGGCGCGCTTCTCGAGCAGGCCGCCCTCGGCCAACAGCACCTCACTGGACAGGTTCAGTGCATGGGCTATGGACTGGACAACCTTGAGGGACGGCTGGTGCAGGCCACGCTCGACCTGGCTGAGGTACGCGTTGCTGACGTCGCTCATCTCGGCCAGCTGACGGAGCGACAGGTCCGCCAGTCGCCTCTGTGCCCGGATGTACGCGCCGAGGACGTCGGAGTGAGGCGTCTGACTTCCTTCGGGCACGTCACCGTTCCTGTCGGAGTAGGTTCGATCGTCATTGAGGTATCCCCCGACAGCCGGGATGGCAACGGTACCAACGCACTAGGACGAGCAGCCGACCCGGAGTGATGACGGATCGAGGGTAACGGGAGGCGACACGGCACGTGGAGTCCCCCTACGGGAGGGCATGCGGTGCGAGCCAGGCTCGAGAGACGTCCCCTTCTAGGCGGAATCGTGCTGGTGGTCCTCAGAGTCATACTCCGGCGACGTAGGCGGTGAGGAAGTGGACGCCGTGGCGGTCGAGGTTGCCCCGAGCGCGGTCGTAGTGCTCGGTGGTTCTCGGGTCGGCGTGACGGGCCAGGATCTGGGCGTCACGGAGAGGGACGCCGGCGTCGAGGGCGTTGGTGATCGCCGCATGCCGCAAAGAATGTGGGCTGATGTGCCGTGGGATGCCGGCGGCCTTGGCGATCCGGGCGACCATCCGGTAAACGTCGCGCCGGTCAATCGGCCGCCCGGAGATCGGGCGCAGGATCAGCGGCCCGCGGCCGTTGCCGCGGCAGGCCTCGAGGACCCGCAGCACCGGCACGGTCACCGGCATGGTCGCGGGCTTGTTGCCTTTGCCGACCAGGTGCAGCACCCGGTACCCGCGGAGGGTGTCGGCGTAGTCCTCGATCCGGACCGCCGCCGCTTCGGAGGCGCGCAGCGCGTTGATGCCGAGCAGGTAGGCGAGGGCGCCGTGGTGGACGGTGACGGTCTGGGCGACCTGGAGGAACCGGATCAGCTCGAGCCGGTCCAGGCCTTGGGTGCGGGACTCGTCGCGGTGGATCTTCGGCAGCCGGGCATAGACGGCGGGGTCCGCGGCGATGAGGCCGTCGATGTGCGCGAACCGGAAGAACCCCCGCACGGCGTGCATCATCGTCACGACCGAGGAGTCCATCAGGCCGTGGTCGCCGAGCTGGCGGATGTACAGCTCGACATGGGCTCGCTGGATCCCGACCAGCGGGTCGAGGGCGTTGCTCTCGCACCAGGTGAACCACTGCCCGAGCTGGAAGGAGTACAGGACATGGGTGCGGCCCGAGTAGCGGGCCAGGTAGGACACCGCCGCCAGCTGGGCGGTCGACATCGTCGCCGGCTGGAACGGCAGCATGGTGGTCGGGATCGGACATGGGAGTCACCTCACGCGGCGACCAGGCAGACGACCAGACCCGCCCGCCGCACAACGCGGCCAGGCACATGGACGCTTCACGCTAGCCCGGCGCCCACCACGAAGCTGGGTCCGCAGGCGGCGGTAGGCGTCACCTCGTAAGCGCCCGGCTCGCGGCGGTGCGACTCACTTCGAGAGTCCGATTCCCGGCGAGACGAACCTCTGCTCCGCGAGTTCGGTTCCGGGTCACCACTACCGTTGTGTCCCCACATTTCCGCATCGCCGACCCTAGGCTGCCGGGCATGGTCGAGCCGCCTGAGCGTCTCCGACGACCGCGCTGGGACGTCGAGCTGGCGCTGCTGGTGGGTGGCTACCTGATTTTCGGCCTGGCCCGTGCGGCAGTGGACCGCGGCAACCCGACAGCCACCGACAACGCCCTGCTGGTTCAACGCCTCGAGCAGGTCCTCCACGTGGCGGTGGAGAGTTCGATGAACGGTGCCATTCTCACGCAGCCTTTGCTGGTGTTGCAGACGGGCTACTTTTACCAGCTCTGTTTGCTGGCAGTCCCGGCAACATTGGCCTGGCTCTATGTCGCGTCGCCAGCGACGTATCGCCGTTGGCGGACCGTGCTCGTCGCGGTTACCCTGCTTGATCTCCCGTTGGTCTGGCTGTTCCCGCTCAGCCCTCCGCGCTTCGCCCTCCCGGGCATCGTGGACTACATCGCCGGTCTTGACATTCTCGGCGGTGCCGCGTCGGCAGTTCCGCGCCCTGGGGTCAACCTGCTCGCGGCGATGCCGAGCATGCACGTTGCCTGGACCACCTGGTGCGCCCTGGCGTTGTGGTCCACGGTGCGCCACCGGCACCCCGGCACGGCTTGGCTCGTGTGGCTCTTCCCGGCTGCCACGGCTCTCGTTGTCCTGATGACCGGCAACCACTACCTGCTCGACGTCGTGGCTGGCGTGGCTCTCGTCGGAGTCACCACTGTGTTGCTAACACCTCACGGTTCAGGCTCCCGCGACGTTGACGCGTCGACCAGCCGAGACACATCGCGGTGAGAGCGGCCAAGGGAAGAGGTCAAAGTTGGGCTGCACGTCGAGGCATGGCGAACTCCACCTCAGGGCTGCGGCAGATGAGCAGTCGGCGCATCCGTCCCGAATCATCAACCTGGGCCGTTGCGTTGAATGAGGCCTCGAAGTCGCCGTCCCGGGTGACCTCCCCGAGCACGAGCTCGATCTGACCGCTGGTGGTCCCCGCGAGGACTTGGTGGACGAAGGCACTCTTGTCCCGCTGCGCGAGATAGGACATGAGTCCGCTTCTGTCGCCGACGAATTTCACGGATCGGCCGGACCCGTGCGAGAACTGCACCGACATCCGGAATCGTCGCTGATCATGCTCAGCACGTCGTCCGGCGTTTCAGAATCCATGGTGGTGAACCAGCGCAGCAGCGTCGGCGTCGAGGTAATCACTTCAGCGTCCCCTTGCTGTTGACAGGGATGAAACTCGTGGCGAGCGCAGCGGGCTGGCCGGTTGGACTGGCCGCATCGGTGCGGTGCTCTGGGATTGTGCCGCGTAAGTCAAGCCTGGAATGTACGCCTGAGACAACGGGTCTGTCCGTTGCAGCGCCTCTCGATGCCAAGACCAGTGCCGTGCGCGGCCGGGCCAGGCCGGCGCCGAAGTCTGCAGACGGATCGCCGAGCGCCAGAACGACGGACACTCAGGTCCTGACCGAGTGGGACGACGATGCTCGCCCCGTCGACCAGCTCGCCGGACCCCGGTCTGGTGCAACCCAGAACCTTGACGGCCATAGGACGCGATGCCATGCTCCTGTACTGAATTCGGTTCTAGAACAGGAGCGAGATGCAGATCGGCGGCGCGAAGATCAGCCCCTTGATCGATGGTGAGATGGTCGTGCCAGGGAGCGCGTTCTACCCCGCACAAACCGCTGAAGATTGGGAGGGGCATGAGGATTTTCTCGAGCCGGTCTTCGGGGAGTTTGCGCACCTCTACACGCTCGGTGGGTACCTGATCCAACTGGGCGACCGGATTGTCGTGGTCGATACCGGTGTCGGAGTTGGCGCCAAGTTTCCCTTCGTGGGTGGCGGCTTCCGATCGTCCTTTGCCGCGACCGGATTGCGGCGCTCTGATGTCACGGACGTCGTCTTCACGCATCTGCATGTCGATCACATCGGCTGGACAAGCGTGGACGGCAAGCCGTTCTTCCCGGAAGCACGGCACTGGGTCGACCGACGCGACTACGAACACTACTGCGCACCCGATTTCTCCTTCAACGAAGTGGAGGCCGCTTACTGCACACCCGAAACGGATGCTCCGGGAGTGCGGTTGGGTCCGGTGTCCGACCGGATCCAGCGCTTCGAGGGGAACGAAGAACTCTTCCCCGGACTATCTGCCATCGAAGCCTCGGGTCACACGCCGGGCGAGACTGTGCTGCGCCTTACGTCCGACGGCGAGAGCGGCCTCTTCCTCGGCGATACCGTTCACACTGCGCCCGAGTTGTACGACGACAACGTGCGAGGACAGTGGAATTTCTGTTTCCACCACGATGAGTCAGCCGCGCTGGCATCGCTCGAGCGGATCCGGAAGATCGTTGTCGACGAACAGCTTCCGGTTGCCGGGGCACACTTCCGAGGTTTTCGATGGGGCAGGGTGGTGCGCGACGGAGCGACGCGCCAATGGGACCCGTTGGGTGCTCCCTGACTGGCCGGTGCGACAAACGTCTAAAGGGATGCGCCTGGTGGAGGTCCTGCCGTAGACCCCCGCCGACCGGGGCAAGTCGGCCCCATGGGCCCCTTAGCGTGTCCTGTCCACCGGTGGAACGCGGCCGCGGCAGAAGCTGCCCGAGACGGGCACCACTGATGGGGACCGCCGTCGACGGATCGTGAATCTCGAGCCTACGGGTGGCACATCAGCCGAAGCGTGGCAATGGAAGCGGGGACTTGACCTCGACTGGCATGGGCGGCTGCGCAGTGTCGCGATGGTTCCGACCTGCGGTCATGCGTCGCCGTCGAGGTTGGATCGACGGCTCGGGGAGGCGGTGACGGGGACACTCGGAGAGCGTGGCTGGCTGACAACCATGCCAGGCCACCGGCTGCCTACGTCCGGGGACGCCGCCAAGTGAGAGCTTCACCAGGGCACGAGCCAGCCACTTACCGAGGCGGCAGGCTCGTTCGACGGTTCTCGCATGGGCCGCGCCGGTGGAGCTGATATGGAGGACATCCAGAATGGCGAGGACCTGCGGCCGCCGCGCTTCGTCGAGCCTTCGAATTATCCGCGCGTCGTCGACGCGGTATGTCGGTCCAAGCTGCTGAACAGAGAAGGATCAGTCTCAAGCAAACGCGACCTCGTCGGCAGGTCCGTAACCCCCATGCCCGGCAGGCGGCGGAGTGCCGCCAGGGCGGGGAAGTGCAACTCCCCCGGGGTGACGCACAGCTTTGGGCGGGCCGGGGAGGGTACGCCAGCACCACGCCCTTGCTGCCACGCAGCCCGGCGCCAGACGCAGTTCGGCCGGCAACTGGTCACCGGGGGATCGGACCATGAAGCATGCAAAGCCGCACCGGGGCCGTGACGGCGAACTCGCCCGCACGCGAGTGTCCTTTAGGCCCACTGCTGTTCGTAGCGTAGGTAGTGGCGGACATCAGGTCGGCCCGACGAATGGGAGCAGGCATGCCTCAGTACCTCATCTACTTCAACCAGCAGTGGGTCGGCGACCACGACGAGGCGTGGTTTGAGGGCCGCGTCGAACCGTCTCAGGCCGTCGTCCGAGACATGCAGGACCAAGGCGTCCTGGTCTACGCCGGCGGACTGGTCGAGGAGCTCGAGGAGGCGGCAAGCGCGGACGCCACGAGTGGCGAGCTGGTCTTCACCGACGGGCCCTTCGCTGAGACCAAGGAGTGGCTCGGAGGGCTGACCATCGTGGACGTGGCCGACGATGAGTCCGCTCGTATGTGGGCGGGGAGGGTGGCCGAGGGGTGCGGCTGGCCGCAGGAGGTGCGCCGCTTCAAGGCCGGCTCGTTGCAGGCGCTCGTGCTCGGGGGGTGAGGCACTTGGCCGGCGCCGAGCGGCATCGGCACGCGACGCACTGACATCGACATGGGCGGTCCAGTGGGATCGTGGCCGCCGGTGCGTCTTACTGGGCGGAGTGGGTCAGGTCCACAGTGATACGCCCAGCGCGGCGATGGCCGGTGAGAGCGCCCTGATCAGAAGGCCTGGGCGGCGGCGATGAGGCGGTCGAAGGTTGCGTCAAGGTCGCGATCGACGACCTGCTGGTCCGGGTTCGCGTCGTACCAGTTCACGACCTCGCGCACGCCCATCGCATACGGCGTGGTGCAGATGAACTCCGGGACCAGCGCCTTGACCTTGCTGTTGTCGAAGATCACCGAGTGCGACCGGTCGCCCAACAGCGATGGACCGAGCTCCGGTGCCGCAGCCGCGATGGTGTCGGAGGCGATGTGGACCAGGCGGGGCGGCGGTGCCCCAGCAGCTTCCGCGAACAGCTCGTAGATCGCGTTCCACGGCAGGTAGTCGTCGGAGGTGATGGTGAAGCTGTCCCCGACCGCCTGCGGAAGGCCGAACAGTCCCACCAAGCCCTTGGCCAGATCACTGCTGCGGGTCACCGTCCACAGCGAGGTGCCATCGCCGTGAACCACGACCGGCCGGCCCGCCCGTAGTCGCGCGATGTCCGTCCACCGTCCGTGCAGGACGATGCGGGTCGGGTCGTACGTGTGGGACGGACGGACGATGGTGACCGGGAACCCGTCGTCACGGTAGGCCCTCACCAACAGGTCCTCACAGGCGATCTTGTCCCTGGCGTACGGCGAGAACGGGTTCCGCAACGGCGTGGACTCCCGGATCGGGAGCATCGCCGGCGGCTTCTGGTAGCAGGAGGCGGAGCTGATGAAGACGTACTGACTCGTCCGGCCGCTGAACATCGCGATGTCGGCCGCGACGTGCTCCGGGGTGAACGCGACGAAGTCCGCGACGACGTCGAACCGCCGGTCGCCAAGAGCGGTCCGGACCGAGTCGGTGTCCCGGACGTCGGCGATCACCCGCTCGACTCCAGGAGGCACGGTTCGCAACGATGTGGTGCCCCGGTTGAGAACGGTCAGCTCGTGACCCACTGCGACGGCCCGTTCGGCGGCCGCGGCGCTGATCACGCCGGTGCCCCCGATGAACAGCACCTTCAGCCCCGTCCTGGCCGGAACGAGTAGGTCGGGTGGCCGCACGACAGCAGCGTAAAGGTTCCCCGGCGGTGCTGGCGCGGTCACATGGGCAGGCTCAGGGCGTGCGCCAGGACCATGACCCACCGTCCGGCCCGTTGCTCGAAGACGTTGGTCATCATGGTGAAGTCCTCGAAGCGCGCGTCGTTCGGCATGCGCAGGACGGTGTGCTGGACCCCGGTGACCACCACGGCGGTCCCGAACACGTCCGCCCGCAGGTCGTGGCACGCGATGGACACCACCTCACCGGGGAACGAGGTCATCCGCTCCACGAACGCGGACCGGTCCCGGTCTTCCTCACCCGGAGTGCGCGACACGAAGTCCTCGGCGAGGACGTGCATCCACGCCTGCGGGTCCTTGGCCCGCATCGCGCCCCACACCTCCACCCGCTGGACGTCGAGCACCTCCTCGGCGGCATCGCGGTTCATCGGGCACCAGTCCGAACGTCACTCGACACCGGGTCGAGCAGCTCGTTCATGCGCCGGGTCAGGTCGCGTTTCGTCGCGTCGTTCCCGGGCAGCATCAGTGCCGCACCGAACTCCGACCGCGCCTCGTCGACCCGTCCGGCCCGGGCGAGCAGCTCGGCGCGAGCCGCCGCCAGCGGCAGGTAGTCCGGCAGGAGGCCCGCGTCGCGGATCGCGTCGATCTCCACCAGGCCGGCCTCCGTCCCGTCGCGCTCGGCGATGGCGACGGCCCGGTTGAGCCGGACGACCGGTGTGTCGTGAACCGTCAGCAGGACGTCGTACCAGCTGACGATGGCGGTCCAGCTGGTCTCCTGCCAGCTCGGCGCCAGGTCGTGGCAGGCGGCGACCGCGGCTTGGACGACATAGGGGTCCGGCTGCGCCGTGGACAGCCGTAGGGCGATGCCCAGCAGGGACAGGCCGTGGCGGATCTGTTCGCCATCCCACCGGGCCCGGTCCTGGTCGGCGAGACGGACGGGATCGCCGACCGCGTCGAGCCGGGCGGCGCTGCGGGCGTCATGGAGCCGCAGGAGCGCCTCGAGGCCGTAGACGGAGATCTGGTCGGGGAGCAGCTCCCGCAGCAGCGCCGCCAGGCGGATCGCCTCGGTGCAGAGCTGACGGCGCATCGGGCTGGCCCCGGCGCTCGCCTGGTAGCCCTCGTTGAACAGCAGGTAGACGGTCGTGACGACGCCGTCGAGGCGCGCGGGCAGCTCGTCCGCGCTCGGAACGCGGTACGGGATGCCGGCCGTGGCGATCTTGTGGCGAGCCCTCGTCAGGCGCTTGGCCATCGTCGCTTCGCTGACGAGGAGGGCGCTGGCGACCTCGGCAGTCGTCAGCCCGCACAGGGTGCGCAGCGCCAACGCCGTCTGCGTCTCGGTCGAGAGGGTCGGGTGACAGCAGGTGAACAGCAACCGGAGCAGGTCATCGCGCAGGGCGTTGTCATCGGGGAGCAACGGGTCGACGGACGGCGTGCCGTCACCCTCGAGCAGAGCCAGCAGGGCGGCGGATTCGGCCTCCTTCCCGACGCGTACGCGTTCGCGTCGCAGCAGGTCGATCGCCCGGCGACGCGCAGCGAGGGTCAGCCAGGCTCGAGGCTCCGGGGGTACGCCGTCACGGCCCCAGACATCCAGCGCTCGCACGACGGCGTCCTGGACCGCGTCCTGAGCGAGCTCCAGTGACCCTGTCGTCCGGACCAGGGTGGCGAGCACGCGCGAACCCTCGTCCCGGACGAGCCGGGAGAGGGCCGCGTGCGCGTCCGTCCGGTCAGCCGTCGGAACCACCGAACTCGATCACCGGCCGCACCTCGACCTTGCCGCCGGTCCAGGCGGCCGGGATCTGCGCGGCCAGCCGGACGGCGTCGTCGAGGTCGGTGCACTCCAGGAGGTAGAACCCGGTGAGCACCTCCTTGCTCTCGGCGAAGGGCCCGTCGCTGGTCAGCACCTTTCCGCCCTTCCCCTCGACCTGCACCGTCGTCGCGCTGGTGGTCGGGAACAGCGCGGCGCCACCGCGCATGACCGCGGCGGCCGTCGCCCCGAAGGCGCCGTAGTCCTCCATCGCCTCCTGCTTCTCCGGGGTGTCCAGGGTGCTCCAGTCAGGGTCGCCCTGTTCGTAGATCAACGCTGCGTACTGCGGCATCGGAGTCTCCATCCATGTGACCGCCGGCCCAGCGCCGGCGCTGACAACTGAACGAACAGGGATCCACGCAGATGGACAACCCTGGGTCGGCCACCTCGAACAGCCGGCCGAGGTGCTACAGGCCCGTCGTTCGGCGCACTGTCTCGAGGCCGACGAGCTCGATGTGGGGCACACCGTCGCTCTCGATACCCAGCTTGACCGGAGCACCGATGAGGAGGCCACCGGCCACCACGTAGCTGCCGTCGGGCATGACCTCCAGCGGCAACACCCGTGGCCCGAGGCGCAGCACGAGGTCACGGCCGTCGAGAACCAGGGAGTAGCCGCCCTCGTAGTAGCCGAGGTAACGGCTCACCGCCCTCCGGTCCACGGGCTTGGCCTGCTTGCCCAGCTGACGCTGCTGGTCGAGCGCGCCGGCGTTCGCGGCGAGCGCCTTGGCGGGGACGCCGAGGTTGAGCGAGAGCCGTTGGTTCAGCAGGACGTTGAGGACGTACGTGTAGAAGAACGACCCGGTCGGCCCGGGGTTCATCGCGTTGAGGACCACGAGCCCGAGGTCGTGCTGCGGCACGAAACCGATGTAGGACGTGAACCCGTCGATCCCCCCGTTGTGCCACACCAGCGAGGAGCCGTCCTTGTACTCCGCCCGGATCCAGCCCATGGCGTAGCCCTGCTTGATCGCGTCCGGGTCGAAGTCCGGGGACGTCCCGATGTTGACGTGCGCCTTCCACAGCTCGGCGAGGTTGGCGGCCGACACGACGCGAGCGCCGGTCGTCGACAACCCCTGGCGCAGCTGGAGCTGCACGTATGCCGCCATGTCGGTCACGCTGGCCAGCGTTCCGCCGACCGGGGCGTAGCTCCCGACCGGTCCGTACGGCAGCGTCTGCGGGTTGCCCTTCAGGTCGGGCACGTAGCCGGTGGCGTAGTCGTCGACGAGTCCCCGCGGGTCGTCGGCGATCTGGGCACCCTTCATCCCGGCCGGCTGGTAGAGCCGGTCACGCATGGCCTTCGCGTATGCCGCGGGCAGGTCGGCCGGAGCGACGCCGGCCGCGAGGAACGGCAGGTAGCCGCCGACCGCGTACACCGTGTTGTTGTAGAAGTACTTCTCGTCCGGCGCGCCGATGACCGGCAGGTTGACGATGGACTGCAGCAGCTGCCCGGCGGTGGGGTCGCCCTCGTGCAGGGCCGACAGCGCCGGCGGTTCGCCCAGGCCGGAGGCCATCCCGAGGAGGTCGCGCACGCGGAGGGTGCGGGTGAGCGCGTCCGTCGGGGCGCGGAACCCGGACCACGCGTCGATGACCGGCTGGTCCCACGCGAGGCGGCCCTCGTCGACGTACGTCGCGACCAGGAGCGCGCTCATGGACTTCGTCGTCGACGCGACGAGGAACCGCGTGTCAGCGGTGACCGGCCGCCGGGGCCGGAGGCTGCGAGACCCCAGGGGCGTCACGTGCAGGACCCGGTCGGCACTCACGACCGCGACGGCCGCCCCGACCATGTCCATCTGGTCGAACGCCTTGCCGATGAGACGGTCGAACGCCGCCCAGTCGTCCGAGCCGGCGCCCGCTCCAGGGGCGGCCGGAGCGGCGGCCGCCGGCGACGCCGCGGCCGACACGACGCCGGCGGTCGCTCCCACCGACGCACCGGCAGCGGCGAACCCCTTGAGCACGGTCCGCCGCGCGATGCCCGACGGCCCCGACGCGCCCGCTGCCGGCGACTCGCTCTCCGCACCCATCAACCGTCCCCCTCCGTCGTCGAGCCTCCCGGAAGGAACACAGGAGGCTCACATCGAGCGCTCATCGTGACACGGGCCGGGCGTTCTGCACCCGCTGCTCGGCGGAGTCAGTACACGGGCTGTGTCGGGTCGACCTCGCGGACCCACGCGAGCACTCCGCCGTCGAGGTTGACGACCTCGGTGTAGCCCGCCGCCTGCGCCAGTCGGGCCGCCTCCGACGAACGCCCGCCGACCTTGCACATCATGACGATCCGCCGGTCGCGAGCGGCCAGCTCGTCGTGGCCGAAGGCCGAACCGTCCCGGAACTCGTCGAGGTGGATCGCCACCGCGCCGGGGATCGACGCGATCTCCCGCTCGTCGGGACCCCGGACGTCGACCAGCAACGGCGGGGCGTCCGACGACAGCTCGACCGCCAGCTCCGGCGCCGAGATCCCGGCAACATCCGACCCGAAGGACGACCCCTCGTGCGAAGAGCCCGGCACCCCACAGAACTCGTCGTAGTCGACCAGCGCCGTGATCGACGGGGACGAGCCGCATACGGGACAGTCCGGGTCCTTGCGCACGGTCAACGAGTCCCACGTCATCGCCAGCGCGTCGTGCACCAGCAGCCGCCCCACCAGTGGCTCCCCCACGCCGAGCAGCAGCTTGACCGTCTCGGTCGCCTGCACCGACCCGATCGCCGCGCACAGCACGCCGAGCACCCCGCCCTCGGCGCACGACGGCACCGCGCCCGGCGGCGGAGGCGACGGGAACACGCAGCGGTAGCAGGGACCGTGCTCCGCCCACCACACCGACACCTGGCCGTCGAACCGGTAGATCGAGCCCCACACGTGCGGCTTGCCCAGCAGCACGCAGGCGTCGTTGAGCAGGTAGCGCGTCGGGAAGTTGTCGGTGCCGTCGAGGACGACGTCGTAGTCGCGCAGCACCTCGAGCGCGTTGGACGAGTCGAGCCGCACGTCGTGCCGCACCACGTTCACCGACGGGTTGACCCGCGCCACCGCCTCGACCGCCGACTCGGTCTTCAGCCGGCCGACATCGGCGTCGGAGTGGATCACCTGACGCTGGAGGTTGCTGGTCTCCACGACGTCGGCGTCGACCACCCCGAGCGTTCCCACGCCGGCGGCCGCGAGGTACATCAGCGCCGGCGAGCCCAGTCCCCCGGCGCCCACGACCAGGACCTTCGCGCCCGACAGCCGCTCCTGTCCCGCCTTGCCGACCTGCGGCAGCAGGACGTGCCGCGCATACCGCTCCACGGCGGGGCGGTCCAGCGGGCGACCGGGCGACGCGATCGGCGGCAGCGGCACGGGAACGACGGTACCCGTCGCCCGGACGGGCCATCGCGGCTGCCCGGACCGCATACCTACTGGTGCGTAGGATGATGCGAATGGAGGACGACCGATGACGGCCGCGGCCAACGGCCCTGTGCGGGGCCAGCGCCTGCCGAAGTCGGCACGCCGGGCGCAGCTGCTCGAGGCGGCCCAGGCCACCTTCGTCGAGTACGGCTACCACTCCGCCGCGATGGACGAGATCGCCGACCGGGCCGGGGTCAGCAAGCCGGTGCTCTACCAGCACTTCCCGGGCAAGCTGGACCTCTACCTCGCCCTCCTCGACCACCACCGCGGGCTCCTCGAGCAGGCCGTCCGGGACGCCCTGGCCAGCACCCAGGACAACAAGCAGCGCGTCATCGCCTGCGTGGCCGCCTACTTCGAGTTCGTGTCGCGGCAGGGCGAGCCGTTCCGGCTGATCTTCGAGTCCGACCTCACCAACGAGCCCGCTGTCGCCGAGCGCATCGAGGGCGTCGCCCTGACCTGCGGTGAGGCGCTGGCCGAGGTCATCGCCGGTGACACCGACCTCTCCGACGCCGACGCCCACCTCCTCGGCATGGCGCTGACCGGCATGGCCCAGGTCTCCGCGCGCTACTGGCTCTCCCGCAGCGACTGGGGGCCAGGCGAGGCGAGCGAGGTCCCGCGCGAGGAGGCCGCCCGGATCGTCGGCCAGCTGGCCTGGCGCGGCATCGGCGGTTTCCCCAAGAGCGAACAAGTGGAACAGGCGGCCCTCAGCCGCAGTTGACTGTGCGGTAGCACCACGGCGGCGTATGCGAGCCGCCCACGACCGCCGACGGCGTCACCACGCCGTCGGCTCCCCCAACGAAAGGCACCACCGTGGAGGTCAGGATCGGCGTTCAGAACGTCGCTCGCGAGCTGGCGTTCGAGTCCAACCAGAGCGCCGAGGAGGTCACCTCCCTCGTCGACGCGGCGCTGAAGAACGGCGGCACGCTCGCGCTCACCGACGACAAGGGCCGGCGCTACGTCGTGCCGGTCACCGCGCTCGGCTACGTGCACATCGGCGAGGTGGAGAAGAGCCGCGTCGGTTTCGGGGGCGTCTGACCGGGGAATGGTGATGACGGTTCCGACGGCCCGGCAGCGGGGAGTCCGGTTCGGCGGGGCCGGTTCGTAGCCACATCGTCACCAAACGGACGACGTCCCATCACTCACTTGCGTCACAAACCGTGACACCGTGGTGGGGCGGAAACCATCAGAGCCCGGCCTGGGAACGGCCGGGTTGCCGGCCGCGAAAGTGGCCAGAAGGAGTGCACAGTGATCTCCACCATCATCGGCGCCATCATCGTCGGCGCCATCATTGGCGCGCTCGGTCGCCTCTTGGTGCCGGGCAAGCAGAACATCTCCATCATCGTGACGATCATCATCGGCATCGTCGCCAACGTGCTCGTCACCTGGATCGTCACGGCCCTCGGTTACTCCAACCAGAGTGGCATCGCCTGGATCCCCCTGATCCTCGGCGCAATCGTGGCCGCGATCATCATCGTCGTCTACGGCCGGATGTCCGGCCGCGGCTCGCGCGTCTGACGCACGCAGCCACACCACCTCGGAGCCCGGTCGCCACGTGCGGCCGGGCTCCGTCGTGTCCGGCGTCGGTCGGGCGTCGGTCGGGCCAGCACGGCGTCAGCCGGTGCGCTCAGCTCAGCAGGCCGCGCTGGTACGCCTCGCTCACCGCGGCCGCCCGGTCGTTGACGCCGAGCTTCTCGTAGAGGTGGAGCAGGTGGGTCTTCACGGTGGCCTCGCTGATGAGCAGCCGGCGCGCGGTCTCCCGGTTCGTCGTCCCCGCCGCCACCAGCCGGAGGACCTCCACCTCCCGCGGGCTGAGGGCCGCCTCGGGACCCCGCCGCACCTGGCCGATGAGCCGCCCGGCGACGCTGGGCGCCAGCACCGGCTGACCGGCGTACGCCGCGCGTACCGCCGCCTTGAGCTCGGCCGCGGTCGCGTCCTTGAGCAGGTACCCGGTGGCGCCGGCCTCGATGGCCGGGAGCACGTCGCGGTCGGTGTCGAAGGTGGTGAGCACCAGCACCCGCACCGACGGCGCCTGGGTCGCGAGCGCCCGGATGGTCTCCACGCCGCCCATGCGCGGCATCCGCAGGTCCAGCAGGACCACGTCCACGTCGACGCGCGCCGCCCGCGCGAGCGCCTCCTGGCCGTCGCCGGCCTCGGCGACGACCTCGAACTCGTCGTCGGCCGCGAACACCCCGTGCAGCCCGTCGCGGACCACCGGGTGGTCGTCGACGAGCATGATCCGGATCGTCATCTCACGCCCTGCCCGCGCTCGCCCAGGCCGCGTGCGGGACCTCGACGTGGACGACGGTCCCCTCCCCCGACGAGTCGACCTGGATGAGCCCGCCGACCGCGGCGGCCCGCTGCCGCATCGTGGTGAGCCCGAACCCGCCCGGGCCGGTGCCCACCGCCGCGTCGGACTCCCGGCGGGCCAGCACCTCGTCCGCCGCGAACCCGTGGCCGTCGTCGCCGACGTCGAGCGCGACGCCGTCGTCGCCGTACGACACCGTCACCAGCGCCGTCTGCGCGCCGGAGTGCCGGCCGACGTTGGTCAGCGCCTCCTGCGCCACCCGGTAGAGCGTCACCTCGGTCTCCGTCGCCAGCGGTACCGGCTGGCCGATGGTCTCGACCCGGGCCTCGACGCCGTGCAGCTGGGACCACCGCTTGGCGTATGCCGCGAGCGCCTCGGGCAGCCGCGCCCCCTCGAGCGCGCCGGGCTGCAGCGCCTCCACCGACCGCCGGGCCTCCCCCAGGCTCTCGCGGGCCAGCGACCGGGCCAGGTCGAGGTGACGGGCCTGCTCGGCCGGCGGTCCCTGGGTCGCGGCCTCGAGCTGCGCGACGACCCCGGCGAGGCCCTGGGCGATGGTGTCGTGGATCTCGCGGGCCAGCCGCTGCCGCTCCTCGCTGACGCCCGCCTCCCGCGCCTGGACGACGAGCTGGTCGTGCAGCGCGGCGTTCTCGGCCATCGCCAGCTCCAGCCGCGCATTGGCGAGGCCGAGCTCGTCGATGGTCTGCTTACGCTGCTCGTTCTGCCGCTCGACGAGGTCGCCGTACTGCCCGAAGACGAGGAACAGCCCCGCGTTGATGGCGAAGACCACGAGGTAGATCACCAGGCCGACGCCCTGGATGTTCCACACCCCGCCGATCTGCGACGCCGCCGCCGTCGCCGCGGTCACCAGGACGAGCACGTAACGAGCCGCTCCGGTCAGCAGGGTCAGGGCGTTGACGTAGCCGATGAACGAGAAGAAGCCGAACCACGGCGACAGCGCCACCAGCGCCGCGCTGAGGACCGCGAGCCCACCCGCATACAGGAGGCCGGTCCTCGGCGTCACCGGTCGCACGAGCAGGAACCAGCCAGCCAGCCGGCGGTGAGGATCACGACGGCGAACGAGCGTCGTGTCGCTCTGGTCGGCGCTGGCCGGCACGACCCACGCGACGGCCGTGGAGAAGGCGAGCATCGCGAACGGCAGCGCCCGCATCGCCCCCGGCTCGTAGCGGCGCCAGGTGGCCAGCCGCTCGTCGAGCTCGCTGCCCTCCCTCACCGCGACCTCCTCAGGTCCACCGGAACACTCGCACCGCCCCGGCCGACAGGACGACCACGTAGGCGACGAGGACGACCAGGTGCCCGGCATCGGGCCACTGCCCGGCGGCGGCTTCCTGCAATGCTTCCACGCCCGCACCGAGCGGCGTGAGCTCACCGATCCGGCGGAGCAGCTCGGGCATGACCGGCAGCGGGATCCAGAGGCCGGCGAAGAACATCAGCGGGAAGAAGAGGATGTTGCCGACCGCGCCGGCGATCTTGCCGTTCGGCGAGAGCGCCGCGACCGCCAGGCCCAGCGACAGCAGCGCGGCCGCGATCAGCACCAGGGTCAGCAGCCAGGCCACCGGCGCGCCCGGCAGCGCGACCCCGAAGCCCAGCCGGGCGACGAGCACGACGAGCACCGTCATGGCCAGGCTGGTGATGAGGTTCTGCACCATGAGTGCGGCGAGCAGCCGGGCGCTGCCGACCGGCGTGGTGGCCAGCCGCTTGAGGATGAGCCGTTCGCGGTAGGTGCCGATGACCGTCGGCAGGCCGGCCACGCTGGTGAAGGTGATCGACAGCACGATGATCACCGGCGTGTAGGTCGAGATGAGCGTGACCCCACCGAGGTCGGGGTTCACCTCGCGGAAGCTCGGGATCGACCCGAGCACCACGAGGAGGATCACCGGGAACACCAGTCCCCAGAACAGGTAGAGCGGCTCACGGACGAGGAGCCGGAACTCGTTGCGGGTCAATGCGATCAGCGCAGTCATGCGTGGACCTCCTGGTTCGTGGCGGCGGCCTGGTCCTCACGGACGAGGGCGACGAAGGCGTCGTCGAGCGACGCCTGGTCGAGCCTCACGTCGAGCGCGAGGATCCCGGCGCGGGTGAGCGTCGACAGCACCGCCTGTGCCATCTCGGTGCTGCCGGTGACGACGTAGCCGGACTCGTGCGAGCGCACGTCCCGGACCTCCGGTAGGCCGGTGAGCAGCCGGTGGTCGAGCGGTTCGCGGAGCCGGAACCGGAGCACCTGCTCGCCGCCCATCCGCCCGATGATCCCGCCGGGGGTGTCGAGGGCGACGACCCGGCCGTGGTCGATGACCGCCACGCGGTCGCACAGCCGCTCGGCCTCCTCCATGAAGTGGGTGACCAGCAGCACCGTGACGCCGCGCTCGCGGATGCGTTCGACGAGGGCCCAGGTGTCGCGCCGGCCCATCGGGTCCAGCCCCGTGGTGAGCTCGTCCAGGACGGCGATGCGCGGCCGGCCGAGCAGCGCCAGCGCGATCGAGAGGCGCTGCTTCTGGCCGCCGGACAGCTTGCCGTACGCGCTGTTCGCGACGTCCGCGAGCTGCAGCTCGTCGAGCAGCTCGTCGGCGGGGACGGGGTCGTCGTAGAACGTCGCGAACAGGTCGAGCGCCTCGCGGACGCGGATCCGGTCCTGCAGCCCCGACTCC
Organism: uncultured Actinomycetota bacterium; assembly: GCA_963770005.1. Taxonomy (GTDB): domain Bacteria; phylum Actinomycetota; class Actinomycetes; order Actinomycetales; family Dermatophilaceae; genus Lapillicoccus. The sequence goes on along the minus strand of CAVYNX010000011.1, from coordinate 141,949 downwards.
TGCAGCTGCACGCCGACCACCCTGGTCAGGGCGGCGTGGTCGTGGTCCGGGTCGTGACCGAGCACCCGGATCTCGCCGCCGTCGCGGCGGCGCAGGCCCTCGACGCACTCGACGGTCGTCGTCTTGCCCGCGCCGTTGGGGCCGAGGATCCCGAAGATCTCGCCCTCCTCGACGGAGAACGAGACGTCGTCGACGGCCACGGTGGAGCCGTAGGTCTTCCGGAGGTTCGTGATCTCGAGAATCGCCATGTCTCAACGGTCCCGGCGAAGCGCGGCTCGCGGCATACCCCACGTCGGGTGAGCCCTCACCCGCTCGGGTGGACCCGTGGCATCCACCGGACGGTGGATGCGGGTGGTATGCGTCGCGCGCGGCTCAGGCGGCGAGGCCGAGCCGGGCCATCCGGCGGGTGTGCTCGTCGGTCAGCCGGGCGAACATCCGGCCGAGCTCGGCGAGGTCGGCACCCGGGCGGCCCGGCGCGCCGACGAGCAGGGAGGCCAGGGCGTCGCGCTCGACGCCGACCCGCTGCGCCTGGGTGAGCGCCTCACCGACGAGGCGGCGGCCCCAGAGGGCCAGCCGGCCGCCGATGCGCGGGTCGTCGGCGATGGCCTCGCGGACGGCGCGGACGACGTACTCGTCGCGGCCCATGTCCTCCATGACCGCCTCGACCAGCGCCCGGGTGTCGGCGTCGACGTAGGCGGCGATCTCCCGGTAGAAGTCCTGCGCGATCCCGTCGCCGACGTAGGCCTTGACCAGGCCCTCGAGCCAGTCGTTGGGGGCGGTGCGCTCGTGGAAGCCGTCGATCGCCGCGACGAACGGGGCGATCGCCGCCTGCGGGTCGGTCCCCAGCTCCTCGAGCCGGGCGACGATCTGCTCGTAGTGGAGGAACTCGGTCACCGCCAGGCGAGCGACCTCGGCCTTGTCACTGGGGCTCGGGGCGGACTCGGCGTCGGCGGCCAGCTTGCTGAACGCCATCAGCTCGCCGTACGCGAGCGCGCCGAGCAGGTCGACGACGGCGGCGCGGAAGTCGTCGCTCCAGGCGTCGGCGGCTGCGGCGGGTTCGACGGGCGCAGCGGTGTCGGAGGCGTCGGGGCTGGCGTCCGTCATGGGCTCACCGTATCGGCGCGGGTCAACGGCGGGGGCTGGCTGATGCGCCGCACGACGGTCCTGGTGGCGGCGGAGCGGGTCGGGTCCCCCTGAACCGGTAGACTTACGCATACCTTCGGTGCCCGGTCGGCACGAATCGAACACCTTCCGAGTGACTCGGACCGCCCCTCAGGGCGACGACAGACCTCCGATCGGCCCGCTACACCGCCGCGACGACGCCTTCGCGACCGCGCGGCACGATCGAGAGAACCTCATGACCGACACCTCAGTAGAGGCCGGCGCGCCCGACGCCGCCGAGCCCGCCCCCGTCGAGATCGACACCGACTCGACATCCGACCGACTCGACATCGAGACCGACGCGGAGCTCGACCTGCCCGTCGCCGAGCCGCCGCTGCCGACGTTCGCCGACTTCGACGTCCACCCGGACATCGTGGCCGCGCTCGCCGCCGCCAACATCGTCCACCCGTTCCCCATCCAGGCGATGACCCTGCCGGTGGCCCTCGGCGGCCACGACATCATCGGCCAGGCCAAGACCGGTACCGGCAAGACGCTCGGCTTCGGCGTCCCGATCCTCCAGCGCGTGGTCACCCCCACCGACGAGGGGTTCGAGTCGCTGGCCAAGCCGGGCAAGCCGCAGGCCCTCGTCGTCGCCCCGACCCGCGAGCTCGCGGTGCAGGTGGCCGGCGACCTCGAGCGGGCCGGCGTCAACCGCGGCGCCCGCGTCATCACCGTCTACGGCGGCCGGGCCTACGAGCCGCAGATCGACACCCTGCGCAAGGGCGTCGAGATCGTCGTCGGCACCCCCGGCCGGCTCATCGACCTGGCCAAGCAGGGCCACCTCGACCTGTCGCAGGCCCGCACCGTCGTGCTCGACGAGGCCGACGAGATGCTGGACCTCGGGTTCCTGCCCGACGTCGAGACGCTGATGGCGCAGACGTCCCCGAACCGCCAGACGATGCTGTTCTCCGCGACGATGCCGGGCGCGATCGTCGCGCTGGCCCGCCGCTACATGAAGCAGCCGACCCACATCCGGGCCATGGGCGACCCGAACGAGAACGCCCACACCGTCAAGGCCATCGAGCAGCTGGTCTACCGGGCGCACGCGCTCGACAAGGTCGAGATGCTGTCGCGCATCCTCCAGGCGCGCGGCCGCGGCCTCACCCTGGTGTTCAGCCGGACCAAGCGCACCGCCGCCAAGGTGGCCGAGGACCTCGCCGAGCGCGGGTTCGCCGCCGCCGCGATCCACGGCGACCTCGGGCCAGGGCGCCCGCGAGCAGGCGCTGCGGGCGTTCCGCCACGGCAACGTCGACGTCCTCGTGGCGACCGACGTGGCCGCGCGCGGCATCGACGTCGAGAACGTCACCCACGTCGTCAACTACCAGTGCCCCGAGGACGAGAAGACCTACGTCCACCGCATCGGCCGCACGGCCCGCGCCGGCAACACCGGCATCGCGGTGACCTTCGTCGACTGGGACGACATGCCGCGCTGGGGCCTTATCAACCGCCAGCTCGACCTCGGCATCCCGGAGCCCGAGGAGACCTACTCCTCGTCCGAGCGCCTGTATGCCGACCTCGACATCCCCGCGGACGTCACCGGCCGCCTGCGCAAGTCGCAGCAGACCCGCGCCGGGCTCGACGCCGAGGTCCTGGAGGACCTCGGTGAGACCGGCAAGTCGTCCGGGCGCCGCACCAAGGGTGGCGACGACCGCCGCGACGGTGGTCGGGACGGCGGCCGCGACGGCGGTCGGCGGGAGCACGGCCGCAGCGAAGGTCGCAGCGAGGGTCGTGGCGAGGCCCGGGCGGAGAAGCGGGACGACGCGGGGTCCGAGGACCGTCCGCGCCGCAACCGCAACCGTCGCCGCACCGTGAAGACCCACGAGGGCGAGGCGGCTCCGACCGCCGGGCCGTCCGCGGTCACGCACTCCGACTCGGCGGACTCCGCCGAGTCGGCCGAGGGCGGGTCACGCCGTCCGCGGCGCCGCCGTCGGCGGGGCGGCAACGGCGAGGGCGCCGACGACATGACGCCCGCCACCACCGAGGGCTGAGCGGCGGCTCCGCGTCAGCGGAGCTTGACGAGCGCGGCGGCCACCTCACGGTAGGCCGCTGCGCCCTTGGACGACGACGACGTCGACAGGATCGACCGGCCCACGCCCGGCGCCTCCGCGAAGCGGACGGTCTTGGGGATCGGCGGCGAGAGCACCGGCAGGTCGTAGCGCTCCCCCACGTCGGCCAGCACCGCCTGGGCGTGGTTGCTGCGCCCGTCGAACATCGTCGGCAGGATGCCGAGGATCGACAGGTTCGGGTTGAGGATCCGCTTCACGTCGCCGACGGTGTCGAGCAGCTGCCCGACGCCGCGGTGGCTCAGCATCTCGCACGGCATGGGGATGACCAGCCCGTCGGCGGCGGTCAGCGCGTTGAGGGTCAGCACGCCGAGCGACGGTGAGCAGTCGAGCAGCACGACGTCGTAGTCGCCGGCGACCGTCTCCAGCGCCGTTCGCAGCACGTACTCGCGACCGGGCCGGGACAGCAGCTGCGCCTCGGCACCCGCGAGCTCGATGACCGACGGGACGAGGTCGATCCCCTCCTCGCACGACACGACCGCGTCGGCGATCGACGCCTTGCCGACGAGGACCTCGTTGATCGAGGTCTCGACGGTGTCGGGGTCGACGCCGAGCGAGAAGGTCAGGCAGGCCTGGGCGTCGAGGTCGACGAGGAGGACCCGTTCACCCCGCTCGGCGAACGCCGCCCCCAGGCTGGCCACCGAGGTCGTCTTCGCCACCCCGCCCTTCTGGTTGGCCAGCGCGACCACCCAGCCGGACCGTGCCGCCCGTGCCCTCGAGGAGCTCTTCCTCGGGGTACCTCTCGCCATCAGCGCGCCTCTCGTCACCGGGCTCGAGGGCGGCCCACGAGGACTTCTCCGGCCCCATCCGCTGCCCCTCCGGACAGGCAGCACGGTAGTCGCACCAGGTGCACAGCGCCGACGGCAGGGGTGGGAACGACGGCGACTCCACGCCGACCAGGCGGTAGGAGGCGTCGGCGGCCCGTGCGTCCCGGGCGAGCGAGTCGGCCTCGTCGAGCTTGCGGCGCAACGACTCGACGGTATGCGTGTGCGCGGCCACCGTGCCGGTGGGCACGTGGTGGAGCTCGACCCGCAGGGTCCGGCGGCGGAACATCTTCCACGCGGCAGCCGCATACAGGGCCAACGGCAGCGAGGTGCGGGCGTCCTCCTCGGTGCAGGTGCGCCGGCTGGTCTTGTAGTCGACGATCACGAGCTCGGGGCCGTCGGGACCGGGGCGCTCGTCGATGCGGTCGACCCGGCCGGTGAGCACGAGCGAGTCGGTGCGCATGGCCACCGTGCGCTCGATCCCGCGCGGCTGGTCGTCGGGGTCGACCTGCACGAGGTAGCGCTGCACCTCACCGCTGACCCGGGAGCGCCACCGACCGCTCTGGTCGACGTCGCGAAAACCGCTGTCGATCCACGCTTTTCGCACCAGGTCGACACCGGCGGCGGCGGTCCGAGCCGGACGCGGTAGGTCCCACCAGTCGCGCAGGGCGTTGTGGGTGGCGATGCCGACGGAGGTGTGCGCGCGCTGCGGTCGGGCCGGCGGCCGCGGCCGGTCGAGGTACTGGAAGCGGTAGCGGCGGGGGCACTCGAGGTAGGCCAGCAGCCGGCTCGGCGACGCGGCATACAGGGGCGTGGGCATGCCCTCGAACACGCCCTGCCCCGCCGTCTCGGTCACCGCCACCGTCGCACGGTACCGAGGACGGCTGACCACCCCCGGCACTCCTCCACAGGCGTGCGGGGAGGCGCGACCTAGCGCGGGTAGTAGCTGTCGCGCAGGCGGGCCGCCTCCTCGCGGTCGCGGACGACCTTGGCGACCACGACGACGGCGAACATCGCGCTGAGGATGCCCATGCCGATGGTCCAGCGCTGCTGGATGCTGACGTCGAGGAGCCAGACGTTGACGAGGTTCCAGACCCCGGTGATGGCGAGGAAGAGCAGGGCCGACCCGAAGAAGGCCGTGGTGTGCGTCTGGACGGGCTGTTGCGTGGACATGGCGGTACGTCCTTTCCAGTGACGTTCGTGAGGGTCAGTGCTGGTGGCGGCGCTCGGCGCGGGTCGGCTCGGCCGCACGGCGGTGCCGGCTGCTCACCGCCGCCTTGGAGAGGCTGTGCCGGCGGCCGTCGAGCTGGTGCACCTTGAGCACCTGCTCGAGCTTGGTGTGCCGGATCCGGCTGGCCTGCTTGCTGATGCCCTGGGCGGCGCCGATCTCGCCGTAGCTGGTCTGCGGGAGGGTGTTCCGCAGCTCGTGGACCGCCTGCGCCTCGATGATGTCGAGGGCCACGCGGGCCTGCGAGATGAGCCGGATCATCGTCAGCTCGTCGCCGTTCGCGGCGGCCGGACGCTCGGGCCCGGACGCCTCGTGGAGCAGGGAGAGGATGTAGTCGTACATCTCCGTCGGCGTCATCGCTGAAGCATGGAGCACGACAACGTACGTTGTCAACGACAAGTTACGTTGTCGTTACACGCCCGTCTCGACGAACGCGCGCACCGCGCTGGCGACCATCTGCACGGCGATCGCCGAGAGCAGCAGGCCGGCGATCCGGGTGGCCAGGACGGTGCCCGACTCCCCCAGGACGCGGCGCACCACCGTCGCGAACCGGAGGAACAGGTAGACCACGGCCATGGTGCCGAGCAGGGCCAGGCCGACCGCGACGAACCCGGCGACGCCGGCCGCCGTGCCCGCCTGCTGCACCGCGAGCATCATCGCGACGATGGCGCCGGGGCCGGCCAGCAGCGGCGTCCCGAGCGGGACCATGGCGACGTTGACGCCGGCGTCGGCCATCGCCTCCGACTCCTGGCCGGTGAGCAGCTGCAGGGCGACGAGCAGGAGCAGCAGCCCGCCGGCGCCCTGGAGCGCGGCCAGCGACACGTGGAGGTAGTCGAGGATGCGCTGGCCGAAGATCGCGAACAGGGCGATCACGCCGAACGCCACCAGGGACGCGCGCCGGGCGGCCGCGGAGCGCTCGGCCGGGGTCATCCGCGCGGTGAGGGCCAGGAAGATCGGTACCGCGCCGGGCGGGTCCATGATGACGATCAGTGTGATGAGCGTCGAGACGAAGACCGTGAGCGCCGCGGACAGGTCGCCGCTCATCGCAGCACCGGGACCACGCCGCTGGAGCGAGCCTCGATCTCGGCGAGGACGTCCGGCGCCGTGGTGTTCTCGCCGAGCCGGTTCTCCTTGCCGGCGCCGTGGTAGTCGCTGGAGCCGGTGACGAGCAGGCCGAGCCGGTCGGCCAGCTGACGTCCGTGCTCGCGGGCCGCCTCGTCGTGGTCGCGGTGGTCGACCTCGAGGCCGGTCAGCCCGGCGGCGGCCATCTCCTCGATGACCGCGTCACCCGCGCCGGCGCCCCGACCGCGTCCGAACGGGTGGGCGTGCACCGCGACGCCGCCGGCCTCGACCACCAGCCGGACCGCGTCGACCGGGTCGGGCGCGTAGTGCCGCACGTAGTAGGGGCTGTCGTTGGCCAGCCACCGGCGGAACGCCTCGTCGCGCGTGGCCACGATCCCGTTGGCCACCAACGCATCCGCGATGTGCGGCCGGCCCTCGGTGGCGCCCTCCGGCACCTGGGCGACGACGTCCGCATACGTGATCCCGATGCCGTCCGCGGACATCTTCTCGACCATCCGCCGCAGCCGGCTGACCCGCGCCTCGCGGGCGTGGCCGATCTCGGCGGCGAGGCCCGGGTGGTCGGGGTCGACGAGGTAGCCGAGCAGGTGGATCGACCGGCCGTGGCGCGAGCAGGAGATCTCCATGCCGCGGACGAGGGCGACGCCGTTCCTCGCCGCTGCGGCCGCGGCCTCCGGCCACCCGTGGGCGGTGTCGTGGTCGGTGAGCGCGACGACGTCGAGCCCGGCCTCGCGGGCCGCGGCCATGACGGTGGCCGGCGCCTCCGTGCCGTCGCTCGCCGTCGAGTGGGTATGCAGGTCGATGCCGCTCACGCGGGCCTCCTCGGGTGCCGGTGCCGCCGGTCGGCGACGGCCATGCCCACGATGAGCGCGACGGGGATGAGGCTCCACGCGATGAACGCGTAGCCGTAGAACAGGAACGCCAGCGGGATGGAGACCAGGAAGACGCCCATCAGCACGATGTTGCGGACGTAGCTGCGTTCGAGCAGGTCCGGCGGCGTCTCGGGGGCGAAGAGGCCGTGGCGCTGGATGTAGCGCGACGCCAGGAAGAACGTGAGCGCGCCGCAGGCCTGGACGAGGGCGTAGAACCCGAAGCGCCAGGGGAAGTCGCTGTGCGAGATGTCGGCGCCGCCGTAGATCACCCGGGTCGCGTAGGGCGTGATGATGACGGTCAGCAGCCAGAAGATGTTGAGCGCGACGAGCGGCGGCGGGGCGTCGGTGACGTAGCGGTAGACGCGGTGGTGGCCGCGCCAGTACTGCGCGATGACGAAGAAGCTGATGAGGAACGCGAGGAACTCGCTGTAGTGGTCGCCGAGGAACCCCAACAGGTCGGCGGCCGACTCGGACGGCGGTACGGGCAGGTCCAGCGCGAGCAGCGTCATGGCGATGGCGACGACCGCGTCGCAGAAGAACATCATCCGGTCGATGGAGACCTTGGCCGCCTCCTCGGACGCCGACAGGCCCATGCCGCCGGTCGGCACCGGTACCGGTGCCGGTGCCGACGACCCGGTTGACGTCCCCCCGTTCACGCGGGCCAGCGTAGCGACGGCGTATGCGGGTGACGGCTCCTCGGCAGCTAGTCGGCGTTCGGGCAGATATTTCTGCCCGAACCACTCACTAACTGCCGAGCACTCAGGCCGGCCGCGACGCGACGCGAGCCAGCGCCGCGTCGATCCGGGCGAGCACCCGCTCGGGGTGGTCCAGGTCGGACCACGTCACGCGGACCACCTCGAACCCGAGCTCGCGCAACCGGTCCTCACGGCGCTTCTCGTCGAACAGCGTCCGGCCGGAGGCGTCACCGGCGTACTTGACCGCGCCGTCGAACTCCACCACCACGCGGTCGCCGACGAGGAAGTCGACGCGCGCCACCACAGACCCGTTGTCGACGACGCGGACCTGGCTCCGCGCCGACAGTCCCGCGCCGGCCATCAGCAGCCGGAGCCTGGACTCCCCCACCGACTCGCTGCGCGGGTCGACGAGCCGCACCATCGCCGCCGCTCGGCGCCGGCCCGTCCAGGGCGGGGCCGCCTCCAACAGCCGGTGGAGGTCCTCGACCGAGCACCGGCCTTGCGCCAAGGCCACGTCCGCGGCGACGACCGCGCCTTCGAGACGGCCACTCGCGGCCGTCTCCATCAGCGCTCGCGCCACCGGGACCGCTCCGTCGGCGCCGGCCGACCCGGTGAGCCAGGGTCCGTGGCGCGGGTGGACGACCAGGCCGTTGTGGCTCGTGCTTCGCCGCTACGTCGGAGACGATGTCGATGCGGCGCAGGTCCACCCGCCAGAGCGGGAGCCCCAGCAGGGCGAGCGCGGCGTGATGGCTGGCCAGGTCGTCCGGCGGCCGCGACGCCAGCACCGCCCTCACGCGCCACCGGTAGCGCTCGGTCTCGGTGGCGGAACGGTATAGCGGGCCGGCGACGTAGGCGTCCCGGCGGACCCGGACGACGTCCCCTCGGCGGACCCACGACGCCAGGTCCGACGCCGACACCGCGAGCTCGTGGGCATGACGACTGGCGAAGACTCCGGCGCGAGACGCCAGGAGCATCGCCAGCCGCTCGTCCATGGGGTCAGCGTCGGGCGCCACCCCCGGGCCCGCGACCACCGATGACCACGCCTGTGGACGATGGGACGAACCGGTCCAGGGCCTGTGGACAGTGGCGCTACCCCGTGCTCACGACCAGGGCGCTCAGGAGCGCGTGAGCCGGTCGCCCAGCGTGCGGGTCGTCTGGATGGCGAGGCGGGCGGCATACGTGCCGACCGAGACACCGGCGGCGAGGCCGATGCCGACCCCTACCGCACCGAGCAGCGTCCCGAGCCCCTGGTAGAGGCCCGACCCGGCCTCGCCGTTGACGATCTCGAACAGGCCCCGGTAGACCGCGCGGCCCGGGAGCAGCGGCACGATGGCCGCGGTCGTGACGGCGAGCGCGGAGAACCGGAACCGCTCCCGGGCGACCTGGGTCACGAACCCGATCACACACGCCGCGAGCGCCGCGGCGAAGGCCTCGCCGGTACCGCCGTCGGTCACGAGCAGGCTGACCAGCCAGCCCGCCGCGCCGGCGACGGCGGTGATCACCGCGCTGCGGATGTTGGTGTAGCTCGAGACCGCCCAGCCGGCGGCGATGATGGCCGCCGCCACCAGCTGCAGGACCGTGCCGGCGAGGATCTCCGACTCCGGCGAGATCGCGAGGACGACGCCGAGGCGGCTGGCGACGCCGAGCACCACGACGATGCCGACGACGATGCCCAGGGTGAGCACCAGCACCTGGAACACCCGGGCGGCCGCGGTGACGTAGAACCCCTCGATGGCGTCCTGGGCGGCGCCGACGAGGGACAGTCCGGCGAGCAGGACCACGATCCCGGAGGCGACGACCAGCGACGGCAGCACCCCGTCGAGCAGCCCGGTCGACTCCTGGACCACGGCCAGCGCGACGGCGAACACCGTGGGCACCGCGGCGCCGATGGCCTGCGCGAAGAACCCCGGCATACCGCGGCGGCCCACCGACGCGAGCACCCGGAAGATGACGGCGGCGCTGAGGATGCTGGTGAGGACGACGACCCAGCCACCGCCCGCGAGCAGCGACGTCCCGGCGCCCATGCCCGCCGTCGCGAGCGTCGTGACCCACCGTCGGTAGGGGTGCGGCGCGTGGATGACGGCGTCGAACCGCTCGCGCGCGTCCTCCACCCGCATCGGGTGGGCGGCGACCTGGTCGACGACGTCGTGCAGCCGCGAGAGGCGGGTGAAGTCCTGGTTCCGGGCGCGGACGACGCGGGTCATCGTGAGCGGGTCGGAGTTGGGGCCGCGGTTGTAGGACACCGTCAGCGCGCTGAACGTCACGTCGACGTGGACCGACCGCAGTCCGTAGGCACCGGTCAGCCGCAGCACGCTGGCCACGACGTCGGACGCGGCGGCACCGGTGGCCATGAACGCGATCCCGGCCCGCACCGCCAGCTCGACCACCGCCCGGCCGACCGCGACGTCGACACCGTCCGGCTGCGTCCACACGGGGATCGCGTCGGTCGGCGGCTCGGTCGCGCGCACCACCTGTTGGGTGCGCCGCCGCAGCGCGGTTCCCGCGACCCGACCCCTACGAGAGGGCCGGGTACGCCGGGGCGGGACGGCGTCGGGCACGAGGACTACCCAACCAGACGGCGGCGAGGCCGCCCGGATGTGAAAGCCTGACGTCATGGCGGACTTCGTCGGAGCGGTCGACCAGGGGACCACGAGCACGCGGTTCATGGTGTTCGACCACGACGGCAACGAGGTCGGCCGTCACCAGCTCGAGCACGAGCAGATCCTGCCGCGCGCCGGCTGGGTCGAGCACGACCCGCTGGAGATCTGGGAGCGGACCAAGACCGCCGTCGGGTCCTGCCTGACCAGCCTGCACCTGAGCGCCCGCGACATCGACAGCATCGGCATCACCAACCAGCGCGAGACCACGGTGGTCTGGGACAAGAACTCCGGCCGGCCCTACACCAACGCGATCGTGTGGCAGGACACCCGGACCGACCGGATCGTCAAGGCGCTCGACGCCGACGGCCGCGGCGACGTGATCCGGCAGCGGGCCGGCCTGGTGCCCGCGCCGTACTTCTCCGGCGGCAAGCTGCAGTGGATGCTCGAGAACGTCGACGGCCTCAAGCAGGCAGCGGCCGACGGCGACGCGCTGTTCGGCACCGTCGACTCCTGGCTGGTCTGGAACCTCACCGGCGGCCCTCAGGGCGGGCGGCACGTCACCGACGTCACCAACGCCAGCCGCACGATGCTCATGGACCTCGAGACGCTCGACTGGGACGACGAGCTGCTGGGCTTCTTCGGCGTCCCGCGGTCGATGCTCCCCGAGATCCGCCCCTCCAGCGACCCGCAGCTCTACGGGCACACCGCCCGGCGCGGTCCGTGGAACGGCGAGATCGCCATCGGTGGCGCGCTGGGCGACCAGCACGCCGCGACCGTCGGCCAGGTCTGCTTCGCGGCCGGCGACGCCAAGAACACCTACGGCACCGGCAACTTCATGCTCCTCAACACCGGCGAGGAGCTGGTCCGCTCGAAGCACGGCCTGCTGACGACGGTCGCTTACCAGCTCGGCGACGCCAAGCCGGTGTATGCGCTGGAGGGCTCGATCGCCGTCACCGGCTCCGCGGTGCAGTGGCTGCGCGACCAGCTCGGGCTCATCCGCAGCTCAGAGGACGTCGAGACGTTCGCCCGGCAGGTCCCGGACAACGGCGGGGTCTACTTCGTGCCGGCGTTCTCCGGCCTCTTCGCGCCCTACTGGCGGTCCGACGCCCGCGGGGCCGTGGTCGGGTTGTCGCGGTTCAACACCGCGGCGCACCTGGCCCGGGCCACGCTCGAGGCCATCTGCTACCAGACCCGTGACGTGGCCGACGCGATGTGCGAGGACAGCGCCGACGCCGGCCGGCCGCTCGACCTGGGCGTCCTCAAGGTCGACGGCGGCGTCACTGCGAACGACCTCTGCATGCAGATCCAGGCCGACGTCCTCGGGGTCGAGGTCATCCGACCGGTGGTCGCCGAGACGACCGCGCTCGGTGCCGCATACGCTGCTGGTCTGGCGACCGGGTTCTGGCGGGACACCGACGAGCTCGCCGCCAACTGGCACGAGGACCGGCGCTGGACCCCGAACTGGAGTGACGACCAGCGGGAAGCCGGGTATGCGGGCTGGCGCAAGGCTGTTGAAAGAACCCTCGACTGGGTGGAGATCTCGTGAACCCGCGTCCCCTGTCCCCCGAGTCGCGCGCCGCCGCGATCGACCGCCTCGCGTCCGGTGAGGAGCTCGACGTCCTCGTCGTCGGCGGCGGCGTGGTCGGCACCGGCTGCGCGCTCGACGCCGTCACCCGCGGGTTGACCACCGGCCTGGTCGAGGCACGCGACTTCGCCTCCGGGACGTCCAGCCGGTCGAGCAAGCTCGTGCACGGCGGGCTGCGCTACCTGGAGATGCTGGACTTCCGGCTGGTCCACGAGGCGCTCACCGAGCGCGGCCTGCTGCTGACGCGGCTGGCTCCGCACCTGGTCCGACCGGTGCCGTTCCTCTACCCGCTCACCCACCTCGGGTGGGAGCGCGGCTACGTCGAGGCGGGCCTCTCGCTCTACGACAGCATGGCGCGGACCACGGGCAACGACGGCGGACTGCCCTGGCACAAGCACCTCAGCCGTCGCGCCACCCTGCGGATCGCCCCGGCGCTGAAGAAGTCCGAGCTGACCGGCGCCGTGCAGTACTACGACGCCAAAGTCGACGACGCGCGCCACACCATGGAGGTCGCCCGGACCGCGGCGACCTACGGCGCGCACGTCGCGTCGCGCGTCGCGGCCATCGGCTTCCTGCGGCAGGGCGAGCGGGTCACCGGCATCCGGGCGCTGGACAAGATGACCGGGCGGGAGTTCGAGATCCACGCGCGGCAGGTCGTCAACGCGACCGGCGTCTGGACCGACGAGACCCAGGCGATGGTCGGCGAGCGCGGGCAGTTCCACGTGCGGGCCTCCAAGGGCATCCACCTCGTCGTGCCCCGTGACCGGATCCACTCACGCTCGGGCATCATCCTGCGCACCGAGACGTCGGTCCTGTTCGTCATCCCGTGGGGTCGCCACTGGATCATCGGCACCACCGACACCCAGTGGACCCTCGACAAGGCGCACCCGGCCGCGACCTCGGCCGACATCGAGTACCTGCTCAAGAACGTCAACCGGTTCCTCACGACGCAGCTCACGCAGGCCGACGTCGAGGGCGTGTATGCGGGTCTGCGGCCGCTGCTCGCCGGTGAGAGCGAGCAGACCTCCAAGCTCTCCCGCGAGCACGTCGTCGCCCACCCGATCCCTGGGCTCATCGTCGTCGCGGGCGGGAAGTACACGACGTACCGGATCATGGCCCGCGACGCCATCGACGAGGCCGCCCGCACCCTGGGCGGGTCGGTGCCGGAGTCGACGACGCAGGACATCCCCATGGTCGGCGCCGTCGGCTACCACGCCATGTGGAACCGGCGGGCCGCCCTGGCGGAGGAGTCGGGCCTACACGTCGAGCGCATCGAGAAGATGCTGATGCGCCACGGCATCCTCACCACCGAGATCCTCGACCTCATCGATGCCGACCGCTCACTGGGCGAGCCGCTGCCGTGCGGCGAGGACTACCTCCGGGGCGAGATCGCCTACGCCGCCTCGCACGAGGGCGCCCTGCACCTCGACGACATCCTCGCCCGGCGGACCCGGCTGTCCATCGAGACGTGGGACCGCGCCGTGGGCGCCTCCCGCCCCGCCGCGGAGATCGTCGCCCCGATCCTCGGCTGGGACGCGCAGACCGTGGACAACGAGGTGGAGCACTACCTGCAACGGGTGGAGGCGGAGCGCCGGTCGCAGACGATGCCGGACGACGAGTCGGCCGACCACGCACGGCTTCGCGCGCCCGACATCAACGGCTGACCGGCGCTAGGACAGGCTGACGGACAGCCGTTCCAGCAGCTCGGAGCGGGTCGCCGCGCCGGTCCGACGCTTGATGCGGGCCATGTGGTGCTCGACGGTCTTGGCCGACAGGTAGAGCGACTCGCCGATCTGGCGGTAGGTCATGCCGGCGAGGACCAGCTCGGCGACCTCCCGCTCACGCGGGCTGAGGACGACGGCCCCGGCGCGGGCCTCGGCGGCCGACGGCGCCGCCGGTCGCGGGCTGCCGCTGGTCGTCGAGCCGAGCAGGTCGCGAGCGCACTCCATGAGAGCTCCGGTGTCCCTGCGGTCGGACGCCCGCGCGGCGGCGTGGCCGGCCAGTCGCGCGCCCTCCCACCGCTGGCCTACTCCGGCGAGCGCTCGGGCGACCGAGTCGACCGTGGCGGCGTCCACCTCGCCGCCCAGGACCGTGACCCACGTGCGCCCGGCCCGGGCCAGGGCCGCGGCGAGCTGGCTGCTGCGGGCCGCGCCGAGCAGCGCCGTCGCGTGGGGGGTCATCGCGTGGGGACGGTTGGTGAGGATCGCCGCCTGGATGCCGTACCAGTGGAAGGCCGGCGCCCATAGCGGCGGGTTGCCGAGGCGGTCGAGCACGGCCATGGCCCGGTTCCAGACCGGTGCGGCGAGCTCCGGCTCGTGCATCCGGGCCGCCGCCAGCCCGATCTCGCCGAGCGGCAGCAGGCTGTAGAGGTCGACCGGGTGTCCGACGAGCACCCCGCGGGCCTCGACCCAGAGCCGGGCGAGCTCGCGGACGTCGTCCTGGCGGCGGGCCAGCCCGACCCGCAGCGCCCAGGCCCATGGCTGCTCGCGGACGGAACGCGGGTCGATGGCCTCGAGGTGCGCCCGGGCGTCGTCGTAGCGGCCCGCCTGCATGCTGGTCCAGGCCCGGAGGGCGGCGTTGCGCGACGCCCCCGCCTCGTCGACCGTCCCCAGCGGCCGCGCGAGGACCGAGTCGGCCATCGCCAGGTCGCCGGCATGCAGTGCGAGCAGGGCGGCGAGCGACTCGGGACGGTCGGGCAGCAGCTCGCGCGGGTCGACCCCGCGGCTGACGGCCCGCTGCACCAGCGGCGACAGGGCGGCCGCCGGGTCCGGCCCCAGGGAGCAGCGCACGGCGGTCGCGAGCGCGTGAACCGCCGACTCGGTGAGCCCCGGCGCCCCGGCCGCGGCGGTGTCGAGGAGTCCGTCGGCCAAGGCCACGTCACCGGTGCCGTAGAGGACGTATGCGGCGACGCCCGCGGCGTCGGCGTCGTCACCCAGCCGGTCGGCCCTCGGCCGCCCACCGGCACAAGGCAGCACCCTGGTCGACCTGGCCGCTGCGGACCGCGACGGTGGCGGCGACGCGAACGCCGGCGGCGTTCGGGATCTCGTGGCGCGCGGTGAGGCTCGGCCAACGCCGCCCGGGCACCCTCCAGGTCGCCGCTCAGCACCCGCGCCTCA
The DNA here is from genome assembly GCA_963770005.1 of uncultured Actinomycetota bacterium. GTDB lineage: Bacteria > Actinomycetota > Actinomycetes > Actinomycetales > Dermatophilaceae > Lapillicoccus. The sequence goes on along the minus strand of CAVYNX010000011.1, from coordinate 126,785 downwards.
GCGATCGACACGGCGAGCGACGTCGTCTCGCCCCCGGCCTCGACGGCCACCGCATACAGGCCGGCGCTGGTGGCCGGGTCCTCGGCGAGCAGGGCGTCAGCGCGACCGATGAGCGCGGTGACGAGGCGCGGGTCCCGGACTCCCGCGCCGACCAGGTCGGCGGCGATCGGCTGGAGGTCGACGCCGGCACCGGCGAGGTCGTCGACCACGGTGACGAGGTAGGGGCGCAGGCGGTGGCGAGGGGCGTGGTGCAGGACGGCGCGACGCACCAACGGAGGGACGTGCCCGTCGCGGCCGAGGATGCCGGCGTCGATGACCCGGTCGAGCAGGACGCGCTGCTGGGCCGGTGGCAGCGACGCGAGCGGTGGTGGGACCGGCCCGTGGTCCACGGCGTAGCCGGCACACAGGGCGAGAACCACCTCGTGCACCGGTCGGGGCAAGCGGGCCAGGACCCGGAGCACCTGGCGTTCGGCGCGGGTCGGCTGTCCGGGCACCGGTTGAGCAGGGACCGGGCGGCCGTCGACGACCAGCTCGGTGACCAGCCAGGGCAGCCCACCGGTGGCCGCGACCAGGGCGCGGGCCGCCCGGGCGGGTCGGCCCCCCCGAGCTGGTCGAGCAGGCTGGCCACCTCGTCGGTGGTCCACGGCTCCAGGGAGATGACGGTGCCAGCCGCCATCAGCCGGTCGAGGACCTCGCCGGAGGAGCCGTCCGCCGGGACCGGCTCGACTGCGGCGATGATGCGCGAGGACGACGCGAGGCCGTTGCCCAGCACGGCGAGGTCGCCCGCGGGGAGCAGGTGGGCGTCGTCGACGATGACGATGTCCGGCGGGTCGGCCTCGGCCGGAACGGGGTAGCGCGCGGTCCGCAGCCCGAGGGTGCGGCTGCTGCGTTCCAGGTGGCGCAGCGTGCTCGACTTGCCGAAGCCCGGCGGCGCCACGATGACCAGATGTCCGCGGCTCTCCGCCAGCATCCGCAGCGCCGCCACCGCGGCCTCGGTGACGACCTCCGCGTCCGGTGCGCTGACGAGTGGGGTCACCAGCTCACCTAGGGGGTCGACGTGCCGTCGGCACCGTCACTGACGTCGGAGGCGTCGGCCAGGACGTTCGCGTCGCCATCACCGGTCGGGTCCGCGGTCGCCGTCTCGGTGGGAGCCACCTCGTCCCCCGCCGGGTTGACGTCGGCCGGCGGGTCGGCGGGCGGGTCGGCCGGCGGGTCGGCGGGCGGGTCGTTGGTGACCGGCGGCGGGTCGACGGGCGGCGGGTCGACCGGCGGGTTCACGACCGGAGGGGTCGTCACCGGGTCCGCGGGCGGGGTCGTGCCGGGGTCGGCCGGAGGCGTCGTGCCGGGGTCGGCGGGAGGCGTCGTGCCCGGTGCGGCCGGGGTCGTGCCGGGGTTGGCCGCGGGCGTGGTGCCGGGGTTCGCGGCGGGGGCCGTGCCGGGGTTGGCTGCCGGCGCCGCGCCCGCCGGTGCGGAGCTGGTCGCCGTCGAGACCGCGGCCGGGAGCCCGCTGGCCGTGGACGTGCTCGTTGACGGCGCGGGGTCGGAAGCGGCAGCCTTCACCATCGACAGCAGCTGGTTGGGTCCGAGCGTGCCGGTCGGGTTGCCCAGCAGGTCGACGACGGACGGGGTGCCGCTGGGAGAGAAGCCGAGCCCGAAGCTGCCGAGGAGGCCGCTGACGGCTCCGCTTCGCGCGGCGCTGTCGAGTCCGGTCGACGCGGTGCCGGTCCCCGCGTCACCGGCGCCGAGCGCTCCGCCCACCACCGGCACCGCCGCGACGGCGACGAGCAGTCCGGCGGCGGCCACCAGATAGGCGGGCCGGGGCAGCGCGACGCGCGCGAGCCGGGTGACCGGGCGCGAGCCCCGAGTCGAGCCGGAGCGCAACAGGGCGCCCCGCGTGAGCGGCGGCGCGGCGGCAACGTCCTCGGCCACCGAGCCCGCAGCGGCGGGGACCGGTGTGCTGCGGAACCGCGCCAGGGCGTCGTCATCGGTCGTCCACGCGGTGCTGCCGCCGGACGTCGGGGCCTCCGCCGCGGCCGCACGGCCCGACGCGAGCGCCGCGACCGGCGTGGCGGCCGGCGGCACCGGCGAGTGCCACCGGCGACGGGAGCGGCTCTCGGTCGTCTCCCGGTGGCGTGCGGCCCGCGCCGGGACGGGCGACGCGGGTGTCCGGACCTTCGCCTTGACCTTCGCGCCGACCTTCGCGCCGACCTTCGGGTTGTCCTTCGGGTTGTCCTTCGGGTTGTCCTTCGAGGTGACCGTCGGGTTGATCGTCGCGATGACCGTCGCGCTGACTGGCGGCAGGACGGCGGTGGCCGGTGCGGCGACGGCCGGGACCGGCGCCGCGATCTCGGCGCCGCTCGCGAGCTGCTCGGTCAGGGCCTCACCGAGTCGAGGGACGGCGATGACGGGCAGCTCGAACCGGGCGCTGGCGGCCTCGACGAGCGCGGGGGACGACGCGGCGCCCCCGACGAGGAGGATCAGCCGCAGCGGCGAACCGTCCCGATCGGACTGCACGCGAACGGTTTCCAACGTGTCGAGCTGGCGGGTCAGGAGCCGGCCGCTCAGCTCCTCGACGTCGGCGCGAACCAGACGCACGGGCATACCGTCGACGTCGAGGTCGACGGCAGTCTCCGTCGACAGGGCGATCTTGGTGCGTTCGCACTCGCGCCGCAGGCGGGCCAGATCCGTGGGGACGGCTCGCCCACCCGGCCGAGGTCGCGCCCGTTGCGCAGGGCGACGAGCAGGCTGTCGTCGACGGCATGACCGGCGCCACCGCGGTCGACGCGGACGGCGTGGACCGCACCGGAGCTCAGTGTCGCGGTGGTCCCGACGACGGCCTCCACGCTCGAACCGCCGACGTGCAGGATCGCGACCCGGTCGTCCGGGTCGAGGTCGGCGCACTCCGCCACCGCGGCCACCGCGGCCGCGGCCCGGGACACCCACCGGACCGACGTGGCTGCCGGGAGCAGCTCGACCAGGTGGCGCTCGACCGTGGCCCGGCCACGCCGGGACAGGTCGACCGGATGCACGAGCGTCAGGCGGCTCGGGCCCGACGGCGCGATGCGCTGCCAGAGCGCGGCCACCTGGCGCGCGACGGCCTCGGCACCGAGGACCGACCGACCCTGGACCACCAACGGCACCGGGTCGTCCACCCGTGACAACAGATGGGAGAGCACGACGTCGCCGGCATCGGTCGCGCCGCGAGCCCCAGACCCAGTCGCCACCCTCGGTCACCCGGACCGTCGCCGGGAACTGACCGGGCAGCGTGGCGTCGAGAGGGACGGGCGACGGATCGTTCCGCCTCGCTCGGTCGACACCCACAGGTTCGTCTCGCCCAGCTCGATGACGACCTCGGTCGTCACCGCGCTCGCGACCGGCGCGGCGTCCACGACGGACCCTCGACTCATGACCTGCCGTCCCCCTGCGGACGGCAGCGCTGTGCGCTTCACCAACATCAGTTCGACCTGCTCATCCACGTTTGCAACAGCCCCATTGCGCATGCATCCCCCGTCAACCGCAGTGCGGGACTAACCATAGACAATCGGGCATCCTCCTGCGCATCAGCCGTATGGGCCAGGGGGGCCCTGGACCGATCCCCCTAGTCATCCCCTAGTCCCGCCCTGAGGGTAGCGGCTGCGCGGCCCCCCATGGGCGGTCCCGAAGCGGGGGTTCCTGCCCCGATGTGCCGGCATTCCCCCGTTTCCTACGGTCCTACCAGGCAGGGAACGGTTCCCGGCTCAACCCTCAGGGGAAGGACCACACAGCATGGCTGTCACCCAGAGTCTTCTGGACTTCATTCTCAATCTTCTTCGCGACCCCCAGGCCGCCGCTGACTTCAACGCGGACCCGGAGGCGTCGCTGTCCGGCGCCGGCCACAGCAACCTCAGCTGCGCCGACCTCGACGTGATGCGTCCCGTCCTGCTCGACTACGCGCCCGTCAGCATGGAGCGCGAGTACAACACCGGCGGTAACTCCTCGTCCGGTGGCGACTCGGGCTGGTCCTACAGCGGCGGCGGCGCCCACGGCGGCGGCGGTGGCGGTCACGAGGGCGGCGGCGGTCACGGCGGCGGCGGCCACTCCGGTGGTGGCGGTCACAGCGGTGGCGGCGGTCACGGCGGCGGCGGGCACCCGGCTCCCCCGGCCCACGGCGACGACCACTCGCACGCGGTCGCGCAGCTGACCTCGATCGTCAACAACTACACCTACTCGTCGGAGATCGACGACCGCGACACCGTGACCGACCAGTCGGTCAACCAGAACATCTGGGCCGACGGCGACGTCACCCAGATCTTCGACAACGACGCGATCATCGCCTCGGGCGACGGCGCGATCGCTGCCGGCGGGTCCGTGGCCGTGGACTCCTTCAACGAGGACGACCACTCGGTGAACATCGAGGACTCGTTCAACGACAACTCCGACAACTCGGACAACTCCGACAACTCGGTGAACACCTCGATCAGCGACTCGTTCAACGGTTCGCTAACGACAACTCGGACAACTCGATAACTCGGACAACTGACCAGGCAACGACTACTCCGACAACTCCGACAACTCGGACAACTCGATCAACGACTCGGGCAACGACAACTCCACCAACACCGACATCGACGTTGACATCGAGGACTCGTTCAACGACAACTCGAACCAGGGCAACGACTACTCGGACAACTCGGATAACTCCGATAACTCCGACAACTCGGATAACTCGATCAACGACTCCGGCAACATCGTCGACTCGGGCAACGACAACACCGACAACTCGGATAACTCGACGAACGACTCGGGCAACGACAACTCGACCGACAACTCGACGAACGACTCGGGCAACGGCAACATCATCGACTCGGGCAACACCGACGTGGACGTCGACATCGAGGACTCGGGCAACGACAACTCGGTCAACGACTCCGGCAACATCGTCGACTCGGGCAACGACAACTCCGATAACTCGGACAACTCCGATAACTCGGACAACTCCGATAACTCCGACAACTCGGTGAACGACTCGGGCAACGGCAACGTCGTGGACTCCCTCAACGACAACAACGTCGCGGTGGACTCGGCAACGGCAACGCCATCGACTCGGGCAACGGCAACGTCGTCGACTCCCTCAACGACAACAACGTCGCGGTGGACTCGGGCAACGCAACGCCATCGACTCCGGGAACGGCAACTTCTCCGACAACGAGAACTCCGGCAACGCCGACTCGGTCGTCGACAACGACGACAACTTCAGCGACAACTTCAGCGACAACTTCAGCGACAACGAGGACTCCGGCAACGTGGCCTCCGTCGTCGACAACGAGGTCGACGTCGACGTCGACGCGGTCTGACCTCTGCGTCACCAGTTGGCTGAATGACCGGGCTGGCCCGGCGGGGAGACCCGCCGGGCCAGTTCGCTGCGTGCTGAGGTCCAGGTATCCGTGACCTGCGTCGACCGGATGACCGGCATCCGGTGAGCACGGCAGCGACCGAACGCCTACCATCGACCTCGGGTGCTGCTGGGGCAGCACCACCCAAGGAGGGGCTCTATGACCGTGGCCATACCGGACGTCGTCCAGCGAACGCGAGCGCTGGCCCAGGCACAGGGCCGGCAGGACCTCGTGTCGCGGCTCGAGCACACCACGCGCCGGCTCGCCGACCCCTCGGTGCGCGTGCTCGTCGTCGGCGAGTTCAAGCAGGGCAAGAGCCAGCTCATCAACGCCCTGGTCAACGCCCCGGTATGCCCCGTGGACGACGACGTCGCGACGGCGGTGCCGATGGAGGTGCGTTACGGCGCCCAGCCGCAGGCGTCGCTCCTCCTGGCGCGGCGCGGCACCACCGGTGCCGGCAGCCCCTCCGAGATCGAGGAGATGCGCGTCGGCATCGAGGCGGTGACCGGCAGCATCGCCGGGGCGACCGAGCGGTCCGACGGCCGCACCGTGGTCGGCGCCAAGGCCTGGCTGCCGCGGACCATCCTCCAGTCCGGGCTCGTCCTCGTCGACACCCCGGGCGTGGGTGGCCTCGGCTCCAGCCACTCCGCCAGCACCCTGGCGGCCCTGCCCACGGCCGACGCCGTGATCCTCGTGTCCGACGCCTCGAGCGAGTTCACCGCTCCGGAGGTCACCTTCCTGCGCCAGGCGCTGGACGCGTGCCCGACCGTCGTGGTCGTGCTCTCGAAGACCGACCTGTTCCCCGACTGGCGGCGGGTACGTGACCTGGACCGCGGCCACCTCGAGCGGCTCGGCCTGTCCCTCCAGATGCTTCCCGTGTCGTCGCAGCTGCGGCTGGCGGCGGCCACGCGATCCGACGCGAGCCTCAACGAGGAGTCCGGCTTCCCCGAGCTCGTGCGCTACCTGCACAGCGAGGTCCTCGGCCGCCGGGAGCAGCTGCTCGCGAGGTCCACCCGGCACGACGTGACCGGCGTGGTCGACAACCTCAAGATGTCCCTCATCACCGAGCGCAACGCCCTCTCCGACCCGTCCACCATCCCGGAGATGGTGGCCGCCCTCAACGCGGCCCGCGCCCGGGCCGAGGCGATGAAGCGGCGCTCCTCACGGTGGCAGTCCACGCTCTCCGACGGGGTGACCGACCTCAACCAGGACCTCGACCACGACCTGCGCGACCGGATCCGCGTCATCGTCCGCGAGGCGGAGGCGTCCATCGACAAGAGCGACCCCGGCGAGTCCTGGGACGAGTTCACGCTGTGGTACGAGCAGCGCATCTCCTCGGCCATCGCCGACACCTTCCTCTGGGCCGAGCGCAACGCCGGCTGGCTGGTCGAAGAGGTCGGCAAGCACTTCCACGAGGACAGCAAGATCCTCTCCCGGGAGTTCCACCTCGACGACACCACCGGGGTCGTCGACCCGGTCAACGAGCTGGGCACGCTGGACACCACCCAGCTCAAGCCGCTGCAGAAGATGCTCGTGGGCCTGCGCGGGTCCTACGGCGGCATCCTCATGTTCGGCCTGCTCACCGGTCTGGTCGGCATCCCCCTGGTCAACCCCATCTCGCTCGGGGCCGGCATCGTCCTCGGCACCAAGGCCTACCGCGACGACGCCGACCAACGGCTCAAGCGGCGGCGCGGCGAGGCGAAGGTCCTCATCCGCCGCTACTCCGACGACGTCATCTTCTACGTCTCCAAGCAGCTGAGGGACCGCCTGCGTGTGGTCCAGCGCGCGGTCCGCGACCACTACAACGACGTCGCCGAGGAGCTGTCGAGGTCCCTCGCGGAGTCGGTGGCGAGCGCCCAGAAGGCCGCACAGAGCAGCACCACCGAGCGCACGACCCGACTGAGCGAGGTCACCAAGTCGCTGAGCCAGCTGGACGACCTCGCCGCCACCGCCGCCAAGCTCACAGTGGGTCCCCCACCACCGCAGCGTCTCCCGCAGAAGCCGGACCGCAGGCCGGCGAACGGCCCCGGAGCGGGCAACGGGGCGGGCAACGGGGCCGGCAACGGCACCGGCAACGGTGGGCCGGCCCGCCGCGCCGAGGGCGGCCGCGTACCGGTGCGACCGACCGCATGACCGCCCGCATGACCGCCCGCGACCGTCGCGAGGCCGCACCGTCCTTGCTGGAGGAGGCGCGGCGGCTCGTCGACAGCGACCCCGAGGCGACCGCCCGGTTGGCGGCCGCTCAGGCGCGCCTGGACGAGCCGCTGCGGGTGGCCGTCGCCGGCAAGGTCAAGGCCGGCAAGTCCACGCTGCTCAACGCCTTCCTCGGCGAGCGGGTCGCCCCGACCGACACCGGCGAGTGCACGCGCGTCGTCACCTGGTACCGCCACGGCACCGTCCCGCGGGTCACCGTCGTCCCCCGCACCGGACGGCCGGAGCCACAGCCGGTCCGGCGCATCGACGGGCGGCTGCTGCTCACGACCGGTGGCCTACCGATCGAGGAGATCGACCGCATCGACGTCCGCTGGCCGGCGCCCACGCTGCGCAACCTCACGCTCGTCGACACGCCGGGCCTGGCCTCGCTGTCCGAGGAGCTGAGCAGCCAGTCGGCCGCCGCCCTCACCCCCGACGACTCGGTCTCGCTCGTCGACGCCGTCGTCTACCTCATGCGCCACCTGCACGAGTCCGACACCCAGTTCCTCGAGGCCTTCCGCGACCAGCAGTCGGTCTCCAGCCTGTCGGCGATGACGCTCGTGGTGCTCTCGCGGGCGGACGAGATCGGCTCGGGCCGCATCGACGCCCTCGTCTCGGCCAGCCGGGTCGCTCAGCGCTACCGCACCGACCCCGCGGTCCGCGCCCTGTGCCTCGACGTCGTCCCGGTCGCCGGGCTGCTCGCGGAGAGCGGCCGCACCCTGCGGCAGGTCGAGTTCGAGGCGCTGCGCGACCTGTCGACCCTGAGCCGCGAGGACCGCGAGCGGCTGCTGCTGTCGGCGGACCGTTTCGTCAGCACCCCACTGCCCGATGCCCCGGCCGCGACCCCGGAGGTGCGGTCCGCCCTCATCCAGCGGTTCGGCGTCTTCGGGGTCCGGCTCGCCGCGGTGCTGGTCCGCGACGGGTTCCTCAGCGCCTCGATGCTCGCCGACGAGCTCGTCCGACGCAGTGGTCTGGACGAGGTGACCCGCATCCTCACGACCCAGTTCTCCGCCCGCGCGGACGCCCTGAAGGCCCGCTCCGCCCTGCTCGTGCTGCAGCGGGAGCTGCGCCGGGAAGGGGTCGCCGACCGGCCGGGGGCCGAGGAGCTGGCCGACCGGGTCGACGTCGCCCTCCGCGGCCGTCATGACGTCGAGGAGCTGAGCCTCATCACGACGCTCCACACGACGCCGCCGTCGGGCCTGCCGGAGGACCGGCTGGCGCAGGCCGAGGCCCTCCTCGGCGGCGCGGGCACCACGGCGGCCCAGCGACTGCGGCACGTGGGGCCGGTCGACCAGGACACCCTGCGCGCCGAAGCGGTCCGGACCATCGATGAGTGGCGGGCGCTCCAGAGCGACCCCGCCCACGGGGAGGACGTCCGCAACCTGTGCCGCGTGGTCATCCGCAGCGTGGAGGGCGTCGTGGCCGAGCTCGACGACTCGGGTCAGCCCGCCGCCTGACCGTCCTCGTCGGGCGTCGTCAGCCACGCCGACACCGACCGCGTGAACGTGCGTACGGACGCGGCCAGTGCCAGCAGCCCGCTGACGACCAGCGCCGCCAGCAGCAGCACGCCCTGCCAGCCGGTCGTCGGAATCAGCACCGCGCATACGGCCACGACGAGCAGGTGGGCGATCGCCAGCGGTACCAACAGGATTCGTGGCCAGCGCCGCCGCCGGATGATCCTCATCGCCACGAGCCACTCGGGGACCGCCACGATCAGGAGCGCCGCGATGGCGGCGTAGATGATCAGCGGCGCGACCTGTTCCAGCTTCTTGGTGTCGAACGTCGGGTCCTGCAATCTTCAGCTCGTCGACGAGGCTGGACACCAGGCTCGATCTGGTCATGAATCATGACCACCATGCCGAAGAACACCAGCGTCACCCCGGTGTAGAGGATCGCCTGCGTCCGCCGGAGCCCGTCCGGCACCGCGGCCTTGCCGCTCACCGGCGGCGGCGTCTGGTCCGACAGCTCCGGCCGCTCAGGCCGGGCCACGGCGTCCTTGGTCGGCGACGTCCATGAGCCCCCCGTTGCGTCCACATCCCCCATTGCCATCTCCCCACTGTACGGCGACGCTCAGCCGTCGGTCAGCGTCGATTCCTTGTGCGCGGCCTTGGCGCCGGTCTTGTCCGACTGCACGATCCAGTACGGCTCGTCGTCACTGGCCTTGAACTTCTGGCCCTCGAAGGTGAACTCCTTCGTGCGCTTCTCCACCGCCTTGCCGTGGGTGCGGCCCTGGGAGGTGTTCCACGACACCTTGCTGCCCTTGCTGATCGACATACGTCGACGGTATGCGAGGACCGCCCCGGCCGCCCCCCGGGCACGTTCCCCCACGCGGTCGTCGATCCGAGGCGCTGACCAGGTCCGAATGCGACCATGAACACCTGGACGCGCGACCCGGTCGCGCCACGTGGCGGGAGGTCGGCCGTGGGAGCTCGCTCCGCCGCGACCACCGACCTCGACGGCCTGTATGCGGCGCAGCGGCTCTCGATGGTCCGCCTCGCCTTCCTGCTCCTCGGCGACCGAGCCCTCGCCGAGACGGTGGTGCAGCGCGCCTTCGCCACCCTGCTGCGTCGCCACGACCGGCGCCGCGACCCCGGTGCGGTCGTCGCGGACCTGCGCTCCCTGGTGGTCCTCGAGTGCCGCGCCGTCGAGCGTGGCCGGCGTCCTCAGCGGCGCCCGGTGCCGGGGGTACGCGACTCCGCCCAGGACGTGCTCGAGCTGCCGCTGCGTCAGCGGGAGGTCGTCGTCCTCGAGACGTGGGGGCGGCTCGGCCGGGCCCAGATCGCGGCGACGCTGAGGACCGGCGAGCGCGCGGTGGCCGCCGGCCGCCGAGACGGCGCGGACGAGCCTGCGCCGCCCCGACGAACCGGCCGACGGGACGGTCACGACCGAGCGGCTGGCCGAGGCCCTGGAGCGCCGCGCCGACGCCATCGGCACCGACGACCTGCGACGCCGGTTCGGCGAGGTGGTCGTCGCGGACGCCCACCGGGCCGCGCGACACCGCCGCTGGTGGCTGGTGGCCGTCGGTGCGCTCGTCCTGGTCGCCCTCGGCGTGGCGGCAGCGCTGGGCGTGCAGCGCTACAGCGGACCCACTCCCACCCCCACTCCCCCGCCCTCGCCGGCGCCGACGACCTCGGCGGCCCCGACCGCGTTGACGTCCTCGGCGCTCGCTCCCGGGGAGCGTCCGCGCGCCACGATCCCGTGGGACCAGGTCGGGGCCGGCTGGGCGTACCTCGCGACGGCCAGCCCCCCGACGGCCGTCACCACGACGCTCCTCCTGGTCAGCCCGACGGGGACCCGCTACCCGCTGGGCAGCGCCCCCGACGGCATCGTCATCCAGGACGCCAGCGCCGACGGCCGGCAGCTCCTCGTCGGGGTCGGGTCGACCGCGCAGGAGTGGGACCTCCAGGCGGGGACCGCCCGGGTGCTGCCCACTCCCTACGGCTGGAAGTCGCTGCGGTACGCCGGGCCGGACCCCAGCTACGGCTACCTGGTCCTCTGGACCGACTCCGGGTCGTCGGTGGGCCTCGAGCGGTGGACGGCGGAGGGCACGCTGCGCACGGAGTACGACACGTCGCTGGCCAGCACCTCCGGCGGCCCACGGCACCCCGGGGTCCTCGTGAGCGCGGACGGGAAGAACGCCCTGCTCTCCTCGCGCGACGGTCCGCTGCTGCTGCTCGACCTCGCCACCGACGCGGTGGCCGGGCCCGGACCGTTCACCCAGCCCCCGTCGTGCGAACCGCTGGGGCGCTGGACGCGCGGCGAGGCGGTCGTCGGCTGCGGGTCGACGGTCCAGGTGAACAGCTACGACAACCTCGTCGGCCGGCCGCTGCTGATCACGCCCGCGGGTGGCACCCCGTCCCGCGCGGCGATGGTGTGGCCGACGACCGGCGCCCCGGTCGTGCAGCTGGACAACCTCTGCTCCGGCGCGCTCGCGACGCTGCCGGCGGACGGCCGCGTCGTGCCGCTGACCCTGCCGACCGCCGCGGCCGGCCTGGTGGCCAACGCCGCGGTCGGGGGCACGCTCTACCTCGGTGGCACCCGGTGCGCCGCCGACGGCGACCGGTTCGTCGCGTACGACCTGGCCTCCGGCCGGGTGACCGTCCTCGCCGGTCCGGGCGCGGGAGCACGGACGGTTCGGCAGGCCGTGGTGATCACCGCGGGGCCATGAGTGCGACGATGACGAGGTGAGCGAGGAGCAGAAGAAGAGCGAGAACCGCAGCAACCCCACGACCGACGAGTTCCGGGCGTTCGTGAAGTCCGGCTGGGCGCCGCGGACGGCGACCCGTCCGGAGCGCGCCGAGGTCGCCGCCTACGCCGCGGCCCGCCGGGACGCGGTCAGCGCCGCGTTCCCGGGCGAGCGGCTGGTCATCCCGGCCGGGGGGCTCAAGGTCCGCAGCAACGACACCGACTACGCGTTCCGCCCCCATTCGGCGTTCGCCCACCTCACCGGTTCGGCGGCGACCAGGAGCCGGACGCGGTGCTGGTGCTCGAGCCGCTGCCCGACGGCGGCCACGACGCGGTCCTCTACTTCAAGCCGTGGGGCGGCCGCGACTCCGACGAGTTCTTCGGCGACACCCGCTACGGCGAGTTCTGGGTCGGCGGCCGGCCGACGCTCGAGGACATCGAGGCGGAGTTCGGGCTGACGGCGCGCAACATCGACGAGTTCGCCGACGCGGTCGCCAAGGACGCCGGCCAGGTAGGCATCCGGGTCGTGCGCGAGGCCGACCGCGACGTGGCGGAGCAGGTCGAGCAGGCCCGCGCCAGCGCCTCCGAGGAGACCGCCTCCGCGGACGAGCTCCAGGCCCAGGTCGAGGCCGACGACGAGCTGTCGCGGTTCCTCTCGACCCTGCGGCTGGTCAAGGACGAGTGGGAGATCGCGCAGATGCGGCTCGCCATCGCCGCCACGCAGGAGGGGTTCGAGGCGGTCATCGCCCAGCTGCAGGAGGCGGTGGCCAAGGGCCGTGGCGAGCGGTGGGTCGAGGGCGTCTTCGGCCTCCACGCCCGGCACGAGGGCAACGGCGTCGGGTACGACTCGATCTGCGCCGTCGGTGACCACGCGACGACGCTGCACTGGACCAGGAACACCGGCGACGTCGAGGACGGCGAGCTGCTGCTCCTCGACGCCGGGGTCGAGGTCGACTCGCTCTACACCGCCGACATCACCCGCACGCTGCCGGTCGACGGGACGTTCACCGAGACCCAGCGCAGGATCTACGACGCGGTGTATGCGGCGCAGCAGGCGGCCATGGAGGCCATCAAGCCGGGCGTGAAGTTCAGCGACATCCACGACACCGCGATCCGGGTCATCGCCGAGTACCTCCACGAGTGGGGGCTGCTCCCCGAGGGCGTCAGCGTCGAGGACACCCTCGACAAGGAGCACGGCCAGTACCACCGCCGGTGGATGGTCCACGGCACCAGCCACCACCTCGGCATCGACGTCCACGACTGCGCGCAGGCGACGCGCGCCGACTACAAGGACGCCGAGCTCCGGCCGGGCATGGTCTTCACCGTCGAGCCGGGCCTGTACTTCAAGGCCGACGACGAGCTGGTGCCGGAGGAGTTCCGCGGCATCGGCGTGCGCATCGAGGACGACATCGTCGTGACCGAGGACGGCTACGAGAACCTCTCGGCGGCCATGCCCCGGACCGCCGACGACGTCGAGGCCTGGATCAGCCGGGTCACCTCCGCCCGCTGACCCGCTTCCGACCCGAGGAAGTACCAAGTTTTCGGGGCGTTCGGCCGCTCAGACTTGGTACTTCTCCGGGTTGGAAGCGGGAAAGGGGCCGGTCAGAGCTGGTTGGTGGGCGGCGGCGGGCCGTCGGTCCGGCCGTCGGCCGCATACCCTCCGGTCGGCGCGTAGCCGTAGCTCGCGCCGCCCAGGCCGGGACCGCCGAGGATGTCGCGCGCCTGCTGGGCGAACTTGTGCTCGACGAGCACCTCGTACTTGCTCGGGACGATGAGGCTGACCGAGCTGAAGTCGCGCTGGCCGCCGGTGAGCGCATACGTGCCCGCGGCCCACGCGAGGCCGAACAGGGCGCCGAACAGCACCGTGGAGAGCACGATCTGGAGGACGCTGCCGCCCTGTGGGGCGAACAGCGAGAAGATCAGGCCGACGAACAGACCCAGCCAGACGCCGGAGAGCGCGCCGCCGAGCAGCACCCGTCCCCACGTGAGGCGGCCGGTGATCCGCTCGAGCTGCTTGAGGTCGGTGCCGACGATGAGGCAGTTCTGGACCGGGAACTCCTTGTCGGACAAGGTGTCGACCAGCTTCTGGGCCTCTTCGTACTTGTCGAAGGTCCCCAACGACATCGGGTACTCGAGAGTCAGTCGGGCGCGGACCTGGCTCAGGCCCCGAGGCTGCGTGCTCATGCGGGTGATTATCGCAGGCCCCGAGGGGGCGCCCGGGACGTGGTCATCCCCGCGCGGCGTTCCCCCGGTTCGTGCTCTGAACCGCCCCGAATTCCGTACCTCCGCCGCACGAACCAACGCGCCGGTCAGGCGTAGATGGGCCCCACCGCCGGGTATGCCGCCGTCAACAGTCCCCGGATCGCCGACAGCGACGGTGTCGGTGACGTCGCCGACGACTGGAACCCGTTGTCGAGGCGCATCGGCTTCCCCCACGCCACGAGCGACTCGATGGTCGGGGACGTCGCGTTGCCGGACAGCCGCCCGAACCAGTCCTCCCGCGCGTACGTGACGTCCCCGCCGATCGAGACCAGCTCCACCCACGACGGGTCCGCGAGGCACACGCTCTCGTAGGGGTCGGAGTGGTGCCGCTCGAGGACCAGCAGGTCCGCCGGACGCCCGACCGCCACCGCTCCCAGGTGCTCCGACAGCCCCGCCACCCGGGCGGCGACCGACGTCACCATGGCCACCAGGTCGGCGGCGCTGATGGGGAAGCCTTCGAGCGCCAGCTGCCGCCGCGCCACCTTCATCTCCCCCAGCAGGCTCGTCGACCCCGACGGCAGCCAGTCCGCGCCGAGGGCCACCGGCATACCCGACGCCCGTGCCGCTCCCGCCAGCGTCGTCGCGCCGTAGAGCCGCAGGTTGGACTGCGGCGACCACACCAGCCGGCAGCCGGCGTCGGCCAACGTCTGCAGGTCGGCCGTCGACAGCGCCGAACCGTGGATCACGTTGGTAGCCGGGGTCGCCGCGCCCCGAGTCGAGGAACGCCTGGAACTCCTTCGCGCTGCGCTCGTCGCCGCGCAGGCCCTCGCACAGGTGCAGGTAGAAGGCGTTGACGTCACCCAACCCGATGTCCGCGACGATCTTCTTCAGCCGCGGCACGTCCCGCGACGAGCTCGACGGCAGGTCGATCATCGCGCGCGCCTTGTGGTCGCCGAAGATCCAGAGATCCACGTTGCGCACCAACGGTTCCGCCTTGGTCGACGTGCTCGCCGCCGACGAACCCTGGATCGCCGTGACCCCGCCCGCGAGCGCGCGGATCTCCGCATACCGGCTCTGCGTCTGCGGCGGCAGCGTGCTGAGGATGGTGTTCTGCGGGTCACGCACCAGCGCCTGGTACGGCGCGCTGGCCCGCCACCGGTACCGGTTCGCGTAGAGCTTGGGCGGCTCCCACGCGGCGAACACGTTGAAGTCCGGGTGGCCGTGCAGGTCGATGAGCCCGGGCAGGATCACGCCGTCGGTCTCGACCACCTCGGCGTCGGTCGGCTTGCGCTTCGACACCGCCGCGATCGACCCGGCGGCGACCGTCACGTAGCCGCTGGTCCACGCCTCGTCCGGCGTGATCACGGCCCCGTGCAACGCGAACGGCGCCGGCGGCAGCGCCCGCGGACGGCTCGGCGGCGGTCCGACCTTCGTCGGGACGCCCTGTCGGTATGCGCGGTCGAACGGTCCGGTGGGCACGGGTCAGCCCTCCGGACGTGGTGTGGGAGGCGGTAGCACCGGCCAGATCCGCGCCCGCCGCGGCACGACGACGGTGATGGTCGCGCGCTTGGTCTGCGGGTCCGGACCGGTGCGCGTGGCCCAGGCGGCCAGGTCGAACCACCAGTCCGGCGAGCCGGGCGGCAGGTCGGCCTCCGGTATGCGCACCAGGTCGCCCTCCTGCCAGCCGGTCCCGTAGGTCGTGTCCGGGACGGGACCGTCCGGCACCACGTGCGCGCGCAGCTCCGCCAGGTGGTCGTTCCAGTCGGCGAGCAGGATCGCCGTGGTCTCGGCGAGCGTCTTGTTCCCCGCCCGGGACCCGCTCTCCGGGTAGGTCGGGTGCCGCAGCGGCGCGTGGTGCAGCCGCGCCGCCGCCGCGGGCTGGCCCTTCGCCCAGGCCTGGTACGCGGTGTCGGCCAGCTGGCCCAGCGAGATGACCGTGGTGACGTCGGTGCCGACCAGGAGGGCGTCCAGCCAGGCGTTCCGGTACTTCGCGATCTTCTCGTCGTCGTCGTGCCGGCTGCCGCCGCCCTGGCCGTAGACGCTGTAGAGGAACGTGTTGACCATGACGTAGGAGCGGGAGACGCCCAGCTTGGCCAACAGACCCTGCACCCGCTGACCGGCCTCGCCGACGAGGATGCGCCGGCTGATGGCCTCGTGCGTGGCGGGGTCCTGCCCGAGCACCACCACCTTCGCGGAGCCGTCGAGCCGGCCGCGGTGGAAGACCGGGCCCCACTCGACCCGGAAGTCGGCGCTCGGATAGATGTCCTCGCCGGGGAAGTCGGCGACGAGCGCGTCGAACGGTGCCGGGTAGCCCGGGCAGAAGTCGGCCATGACGACCCCTACACCGACAGGCCGAAGGCGGCCTTCTTGGCCTTGGGCGACGCCTCGAGCTGCGCCCGCTGCGTGAAGTCGCCGGCCCGCAGGCTCTGGCTGACCGTCGTCAGCAGGGTCGTCCGGCTGGCGGCGGCGTCGGCGGCGAGCGCCTTGAGGAAGTAGTAGGTGAACGCCCCGCTGTAGCGCCCGTCGAAGTAGCGCGTCCGCCGAGGTCTGGTCCGCCTTGCAGCCGGCGAACAGCACCGCGCGGCTGGCCGCCGGCGTCGACTTCACCAGCTCCTGGTAGCCCTTGGGGTCGGACTTCGCTGCGAGCCGCTGGAACCCGCGCCGGGTCGGCGGCGGAAGGAACCGCGCCTTCTGCCCGGGGAGCAGGTCCTTGAGACCGGTGCCGCTGTGGCAGGTGTCGAGGAACACCTCGACGAGGACGTCCTTGGGCAGGTCGGACAGGAGGTCGTGCAGCTCGTCGTCGACGATCACTGTGTCGCGGTCCCAGTCGGCGCCCTTCTGCGCGATGTCGTAGCAGGCGAACGCCTCGTCGACGTGGTCGACGGTCTCGTCACCGTTCTGGTCCGGCACCTGGGTCCCGTGGCTGGAGAACGAGAACACGACGTGGTCGAGCTTGCCGGCCTTCGCCTTGCCGATGATGTCGGTGAGCTTGGCCATGACGTTGGCCTTGGTCGCGTCCTTGTCGGTGAGGACGGTGATGTTGCGGCGCGAGAACCCGGGTCGGGTCCGCAGCAGTGCCGCCATGTCGTTGGCGTCGTTGACGCAGCCGTTCAGCCAGTTCGCGTTCGGCAGGTTGACGAACTCGTTGATACCGACGCACAAAGCCTGTGCAGCCATGGGATCCGGACCTTTCGTGGTGGTGGGTGTGCGGGATCGATCGGTATGCGGGTCAGCCGCGGACGAGCACGGCGTCGGGGCGGGCGTAGACGACGTAGGCCAGCCACGTCGCGTCGCCCGACTCACGGGCGGCCTCGCGCGCGGCGAGCGCGGCGTCGGCGACGGTCTTCTCGTCGAGGAGCTCCCGGTAGAACGTCTCGACGAAGATCCGGGCCGGTGTCTGGTTGACCGACCAGAGGCACGAGACGAACGCCGACGCGCCGGCCTCGAGGAAGGCGCGGGCGAACCCGCCGAGACTGCTCAGCTGCTCGCCGGACCGTCCGACCTGACAGGCGTTGAGGACGACGAGCGGCCCGGCGCCGGAACCGTTCCCGAACCGGGCGTTCTCGGCGACCGTGGTCGAGGTGAGGTAGTCCGACACCAGCGCTCCGCCCACGGTGCGTCCGGCGAGGACGATCTTGGCCTCGGCGATGTTGCCCTGGTCGGCCAGGCCGTGACCGCTGAAGTGCAGCAGGTCGAACCCACCGCGGCGGCGCAGCAGCTGGCGCACCTTCGCCTCGGTCGCGATGACGGCGGTCGCCCCGAACGTCGTGGTGAGGAACTGCGCCTCCGCCTGGACCTCGGTGAGGTCCAGCGACGGGTCCTCGTACTCGGGGCAGACGGTGAACACCTTGCCGGCCCGGGCCTGCAGCTGTGGCTGGGGCGGGAACGGCGTGAACTGCCAGCGCACCAGGCCGAGCTGGCCGAGGAACTGCGGTTCCTGCTGCCGCGGGCCGACCGGCGGCTTGAGGTGCACCAGCTCCCACGGGATGAACGGCTCGTCGGCGATGAGGAACAGGTTGTCGAGGGCGTCGCGGTTCCGCCAGAGCACGGCCTGCAGGTCCTGCGGGAACAGCTGCTCGAACAACGACGACCCGAGGTCCTGCAGGTCGGCGAGGTACTTCGCCGGCTTGTCGGAGTTGTCGAACCACAGCTGCTGGACCTCGTGGAACAGGTTGGCCACGAAGGCGTCCGCGTCGCGGATCGGCGGCGAGACCCCGGTGATCCGCTCGTCACTGCCGGGCAGCCGCAGCTCGTAGCGGAACCGGGTCTCGACCGTCGGCCTCGACCTGGGCGATCTCCAGCCACGCGACGTCCGAGAGCACCGGCGACGACGCGGAGGCCACCTCGACCTGCGCGCGGGTGAGGGCCTGGGCGCCCCCCGCCACGGCGTCGGGGTCGACGGCCTCCGCCTCCAGCGTGACGCTGCCCAGCAGCTCGCGCCCCTGCCGGGCCAGCACCTTGAGACGTACCGGACCGGCCGCGACGGCGTGCAGGGCGAACTGGAGCTCCGACCAACCGCCACCCGGGGGCAGCAGCAGGCGGTCGAGGTCCGGGCCGTCGAGCGCGACGTTCTTGCTCGGGATGACCTGCACGTCGACCGGGCTGTCCGGTCGAACGGCCAGCACCGTACGCGCCGAGGCGGTGCCGTCGGCGGCGACCAACGACGTCCGCGACACCCGGACCCGAAGGGTGGTGGGGACGCCGACCGGCGGGTTCTGGGGCAGCTCGGCGACGAACGTCGCCTGGATCGCCGCGGCGGCCAACGGCGGCGGTACGGGCTCGGGTGCCGGCTCGGGCGGTGGCGGTGGCGGTGGCAGCGCGTCGGTGGGTGGCGGCTCGGCCATCGTCGGCGGCGGCTCGAACTCCGGTGGCGGCTCGGCCATCGTCGGCGGCGGCTCGAAGCTCCGGTGGCGGCTCGGCGCCGGTCGGCGGCGGCGCGACGCTGGGCGGCTGGCGCGGATCGGCCTGGGCCCCCGTGACGGCCCGTCCTCCGCCCCCCCGCACCACCGGCGCCGAAGCCGTCGCCGTCCAGGTCGGGCAGCGGAGCGGCTCGCTCCTCACCCGGGAGATGGTCGGCGCGCTCGACGAGCCAGGCCCTCAGGGCCTCGACAGACGGACTCCTGGACGAAGTAGTTCGTGTGGTAGACGGTCGAGTTCGGCCGCAGCGCGAGGGCGCCGCGTACGTAGCCGCCGCCGTGGGCCAGATCGATGGAGCTCATCGACTCGACGTCGACCACGAGGTCGTTCGGTCCGGTGATGACCCGGTCGACGACGCCGTCGACGAGCCGCGCGACGACGGCGGCCGGGATCTCCGGCGGGTGGTCGTCGACGGTCACCTCGAAGTCCGAGGAGACGACGAACCACGGCGTCCCCGGACGGGGCTGGCCTGGCTGGTCGGTGTTGAGGTCCGTCACGAAGGGACCATCGGGCACCATCGCGGCGATCCCCGGGACACTGTCGGGGTCCGTGGCGTACGACGCCAGCCAGCGCACCAGCGCGCCGATCCCGCGCACCGCCCCGACGACGACCGCCGCGACCGGCGCCCCGCCCGGAAGGGCAGCGATGGCGCGGGCGTTCGCGGCGACGAGGTTGGTGTAGAGGTCGGCGAGATCGGCCCAGTTCGCCTCGTCGGCGAAGTGGGTACCGGCGTTGGTGGCCGCCGACGAAGACCGCCCGGTCGACCTGGCCGCGCCACGCCAGGCCGGGCAGGACGGACTCGACGAAGCTGCGAGCGGTGAGGCCGCCGCGGCTGTGGCTGACGATGTCGAGGGTCACCTGACGGCCCCGGAACGGGGTGAGCAGGGCGGCGAGCTCCCGCGCGTTCTCGAGGGGATCGACGCTGAGGGTCTTGTGGTCGAAGCCGACGACGGCGTCGTAGTCGGCGAGCGCCCGGGTCAGGAAGTCACGGCCCGGCTCGGTGGCGGCGAGGCCGCCGAAGGCGCCCGCGGTCGAGTCGAAGGTGCCGTGCACCAGGAGCAGCACCCGGTTGTTCCGGTCCGGTGAGAGGCCGACATCGGCGAGGGTCCCCACGTGCGGCCAGTCGGCGGGGTCCACGCCGGTCACGTGGACGAGACCCGGGTCGACGAAGAGCTCGAGGGCCCGGATGGCAGCGGACGCGAACAGCGGCGACGCATACGAGAGGACCGTCGCGCGCGCTCCCCCGGCCGGGACGACCCCGAGATCCCGGCTGCCGGGTCCGACCGGGGGGACGACGAACTCGAAGACCGCGACGCGACCGATGACCTGAGGGTCGCGAGAGGTCTCGTGGCGCGGACGCAGCCAGGTGTAGCACCCCTCGTGCTCGAGGAGCACGACCGCGTCCTCCTCGGCGGCGATGTCGAGCGCCAGCGAGACCGAGGTGCCCTGGGCGGCACCGACGTCCCGCGACCGCCTGCGGTCCGGGCCGACGACCACCCGGTGCACCGCATCGAAGCCGTTGCGCCGCAACGTGTTCACCAGCAATGCGTCGACGTCGCCCGCTGCCGTCAGGTCGATCGACCGCGTGCGCGAGGCCGAGGCGCGGTAGGCGTCGGAGTGCGTGACGCGAAGCCGGCCGCCGACGAACGACGTCGTCGCCACTCTTGCCTCCTCCGACGCAGGTGGAAGCCCCCCAAGGACACCAGGACACCCAGGGTGCACCCCGGGCTCGCCTCGGGTGGCGAATTCCGACAGATCTTGTGCCCGTATGGAGGCGGTCCGGGCGCCGTGGATACGTCCGTCACGCCGTCGCTCGGAAAAGCCGTTGCCGGAGGGGCCGCGCCTGCGTCATCCTGGCGGCGTCTCCCTGGGGCGCCGGACCACCGGCGCGTTCCCCACACCACGACTCCGAGGAGGGCCGACATGTCCACGACTGTCCTGGGTGCTCACCACACCCAATCCCTCATACCTCTGGAGAACCGTAGTGACACACCACCTCGCGGACGGCTGGGAGCCCGAGCGCTTCGCCGTTGACAGCAACCCCGACGGCCCGCCGGAAGGCGAACGCTGGTCGTCGTGGGACGGGTCGATGCACGGCCCGAAACCCCGGCCCGACTGGGTCATCACCGCGCTGGGAGCGGTGGACGCCGACCTCGGCGTCCTCAAGACCGGCAAGGAAGCCGACGTGCACCTGCTGCACCGTTGGGTTCCCGGCGACCCCCACCAGGACGTCGTCATGGCCGCCAAGCGCTACCGCGGCCACGATCGGCGGCTGTTCCACCGGGACGCCGGCTACCTCGAGGGGCGCCGGGTGCGGCGCAGCCGCGAGACCCGGGCCATGGGCCGGCGGACGGAGTTCGGCAAGGCGGTGATCGCCGGGCAGTGGGCGATGACCGAGTTCGACGTCCTCGGCAAGCTGTGGTCGATGGACCTGCCGGTGCCCTATCCGGTGCAGCTGGACGAGACCGAGATCGTCATGGAGTTCATCGGGTCGGCCGGCATCGCCGCACCGCGGCTGGCCCAGACCCGGCCGGACGTCGACCTGCTGCCCGAGCTGTTCGAGCAGCTGCGGGAGACGATGACCCGGCTGGCGGTGCACGGCTGGGCCCACGGTGACCTGTCGCCGTACAACGTCCTGCTCCACGAGGACCGCCTCGTGGTCATCGACTGGCCGCAGATCGTCGACATCATCGGCAACCCGCACGGGTTCGAGTTCCTCGAGCGCGACGTCCGCAACATGTGCGACTGGTTCGTCCGCCGTGGCCACGAGGTCGAACCCGGTGAGCTGCTGGGAGACCTCGTCGCCGCGGCGACCTCCCGCTGGTGACCCTTACGCGGCGATGACGACCGTCCCGAATCCGCTAACGCGGGGCTTACGGCGGCCATCCGGAGCGACCACGAGCGTCGATCCGTAGGCCTTGATGGGCGGGCCGCCGACGTCGGGTCGGCGGCCCCCCACCGCGAAAGGCCCACTCATGCACCGCCATCCGACCCGCCGAACCTTCTCCGCCGCCGCGCTCGCCCTCGGGCTCGGCACGGCGTTCGCGGCCTCCGCCTCCGCCCACGGTGGCCCACCCGACCCCGCGGTGGGCCACGTCTACGAGGCCACCAACGCCAGCAGTGGCAACGGGATCCAAGTGTTCGACCGAGCGGCGGACGGGCGGCTCACCGCCGCCGGCGTGGTGCCGACCGGAGGCGTGGGCAGCGGTGCGTCCTTGCACTCGCAGGGCGGCGTCGTCCGGGAGGGCAAGCTGGTCTTCGCGGTCAACGCCGGGTCGGCGACCCTGTCGGCCCTGCAGGTCACCAACCGTGGGCTCGTCCTGCGCGACACCATCTCGACGAACGGCACGCTCCCGGTCAGCGTCACGGCCCGGGCCGGCGTCGCCTACGTCGTCAACCAGGGCAGCGACACGATCACCGGCTTCCGGTACACCGGCAGCGGACATCTCGTGGCCCTGCCCGGCTCGTCCCGCCCGCTGACGCCCAACCCCGCCGGGGGCATCACCGACGCGGCGCAGATCCAGTTCTCCCCGGACGGGTCCACGCTGCTCGTGACGGAGAAGGCCAGCAACACCCTCGACACCTTCGCCGTGCGCGGTGGGTACGCCGGCCCCGCGGTTCCCCACGCGTCCGCCGGGACCACTCCCTACGGCTTCGACTTCGACGCGCGCGGTCACGCCGTCGTCTCCGAGGCGGCCAGCGGCTCGGCATCCTCGTACGCCGTCGGTCGGCGCGACTTCCGGGTCGTCTCGCCCGCGGTGAGCAACACCCAGGCGGCGGCCTGCTGGCTGGTCGTGACGAAGGGCTACGCCTACGCGGTCAACGCGGCCAGCGGGACGGTCTCCAGCTACACCGTCGCGAAGGACGGTTCGCTCGCCCTGAAGTCGGCGGTCGCGGCGACCACCGGCCCCGGCGGGACGGACGCGGCGTTGAGCGACGACCAGCGCTTCCTCTACGTCCGCCTGGGCGGCGGCGTCGTCTCGTCCTGGGCGGTGGGCCAGGACGGCTCACTGACCTCGCTGGGGACGACCGCGGGCGCCCCGGCGTTCGGTCCGGCCGGGCTCGCGGCGTCCTGACCGGTCGTCAGCGCGACGTGACGGCCGCGTGCATCGCCAGCACGCGGTGAGCCGAGTCGACGTGGAGGCTCTCGACGAGACGTCCGTCGAGAGTCGCCACGCCGCGGCCCTCCGCCCGGGCCGCGTCGAAGGCCTCGATGGTGCGGCGGGCGGTCGCGACCTCCTCGTCGCTGGGCGCGAAGACCCGGTTGGCCGTCTCCACCTGCCCGGGGTGGATCAGCGTCTTGCCGTCGAAGCCCAGCTCGCGTCCCTGACGGCACTCGGCCGCGAACCCGTCCTCGTCGCGGACGTCGTTGTAGACGCCGTCGAGCACGGCCACCCCCGCGGCGCGCGCGCCCAGCACGGCCAGGCTCAGGGCGGTCACCAGTGGCGCCCGCCCCGGCACCACCCGGGCGTTGAGCTCCTTGACCAGGTCGTTGGTACCGAGGACGAGCACGGTGAGGCGCGGCGAGGCGGAGCCGATGGCGGCGCAGTCGAGGACCGCCCGCGGCGTCTCGACCATCGCCCACAGCGCGGTGCGCGACGGCGCCCCGGCGACCTCCATCGTCTCCACGAGCGACCGCACCTCGTCCGCCCCGTCGACCTTCGGGACGACGATCGCGTCGGGGCCGGCGGCACAGACCGCGGCCAGGTCGTCGTCGTGCCACGCCGAGCCCAGCCCGTTCACGCGGACGGTGAGCTCACGCATACCGTATGCGCCGGAAGCCACTGCGGCACAGGCCTGTTCGCGAGCAACGGCCTTGGCCTCCGGTGCGACCGCGTCCTCGAGGTCGAGGATCAGCGCGTCGACCGGCAGACTCTTGGCCTTCTCCAGCGCCCGCTCGTTGGACGCCGGCAGGTAGAGGACCGACCGCCGGGGGCGGACGTGGCTCACGAACCGGCCTGCCCGGACCGGGTGACCGGGACCTCGCGCACCCGGCGAACGTAGCAGCACCTCCGAGCGCCGGGTCCCCTACGCTCGGAGGGTGACCGAGGCCCCGCGCACCGAGCCGGCCGGCCCGGCGGCCGCGGCGCCGCGGCGCCGCCCGCCACCAACGTCACCGCGCTCGTCGGCGAGGCGATGACCAAGTCCGGGGTCATCTGGATCGAGGTCCCCGGCGACCGGGCGTGGCCGGTGTGGCACGCCTGGGTCGCGCCCACCGCCTACGTCGTCAACGGCCCCGGCGAGCAGCACCTGCCGTGGCTCCCGGAGGAGGTCGTCCTCGTCCTGCGCAGCCAGGACACCGGCGGGCGGCTGCTCCGCGTCCGGGCCCGGGCCCGGGTGCTCACCGACGTCGAGCCCGAGTGGCAGACCGCCGTCACCGCCCTGCAGGCCGGTCGGCTCAACGCCGTCGGCGACGTCGTCGAGCGGTGGCGCATCGAGTGCGCCGTCACCGCGCTGACCCCGTTCGGCAACCCGGTCGAGGGACCCGGCACGTATGCCGACGGCTCCGGCGCAGCGCCGCCGCCGCCCTCCCGCGCGACGACGGCGCACTGGCGTCCGTGGCACCTCGGCGGCCGGCCGAAACGGCGGCGCGGGACGCGCTGAGGCGCGCGGGTCCGGTGCGGCGGGGCGACTAGCCTTGCCGTGTGGCTCCCGCTCCCCGTGTCTTCTGCGCGCGTCTGGCGGGGCTGCGCGTCTTCGACCCGCTGGGGGACCCGGTCGGACGGGTGCGCGACGTCGTCGTGACGTTCAGCTCGACGACCCTTCGGCCGCGGGTCATCGGCCTGGTCGCGGAGGTGCCGGGTCGGCGTCGGGTCTTCGTCCCGATGACGCGGGTCACCTCGCTCGACGCCGGGCCAGATCATCACCACCGGCCTGGTCAACATGCGCCGGTTCGAGCAGCGCCCCAACGAGACGCTGGTCCTGGCCGAGCTGCTCGAGCGCCGCGTGACCGTGCACACCGCCGACGGGTCGTTCCCCGGCATCGTCGAGGACATCGCGATGGAGTCGCGCGGCCGCAACTGGAACGTCACCAAGGTCTTCTGCCGCAAGGAGTCGGTCTCCAGCGGCCGTGGCCTCCACCTGCGCCGCCGCGGCGAGACGGTCCTCGTCGACATCGAGGACGTCACCGGCCTGCAGATCCAGTCCGGGGCGCAGAGCGCGGCGAAGCTGCTCGAGAACTACGAGGACCTCCGGGTGGCGGACCTCGCCGAGGTGATCCACGACCTCACGCCGCAGCGCCGCGCCGAGGTGGCCGCGGCCCTCGACGACGACAAGCTGGCCGACATCCTCGAGGAGCTGCCGGAGGACGACCAGGTCGAGATCCTCGCCGGCCTCGACACCGAGCGGGCCGCCGACGTCCTCGAGGCGATGCAGCCCGACGACGCGGCCGACCTGCTGGCCGAGCTCTCCGCCGACCGCCAGGAGCAGCTGCTCCAGCTGATGGAGCCCGACGAGGCGGCCCCGCTGCGGCGGCTGCTGGCCTACGACGAGAAGACCGCCGGCGGCCTGATGACCACCGAGCCGGTCATCCTCGGCCCCGAGGCGACCATCGCCGAGGCGCTCGCCGTGGTCCGCCGCGAGGAGCTGGCGCCGGCCCTGGCGTCCACGGTGTTCGTGTGCCGTCCCCCGCTGGAGACACCGACCGGCCGGTTCATCGGGGTCGTCCACATCCAGCGGCTGCTGCGCGAACCGCCCCACTCGTCGGTGGGCTCGGTGGTGGACAAGGGGATCGAGCCGATGCCGGTCGACGCCCCGCTGGAGCAGGTCACCCGGATGCTCGCCACCTACAACCTCGTCGCGGTGCCGGTGGTCGACCGCCGAGGGCCGCTTCCTCGGAGCGGTCACCGTGGACGACGTCCTCGACCACATCCTCCCCGAGGACTGGCGCGAGGACCGCCGTGAGGACCACCCGCATACCCGTGCGTCGGTGATCGCCTCCGAGGTGACCGGTGGCTGACCGCCCCGACCGGCTCGGCCCGCGCCGGCGGTCGTCGGACCTCCCGCGCCTGGACCAGCCACAGGAGTTCCGCCGCCGGTTCCGGCCGACGGCGTCGTTCTCGCAGGAGACCTTCGGCGCGCTGAGCGAGGGCTTCGCGCGCTGGATGGGGACGGCGCAGTTCCTCTTCGGCATGACCGTCTTCGTCGCGGTCTGGCTGGCCTGGAACACCTTCGCCGACCGCTCGCTGCAGTTCGACCCGCGCGAGACCAACTTCACCCTGCTGACGCTGATCCTGTCGCTGCAGGCGTCCTACGCGGCGCCGCTCATCCTGCTCGCGCAGAACCGTCAGGCCGACCGCGACCGGGTGGCGCTGGAGCAGGACCGGGCCCGCGACGAGCGCAACCTCGCCGACACCGAGTTCCTCACCCGCGAGGTCGCCGCCCTGCGAATCGCCTTGCGAGACATGGCGACTCGTGACTTCCTCCGGTCGGAGCTGCGCGACCTGCTCGACGACATGGAGGAGCGCGGGATCGCCCCCGCGCGGGTGGCCACCGAGGACGACGGCCGGCGCTGATCCCGCGCCTGATCCCGCCTGATCCCGCAGGGCGAACTTTTAGCTCCGCGCTCCGGACATTTCTCGTGACGCGGGTACAGAATGGGCGGCGTTACCTTCCGGCTCCAACGATGGTGTGAGGACGGGGCTCCATGTCTGAGGCGAGTACGGCATCACCTGGCGGCGAGGTCACGCCGGAGGAACAGTTCCACACCGGAGCGTCGATCAAGGTGGCCACGGTCGCCGCGCTCGGCGGGTTCCTGTTCGGCTACGACAGCGCCGTCATCAACGGCGCGGTCAGTGCCATCGGCCAGGTCTTCGACGTCGAGTCCACGACGCTCGGGTTCGCCGTCGCCTCGGCCCTGCTCGGTGCCGCCGCCGGTGCGATGTCGGCCGGCCGGATCGCCGACCGCTTCGGCCGCCTGCGGGTCATGCAGATCGCCGCGGTGCTGTTCCTCATCAGCGCGCTCGGCGCCGGGTTCGCCACCAACGTCGGCATGCTCATCGTCTTCCGCATCATCGGCGGGCTCGGCGTCGGCATCGCCTCGGTCATCGCGCCGGCGTACATCGCCGAGATCGCGCCGGCCAGCCTCCGGGGACGTCTCGGTTCGCTGCAGCAGCTGGCCATCGTCACCGGCATCTTCGTCTCGCTGCTCGTCGACTACATCTTCGCCACCGCCGCCGGCGGGTCGACCGAGTCCATCTGGGGCCTGCCCGCGTGGCGCTGGATGTTCCTCGCGATGAGCATCCCCGCCATCGTCTACGGCGTGCTCTCGCTGACCATCCCCGAGTCGCCGCGCTACCTCATCGCCAACCTGCGCATCCCCGAGGCTCGCAAGGTCCTCACCACCATGCTCGGCACGGCCGGCACCGAGGTGCGGATCCAGCGCATCGAGCAGTCGCTCAAGTCCGACCACAAGCCGTCGTTCCGCGACCTCCGCGCCACGAAGGGCGGCCTGCTGCCCATCGTCTGGGTCGGCATCCTGCTGTCGGTGTTCCAGCAGTTCGTCGGGATCAACGTGATCTTCTACTACTCGAACGTCCTCTGGGAGGCGGTCGGGTTCAGCGAGGCCGACTCGTTCAAGATCACCGTCATCACCGCGATCGTCAACATCGTGACGACGCTCATCGCCATCGCCTCCATCGACCGCTTCGGCCGCAAGCCGCTGCTCATCATCGGGTCGGTCGGCATGACCATCATGCTGGGCATCATGGCGTTCGTCTTCGGCATCGCCAAGACGACGACCGACGCCAACGGCGCGGTGACCCCGGTCCTCGAGGGCTGGCAGGGTCCTGCCGCTCTCATCGCCGCGAACCTCTACGTCGTCGCGTTCGGGATGTCCTGGGGACCGGTGGTCTGGGTGCTGCTCGGGGAGTCGTTCCCGAACAAGATCCGCGCCGCCGCGCTCTCCGTCGCCGCGATGGCCCAGTGGGTCGCGAACTGGCTGATCACCGTGAGCTTCCCCAAGATGAAGGACATCTCGCTCGCCTTCTCCTACGGCTTCTACGCCGCGTGTGCACTGCTGTCCCTGTTCTTCGTCATCAAGTGGGTGAAGGAGACCAAGGGCAAGGAGCTCGAGGACATGGACGAGATGATGATCGCGCCCCACTGAGGCGCCGACGGCCGCCGTTCGGGCGGCGGTCGTCCCCGACATACGATGGACGGCGTGCCGACCATCGTCCTGCCCTCTCGTGACGAGCTGCTGACCGCGCTCTCGCGGGTCAACGACCCTGAGATCCGCAAGCCCATCACCGAGCTCGGCATGATCAAGTCGGTCGACGTCGACGAGTCCGGACGGGTGGCCGCCGCGATCTTCCTCACCGTGGCCGGCTGCCCCATGAAGGAGACCCTGACCCGCGACATCACCACGGCGCTGTCGGCGGTGGAGGGCGTCACCTCGGTCGAGGTGATCCTCGACGTCATGAGCGAGGAGCAGCGCACCGCCCTGCGGACCCAGCTGCGCGGCGGCCAGGCCGAGCGGGAGATCCCCTTCGCCCGCCCGGGTTCGCTGACCCGCGTGTATGCGGTCGCCTCCGGCAAGGGTGGCGTCGGCAAGTCCTCGGTGACGGTCAACCTGGCCGCCTCGATGGCGGCGTCCGGGCTGCGCGTCGGCGTCGTCGACGCGGACGTCTACGGGTTCTCCGTGCCGCGGATGCTCGGCGTGTCCGGGCGGCCGACCCAGGTCGACGACATGATCCTGCCGCCGCTCGCCCACGACGTGAAGGTCATCTCGATCGGGATGTTCGTGCCCGGCAACCAGCCGGTGGTGTGGCGCGGTCCGATGCTCCACCGGGCCCTGCAGCAGTTCCTCGGTGACGTCTTCTGGGGCGACCTCGACGTGCTGCTGCTCGACCTGCCCCCGGGCACCGGAGACATCGCCATCTCCGTCGCGCAGCTGGTCCCCAACGCCGAGATCCTCGTCGTGACGACGCCGCAGCTGGCCGCCGCCGAGGTCGCCGAGCGGGCCGGCGCCATCGCGCTCCAGACCCACCAGCGCCTCGTCGGCGTCGTCGAGAACATGTCGTGGCTGGAGCTGCCGGACGGTTCGCGCCAGGAGATCTTCGGGTCCGGCGGCGGCCAGGCCGTGGCCGACTCGCTGACCCGCGCGGTCGGTGCCTCGGTGCCGCTGCTCGGTCAGGTCCCGCTCGACACCCGGCTGCGTGAGGGTGGCGACTCCGGGGTGCCCGTGGTGCTCGGTGACCCCGACTCGCCGGCCGCCGTGGCGCTCCGGGCCGTGGCCCGCGGGCTGTCCACGCGGGCGCGCGGCCTGGCCGGCCGCTCGCTGGGGCTCACCCCCGCCGGTCGCTGACCGCTCAGGTCGCGTCCGCGTCCCAGGGGGTCGGCTTGGCCGGGTCGTGGAACGGCTGCGGAACCGGAGCCATCACGCCCGACTGCGGCTTCTCGGGCTCGTCGGCCGGCGTCGGGTCCTCCATGAGGGCCTCCCGGACGATCCGCCGGGGGTCGTACTGGCGCGGGTCGAACTGGCGCCAGTCGACGTCCTCGAACTCCGGACCCATCTGGTCCTTCAGCTGGGTCCGGGCGTTGGTGGCGAGGTTGCGGACCTGGCGGACCATGTTGGCGAGCTTGCCCGCATACTCGGGCAGCCGTTCGGGCCCGAGCACGAGGATGCCGACGACGATGAGGGCGATCAGCTCCCAGCCGTTCACGTCCAGCACGGCGCCACCTCCGTCCTCGTCGTCGGACCCATTGTCGGCCTCGTCCGGGCCCGCGTCCTGACAATCAGCCCGACGCCGACTGCAGGGTCATCTTGACATCGACCGTCTGGTCGCCGCGCTGCACCTTCATGCTGACCGTGTCGCCGACGCTGCGGGCCCGGATCGCGACGATCAGCGAGTTGGCGTCGGGCACCTTCTTGCCCTCGAACTCGGTGATGACGTCGCCGTCCTTGAGGCCCGCCTGGTCGGCGGCGCTGCCGGCCTGCACGCCGCCCGACGCGAGCTTGGCACCGTCACCGGTGAAGCTCTGGTCGACCCGCACGCCGAGCGCCGGGTGGTCGGCCTTGCCCGTGGTGATGAGCTGCTGCGCCGTCTTGGACGCCTGGTCGCTCGGGATCGCGAACCCGACGCCGATGTTGCCGCCGGAGTCGGAGGTCGAGCCGGGGATCCGCGCGATCGCCGAGTTCACGCCGATCACGCGGCCGTTCATGTCGAGCAGCGGGCCACCGGAGTTGCCGGGGTTGATCGCGGCGTCGGTCTGGATGGCGTTGATGAAGCTCTGGTCGTTGCCGTCGCCCGGCGTGACCGGCCGGTTCAGGGCCGAGACGATGCCGCTGGTGACCGTCGCGTCCAGGCCCAGCGGGGCCCCGACGGCGATGACGCCGTCGCCGACGACGACGTCCTTGGAGGCCCCGAACGCGAGCGCCGGGATGTCGGACGCGTCGATCTTCAGGACGGCCAGGTCGTAGGAGGCGTCGGACCCGACGATGGTCGCCGGCAGGGTCTTGCCGTTGTTGAGCTCGACGGTCAGGGTGCCCGAGCCGCCACCGGCGGTCGCGACGTGGTTGTTGGTGAGGATGTGGCCCTGGTTGTCGATGACGAACCCGGAGCCGGTGCCGCTGCCGTCGGTGGTCTTGATCCGGATCGTCACCACGCTGGGCAGCGCGTCGGCGGCGATCTTCGCGATGCTGCCGTCGGGGCGCGCGGTCGAGCCCGGGCCCGGGCGCGGGCACCGCGGAGCCCAGGGTGCCGGTCCGGTTGAGCAGCAGCTGACCGCCGAGGACGACGGCGCCACCGATGAGCGCCGCCACGAGGGCGATCGCCGCCATCGGCAGCCACGACCGCCGGCGGCGGTCGGCGGACGGACCCGACGGCAGGACGGTGGTATGCGGTCCGCCCGGTCCCTGGGGCGGCAGCCCGGGTCCCCCGGTGCCGGGGTCGGACGAGGAGCCGCCCGGGTGCGGAGCCCAGGGCGACGCATACGGGTCGCCGCTCGGCGGTGGCAGCAGTGGCCCGCGTGGCCGGGGCGCTCTGGCGCTGCTCGACCTCGTCACCGCTCGGGGTGCTCCACCACGGCCGTGACTCGCGCTGCTCGGACGGCTGCTCGCGGCTGCTCGGGCTGCGGCTCCGGCGCGCGCTGCTCCGGCTGGACCTCCTGCGTCGTCGACGTGTCGATCGGCTGGGTGAGGTCGCCGCGCGGGCGCTCGCGCATCGCGGGGGTGTAGGGCGGCGGCTCGGGCGCCCCACCGTGGGGCACGCCGAAGCTGTGCCAGGCGGGCGGGTCGGACTCGGCCCGCCGGTCGCCGGTCTGGTCGGGCCGCGAGTCGGTCATGGGTCTATTGTCACCGGCCCGGGCGCTCCAGCGCCTGTCGCAGCGGTGTGGAGACCAGGCCGGACCCGGTGAAGGCGGCCGGAAGGGCCGTGGCGGTCGAGACGCCGGCGGTGCGCGGCACCGGCGAGCGCAGCGAGGCCGACGCGCCAGGACCCGGGCCGACCACGGCCAGGCCGATGGCGGCCGCCGCCGAGGCACCGGCGGCGAGACCCGGCGATGGCGGCGGCGCGACGCGGGGACCGGTGCAGCGCCGGTGACGCGGGCGCCACCGTGGGCAGCCGCAGCTGACGCACCGACTCGGGGGCGCGCGGGATCGGCGGCGGACCGCTCGGCCGCGGTCATCCCCCGCAGCCAGCTCGGCGTCGTGGCGGCGACCGCCAGGTCGTCGGGCGCCGGAGCCGGTGCCGCCGCGGGCTGGGCCATCGCCAGCAGCATCGACTGGAGGTCGGCCGAGAACCCCGGCGTGGGGCCCGAGCGCAGCGACGTCAGCAGCCGCCGCTCCTCATCGGCCGCGTGCCGGCAGACCAGGCATACCGCGAGGTGCTGGTCGAAGGCATGCTCCGCCCGCGCGTCGAGCCGACGGTCGACGTACGCGCTGACCTGCATACCGAGGTGACGTGCACATCTCGGTCAGCGCGCCCCCGACAGCACCCCGGAGGGACGGATCGCGGGACGGGACGTGGAGGCCGCCGGAACCACCTCACGCTGCGGAGCACGGTGGGCGAGCGCCTCGCGCAGCTGCGCGCGGCCTCGGTGGATGCGGGAGCGCACGGTCCCGAGCTTGACGCCCAGGGTCGCGGCGATCTCCTCGTAGGACAGGCCCTCGATGTCGCAGAGGACGACGGCCGCCCGGAAGTCCGGCGGCAGCGCGTCCAGCGCGCGCTGGACGTCGTCGTCGAAGTGGGTGTCGTCGAAGGTCTGCGCCGGTCCCGGGCTCGCGGCTGGCCATCCGGCTGGCGGCGTCCTCCGGGAGGGCGTCGAAGCGGATGCGCTGCTTGCGCCGCATCTTGTCGAGGAAGACGTTGGTCGTGATCCGGTGCAGCCAGCCCTCGAAGGTGCCGGGCGTGTAGGAGTTCAGCGACCGGAAGACCCGGATGAAGACGTCGTGGGTGAGGTCCTCGGCGTCGTGCGGGTTGCCGGTCAGGCGGTAGGCGAGCCGGTAGACGCGCGCCGAGTGCTGCTGGACGATCTCCTCCCACGAGGGAGGGGTCCAGACGGCGTCGAGCGGCGAACTCGCGGTCCGCCATGTCGGTGGAGGTGGAGGCCGCATCCTTGGGGCCCGCGAGTGCGGTCAGGGTGTCGGTCACGTGATACGCCTTTCGAGAGGTATCCGGCCATCTGACGAACCGGTATGCCTCAGAGTTCCCGAGGAGTTGATGAGTTTACTGTGCGCCCCCTAGGTGCCAGCCCACCATCAGGGCCGACCCTGACCGGCCCCTGATCTCGCCGGGCCCGTCCGGGCGCGCCGGTAGGGTCGGAACATGAGCGCACAGAGGTCGGCCAGCTGGGGCTACGCCGAGGACTTCGTCGCCGAGAGCGAGATCGTCGAGTCGGCCCGCCGTCGTGGCGAGGAGCTCGGGTGCACGCCGATCGGCCCGGGCGGCGGGGCGGCGCTGCGGATGATCGCCGCCGCCGTGGGCGCGAGGGCGGTGGTCGAGGTCGGGACCGGCGCCGGGGTCTCCGGGCTGTGGCTGCTCGAGGGCATGCCGTCGGACGGCATCCTCACCACCATCGACATCGAGGCCGAGAACCAGCGGGCGGCCAAGGACGCGTACGCGGCGGCCGGGGTCGCCCACCAGCGCACCCGGGTCATCACCGGGCGGGCCATCGACGTGCTCGGCCGGATGACCGACGGCGCCTACGACATCGTGCTCATCGACGCCGACAAGGAGGGCTACCCCGGCTACGTCGAGGAGGCCACCCGCCTGCTGCGGTCGGGCGGCGTCATGATCCTCGACAACATGCTCTGGCACGACAAGGTGGCCGACCCGGCCGCCCGTGACGAGACGACCAGCGTCCTGCGCGACCTCGGCAAGTCGATCCGCGCCGACGAGCGGTTCTTCACGACGTTGCTGCCCGCCGGCGACGGGCTGCTCGTCGCCGTCAAGCGCTGACCGGGGCGGGAGCGCCCGGCGAGCGGGTCCGGGCAGGGAACGCCCCCGGACCGATTGCTCGGCCGGGGGCGTCGCCATGCTGGCGGTGGACGTCAGGAGACGCCGTCGCACCCCTGGATCGCGTCGCGCAGGCTGGCGGCCTCGTCCGGCGTCATCTCGACGACCAGCCGGCCACCGCCCTCGAGCGGCATGCGCAGGACGATCCCGCGACCCTCCTTCGTCACCTCGAGAGGTCCGTCGCCCGTCCTGGGCTTCATCGCCGCCATGTTTGGCCTTCCTTCAGAATGGTCCGACCGAGTTGTCGAGAACGTCACGCACCAGCGAATTACCGCTGGAGACCATTATCACCTGCCCGTTGTGGCGAGACGAAATCGGTCGTCGGGCACGATGGTGCTCCCGGCAGAATCTGGCGAGCGACCGACCGGAGCAGCGCCCGGACGAGGAGCTGAGGACCGATGACGACGACGTCACCGCAGGAGCAGGCGGCCGCACCCGAGAGACCGCCCGACGTGGTCGAGCTGCACGTCGACGGCGGCGTGGCGACGGTGGTGCTCAACCGGCCCGACGCCATGAACGCGGTCGACCTCGCGCTGAAGGTCCGGCTGCTCGAGGTGCTCCAGCAGGTGGCCGACGACCCCGCCGTGCGCTGCGTCGTCCTCACCGGGCGCGGGCGGGCGTTCTGCGTCGGCCAGGACCTCAAGGAGCACATCGGCTCGCTGATGCGCGGCGACGAGTCGCTGGGCACGCACCGTCGTCGACCACTACAACAAGGTGGCCGTGCTGCTCGCGACGATGAACAAGCCCGTCGTCGCGGCGCTCAACGGCGTGACCGCCGGCGCGGGGGCGTCGATGGCCTTCGCCTGCGACGTCCGGATCCTCGTCGAGGGCGCCGGCATCAACCTGGCGTTCGCCGCGCATCGCCCTGTCCTGCGACACCGGGTCCTCGTGGTGGCTGCCCCGGCTGGTCGGCACCGCCAAGGCCAAGGAGCTGCTGCTGCTGCCGCGCACCGTCGCCGAGCGACGAGTGCCTCAGCCTCGGGCTGGTCACCCAGGTCGTCCCGGCGGACCAGTTCGAGCAGACGGTCACCGAGCTGGCCGGCGACCCTGGCGGCCGGCCCGACCCTGGCCTACGGGTCGATCCGCCGCGCGGTGGCCGCGAGCGCCGGCCAGGACCTCGAGACGGCCCTCGCCCACGAGGCCGAGCTGATGACCCTGACCGGCGCCAGCGCCGACCACCGGGCCGCCGTCGACGCGTTCCTCGCCAAGGAGAAGCCGGTCTTCGAGGGCCGCTGACCCCGCCGCCGGCGCGGTCTACGGCGGGAAGTCGGTCGGCGGGACGAACCGCCACAGGATGTCGATCCAGTACCACTGGCCCGACGACGAACGCGACGAGCAGCACGCCGAACCGCGACCCACGCCCAGCGCCGCCAGGCGCGCCACCGCGGATGGCCCGCCGCGCCGATCAGCACCGCCGCGAGCGGGAACAGCGGGATGAGGTAGCGGAAGATCGACGTGAACGGGTCGAGGACCACCAGCAGGTAGAGCGGGTACGCCAGCGACCACATCCGCAGCTGCGGTCCGAGCCGGCGTCGCCCAGGGTCCGAGCACCATGACGGCGATGCCGACGAACAGCACGGTGAGCCAGACCGGGCCCCAGCGTCTGACCCGAAGTAGTACCGCGACATGTCGAGCCAGGGCTTGAACGGCACGATCTCCCGGCTCCCCCGCCAGGTGGACATGGTCGCCGTGTAGGCGTTGGCCTGGCCGGTGACCGCGCCGGCGATCGACCGGCCACAGCAGCCCCGGACACCCGCAGCCGGCGAGCGCGGCGACGCCGGCCGCGATCTCGGTCGGCACCAGCGGCCGCTCGGTCCTGCGCCCGCCACCGGCACCAGAGCGCCACGACGGTGACGGCGGCGATCGGGCACGGCGATCGGGCGGGTCAGCCCGAGGAGCAGGGCCAGCGACATCGCCCACAGCCAGCGCTCGCGTGCTGAGGGCGAGGAGGAACAGCGCGAGGAGGGCCATCGCCATGGCCTCCGTGTAGCCGACCTGGAGCACGACCGCGGCCGGCATGCTCGCCCACAGCACGACCGCGGCGAGGGTGAACCGGTCCCCGATCCGGTCACGCAGCAGCAGGGCGATGGCTCCCGCGGCCACGAAGCCCAGGAGCAGCGACACCGTGGAGCCGACGACGTAGAAGTCGAGGTGGGTCAGGTCCATGAGGACCCGGCTGACGAACGGGAACAGCGGGTAGAACGCCCAGGCGTTCTGCTGCACCAGCCCGGTCTCGTCCGTGGGCAGCCGCCGGGGGTAGCCCTGCTCGGCGATGTGGAGGTACCACTGGCCGTCCCACTGCGCGGTGAAGGTCAGGTAGCTGACGTCCGGGCCGGTCCACCCGGTGGGGACCTGACGCATGGCCACGATGGCGAGCAGGACGCCGCTGACCAGGCGACAGGCGGCGTACGCGAGGAGCACGTAGGTGAGGAACCGGGCCGTCCCCGCGCGGGTCACCCGCGGCGTCATCGTCAGACCGGTCACCGTGCTGGTCCCGTCAGCGGTCAACGGGCACGGAAGCAGCCGGCGAGGTGGTCGTCGACGAGCCCGCAGGCCTGCATCGCCGCATACGCCGTCGTCGGACCCACGAAGACGAAGCCGCGCTGCTTGAGGCCCTTGGCGAGCGCGACCGACTCCGGGCTGGTGGCGCGGAAGTCCGCCGGGGT
The DNA here is from genome assembly GCA_963770005.1 of uncultured Actinomycetota bacterium. Classification (GTDB taxonomy): domain Bacteria; phylum Actinomycetota; class Actinomycetes; order Actinomycetales; family Dermatophilaceae; genus Lapillicoccus. The sequence goes on along the minus strand of CAVYNX010000011.1, from coordinate 90,797 downwards.
CCGCGGGGGACTGCGTGGCCTCGGGGGCGAAGGACCAGACGTACGCGTCGAGCCCGCCGTCGGCGCGCAGGTCGAGGACCGCCCGGGCGTTGACGACCGCCGCGTCGACCTTGCGGACGTTGCGGACGATGCCGGCGTCGGCCATCAGCCGGGCCCGGTCGGCGTCGTCGAAGGCCGCGACCCGCTCCGGCGTCGAAGCCGGCGAAGGCGGCCCGGAAGGCCGGCCGCTTGCGCAGGATGGTGATCCACGACAGGCCGGACTGGAAGGCCTCGAGGGTGAACCGCTCGAAGAGCGCGGACTCGCCGTGGACCGGGACGCCCCACTCGTCGTCGTGGTAGGCGAGGTACTCCGGGGCCGAACCGGCCCAGGCGCAGCGCGACACCCCGTCCGAGCCGACCAGCAGCCCGGTGGGGTCGGGGTCGGTCACGAGGACGTCGTCCGGGTCGCCGCGGCCTCGAGCATCCCGTCGAGGGCCTCGGCGAACAGCCGGGCGGTGACGCGGTCGGTGGCGGGCGCGGCCAGCCGCCCGAGCGGTCTCGGGGCGGGGCACGATCTCCTCGCGCCAGCCGACGTCCGTCCCGCCGGCGTCGGTGGCGGTCATCCGGACGTCGGCCCACCCGCGGAGCACCCGCCCGGTCTTGCGGACCGCGAACCGCGCCTCACCGTCCGGCCGGCGGCTCCCACCGCACGACGAGCATCGAGTCGAGGAAGCCGACCGGGCCGAGGCCGGTGAAGCCGCCGAACGCCCACCCGAGGCGAACCGGTGGCGGGTCGGTGCGCATCGAGGTCAGCGGGATCCAGCGTCCGTATGCGCCGAAGTCGGTCAGCGTGTCCCACACCGCGCCGAGCGGGGTGGCGACGGTGCGGCGTACCTCCACGGCGCGCCATCTCAGGCCCGTCCGCTTCGAAGGCGCTGAGGTCGTCGTCCGACCGCTGCTGCGCGGACTCGTGGCGGCCCGGTCGTCGGGGCGGTGGCGGCCCCGGCGCCGTCCCGGACCCGGGCGAGCTCGTCGTCGAGGTCGCCGATCTCGCGGCGCAGCCGGTCGATGACCGCGTCGACCTGGCTCATCCGGTAGCCCCGCATCGCCGTGTCGAACCGCAGCTCGTCGATGTCGTCGGGCGTCAGCTGGTCGTCGGGCAGCGGGACGTGGCTCATCGTCGTCGTCGAGTCGGCGAGCGAGCCGTCGACCCGGCCGAGGACGGCGGCGGCCGTGACGACCGCCACGACCACCGCGACGAAGAGGGCCAACCAGATCACCGGACGATGGTGCCACGTCGAGTCGCCGGAGTCGGCACCTGAGCACTCAGGCGGCCGGTCCGGCTACTCGGCCGGGTGCGGCTCGACGTCGGCGGCCCCTGGGTGACGTGCCGGACGGCCTCGTCGACGTCGTCGGTGAGCCGGATCAGGTCGAGGTCGGCGGCGTTGACCGTGCCGCGGGTGAGGGCCGTCGTGCGCAGCCAGTCGATGAGGCCGCCCCAGTAGTCGGTGCCCATGAGCACGATCGGGAACGAGGTGACCTTGCGGGTCTGGACCAGCGTGAGCGCCTCGAACAGCTCGTCCAGGGTGCCGAAGCCGCCGGGCAGGACGATGAACCCCTGCGCGTACTTGACGAACATCGTCTTGCGGGCGAAGAAGTAGCGGAAGTTGACGCCGAGGTCGACGTAGGGGTTCAGGCCCGACTCGAAGGGCAGCTCGATGCCGAGCCCGACCGAGATGCCGCCGGCCTCCCAGGCGCCCTTGTTGGCCGCCTCCATCGCCCCGGGACCGCCGCCGGTGATGACGGCGAACCCCGCCTCGACCAGGGCGCGGCCGACCCGCACGCCGAGCTCGTAGGTCGGGTGGTCGGGCGTGGTGCGGGCCGAGCCGAACACGCTGACCGCCGGTCCGAGCTCGGCGAGCGCCCCGAACCCCTCGACGAACTCGCTCTGGATCCGCAGCACCCGCCAGGGGTCGTTGTGCAGCCAGTCGGCGGCGCTGTCCGGGCGGCGGCGCGTCGAGGAGCCGCTGGTCGGTGGTCGTCCGCGGCACCTGGTCGCCGCGGACCGTGATCGGTCCCACCTGCCGGCTCGGCTCGTACGCCGGCAGCCGCTCGTCGTCCGGCCGCCCCGGCTGCTTCTCGATCACGCGAGCCACCGGAGCATGGCCTGCTCCGCGTCGACGTACTGCTGCACGGGCGCCCGCTCGTCGTCGGTATGCGCGAGGTTCGGGTCGCCGGGGCCGAAGTTCACGGCGGGCACGCCGAGCGCGGAGAACCGCGCGACGTCGGTCCAGCCCTCCTTGGGGCCGACCGGCACCCCGAGCGCGTCGACGAACGCCTGGCGGCGGGCAGGGTCAGACCGGGCCGGGCGCCCGGCGCGTTGTCGGCGACGACCACCTCGAAGCCGTCGAACACCTCACGCACGTGGGCCTCGGCGTCGGGGCCCGACTTGTCCGGCGCATACCGGTAGTTGACCGTGACGACGCACCGGTCGGGGATGACGTTGCCCGCGATGCCGCCCTGGATGCCGACCGCCTGGAGCGCCTCGTGGTAGTCGAGGCCGTCGACGGTGACGGTGCGCGCCTCGTAGGCGGTGAGCCGGTGCAGCACCTGCTCCGCGTCGTGGATCGCGTTGTGGCCGTTCCACGGGCGGGCGGAGTGGGCGGCGACGCCCTTCGTGACGATCTCGGCCCGCAGGGTCCCCTTGCAGCCGCCCTCGACGGCGCCGTTGGTGGGTTCGAGCAGGACGGCGAAGTCGGCGTCGAGGATCTCCGGCCGGTCGCGCACGAGGTGGGCCAGCCCGTTGAACTCGCCGTCGATCTCCTCGCCCTCGTAGAAGACGTAGGTGACGTCGCGGGACGGTTCGCGGCACCTGCTGGGCGAGCTTGAGCTGGACGGCGACGCCGCCCTTCATGTCGACGGTCCCGCGCCCGACCAGCTCGTCGCCGACCCGCTGGGTGGGCAGGTTCGGCGGGTCGGTGAGCGGCACGGTGTCGATGTGGCCGGCGAGGACGACCCGCTCGGCGCGGCCCAGCTCGGTGCGGGCCACGACGGTGTTGCCGTGGCGGGTCACCGTGAGGTGGCCGAGCGGGCGCAGAGCGGCGTCGATGGCGGTGGCGACGGCGTCCTCGTCCTGGCTCACCGAGGCGATGTCGCACAGGGCGGCGGTCAGGGTGACGACGTCCGCGTCAGGTCGAGGGTCGGGCATCTCCGCAGGCTAGCGCCCGCGCTTCCCGGCCGCCGTTGACGCAGGCGCGCTCGGCTAGGCTTGCCCGGCAGCGTGCCGGCTGACTCTTCGCGGACCAGCGACGAGCCCGCGGCGGGCCTGGGCGTTCGGACTGGCCACGCGTACGTCGGCGCCTCGCTCGGGCGAGCGCGGACGGGTCCTCGACGCCTGGTTCCCCGCGCCGCACCTCGGCGACGACTACGACGACCAGCAGCCGACGCCCGCCGACCTGCGGCGCCCTGGAGTCGCGCGACGACGACCGCGGCAGACCCGCCGCGAGTGCGTCCGGACCGTCAGCATCGACCTGGACCGCCGCCCCGGACGGCGCGGCCGACGCATACCTGCGCCTGCACCTGCTCTCGCACCGCCTGGTCCAGCCCAACACCATCAACCTCGACGGGATCTTCGGGCGTCTCAGCGAACGTTGTCTGGACGAACCGCGGACCCTGCGCGCTCGACGGCTTCGAGCAGTACCCGTGCGGCTGCGCGCCGACGGACCGGTCGAGGTCCGCTCCGTCGACAAGTTCCCGAGGATGACCGACTATGTGCTGCCGACCGGCGTTCGTATCGCCGACGCCGACCGCGTACGCCTCGGTGCCCACCTCGCCGAGGGCACGACGGTCATGCACGAGGGCTTCTGCAACTACAACGCCGGCACGCTCGGCGTCTCGATGGTCGAGGGCCGCATCGTGCAGGGCGTCGTCGTCGACGACGGCTCCGACATCGGCGGTGGCGCGTCGATCATGGGCACCCTCTCCGGCGGCGGCACCGACCGGGTCCGCGTCGGCAAGCGCTGCCTGCTCGGCGCCCAGTCGGGCCTCGGGATCTCCCTCGGTGACGACTGCGTCGTCGAGGCCGGCCTCTACGTCACGGCCGGCACCAAGGTCACCCTCCCCGACGGCGCGGTGGTCAAGGCGCGCGAGCTCTCCGGCCGCGACAACCTGCTGTTCATCCGCAACTCGGTCACCGGCACCGTCGAGGCGCGCGACCGTTCCGGCTCGGGCATCCGGCTGAACGATGTCCTTCACGCCAACGTCTGACCGACGGTCCCGAGACGTCGACGAGCGCACCCGCGCACCGCCACGGTCGGCGCCGTCGCTGGGTCGCGCCGGTCACCATCCTCGTCGTCCTCGGGATCGTCGGGGGCTCGGTCTACGCCGTCTTCACCAAGCTGCAGAGCGAGCTGTTCTCGCCGAGCTGCACCGCGACCACGTCCGCCGGGGCGGTGACGTTCAGCCCCGAGCAGGTCGCCAACGCCGCGCTCATCGCGGCCATCTCCGACAAGCGCGGGCTGCCGCCGCGGGCGGCGTCGATCGCCATCACGACGTCCATCCAGGAGTCGAAGCTGCGCAACCTCAACTACGGCGACCGCGACTCCGTCGGCCTGTTCCAGCAGCGGCCGAGCATGAAGGTCTGGGGCACCCGCGAGCAGATCCTCGACCCGGTGCACTCGGCCAACGTCTTCTACGACGCGCTGGTCAAGGTCGACGGCTACGAGACGATGGTCATCACCGAGGTCGCCCAGAAGGTCCAGAAGAGCGCCTACCCCGACGCCTACGCCGACCACGAGCAGGAGGGCCGGTCGCTCGCCTCGACGCTGCGGGGCCAGACGCCCGCCGGGTTCGTATGCCAGCTGCGGCCGGCCGAGACGGTGTCGCCCGCCGCGACGGTCGCCGCCGACCTCGACGCCCAGCTCGGGGTCAAGGCCACCGTCGACGGCTCCACGCTGACCGTCACCGCGCCGTCCGACCAGCTGGCCTGGGCGGCCGGCCAGTGGGGCGTGGCGCGGGCCGAGGCCTACGGCGTGGACCGCGTGCAGGTCGGCGACCGGGCGTGGACCCGGGGTACCGGCGGCGCGGCCGAGTCGTGGTCGACCGGGGAGAGCGCCCCTTCGCCCACGACGGTGACGATCCGGCTGGCCACCCCCGCCTGACCGCCCCCACCTGACCCACCCGCCCGGTTCGTGCTCTGAACCGCACCGAATTCCGTACCCACGCCGCACGAACCGCGCGACCTCGGGAATCGTCAACCGCCCCACGGACTTGACCCCGGTATGACGATCTCTCCCCTGGACACCATCGACGTCGTCCGCCGCTCGCAGGACCGGTTCGCCGGATCCTCGAGACCCTCTCGCCGGACCAGGTCTCCGCGCCCTCCTACGACGACGAGTGGAGCATCGCGGACGTCGCCTCCCACCTGGGCAGCCAGGCCGAGATCTTCGGCCTCTTCCTCGACGCCGGCCTCGAGGGGACCGAGCCGCCGAACCACGACGCCTTCCTGGCCGATCTGGGACCGGTGGAACGCCAAGCCGCCGACCGAGCAGGTCGCCGACAGCGTCGCCGCCAACGAGAGCCTCGTCGCCCGGATCGAGGAGCATCCCGACCGACGACCGCGGCGCGTTCGCGGTGCGAGATGTTCGGCGGGACCCGCGACCTCGGCAGCCTGGCCGCCATGCGGCTCAGCGAGCACGCCGTCCACACCTGGGACATCGCCGTCGCGCTCGACCCCGACGCGACGGTGTCGCCCGAGGCCGTCGAGCTGCTCGTCGACTCGCTCCCGGCCCCGCGGCCGCGCGCGCCAAGCACCGTCGCCGGCGCCACGCCGGTGGTCGTCGCCACCACCGAGCCGGCCCGCACGTACCGGGTGACCTTCGAGCCGGACGTGTCGGTGCAGCCGGTCGACGGCGTCGCCGCCGCCGACCTGACCCTGCCGGCCGAGGCCTTCGTCCGGCTGGTCTACGGCCGGCTCGACCCCGCGCATACCCCGTCGTCCGTCACCGGCGACACGGCGCGGCTGGCCGACCTGCGCAAGGCCTTCCCGGGTTCTGAACCGCGGGTGCAGGGCCAGCTCAGCGGCTGTTCAGCTCGGGTAGTCGCGCTCGGTCGCGCCGGTGTAGACCTGGCGCGGGCGGCCGATCTTGGTCTCCGGGTCCTCGATCATCTCGCGCCACTGGGCGATCCAGCCGGGCAGCCGGCCGATCGCGAAGAGCACCGTGAACATCTTGTTCGGGAAGCCCATCGCCTTGTAGATGAGGCCGGTGTAGAAGTCGACGTTGGGGTAGAGCTTGCGCTCGATGAAGTAGTCGTCGGAGAGCGCGATGCTCCTCGAGCTGCTTGGCGATGTCGAGCATCTCGTCGTCGCCGCCGAGCTTGTCGATGATCTCGTCGGCGGTCTCCTTGATGATCGCCGCGCGCGGGTCGTAGTTCTTGTAGACCCGGTGCCCGAAGCCCATCAGCCGGACGCCGTCCTCCTTGTTCTTCACCTTCTTCATGAAGGTGTCGACGTCGTAGTCGGCGTTCTGGATCTTCTCCAGCATCTCCAGCACGGCCTGGTTGGCGCCGCCGTGCAGCGGGCCGAACAGCGCGTTGATGCCGGCCGAGACGGTGGCGAACATGTTGGCCTGGGCCGAGCCGACGAGCCGCACCGTCGAGGTCGAGCAGTTCTGCTCGTGGTCGGCGTGCAGGATGAAGCAGCAGGTCGAGCGCCTTGACGAGCGTCGGGTCGATCTCGTAGGGCTCGGCCGGGAACCCGAACGTCATCCGCAGGAAGTTCTCGGTGAGCGACAGCGAGTTGTCGGGGTAGAGGAACGGCTGCCCGACGGACTTCTTGTGCGCGTATGCGGCGATGGTCGGCAGCTTCGCCAGCAGCCGGACCGTGGAGAGCTCGACCTGCTCCTTGTTGAAGGGGTCGAGGCTGTCCTGGTAGAAGGTCGACAGCGCCGAGACCGCCGACGACAGCACCGGCATCGGGTGCGCGTCGCGGGGGAAGCCGGAGAAGAACGCCTTGAGGTCCTCGTGCAGCATCGTGTGGCGGCGGATCCGGTCCTCGAACTCGGCCAGCTGGTTCTGCGTCGGCAGCTCGCCGTAGATCAGCAGGTAGGACACCTCGACGAAGGAGGACTTCTCGGCCAGCTGCTCGATGGGGTACCCGCGGTAGCGCAGGATGCCGGCGTCACCGTCGATGTAGGTGATCGCGCTCTTGCACGAGGCGGTGTTGACGAAGCCGGCGTCGTAGGTGACGGTGCCGGTGTCCTTGAGCAGCGCCGAGATCGACAGCGCGTCGGCAGCCGTCGGTGGCGGGGACGCCGGGCAGGGTCAGGCTCTTGTCGTCGACGGTGAGCTTGGCCTCGGTCACGTGGCTGGTCATCGGTGAAGTTACCTCCGCGTCGTGAGTCGCCGGGTGGATGCGACGTTCCGCTCACGCTACCGCGCAGTAGCGCGGCCGCCTGTATGCGGAGTCCGACCCGTGCCGGTCGGACCGGTCACCAGCGAGCGGCCGCCGCGGCGATGCGCTCGTCGGTCGCGGTCAGGGCCACCCGGACGTGCTGGGCGCCGGCCGCGCCGTAGAAGGTGCCCGGCGCCACGAGCACCCCGCGCTCGGCCAGCCAGGCCACGCTGGCCCACGCGTCCTCGCCACGGGTGGACCAGAGGTAGAGCCCCGCGGCGGACGCGTCGATCCGGAACCCGGCCGCGCTCCAGCGTCTCCCGCAGGAGTCGCCCGGCGCGCGGCATACCGCTGCTTCTGCTCGGCGACGTGGTCGTCGTCGCCCAGGGCGGCGAGCATCGCGCGCTGCACCGGCCACGGGACGATCATGCCGGCGTGCTTGCGCACCTCGAGCAGCCGGCGCACCAGGGCGACGTCCCCGGCGACGAACGCCGCGCGGTAGCCGGCGAGGTTGGACTGCTTGGACAGCGAGTAGACCGCGAGCAGCCCCTCGTGGCTGCCGCCGCAGACCTCCGGGTCGAGGATGCTCGGGACCGGCTCGTCCGGTCCAGCCGAGCTCGGCGTAGCACTCGTCCGACGCCACCACGACGCCGTTGGTCGCGGGCCCACGCGACGACCTTGGCGAGGTGCGCCGCTGCCGAGGACGGCACCGGTCGGGTTGCTCGGGCTGTTGACCCACAGCAGCTTCGGCCGGGTCGCCGTGGTCTGCGGGCCGTAGGCGGCGAGGCCGTCGACGACGACCGGCGTCGCGCCGGCCAGCCGGGCGCCGACGTCGTAGGTGGGGTAGGCGACGGCCGGGATGCCGACGACGTCGTCCGCCCCGAGGCCGAGCAGGGTGGGCAGCCAGGCGACCAGCTCCTTGCTGCCGATCGTCGGCAGCACGCCGTCCGGGTCGACGTCCGGTACGCCACGACGGCGCGCGAACCAGGCGGCCACCGCCTCACGCAGGTCGGCGGTACCCCAGGTCTGCGGGTAGCCGGGCGCGTCCGCCGCCGCCGCCAGCGCCTCGCGGACCAGCGTCGGGCGTCGGGTCGACCGGCGTACCGACCGACAGGTCGACGATCCCGTCCGGATGCGCCTGCGCGACCTGCTTGAACGGCTCGAGCGTGTCCCAGGGGAAGTCGGGGAGCTCCGCGGCGAGCTGGCGGCTCACTCGTCGTGTTCTTGCGGGGGCAGCGCCTCGATGATCGGGTGGTCCTTGGCGATGATCGCCCATCTTCGCCGCGCCGCCCGGGGCTGCCCAGGTCGTCGAAGAACTCGACGTTGGCCTTGTAGTACTCCGCCCACTGCTCCGGGACGTCGTCCTCGTAGTAGATCGCCTCGACCGGGCAGACCGGCTCACAGGCGCCGCAGTCGACGCACTCGTCGGGGTGGATGTAGAGCGACCGCTCGCCCTCGTAGATGCAGTCGACCGGGCACTCCTCGATGCAGGCCTTGTCCTTCAGGTCTACACACGGCTGGGCGATGACGTAGGTCATGGGACTGCAGTCCTCCTGCGGCGAAGATGGTCAGTGCCTAGTATGCCGAGTCGCCACCCTTCGCGCGGTGTCGGGGTCGCGAGGGCGACCGTGCTCATCGCCACACTCGAGCCACACCCGACGCCACACCCGCAGGGGACTCCGATGACCGTGCCCGACCGTCCGGACCAGGTGGGACGGCGCGTCGTCGTGCGCTACCGGCGCCCCGCGGGCTCGCAGCCGCCGCTCACCGACGTCGTCGGCGTGGTCACCGCGATCGACGGCGACGGGCTCACGGTCGAGGCCCCAGCCGGGCCGGTCCACGTCCGCCGGGCGGACATCGTCGTCGTCAAGGCGGTCCCGCCGGCTCCGGTGCGCCGAGGCCGCCCGCATACCGCCGTGTCGACGGTCGACCTCGAGCGGCTGATGGCCGACGGGTGGCGCGCCGTCGAGGAGGAGTGGCTCGGCGACTGGGTGCTGCGCGCATCCTCCGGCTTCACCGGACGCGGCAACTCCGTTCTCCCGCTTGGGGATCCGGGACTGTCGCTGGAGAGCGCGGTCGGCCACGTCGAGGAGTGGTACGCGGCGCGCGGGCTGCCGTCGCAGTTCCACCTCGACCTGCCCGCTAGCGGCGTGCCGCCGCCGACGACCCGCTCGGGATGCTGCTCGTCGACCGCCGGGTACCGACGTGGTCACCCCGACCTCGTCATGACGGGGGCGTCGTCCGACATCGACCGGCTGCCCGACGGCGCGGCACCGGTCCACGTGTCGGCGTCCCTGGAGCCGTCGTGGCTGGCGGCGTACGAGAAGCAGCGCTCGACGCTGCCCGGGCGTCACCGAGCAGCTGCTGACCGGGTCACCGGGCCAGCTGTTCCTGTCCATGCCGGACCGGTCCGGCGCCGTGATCGCCGTGGCACGGATGTCGGTGCATCCCGGCTGGGCGGGCCTCCAGGCGCTCTGGGTCCGGACCCGAGCTGCGGGGCCGCGGCCTCGGCCGCACCGTCGTCCACGCCGCGGGCCTCCTCGCGCGGCAGCGCCGGCTCCCGTCGGTCTTCCTGCAGGTGGAGGCGGAGAACGACGCGGCGATCGGGCTCTACGAGTCGGAGGGCTTCCGCCCCCACCACGTCTACGCCTACCTGCGCCGCCCCCGCTGAGCCGGAGGGTCGCGTTCAGTTCGCGTGGTTCGGGTTGGTGCAGACCACGCGGTCCTCGGGCTGGTACTTGGTCGCATACTCCTCGCGCCGCACCTCCGCACCGTTCTGCTTGATGATCCGGGTGACCGTCACGTCGAAGCCGGGCACCATCTCGGGCTGAGGGACGCAGGTCACCTTGTTGTCGGTGATGGTCTTGCCCGGCCGGACCGCCGTGCGCGGCCCCTTCACCGCCTCCACGTCGTAGACCTTCGTGCTCCAGACCCGCCCGTGGACCTGGCTGTCGGCCACCCACATCTCGATGAGCATCGCGTGCGGGGTGCTGTTGGTGAACTTGTTGTCGACGGTCGGCCAGTAGACGGTCGCCTCGCGTCCCTCGGGGTAGCGGGAGATGTAGAAGGTGTGCGGCGTGTGCTCGACCAGCGTCGCGCCCGAGAACCACGCGAGGTTGTAGACGACCGTGGACACCTGGGAGATGCCACCGCCGACCCCCTTGACCAGCCGCCCGCTCTCGATGACGTAGCCCTCGCGGTAGCCCTTCGCCTCGGTGCGCTCGCCGAGGATCCCGTTGAGGCTGAACGTCTCTCCCGGCTTCAGCACGGTGCCGTTGATGGTGTTGGAGGCGGTGACGAGGTTGGCCGTGCGGGACGGGTTGTAGGGGAACCGGCTGTCGAACGACGCCACCAGCTCCTTGACGCCCAGGGCCTCCGCCCCCGCCGTCGTCAGCGCCGGGGCGGTCGTCGTCGTGGTGAGGCGGGCCGTCCGGTCCGGCGCGGTGAGGGCGGCCGTGACGACGTCGGCCGCGGCCGCCGGGTCGACGCCGACCCCCTCGACCGCGGGCACCACCTTGGGAGCGTTGTTCTCGATGACGATGCGGGCGTCCTGCGCCTTGGGCAGCGCACCGCCGAGCGCCTCGGCCACCAGCCCGCCGAGCGCGACCTTGTCGACGGCGGGGCTGAGGCCACCGTCGGGCCCCGCCTTCATCGACAGGGCGGCTCCGAACCGCTCGGGCGGCAGGGTCGCCGTCGCCGGTCCGGCGACCAGGGTCACCGGGCCGGACATCGCCGGCCGGGCGAACGCGGTGAGCGCGGCGTCCACCTCCTCCTGGGTGACCTCGGGCGTCGTCAGGGTCACCTCGGCCGTCACCGCCGTCGACCGGGGGAAGGCCGCGGCGACCTGTCGGACCAGCGGGTCGACCGGGACGGACACACCGGTCACCGGAGCGACCGCCGTCGCCCGGCCGTCGGCGAACGACACGGCGCCGTCCTTCGGCGCCACCTGGGCGGCGGTCGCCTGCGCGGTCACGGCGGCGGTGAGCCGGTCGTCGTCGACCCGGACGACCGCCGGACGGTCGGTCGTACCGGTCAGGTGCTGCCAGACCCGGACCGGGTCCAGCGTGAAGCCGGTGACGCCGTCGAGGGTCGCCGGGATGTCCACGGACAGACCGGCCTCGGCGGGGTTCAGGCTGAACGTGCGGCCGGTGCTGCCGAGGGTGACCACGACGGGGGCGGCCACGCGGGACCCCAGCTCCTGCTCGAGGCGCGTCACCGCCTCGTCGCGGGAGAGCCCGCCGATGTCGACGCCCTCCACGGCTGCGGCCACCGGCACCTGCCGGCCGACGACGAGCGCGACGACGAGGTAGACGAGGGCCACCACCGCGAGGCCGATCCCCGCCCACGCTGCTACCCCGGCTCGGCCCTTCGGCACGGTCGCGCCACTCCCTTCGGCGTGCGGCCTGGCCCCCCAGCGCCGTCCTGTGCACAGGACCCTACGGGGCCCCGGTGACGTCGGGCCGGCCGCGACCGGTCCATGGGCGCTCCGACACCGAATCGTTGTCGAGGGTCTTTTCGGGCCAGGTATGCCCGGGGCGGGCGCCCAGCGCCGCCCGCCAGAGGTGCATGGTGGCGTAGGAGCGGTAGGGCGACCAGCGCTCGGATCGACGCAGGTCGGCCCCGAGCACCTCGGCGCCCTGCCGCACGACCAGGTCGGTGGTCAGCAGCACGTCGGGGTCGCGCGCGAGCCGCATGGCGACGTAGTCCGCGGTCCACGGCCCGACGCCGCGCAGCGCGAGCAGGTCGGCGCGCAGCCGCTCGGAGCCTCCGCCCAGCGAAAGGTCGAGGGACCCGCTCGCGACCGCTGCTGCTGCCGCCACCACCGACTCGATGCGCGACCGGGGGCCGGCGAGGACCTCGAGGCCCCGCTCCGCGACGACGGCGGCGGAAGGAAGCAGGCGCCAGCCGTCCAGCCCGGCGACCGGCTCCCCGAGCGCGGTGACGAGACGTCCGAGGTGGGTACGCGCCGCCGCCAGGGAGATCTGCTGCCCGACCATCGTGCGCAGCAGCAGCTCCCAGCCGTCGAGCGCGCCGGGCACCCGCACCCCGGGAGCCGCCGCGACGGCCGGCGCCAGCGCCGGGTCCCGCCCGAGGTGCCCGGCGACCGCCTCGACGTCCACGTCGAGGTCGAGCAGGGCCTGTATGCGGGTGAGGAGGTCGGCGCTCGGGCGGCCGGTCCTCAACGTCGACACCGCGACCCGGCCGGCGCTCGCAGCGAAGTCCAGCGTCACCACGTCCGGCCCGTCCGGCGTGCGAACCGCCGCCGCATACCGACCGCCGTCGTAGTGCTCGGCGCCGGCCACCACGTGGGCGGAGAGGTACCAGGTCATCCAGGCCCGGTCGTACGGCGGGGGTAGCGCCAGCAGGGTCACGGACGCCCGGGGCACCTCAGGCCAACGTGTCGTAGCGGCCGCGGTAGTAGACCAGCGCGTCGCCCGCGCGGTCGCTGATCTCCACCGCCCGGACGCGCCCGAGGACGATGGTGTGGTCGCCGCCGGGGTACGCCTCCTCGGTCTCGCACTCCAGCGTGGACAGCGCCTCGTCGAGCAGGGCCACCCCGGTGACGCCGCGGTGGGTCGCGACCCGCTCGAGCTGTCCGTGCAGCGGCCGGCCACGGGTGGCGAGCCAGTCGGCGGTGGCCCGAGCCGTGGCCGGCAGGATGCTGACCCCCCAGATGCCGCTCTCGACGATGGCGTCGTGGAAGCGGGCCTCCCGCTCGACGCAGACCAGGACGAGCAGCGGCTCCAGCGAGACGGAGGTGAGGGCGTTGGCGGTCATCGCGTGGTCGACGGCCCCGAGCCGGCTGGTGACCACCGTGACCCCGGTGGCGAGGCGTCCCACCGCGAGTCGGTAGACGTCGGAGGACGGCTCGAGGTAGGGCTCGAGGTGGCCGGCGGTCACGAGGCCGCCGCGACCTCGTCGCGGACCTGGCTGACCAGCCGGTGCGCGAAGGCCATCTTGTCCAACACTCGAGGCGACAGCGCGAAGGGGTAGAGGTCGCGGTGCCCCATCGAGCGGTTCACCATGTTCAGCGCCCAGGACAACGGGATCCAGAGCTCGACCAACCGGGTGAAGCCGCCGGGTCCGCTCATCGGGCTGGCGGCGGTCGACCCGGCCGGCGCGAACCCGAACGCCGCTGCGGTGTCGACGGTGTCGCGGATGTGGAGGTAGTGCGCGAAGGTCTCCGCCCAGTCCTCGGCGGGGTGCATCGTCGCGTAGGACGAGACGTAGTCCGCCTCCCACCCGGCGGACACCCCGAGGGCGTAGTGCCGGTCGAGGGCCGTCTGGTAGTCCGCGGACGCGTCGCCGAACAGGCTGCGGAACTCCTGCCGCTGCGCGGCCGCCCTCGACCAGGACGCCGAAGAAGTAGTGGCCGATCTCGTGCCGGAAGTGACCGAGCAGGGTCCGGTAGGGCTCGTCCATCGAGATGCGCAGCTGCTCGCGATGGACGTCGTCACCCTCGGCGAGGTCCAGGGTGATGACGCCCGAGTGGTGGCCGGTCGTGACGGCGATCTGGTGGCTGGACAGCAGGTCGAAGGCCAGGCCCTGCGTCCGGGTCCACGCGACGGTCGGTGATGGGCAGCCCGAGCTCGACCAGCTCCACCACGAGGCGACGCTTGGCCCGCTCGGCCGCGACGAACGCCGGCATCTCGGGGTCACCGTCGGCCGGCCGGGTGCGGGTCAGCGAACAGGACCGGCAGAGCCGCCCGGGCACCGCGACGACCCAGTTGCAGCCGGCGGTGTCGAGGTTGGCGCACATGCCGCGGACGGAGTCGTCCGCCACGTTGCCGTCGCGGTCGACCACGACGAAGTCGAGCAGGTCGAGGTCGAACCCCACGCCGTGGGAGCAGGACAGGCAGACCGAGTTCTCGAACGCGAGGCGCTGGCCACAGTGAGGGCAGGCGAAGTCACGCACGACGACCGAGCCTAGCCGGGCGGCAGGAGCCCGCTCTCGACGGTCCCGGTGGCGATCCGTTCCCCCGTGACCGGGTCGACCCGGATGAACGCCTCGCGGCCGGCGAGCCGCGCCGCGACGTCGTTGGTGAGCGCGAAGTAGGCGCCCGGCCACACCCGCAGCTGGGTGCGGTGCGCGTCGAGGGCGTCGATCTGCGCTGGGAGGTGCACCGGGTCGACGACGACGTGGGTGATGAGGTCGTCGTCGACCGTCGACGAGATCACCGGGTCGTCGTCGGCGGGGTAGGCGAGACCGAGCTCCGGAGGGACGTGCTCGCGCAGCCAGCGCCGGTCCTGGCGCACCCACGACCGTGGCGTGTGGAGGTGGAAGACCGCACGCGGGGCGGTCGGTCGCGTCGAGGAGGCGGCAGCGCGGCCATCGTGACCCGGTGGGTCTGGACGTGGTCCGGGTGCTCGTAGCCCGCCGGTCGGGTCGTAGGTGACGACGACGTCGGGCGCCACGCTCCGGATGTGCTCGGCGACGAGCGCGCCGACCTCCTCGACGTCCTGCGCGGCGAAGGCGCGCGGGTGCTCGGCGGACGGCATCCCCACCATCCCGGTGTCGCGGTAACGGCTCAGCCGCCCGGCGGCCTCGTCGGCGCCCAGCACCGCGTGGTGGACGCCGAGCCGGCGCATCGCCTCGCGGACCTCGCTCGAGCCGGAACGGGTCCCAGCGGGTCACCGTCGGCGCCCTGCAGGTGGGCGAGCTCGGGCGGGACGACCTCGCCCTCCTCCCCGAGGGTGCAGGTGAGGACGTGGACCTCGTCGCCCAGGGCCACGTGGTGCGCCATGGTGATGCCGCGGTGAGGGTCTCGTCGTCCGGGTGGGCATGGACGAACAGCAGCCGGCTCATGGTGGGGCGAACGTCGCTGAGCTGCCTTAGATGATGTGCCGCTCCTCGGGGAAGTGGCAGGCCACCCGGTGACCCGGCGCCTTCTCCACCGGCAGCGGCACCTCGTCGGCGCACTTCTGCTGCGCCTTCGGGCAACGGGTCCGGAACACGCAGCCGCTCGGCGGGTTCTGCGGCGACGGGAGGTCGCCCTTGAGCAGGATGCGCTCCTTCTTGGCCTCCTTGTTGGGGTCCGGCGTCGGGACCGCGGACAGGAGCGCGTGGGTGTAGGGGTGCAGCGGGTGCTCGTAGAGCGTGTCCCGCGGCGCCTCCTCCATGACCTTGCCGAGGTACATCACGACGACGCGGTCGGAGATGTGCCGGACGACGGACAGGTCGTGGGCGATGAAGACGTAGGCGAGGTTCTGCTCGTTCTGGATGTCCTCGAGCAGGTTGATGACCTGCGCCTGGATCGACACGTCGAGGGCCGACACCGGCTCGTCGCAGACGACGAGCTGCGGCTTCAGGGCGATCGCCCGGGCGACGCCGATGCGCTGTCGCTGACCGCCGGAGAACTCGTGCGGGTAGCGGTTGTAGTGCTCGGGGTTGAGCCCGACGCGCTCCATCAGCCCCTGGACCGTCTTCCGGGTGCCGCCCTCGGGCTTGATGCCCTGGATGTCGAACGGTGCCGCGATGATCGACCCGATCGTCTGCCGCGGGTTCAGCGATCCGTAGGGGTCCTGGAACACCATCTGCATCTGCCGGCGCAGCCTGCGCAGCTCGTTGCCGCCGACGTTGGTGATGTCCTTGCCGGCGAACTCGATGGTGCCGCCGGTCGGCTCGAGCAGGCGCAGCAGGGTGCGGCCGGCCGTCGACTTGCCGCAGCCGGACTCCCCCACGAGGCCGACGGTCTCGCCCGGCCACAGGCTCAGGTCGATGCCGTCGACCGCCTTGACCGGCGCGTCCATGTGGCGCACCAGCGTCTGGCGGTACTGCGGGAAGTGCTTCTGCAGCCCGATGATCCTGCAGCAGCGGCGGCCCGGTGAAGGCGGAGCTCTCGACGATCCGGCCGGTGTCGGCGTCGCGGACGACGACGATCTCGTCGAGGTCCACCGGTGCCGTGCCCTGTGACGTCGTCCGGCGTCGTCGCCGCGGTGAACTGCTCGGTCGTCGCGTCGGCGGGAAGGCTGTGCGGGGCGTCCTCGGCGACCTGCTCGGAGATCCGTGCCGCCTCGAGGCTCGGCGCTCGGTGCGACTCGCTCGGCCGTCGGGTCGCTCGAGGCCGGAGCGGCGACGGAGCTGCGCCCGGCCTCGGCGTGCTCCTCGCCGACCAGCTCGTTGTCCTCGGCGCCGGCGGGCGTGGGACGCGGGACGCCTCGAGCGTCCCTCTCCGCCTGCTCGGTGTCCTCCCAGGGACCGGGGGTCGCGCCGATGAGGTTCTCGGCGCGCCGGTCCTCCCGCAGCTCGGGGTTGTCGCGCTCGTTCTCGAGTTGCTCATGGGTTCTCCTCAGAGCCGCGGCTTGACGTCGGTCTCGTACAGCTCGCGCCGCCGAGGCGCGGGGATATGGCACCGCACGAGGTGCTCGCCGCCGGCGTCGTCGAGATCGGGGACCTTGGTCTTGCAGTCGTCGTCCGGGACCTCCGAGCGGTACCCGCACCGCGGGTGGAAGGCGCAGCCGGACGGCACGTTGATCAGTGACGGCGGGTTGCCCGGCACCGGGTCCAGCCGCTCCTTGCGCACGCGGTCGAGGCGCGGCATGGAGGTGAGCAGCCCCCAGGTGTAGGGCATCTGCGGCGTGTAGAACACCTCGTCGACGGTGCCGTGCTCGACGGCCTTGCCGCCGTACATGACGAGGATCTCGTCGGCCATCTCCGCGACGACGCCGAGGTCGTGGGTGATCATGATGATCGCCGACCCGAACTCCTGCTGCAGGTCGCGCATGAGGTCGAGGATCTGCGCCTGGACGGTCACGTCGAGGGCCGTCGTCGGCTCGTCGGCGATGAGCAGCGAGGGGTCGTTGGCGAGGGCCATGGCGATCATCGCGCGCTGCCGCATACCGCCGGAGAACTCGTGGGGGTACTGGTCGTAGCGCTTCTTGGGGTTCGGGATGCCGACCCGGCCGAGCAGGTCGATGGTGCGGGTCTTGGCCGCCGCCTTGGACATGTCCGAGTGGTGCACCCGGATGCCTTCGACGATCTGCGTGCCCACCGTGTAGTAGGGGTGCAGCGCCGACAGCGGGTCCTGGAAGATCATCGCCATCTTGTTGCCGCGCAGGGTGCGCAGGCGCTCGTTGCTGACGGTCATGAGGTCTTCGCCGTCGAGGAAGATCGACCCCGAGGTCTTGGCCCGGCTGCGGCGGTGCAGGCCGAGGATGGCCTGGCTGGTCACCGACTTGCCCGAACCGGACTCGCCGACGATCCCGATGGTCTGGCCCCGGTCGAGCGTGAAGCTCAGGCCGTCGACCGCCTTCACCAGACCGTCGTCGGTCGGGAAGTGGACCTTGAGGTCGCGCAGCTCGAGGTAACCGGCGCCGCGGTTGGCGGCGCCGCCGGATGCGGGAGCCTGTGGCGGTTGGTCGCGTCGCGCAGTGCCATGGTGGTGCTCTCCTTCGACCCTGGGTGTCGGCCGGCGGTGATGCTGGCGGTCCGCTGGGTTGCGGTCGGTCAGGTCAGTCTGACCCGTGGGTCGATCACACCGTAGAGCACGTCGACGACGAGGTTCGCGATGACGATGAAGAACGACGCGACGACGACGACGGCGAC
This sequence comes from uncultured Actinomycetota bacterium, assembly GCA_963770005.1. Classification (GTDB taxonomy): domain Bacteria; phylum Actinomycetota; class Actinomycetes; order Actinomycetales; family Dermatophilaceae; genus Lapillicoccus. Next base: position 72,882 of record CAVYNX010000011.1, on the reverse strand, counting down.
GATGACCGGTAGGTCGGTGTTCTTGATCGCCTGGATCGAGTTCCAGCCCAGCCCGGTGAAGTTGAAGACCTGCTCGCTGATGATCGCGCCGCCGAGCAGGCCGCCGAGGTCGAGGCCGGCCGCGGTGACGATCGGGGTCAGGGCGGCGCGCAGACCGTGCCGGCGGATGACCGTCGTCTCCTTGACGCCCTTGGCCCGAGCGGTCCGGATGTAGTCCTCGGACATCGTCTCGAGCATGTAGGCGCGGGTCAGCCGGACGTAGCTCGCGCCGAAGACCAGCGGCGAGGGCGACCGACGGCAGGAAGATGCCCTGGGCCCACAGCAGCGGGTTGTCGGTGAAGGACGTGTATGCGGGCAGCGGCCACAGCTGCCACTTGATCGACACGAAGGTCAGCAGCAGCACGCCGATGAAGAAGCTCGGCACCGAGTAGCCGACCAGCGCCAGACCGACGAGCAGGCGGTCCGGCCAGCGCCCTCGGTTGAGGGCGGCGATGATGCCGAAGAGGACGCCGGTGAAGATCCACAGGACGAAGGCGCCGATCGCGATGGACGCGGTGATCGGCAGCGCTTCCTTGACGATGTCGGTGACGCACTTGGTCTTGACCGTCGAGTAGCCGAGCGACGGGGCGTCGCAGTGGGTGACGAGCTGGGGGCTCTGCGCCTTGACCGCGGGGTCGTCGGGGTAGTCGCGCCCGACGAAGAGGCCCTTGAGGAAGTTGAAGTACTGCACGGGGACGGGCTTGTCGAAGCCCATCTTGACCCGGTTGCCCTCGATCACCGCGGGAGTGCAGCTCTTGCCGCACGTCAGCGACGCGGGATCGATGGGGGAGGCGAAGAAGATGAGGAACGTCGTCGCGCTGATGACGAGGAGCATGACCACGACGGAGATGAGCCGTCGGACGATGTAGAAGAACATGGCGCAGACCCCGTCGGGGCCACTCACCTGCCTCTCAGAGACGTTCCGTGTTGCACGCGGTGCCGGGCGGGAGACGCTCGTCTCCCGCCCGGCACGGCGTGTGGTGTCAGCGGTGTCGTGCCGCGGAGCCCGTCCGGGTGGGCCGGAGCCCGACCCGCACGGACCTAGGTCACTTGACCGAGACGGTGGCGATGTCGATGTAACCGCCGAACTGCGCGTTGACCGCGGCGCCCTTGACGCCGGAGCCCTGGACGAAGGTGAACTTCTGGCTGACCAGCGGGATGACTCCGCCGTCGACGCTGATCTGCTTGTCGATGTCGCCCCAGGCCTTCTCGCGGGCGTCGGCGTCGGCGACCAGGTAGGCCGCGTCGATCGCCTTGTTGACGGCGTCGCTGTTGTACCAGCCGTAGTCCTGGTTGGAGCTGGTCGGCGTCAGGTTGACGCGACCGTCGAACAGCGGCGGGAGCACCGTCGAGCCGGACGGCCAGTCAGCACCCCAGCGAGGCGTAGAACGCGTCGCGGTTCTTGAACGAGACGTTCGAGATCTGGCGGTAGTAGCCGGTGCTGGCGACGCCCTCGAGCGTCACGTTGAAGCCGGCCTGGTCCCACGTCTGCTTCAGCGCCGCGAACGAGGCGTCACGGGTGGCCGTCTTGCGGTAGGCGACCGTGATGTTGATCGGCAGCGTCTTGCCGGCGTCCTGCAGGACCTTCTTCGCCGCGACCGGGTCACCCGCAGTGGGCGCACCGAACGGGTTGGTGTCCTTGTTGTAGCACTTCATGACCGGGTTGCACATCGTGTACGACGGGGTCATGACCTGCTTGCCACCGTTGGCCGTGACGTAGGCGTCACGGTTGGTCGCCATCGCGAACGCCTGACGGACCTTGGGGTCCTTCATGACCTCGGAGGTGACGTTCGGCTGCACGTAGTCGACGTACGGGGCGTCGGTGTTGATCGTGCGGCCGGCCGCGGACGGGTTCGACGCGATCTGCGGGAGCGCCGCCGGCGGGGCCGTGGTCCACGTGATGGCCGTCTTGTCCTCGCCACCGTCGGCGATCAGCCGCTGGAAGACCTGCTCGCTCTGGATGCCCTCGACGTCGACGATCTTGTCGGGGTAGGCCTTGCGGACCTTGTCCGTGCTCTCGTCCCAGTTGGGGTTACGGACCCACGTGCCACCCTTGTTGGGGTCGAACGTGCCCTCGAGCATGTACGGGCCGTTGCTGAAGACGTCGAACAGGGACTTGTCGCCCTTGTCCTTGTCCTTGCGGAACGGCGAGTACGCGGCGAGCGACGCCGTGGCGACGTTGAAGTCCGCCCACGGGGTGCCGAACTTGCAGGGTCAGCTTCTGGCCCTCACAGGTGATCGGCCTTGTCGAACAGGTCCTGACCGGCTGCCCTTGTACGGGCCCTTGTAGACCGACGAGCCGTCGGCGTCCTTCGGGACGTCGAGGTACTGGAGGATGTAGGTCGGGCCGTTGGAGATCACGTCGGTCGCGAAGGTCCGCGAGATGCCGTACTTGACGTCGTCACAGGTGACCTTCTGGCCGTCCTGCCACTTCGCCGTGTCGACCAGCGTGAACTTCCACGTCTTGCCACCGTCGGACATCGTGCCCGGTGTCGGTGGCGAGGTCGGGGACCAGCTTGCTGTCCGCGCCCGACCGAGTACGTGGTCAGGCTCCGAGCGTACGCGCGGGCCGCGAACTCGAGGTCCGCGCCGACGTAGCTCTGCCTGCGGGTCCAGGCCGTTGTGCGGCCCGAGGTTCAGGGTGTAAAGCGTCCCGCCCTTCTGAGGTGCGGCCGCAGCGCTCGACGTCGCGGCCCCGCCGCCACCTCCCGAGCTACTGCACGCCGCCGCAGCGAGGGCAACGACCGCGCCAAGGGCGAGACCGGTCGCGCCCTTCCTGGTGCGCATCATGTGTTCTCCTTGTGTGCACTTTCCACCACGAACGGCGTGATGGACCTTCCCGAGACGATTGCCACGGGCTGAACATCGTGACCCGGGTCGGCCACGATGCGGACTGTGGACGGTGACATCGCGGTGTCACCGACGTGGGGGGACGCCGTCACGAGCGTCCCGACTTGGGGTCGAGCGCGTCGCGCAGGCCGTCACCGAGCAGGTTGAACGACAGCACGACGAAGAACACCGCGAGCCCCGGGAAGAGGAAGTAGGCGGGGTCCGGCAGCGCGTAGTTCACGGAGGCGTTGAGGATCGAGCCCAGCGAGGCGGCCGGCGGGTTGAGGCCGACGCCCAGGAACCCCAGCGTCGCCTCGGCGGCGATGTTGGCCGGCATGATCGAGCGTCGCGAAGACGAGGATCGGCGCCCAGAGGTGCGGGAGCAGCTCCTTGAAGTAGATGCGGCCGCGCTTGGCGCCGAGGGACTGGGCGGCCTCGATGAACTCGCGCTCGCGCAGCGACAGGACCTGGCCGCGGATGATGCGGGCGATCTGCGGGAAGCCGAAGAACCCGAGCACGACGATCATGAACACGATCTTCGGCGGCGCCGCGCTGACCTCCTGGCCCATGGCGTTGGCGATGAGCTGCACGAGGATCAGCTGGAGCGAGAGCAGCATCAGGGTGCTCGGGAAGCTGAGGACGAGGTCCATGAACCGGCTGATCCACCAGTCGGTGCGACCGCGGGCGAAGCCGGCGATGATGCCGAGGATGACGCCGACGACCAGCGAGAAGACCGTCGCGAGGATCGCCACCGTCAGCGAGGTCGTCAGCCCGGTGAGGATGCGGGCGAAGATGTCGCGGCCGGTGCCGGGCTCGACGCCGAGCGGGTGGGCCCAGCTCATGCCGCCGCCGAAGCCTCGGGCAGCGACCCGAGGCCGGTGACGAGGTCGGGATGGTTGAGGTCGGGGTCGATGACCCCGAAGTGGGCCAGGATCGGCGAGGCGATGGCGAGGATGATGCACAGCGCCGAGGCGAAGAGGGCCACCATGGTGACCTTGTCGCGCCTGAGGCGGCTCCAGACGATCTGCCACGGGGAACGACCCTTGATCGCGACAGCCCCGTCGATAGCGGCGGTCTCGGCCGCTTCCAGGACCGCGCCGGTGTCTTCCTGACCCGGGGCAATCGTCATCCGTCGTCCTCACTGGTGGGGGCTTGGGCGCAGTCCTAAGGCGGTCCCGCAGCCGCCTGCGAATCACCTCCGAACGTCGAAACCATAGACCAGCCCGTCCACGTACTGAAACGAGAACGCAATACGTCGCCGGATCGTGACCGAACCATGTCGTCCCTGAGACCTTCCTGTGAGGACGGCCGCCGAGGGGCTCGAGGCCTCGGGAGGCGCCGAGTGCGCGGAAGGCCCGATCAGTGGGTGACGGTGATGACCGGCGAGGTCCGGGAGACCACCGAGCAGCGCGCTCACGCTGGTAGGCCTGGACGCCGGTTCCGCGCAGCAGCACCCGCTGGCGCTCGGCCAGCGGGACCACGTCGCCCGCCGCCGTCAGGGTGGCGTCCAGGTCGCCCCAGGCCCGGTTCCGGGCGGTCGCGTCGGACGTCGCCTCCGCGGCCCGCGGAGGCCGCGGACAGGGCCTGGTCGCCCGAGCGGGGCGACCAGCGCCGGCAGGACCGCTCCGCCACTGGGGTAGGCGGCGGACACCTGGGTCGAGCCGGACGTCCGTCGACGTCCGGCGCCGGCTGGCGCGCGGCACCAGGGTGACGGCGAACCCGGCCTGCTCCCAGCCCGGCAGCAGCGCGGTCAGGGCCCGGGTCGCGGCCTCGGACGGCGCATACCCGAGCCGCAGGCGCACGGGGGTCGTCGACCCCGGCGGCGGCGAGCGCGGCCCGGGCCGCCGACGGGTCACCGGCCGTGGTGATGCCGATCGGGTCGGCCACGGACCGACCGGGGATGTTCCGGGCCAGCACCGAGGTGGTCGGGCGTCATCGGCGACCCGTCCGCCGACGCATACGCCTGCCGGTCGGTGGCCGTGGCGAAGGCCCGGCGCACGGCCGGGTTGCTCATGGCGCCGCGTCGTGACGTCGGGCAGGAGGACGTCGACGAGGCCGCTGTCCGGTGCGGCTGGTCCGCGCGGCGGCCGCGGGCGCCTGGAGCTGGGCGTCCATCGCCGTCGGGGCGTTCGCGAAGGTGATCGCCGTCGCGTCGTCGCCGGTGCTGTCGAGCAGCCGCTGCGCCACGGTCGTGGTGGGCAGCCCCTCCTCGACCTCGATGACGTCGGGCCAGGCGTTGCGGACCGGGTCGTCGCGGGCGATCCACTTGCGGTTCCGGACGAACCGGCCGCCCTCGCCCGGCTTCCAGACCCCCTCGAGCATGTAGGGGCCGGAGCCGAAGACCGAGAAGGGGTCGCGGTTCGTGCGGTCGGTGTCCTGGTCCTGCCGCGCCGGTGCGAACGCCGGGCAGCGAGACGATCTGGTCGAAGTCGAAGCGCGGTGCCTTGAGGTGGAAGGTGATCTCCTGCCCCGTCGCAGGTGACCGCGCTGGTCGTAGAGCGCCTGGCCGACGCCGGAGTAGGGCCCCTGGTATGCGGACACCGTCGCGGCCCTGGGCGTCGGTGGTCGACGGGATGTCGAGCAGCTCGCAGCGCGTACGTCGACCCGCCGGTGACCCGGTCGGTGGCGAAGCTGCGGGACACCCCGTACTTCACGTCGGCGCAGCTGACGAAGCGGCCGTCCTGCCAGGGCGCGTCGCTGACCATGGAGAAGATCCACGTCCGGCCGCCGTCCTGGGCGACGCCGGTCGTCGTCGAGAGGTCGCCGACCAGGCCCGGGAGGAAGCCGGTCCCGGCGGGCGCCTGGGCGGTGAGCGTGCGCACGAAGGTCCGGACGGCGAACGCCGACTCGGTCTCGGTGCCGATCCGCTGGGGGTCCCAGGCCTCGACCCGCGAGTCGAGCAGCACGTGGAGGGTGCCGCCGCGCTCGGTAGGGAGGCCGGTCGCGTCCGCCTGCCGGGTCGTGCAGGCGCCGAGCAGCGCACAGCCCACCACCAGGGTGGCCGCGAGTCCTCGACGCGCTGCCCGTGCCGTCACCGGCTCATGCTCTCGCGGCGGCCTCGGTCTTCAGGGCCGACCGGGCGCGCGAGGCGGTGCGCGCCCGCTCGGTCTGGTCGAGGACCACCTTGCGGATGCGGATCGCCTCGGGGGTCACCTCGACGCACTCGTCCTCCCGGCAGAACTCCAGGGACTGCTCCAGGCTGAGCGCGCGGGGCGGGACGATCTTCTCGAAGTTGTCCGAGGAGGAGGCCCGCACGTTGGTCAGCTTCTTCTCCTTGGTGATGTTGACGTCCATGTCGTCGGCGCGCGAGTTCTCGCCGACGATCATCCCCTCGTAGACCTCGGTGGTCGGCTCGGTGAAGAGGCTCCCGCGCTCCTGCAGGTTGACCATCGCGTAGGCGGTGACGACGCCCGGAGCGGTCGGACACCAGGGACCCGCTGGTCCGCGTGGTGATGGCCCCGAACCAGGGCTCGTAGTCCTCGAACACGTGGTGGGCGATGCCGGTACCCGCGCGTCTCGGTGAGGAACTCGGTGCGGAACCCGATCAGCCCGCGCGACGGGACGAGGAACTCCATCCGGATCCAGCCGGTGCCGTGGTTGGTCATCTGCTCCATCCGGCCCTTCCGGGCGGCGAGGAGCTGGGTGATCGTGCCGAGGAACTCCTCCGGCGTGTCGATGGTGAGCCGCTCGACCGGTTCGTGGAGCTTGCCGTCGATCTCGCGGGTGACCACCTGCGGCTTGCCGACGGTCAGCTCGTAGCCCTCGCGCCGCATCTGCTCGACGAGGATGGCCAGCGCGAGCTCGCCGCGGCCCTGCACCTCCCACGTGTCGGGACGCTCGGTCGGGAGGATCCGCAGCGAGACGTTGCCGACCATCTCGCGGTCGAGCCGGTCGAGGACCATCCGGGCGGTGACCTTGGAGCCGCGCACCCGGCCGACCATCGGGCTGGTGTTGGTGCCGATGGTCATCGAGATGGCGGGCTCGTCGACGGTGATGAGGGGCAGCGGGATCGGGTTCGTCCGGGTCGGCGAGGGTCTCGCCGATGGTGATCTCCGGTATGCCCGCGACGGCGATGATGTCGCCGGGGCCGGCGCTGTCGGCCGGCTTGCGCTCCAGCGCCTCGGTCATCAGCAGCTCGGTGATCTTGACCCGCTGCTGGGTGCCGTCGTGGCGGCACCACATCACGGTCTGGCCCTTGGCGATGGTGCCGTTGAACACGCGCAGCAGGGCGAGCCGGCCGAGGAAGTTAGACGAGTCGAGGTTCGTCACGTGCGCCTGGAGCGGCGCCTCGTCGTCGTAGACCGGCGCGGGGATGGTCGAGAGGATCGTCGCGAAGAGGGCCTCGAGGTCGGTGCCGTCGGGCTGGCTGCCGTTCTCGGGCTGCGGTCAGCGAGGCCCGACCGGCCCGGGCCGACGCGTAGACGACCGGGAAGTCGAGCAGGTCGGCCGCGTCGGCGGTGTCGTCCTCGAGCAGGTCGAGGAACAGCTCGGAGGTCTCGTCGACGACCTCGGTGATGCGCGAGTCCGGGCGGTCGACCTTGTTGACGCAGAGGATGACCGGGAGCCGCGCGGTCAGCGCCTTGCGCAGGACGAACCGGGTCTGCGGCAGCGGCCCCTCCGACGCGTCGACGAGCAGGACGACGCCGTCGACCATGCTCAGCCCGCGCTCGACCTCGCCGCCGAAGTCCGCGTGGCCCGGGGTGTCGATGATGTTGATCGTCACGCCGTCGGGCAGACCGGCGTCGGCGGCCGCCTTGCCGCTTGTAGTGCACCGCGGTGTTCTTGGCGAGGATGGTGATGCCCTTCTCGCGCTCGAGGTCACCGGAGTCCATCGCCCGCTCGTCGACGTGCTGGTGCTCACCGAACGCGCCGGACTGCCACAGCATCTTGTCGACCAGCGTCGTCTTGCCGTGGTCGACGTGCGCGACGATCGCGACGTTCCTGATGTCGTCGCGGGTACGGGGAGCCATGCCCCAATTGTCTCAGGGGTTGGGAGTGCTCCTGACCATCAGCCGTTCGAGGGCCCGGACGATGGGCAGGTCGCCCGGGAGCCAGCCGACCGCATACAGGTTCGTGGCGGGCAGCCACGCGAACGGCGTCGTGATCCTCGTGGGGCTGCGGGTCCCCCTCGGTGACGACGGCGAGCCAGACCCGCATGCGGTAGCGGTCGCCGAGCGGCCACGACCTCGCCGTCGGGTGCCGGGACCTCGGTCCCGAGGCGGATGGCCGACGCCGAGCTCCTCGCGGATCTCGCGGTGCAGCGCCTCGGTCGGCGACTCCCCCGGGTCGACCTTGCCGCCGGGGAACTCCCAGCCACCGGCGAGCGCCGGCGGTTCGGTGCGTCGGGCGGCCAGCAGCCGGGTCGGGCTGGTCGAGGTCGTCGACGATCGCCGCCGCGACGACCTCCAGCCGGTTCACGGCGTCACGGTATGCCTGCCGTCGCCCCGCTCGGGTTGACGTGCCCCGACCGGGTCGACGCCGACTCGAGGACTCGAGTCCGGTCGAAGCTGCGTCAACCATCGCGGAGCGCCCGGTTCGGTGAGCCTGCCCTTGGATGACAACGCCGCACGGCCCGGCAACCATGGACCCGTGGACACGACCGACCGCGAGGACCGCTCGCCGACCATCACGAGCCCCACGGCGACGTGGGCGGCCGGCTGAACTGGCTGCGCGCCGGGGTCCTCGGCGCCAACGACGGCATCGTCTCCACGGCCGGCGTCATCGTGGGCGTCGCGGGGGCGACGACCGAGCGCGGGGCCGATCCTCACGGCCGGCATCGCCGCCCTCGTCGCCGGCGCGCTGAGCATGGGCGTCGGCGAGTACGTGTCGGTGAGCACCCAGCGGGACACCGAGAAGGCCCTGCTCGACCGCGAGCGCCGTGAGCTGGTCGAGACCCCGAGCTGGAGCTCGCCGAGCTGGCCGGCTTCTACGAGGAACGGGGCCTCGAGCCGGCGCTGGCCCAGCAGGTGGCGGTGCAGCTGACGGCCAAGGACGCCCTCGCGGCGCACGCCGAGGTCGAGCTGCAGATCGACCCGGACAGCCTGACCAGCCCCTGGCACGCGGCGTACGCGTCGATGGGCTCGTTCTTCGTCGGCGCGCTCCTCCCCCTCGTCGCCGCGCTCGTCAGCTCGCCGCAGCTGGCACGTGCCGCTCATCGTCGTCGTTCGTCGTCATCGCCCTGGCCCTCACCGGCGCGCTGAGCGCTCGCCTCGGCGGGACCTCGGCGGGACGGCAGATCGCCCGCAACGTCACGGGCGGCCTGCTGGCCATGGTCGTGACGTACGCCATCGGCGCCCTGGTGGGCACCCAGCTGTGAGGCGGTGCTCAGCGCCAGGGTCGCGACCAGGACCGCCTTGATGCTGTGCATCCGGTTCTCCGCCTGGTCGAACACCACCGACGCGGGCCCTTCGAACACCTCGTCGGTCACCTCGAGGGCGGTCAGCCCGAACTCCGCGTGGATCTCGCGGCCGATCGCCGTGCCGAGGTCGTGGTACGCGGGGAGGCAGTGCATGAACCGCGCCTCGGGGTTGCCGGTGCCCGCCATCAGCCGGGCGTTGACCTGGTACGGCATGAGCACCTCGATGCGTTCGGCCCACACGTCCTTCGGCTCGCCCATCGAGACCCAGACGTCGGTGTGGACGAAGTCGACGCCGTCGCACCCCGGCGGCGGGGTCGTCCGTGACGGTGACCCGGGCGCCGGTCTGGGCCGCCACGGCTCGCGCGGAGGCGACCACCTCCGCGGCCGGCTGCAGCGACGCCGGGGCGACGATCCGCACGTCCATGCCCATGAGGGCACCGAGGACCAGCAGCGAGTTGCCCATGTTGAACCGCGCGTCCCCGACGTAGGCGAAGGCGATCTCCTCGGCCGGCTTCCCGGCGTGCTCGAGCATCGTCACCGCGTCGCACAGGGACTGGGTCGGGTGCCACTCGTCGGTGAGCCCGTTCCAGACCGGCACCCCCGCATACCGGGCGAGCGTGTCGACCGTCTGCTGGGCGGCGCCGCGGTACTCGATGCCGTCGAAGAACCGGCCGAGCACCCGCGCGGTGTCGGCGACCGACTCCTTGTGGCCGATCTGGCTCGACGCCGGGTCGAGGACGGTGACGTGCGCGCCCTGGTGGTACGCCGCGACCTCGAACGCGCACCGCGTCCGGGTCGAGGTCTTCTCGAAGATGAGCGCGATGGTGCGCCCGACGAGTCGCTGCCACCTCTCGCCCCTCGGCGCGTTCGGCCTTGAGCCGGAGGGTGAGGTCCACGAGCGACGACCACTCGGCCGGCGTGAAGTCCAGCTCCCGCAGGAAGGACCGGCCGGTCAGCGACGTCGTGCTCGTGTGAGGACACCGGCCCATGCTAGGAGCCGGCCGGCTCAGAGGTGGGCGGTGACCGCGTCCGCCACCGCCTGCGGGTCCTCCAACGGCACGCCGTGCGCGCAGGTCTCGAGGGTGACCACCCGCACCTCGCCGCCGTTCGCCGCATACCGGTCGAGCACGCGCCTGGATCTGCTGGTGCATCGGCTGCGGCGGCATGGTCGTCGGCGCCCGGCCAGCCGGGGACGGCACCGAGCTGGCCGAGGAAGGCGAGGTCGAACGCCGAGGTGTCGGAGATGACCTGGTCCTCCATGGCGCGGACCCAGGTGATGGCCGGCTTGTCGTCGACGTCGGGCAGGCCGGAGGTGTCGAAGTGCCGTGGTGCCATGGCGTTGAGGACCCCGCGGTCGCCAGGGGCGACGCCCGGCCAGGCGTCGCTGGTCGTCGCGGTGCCCGGGTAGTGGTCGTCGCCGACCGCGGTCAGCAGCGACTCGTCGAGGAGGAAGTCCTCGTCGACGTTGGCCGCGTTGCCCCGTGCACCGAAGAACGCCCGCAGGACGGCGCGGGGGCTGCCCTCGGTGTCGGTCCGGTCGCCGGCCTGCATCCGCATGGGGAAGTCGGGCGCGACCGTCCCGCCGCCGCTGCCGGCGTGGTCGGCGCTGGCCTTCTGTCCGTCGGCGGTCGTGGTGCCGCCGAACCCGTACGGGCTGATCGGGGCCACGAGCACCACGGCGCCGAGGTCACCGGGGTGGTCGAGGACGTACTGCTGCAGGACGCCGCCGCCCATCGACCAGCCGGCCGCGACGATGTCGCCGCGACCGGTGAGGCCCAGGGTCTCGAGCAGGCCGTGGACGTCGTCGGCCATGTCCCCGAGCCCGCGCGTCGCGTCGACCGGCTTCTGCTCGGTGCGCCCGAAGGAGCGCATGTCCGGAGCGATCACCCGCACGTCATCGGGCAGCAGGTCGGCGACGTAGCGCCAGTAGCCGCCGGTCGTGATGTTGCCGTGGACCAGCAGGACGGGTCGACCGTCCTCCGGGCCGCCGGTCCAGACGTTCATGGCCAGGCGGGGGGTCTGGACCATCCGGGGGGTGAGCTGCGCCATCGAGGGGGCTCCTTCGGGCTATGGGGGTGGCGCCGTTCTAGCACCTGAGGCCGATGGCCGGTCGGCCGTTCGGTCACGATTGCACTGTCAACCGGCGTGTCCGGCCAAACCTTTCCCGCGTCGGCGACGTATCACCACAGACTGGTTGCACTCCTGATGGACAAGCGTTCGCGGGAGCGCGACACCGAAAACTTTGACGGTTGGCCCGTTGTGGTACGTGAACCGTCGCCCATGCCCGGTCCCGGTGGGACCGGGCTTTTCGGTGTCCCGGTGCGGTCAGCCCTCCGCGAGCGCGGCCAGCCGGTCCATGGACGCGTGCAGCCGGTCCGCGGTGGTCCACCGCGCCCGGGGGATGCGCTTCTCGTCGGTGAGGCCGGTCCAGTCGTAGGTGTGGGTCACGCGGGTATGCGTGTCGTCCACCGGTTCCAGCTCCCACCGCCAGAGGTGACCGGGCGGCGGCTCCCCCGGTTCGGACGGCATCCACGCGACCAGCCGGCCCTCGTCGAACTCCACGACCCGGTTCTCCCGGGTGCTGCCCTTGGTGGTCGTCATGACGAAGACGTCGCCGACGGCCCGCACGCGCTGGCCGGGTGCCGACTCCGCGAGGTTGTCGTTGCCGTCCCACCGGGGCTGCTGCGCCGGGTCGGCGACCAGCTCGAAGATGTCAGCGGCGCTCGCGCCGATCTCCCGGCTGGCCGTCACCACGCGCGGGGCGTCGTCGCCCGCGGTCTCGCTCTCGGTCATGCGCTCAGTATGGGTGGCACCTGGCCGGCGTAGGCGTCACAGCAGCCTCGGTGTCCCCACGGCTCCACGGATCGTCATCGTGGCAATGGCATCCCATTGCCGCGCGGACATTCCGTGGCGCTCCCCCGGGTGGCGGCCGGCGCGTCAGACGTTGAACCGGAACTCGACCACGTCGCCGTCGGACATGACGTAGTCCTTGCCCTCGATCCGGACCCGGCCGGCCGCCTTGGCGGCGTTCATGGACCCGGCGGCGACGAGGTCGTCGTAGGAGACCACCTCGGCCTTGATGAACCCGCGCTGGAAGTCGGTGTGGATCACGCCCGCCGCCTGCGGGGCGGTCCACCCCTGGTGGATGGTCCACGCCCGCGACTCCTTGGGCCCCGCGGTGAGGTAGGTCTGCAGCCCGAGCGTGTGGAACCCCACCCGCGCCAGCTGGTCCAGGCCCGGACTCCTCCGCGCCCACCGACTGGAGCAGCTCCAGCGCCTCCTCGGCGTCGAGCTCCGACAGGTCGGACTCGAGCTTCGCGTCGAGGAACACCGAGTCGGCCGGCGCGACCAGCGCCGGCCAGCCGGGACTTCAGCGCCTCGTCGGTCAGCTGCGACTCCGACAGGTTGAACACGTAGATGAACGGCTTGGTCGTCAGCAGGGACAGGGCCCGCGCCTCGGCGAGGTCCACCCCGGCGGCGGCGCCCGACGCATACAGGGTGTCGCCCTTCTCGAGCACCGCCTGCGCCGCGACGGCGTTGTCGAGGGACGCCTTCTTGTCCTTGGCGATCCGCGCCTCCTTCTCGAGACGCGGCACCGCCTTCTCGAGGGTCTGCAGGTCGGCGAGGATCAGCTCGGTGTTGATGGTCTCGATGTCGCCCTCCGGCGAGACCTTGCCCTCGACGTGGACGACGTCGTCGTCCTCGAACACCCGGATCACCTGGCAGATCGCGTCGGCCTCGCGGATGTTGGCGAGGAACTTGTTGCCCAGCCCCTCCCCCTCCGAGGCGCCGCGGACGATCCCCGCGATGTCGACGAAGGACACCGTCGCCGGCACCGTCTTCTCGCTGGCGAACAGCTGCAGTACAGCACGCCCAGCCGGGAGTCCGGCAGCGGGACGACGCCGACGTTCGGCTCGATGGTCGCGAACGGGTAGTTCGCCGCCAGGACCGAGTTCTTGGTCAGCGCGTTGAAGAGGGTCGACTTGCCGACGTTGGGCAGTCCGACGATGCCGATGGTGAGAGCCACGAGGCCGAGAGTCTAGTTGGCAGGGCGCGGGGTCCGAATCCCGCACAGCTGCCGCGACTGCGCCACGAAGTGGCCGTCGCTGTCCCAGACGACGGCGTCCTCCTCCATGAGCCCGGTCGTGACGTTCTGGCTGGACAGCGCGACGCGGAGCCACCCGGCCGCGGGACGGCGACGGACGTGCCCGGTGAACTCCAGGGTCGGCGCCCACCCGAGGATGCCGAGGTCGAACGCCACCGGCGGCAGCGCGTCCAGCGCGAACAGCAGCATGACCGGGTCCGGTTCGCGGCCGTCGCGCATCCGCAGCCAGCCCCGCATGGCGCCCGCCCCGCTCGGGTGACCGGCCGCCCAGCCGGCCGTGGCCGGGTCGATCCGCAGGTCGAGCCGCTCGAGGAGCGAGGCCGCCGCGAGGAAGCTGGGCGGCGCCTCCTGCGCCGAGATGCACTCGTTCCGGGCGGCGGCAGGTCCGGCGCCGCCACGGTCCGCATGACCTCCGCCGAGGCGTCCAGGTCGCCGAAGCTGGCCAGCGCGCGCATCCGCTCGACGAGGACGCCGTCCGCGCCCGGCTGGGCGACCGACACCTGTCCGGTCGACATGGTCCGGCCGACGCGCAGCACCTCGGTGCGGGCCTCGACCGGCCCCGGCGTCGTCGGCGTCAGGAAGTAGCCGCTGAACGCGAGCGGGTCGCCGTGCGCGCCCTCGCGGTCGAGCCGCTGCTGCAGCGCCGTCGTCGCCAGCGACATGATCACGCCACCGTTGACGCCGTTGCCGATCCGCCAGCCCTCGCCGAACGAGCCCGCGTACGCGTCGGCCCGGCCCTCGACCGGCTCGACGGCGATCTCCTCGTCGAACTCGAACCGCTCGCTCACCATGGCGCCATCTCTACCAGAGGCGCTCGCGCCGCCTGCGCGAACGGACGTTGCCTGAGCACGCATACCCGAGTGCAATGGGACCAGCCACCCACGCCGACGTGAGGAGAACCGATGACCGAGACGAGCAGCCAGGCCGTCGAGAGCTGGCTCAACGCCTTCGACTCCGCGCTGTCCGCCGGTGACGCCGAGGCGGCCGCCGCCCTGTTCACCGACGACGGCCTGTGGCGCGACCTCGTCGCGTTCACCTGGAACATCACCACCGTCGAGGGCCACGAGCAGATCGCCGACATGCTGCGCGCCACCCTTCCCCGGGTGCAGCCGAAGGGCTGGTCGCTCTCCGAACCGGCGACCGGCGAGCCCGGCGCCGAGGAGGCGTGGATCGACTTCGAGACCGTCGAGGCCCGCGGCTTCGGGCACCTGCGGCTCCAGGGCGGCAAGGCGTTCACCCTGCTCACCACCATGGTCGAGCTGAAGGGGTTCGAGGAGCCGCTCGGCGGCCGGCGCGAGAAGGGGGTCGAGCACGAGGTCACCCAGGGCCGCCGGTCCTGGCTGGAGCGCAAGACCGAGGCCGACGCGGCGCTCGGCGACTCCGAGCAGCCCTACGTCGTCATCGTCGGCGGCGGGCAGGGCGGCATCGGCCTCGGCGCCCGGCTCAAACGGCACGGCATCCCGACCGTGATCCTCGAGAAGAACGACCGCGCCGGCGACTCGTGGCGCAAGCGCTACAAGTCCCTCCACCTGCACGACCCGGTCTGGTACGACCACCTGCCCTACCTCAAGTTCCCCGAGCACTGGCCGGTGTTCGCCGCCAAGGACAAGCTCGGCGACTGGCTCGAGCACTACGTCGCGCTCATGGAGCTCAACTACTGGACCCGCTCCGAGTGCCGCAACGCGAGGTGGGACGAGGAGGCCCAGGAGTGGGTCGTCACGGTCGACCGCGACGGCACCGACGTGGAGCTTCGCCCGAAGCAGCTGGTCATCGCCCTCGGGGTCAGCGGCTACCCGAACCGCCCGACGTATGCGGGTCAGGACGTGTTCCGCGGTGAGCAGCACCACTCCTCGGACTTCCCCGGCGGCGACGCCTACGCCGACAAGAACGTCGTCGTCATCGGGTCCAACAACTCGGCGTTCGACATCTGCGCGGCGGTGTGGGAGGCCGGCGGGCACCCGACGATGGTGCAGCGGTCGAGCACGCACCTCATCAAGAGCGAGTCCCTGATGGAGCTCGCCCTCGGCGACCTCTACTCCGAGCGCGCCGTGGCGAGCGGCGTGACCACCGAGCGGGCCGACCTCATCTTCGCGTCGCTCCCCTACCGGATCATGGCCGGCGCGGTGAAGCCGGCCTACGACGAGGCCCAGGTGCGCGACAAGGAGTACTACGACGGGCTGCGGGCGGCGGGGTTCGACCTGGACTTCGGCGAGGACGACTCCGGCCTGTTCATGAAGTACCTCCGGCGCGGCTCGGGCTACTACATCGACGTCGGTGCCGGCCAGCTGGTCATCGACGGGCGGGTCGCGGTCGTGCACGGTCACGTCGACCACCTCACCGAGGACGCGGTCGTGCTCGACGACGGCACCTCGCTCCCGGCCGACGTCGTGGTCTACGCGACGGGGTACCAGTCGATGAACGGGTTCCTCGAGACGCTCATCTCGCCGGAGGTCGCCGACCGGGTCGGCAAGGTGTGGGGCTACGGCTCCGACACGACCAAGGACCCGGGTCCGTGGGAGGGCGAGCTGCGCAACATGTGGAAGCCGACCAACGTGCCCAACCTCTGGATCCACGGCGGCAACCTGCACCAGTCGCGGCACTACTCGCAGTTCCTCGCGCTGCAGCTGCGGGCGCGCTACGAGGGCCTCGACACCCCGGTCTACGGGTTGCAGGAGTCGCACCACCGGCGGTAGATCCGAGGGTTCTGTCGGTCCGGGGTGTCACGCTCCGGTCCATGGAGGTTCTCGTCGCGACGGCTGGGCTGCTGCTCGGCGCCCTGGTGACGTGGCTGGTGGTGCGGTCCCGGTATGCGGTCCGCCTCGCCACCGCCGGCGCCGAGCGCGCGTTGCTGCGCGAGCGCGTCGATCGACCTCGAGGCCACGCTCAGCGAGGACTCCGAGACGGCGCAGATGATCGCGCCGCTGCGGTCCAGCCTCGACCGCGTCGAGCGCCAGGTCCACGACCTCGAGCGCGAGCGTGTCGCGCAGTTCAGCGAGGTCGCCGCCGAGATGGCCCGGGTCGCGCGCACGACGACGGAGCTCGGCGCCCAGACCGCGTCGCTGGTCGGGTCGCTCAACGCGTCGTCGGTGCGCGGCTCCTGGGGCGAGGTGCAGCTGCGCCGGGTCCTCGAGCACGCGGGGATGCTGGCCCGCTGCGACTTCGAGGAACAGGTGACGGCGACCGGCGCCGACGACCGGCGGCTGCGGCCCGACGTCGTCGTGCGGCTGCCCGGCGGCAAGCGCCTCGTCGTCGACGCCAAGACCCCCATGAGCGCGTTCCTCGCGGCCCAGCGCGAGGGGACTCAGCGCCGCGGAGCGCAGCGGACGGCTCGCCGCCCACGCCAAGGCGCTGCGCGGCCACATCGACGCGCTGGCCGGCAAGGCCTACTGGTCGGCCTTCGACACCACGCCCGAGATGGTGGTCTGCTTCGTCCCCGGCGACGCCATCCTCACCGCCGCCCTGGCCCACGACCCCGAGCTGCACGAGTATGCGATGCGCCGCCGGGTCGTGCTCGCCTCACCCGCGACGCTGCTCGCCCTGTTGCGCACCGTCGCCTTCACGTGGCAGCAGGACGCCCTCGCCGACAACGCCCGCGAGCTGCTGACCGTGGGCCGCGACCTCTACGACCGGCTCGGCTCCCTCGGCGCCCACGCCCAGACCATGGGCGCGGCCCTGCGCCGGTCGGTCGAGGCCTACAACGGGTTCGTCGGCTCGCTGGAGCACCGGGTCCTGCCGACCGCCCGGCGGATGCGTGATCTCGGCCTGGTCGACCGCGACCTCGACCGGCTGCCCCCGCTCGACGCCACCCCCAGGCCACTCACCGCGTACGAGCTCGTCGACCGGAGGGTGACGGAGGGCGGACCGGACGAGCCGTCGCACACGCCGGACGTCGACCTCGCCGCGCTGGAGCCGGACGTGGGGCGTCCGCAGCTCGACGTGGCGCCCGACGGCGACCCGAGCAGCGGGGCCCGGAGCGCCTGACCGAGCGCCCGCCGTGGGCCCGGTGAGTCAGCGCAGGAGGGTGGCGGCCAGGCTCGACGGGTCGTGGCGCAGCTGCTCCGGCTCGGTGCCGGACCGGGCCTTGAGGTCGCGGCGCAGCTCCGTGGGCAGCGCGAACAGCAGCGACTCCTCCGCGGCCACGACGGTCTCGGCCTCACCGAAACCCCGCTCGGCGAGGTAGGTCAGGACGTCGCGGACGAGCACCTCCGGCACGCTGGCGCCGGACGTGACGCCGACCGTGGCGACCCCGTCGAGCCAGGACTCGTCGATCTCGTCGGCGTAGTCCACGAGGTGGCCGGCCCGCGCGCCGTGCTCGAGCGCGACCTCGACGAGGCGGACCGAGTTGGACGAGTTGCGTGAGCCGACGACGAGCATCAGGTCGCAGTCGGGCGCCATCTGCTTCACCGCGAGCTGCCGGTTCTGGGTGGCGTAGCAGATGTCGTCGCTGGGCGGGTCCTGCAGCTTGGGGAACCGCTCGCGCAGGCGGCGCACCGTCTCCATCGTCTCGTCCACCGACAGCGTGGTCTGGGAGAGCCAGACCACCTTGTCGGGGTCGCGCACCTCGACGTTGACGACGTCGTCGGGCCCGTCGACGAGGGTGATGTGCTCGGGCGCCTCACCCGCCGTGCCCACGACCTCCTCGTGGCCCTCGTGGCCGATGAGGAGGATGTCGAAGTCGGCGTCGGCGAAGCGCACGGCCTCGCGGTGGACCTTGGTCACCAGGGGGCAGGTCGCGTCGATGGTCTTGAGGCTGCGGGCGCGCGCCTCTTCGTGGACGACCGGGGCGACGCCGTGGGCGCTGAAGATGACGGTGGCGCCCTCGGGCACCTCGTCGGTCTCGTCGACGAACACCGCACCGCGCTTGCGCAGCGTCGTGACGACGTGCTTGTTGTGGACGATCTCCTTGCGCACGTAGACCGGGGCGCCGTAGAGCTCGAGGGCCTTCTCGACCGTGATCACCGCCCGGTCGACGCCGGCGCAGTATCCCCGCGGCGCCGCCAGGAGGACCCGCTTGGCGGTGGTGGGCAGCTGGTCGGACATGCCTCCATGCTACGTGGGGCCGCTGCGGTACCTGGTCTCCCGTGGTGCGGCAGCGCAACTACCGCAGGTGCGTAGCAAGTACGGATCCGCAGTTTCTGCGGTATGCTCGTCGTATGCCCCAGGACGACGCCCCCCGCTTCGCCGCGATCCAGGCGGCCCTGACGACCGCCGCCGAGAGCGCGGAGCCCGCCGAGGCGCTGCCGCACCTACGGGCGGCGGCCGACCGGCTCACCGACCTCATCGACGACACGATGGCCCGCGCGCTCGTCACCGGCCGCACCAGCCTGCGCTCCGTCGGCGCCGGCGCGGGCCTGTCCGAGAACGCCGTCGGGCCCCGCCTGGCCCGCACCCCCATGCTCGCCCCGTACGCCAACGACAACGGTCGGGTGACCGCGTCGGGGGTCGAACGGGCGAGGTACGACCACGAGACCGGGCGCACTCCCGAGCCCGGTCCCGACCACACCGACCAGGAGCCGCGACCACCCATGCGGTTCCGTCCGAGGAGGACGCCATGACCCGTTCCGATCTCACCCACCTCTACGTCCTCCTCGACCGCAGTGGCTCGATGCAGTCCATCAAGACCGACATCGTCGGCGGCTTCGACGCGTTCGTCGCCGAGCAGCGCAACGCCAGCGGTGAGTGCCGGATGACGTTGGCCCGGTTCGACAACGAGTACGAGCTGGTCTTCGCCGACCGGCCCATCGCCGACGTCGGACCCCTGGTGCTCGAGCCCCGCGGCAGCACGGCGCTGCTCGACTCGATGGGCCGGCTCGTCGTCGACGCCGGCGCCCGGCTGGCCGCCCTGCCGGAGCACGAGCGCCCGGGCACCGTCGTCGTCGCCGTGATGACCGACGGGTTCGAGAACGCGAGCCGCGAGTGGACGCATGCGTCGATCAAGGCGCTCGTCGACCAGCAGACCTCGGCCTACGGCTGGCAGTTCCTCTACATGGGCGCCGACCAGGACGCCGTCGAGGTCGGCAAGGGTCTCGGGATCGCCGCCGACCACGCCATGACGTGGAGCCGCGGCTCGGCCAAGGCGGCCATGGGCGCGACCTCGGCCATGGTGGCCGACCTGCGCCGCGCCCGCGCCGCCGACCCGGCCGCCGCCATGCGCGCCTACACCGACGCCGAGCGGGCGGAGGCCACCGCGGAGTGAGGGTGCGCGCGCCTAGGGTGAGGCCGTGACCGCTTCTCCCTCGGGCGCGACGCTGCCGGAGAAGGCCGCCGAGACCAGCGCCGAACAGCCCTGGCCGGTGCGGGTGCTCAGCCTCAAGATCGCCGACTACGTCGACAAGATGTCAGCGCTCTGGGTCGAGGGGCAGGTGGTGCAGATCAACCGGCGCGGCACCACCGCCTACCTCGTCCTGCGCGACCCCGACGTCGACATGTCGCTGTCCGCGTCGATCTCGGTGCACGCCATCGCCGCGATGGGGGCGCCGCTCGCCGAGGGGGCGCGCGTCGTGCTCCAGGCCAAGCCGGTGTTCTGGCCCAAGCGCGGCACCCTCATGCTCGACGCGCGGCAGATCCGTCCGGTCGGGGTCGGCGACCTGCTGGCCCGGATCGAGATCCTCAAGCAGCGGCTCGCGCAGGAGGGGCTGTTCGACGCCGACCGCAAGCGACCGCTGCCGTTCCTCCCGCGGCAGGTCGGCCTGGTCACCGGGCGGGGCAGCGCCGCCGAGAAGGACGTCGTCGAGAACGCCCGCCGCCGCTGGCCGCCGGTGCGCTTCGCGATCCGGGAGGTGGCGGTCCAGGGCAGCACGGCCGTCGCCGAGGTGAGCGCCGCGGTCAAGGAGCTCGACGCCGACCCCGAGGTCGACGTCATCATCATCGCCCGAGGGGGCGGCGCCGCCGAGGAGCTGCTGCCGTTCTCCAACGAGACGCTCCTGCGGGTGGTGTCCGAGGCCCGGACCCCCGTGGTCAGCGCGATCGGCCACGACGTGGACACCCCACTGCTGGACTTCGTCGCCGACTGGCGGGCGTCCACGCCGACCGACGCCGGCCGCCGGGTCGTCCCGGACGCCGAGGGCGAGCTGCGCGCCACCGAGCAGTCGCTCGCCCGGGCCACCAGAGCCGTCGCCCGGCGCCTCGACCACGAACGCCACGTCCTGCGTGCGCTGCGTACCCGTCCGGTGATGGCCGACCCCACGGCGCTGGTGACCCGCCAGCGGGAGCAGGTCATCGGGCTGCGGGGGCGCTCCCGCGACCGGATGCTCGGCCGGCTGGTGCGGGCGCAGGACGAGGTCCACCACCTCGGCGCCCGGGTCCGCAGCCTCTCGCCGCAGTCGACGCTCGAACGCGGGTATGCGGTCGTGCAGCACCGCGACGGGCGCGTGGTGGTCTCGCGCGAGGAGGTACAGCGCGACGAGCTGCTCCGGGTACGGGTGGCCCGCGGCGACTTCGGCGTACGCCCGGTCGCCGGTCCGGACGACGGCCCGGACTGACGCGCTGGCTAGGGTTGTCGACATGGCTGCACGCACCGCACCGAGCGACGACGGTGACGAGTTCGCCGACGTCGCGGAGCTGTCCTACGAGGACGCCCGGGACGAGCTGACGAGCATCGTCGCGCAGCTCGAGGGCGGCCAGGTGCCCCTGGAGGAGGGGATGCGCCTGTGGCGGCGCGGCGAGGCGCTCGCCGCCCACTGCACCGCGTGGCTCGACGGGGCGCAGCGCCAGATCAGCGAGGGAGGGCCGGCCGCAACGCCGTCGTGAAGGTGAGCACCTCGGCGTCGTCCGCGATGGCGGTGATGACCGTGGCGATCGACGTGGCGGTCTCGGCGCCGGACGGCACCCAGACCAGGCTGGTCCGCTTGGCGTCGGCGTCGTAGTAGCGGGTCCAGGTGCGACCGGCGAGCTCGGTGGTCCCCGTCTGCTTCCCGCCGTTCGTCGCGGCCTGGAGCCAGGCCGGGCTGGCGGTCTTCGTCTGCCGGATCGCGACGTAGCCGCCGGTCGGCGTCGACCAGCCGGCCTGCCACGTCGGCAGGGCGTCGGTGCTCGTCGCATACCGGGCGTTGGTGGCCGACCAGCCCTCGGGCAGGCCGACCGGCGCCTCGAAGGGCAGGCCGCTCTGGCGCGAGGCGTCGGCGACGACCGACGCCGCGTCGACCGGCGGCTGCTGGACGCTCTGGATGCGCGGCACGATGGCGATGAGCACGCCGACCATCCCCAGGATGACGACGAGGGACCGGATCATGTTGCCGTAGCTGCCCATGGAGTAGCGGCTGCGCGGCGGCGCCTGGGGCTCTCCTCGACCGGTTCGGCCGGCTCGACCGGCCGCGCGTCCTGCGGGACGACCTGCGGCGGCACCGGACCCGACGAGCTCATGACCTCATGGTCTCCCGAGAGGGTCCGGGAACCAAACGCCCCTCCTGATGCGGTGACCTAGAGTTGGCGCCGTGCCGACGGCGGACGAGACGCGAGGACCACTGCAGCGATGAGCTCGACGACCACGCCGTCCCGTCCCGCCCCGCCGACGTCCTCGGAGCGGGCGGACCGCAACCTGGCCCTCGAGCTGGTACGCGTGACCGAGGCCGCCGCGATGGCGGCCGGCCGCTGGGTCGGCCGCGGCGACAAGAACAGCGCGGACGGCGCTGCCGTCGAGGCCATGCGCCACCTCATCTCCAGCATCAGCATGAGCGGTGTCGTCGTCATCGGCGAGGGCGAGAAGGACAACGCGCCGATGCTCTACAACGGCGAGCGCGTCGGCGACGGGACCGGACCCGAGGTGGACGTCGCCGTCGACCCCGTCGACGGGACCACGCTGACCGCCAAGGGCATGAGCAACGCCGTGTCGGTGCTCGCCGTGGCCGAGCGGGGCACGATGTACGACCCGAGCGCCGTCTTCTACATGGACAAGCTGGCCACCGGACCGGACGCGGCCGACGTCGTCGACATCCGGCTGCCGGTGCGCGAGAACATCCGCCGGGTCGCCAAGGCCAAGCACGAACGCCCGTCCGACGTCACCGTCGTCATGCTCGACCGGCCGCGGCACACCCGGCTGGCCGAGGAGATCCGCGACGCCGGCGCGCGGCTCTACTACATCAGCGACGGCGACGTCGCCGGCGCCGTCATGGCCGCCCGGCCGGGTACCGGCGTCGACCTCATGCTGGGCGTCGGTGGCACACCGGAGGGGATCATCGCGGCCTGCGCCATCAAGTGCATGGGCGGCGTGATCCAGGGCCGGCTGGCCCCCACCGACGACGAGGAGCGGCAGCGCGCGCTGGACGCCGGTCACGACCTCGACGCGGTGCTGTCCACCGAGGACCTCGTCAGCGGCGAGTGCTACTTCGTCGCCAGCGGCATCACCGACGGCCAGCTGCTGCGCGGGGTCCGCTACGGGTCCGGTGGGGCGACCACCCACTCCCTGGTGATGCGTTCGCGCAGCGGCACCATCCGCACCATCGAGGCGCAGCACCAGTTCCACAAGGTCAACGCCTACGGCCACCTCGACTTCGTCCACCCTGCCTCGGACCGGTGACCCCTTGACTGACGCTGCCTGACCTCGACCGATCCGCTGACCGAGTCGCCCGCCGTCCTCGTCGTCGGCGAGTCGCTCATCGACGCCGTCGAGCGCGGCGACGACCCGCCGGAGCTGCACGTCGGCGGCTCGCCGGCGAACGTGGCCTTCGGCCTCGGCGCCCTCGACCACGACGTCTCGCTGGCCACCTGGTTCGGCCGCGACGACTGGGGCCGGCGCATCGCCGACCGCTGCGCCGAGAAGGGCGCGAAGGTCGTCGCCGGCAGCGACGGAGCGGCCCGGACGTCCGTCGCGCGGGCGGTCCTCGACGCCGGCGGCGCGGCCACCTACGACTTCGACATCACGTGGCAGGTGCCGGCGATCGCCGACCTGCCGCACTACGGCCACGTCCACACCGGCAGCATCGCGGCGGTCCTCGAGCCGGGCGGGTCCCAGACGCTCGTCACCGTCCAGCAGGCGCGCGCCACGGCGACGATCTCGTACGACCCGAACGCGCGGCCCAGCCTCATGGGCTCGCCCGACGAGGTCCGCCCCCGGATGGAGGCGCTGATCGCCCTGGCCGACGTCGTCAAGGCCAGCGACGAGGACATCGCCTGGCTCTACCCCGACCGCTTCGTCCCCGACGTGCTCCGCCACTGGGGCACCCTCGGCGCGTCCCTCACCGTGGTGACCCGCGGCGGGGAGGGCGCCCTCTACGCGCTGCACCACGTGGGGTCCGTCGCCACCAGCGAGGCCCGCAGCGTCGGTCTCGTCGACACCGTCGGGGCCGGCGACTCGTTCATGGCCGGGCTGCTGTCCGGGCTGTTGGACGCCGGCCTGCTGGGGTCGAGCGACGCTCGCGAACGGCTCGCCACGGCGTCCCTCGACGACGTCCGCCCGGCGATCGAGCGGGCCATCGCGACCGGCGGGATCACGGTCTCCAAGGCCGGCGCCTACAGCCGCCGGCCGCGCGCTGAGCTCGGCTGAGAGTCGTTGCCGGACAACGGTATGCCGCGAACCCGAGGGGCTCGCGGCATACCGTTGTTGCGGTGGAGCGGTGGCTCAGCCCTTGACCGCGCCCGCCGTCATGCCGCGGATGAAGAACCGCTGCAGTGACAGGAAGACGATCAGCGGGACGATGATCGCGACGAACGCCGCCGACGGGATGAGCTCGATGCCCTGACCGGTCTGGCCCTGCAGACCCTGCAGCGCCACGGTGAGGATGGTGTTGTCACCACGACCGAGGAACAGCAGGGCGACGAGCAGGTCGTTCCACACCCAGAGGAACTGGAAGATGGCGAACGACGCCAGGGCGGGCACCGACATCGGCATGATGAGCCGCCAGAACGTGGTGAAGTGGCTGGCGCCGTCGATCTTCGCCGACTCGATGATGGCCATGGGCAGGGTCGACATGTAGTTGCGCAGGATGTAGACCGCCAGCGGCATGCCGAACCCGATGTGCGCCAGCCACACCGCGAGGAAGGTCCCGTTGAGGCCGGTGGCGCCGTAGAGCTTCAGCAGCGGCACGAGGGCGACCTGGTTGGGCACCACCAGCAGGCCGACGATGACGATGAAGACGATGTCGCGGCCTCGCCACTCCATGAACGTGAACGCGTAGGCGGCGAAGGCGGCGATGAGGATCGGGATGACCGTCGCCGGCACCGTCACCACGAAGCTGTTGATGAACGCCAGGCCCATGTTGATGCCGGTGGCGTTCTCCGACTAGGACCTGCGTGTAGTTGCTCACGGTCCACTGGGTGAAGTCCAGCGGGTTGGCGATGGCCGACCACCAGCCGGAGTTCAGCTGGGCGTCCCGGGTGCGGAACGAGCTGATGAGCAGGCCGATGACCGGGACCATCCACAGCAGGCAGAGGATGGCGAGGAAGATCCGCACCGGCCAGGTGGCACTGCCCGCCCGCTGCCGGGCCTGGCTCTGGCGCAGCACGTAGGCCGGCTTGTCCTCGGGAGCCCCGACCCCGGGCTGGAGTTAGTGGTGCTCATCGGTTGGCCTCCTCAGCCCGGAAGTGACGGACCTGGTAGACGAGGACCGGGATGATCGCGATCATCAGGATCACGACGATCGCCGACGCGTACCCGTTGTTGCCCTGGGTGAACATCTCGTCGAAGAACCGCCTGCCGATGACGTCGGTGTTGAAGGCGCCGTTGGTCGCGACGTAGACGATGTCGAACACCTTCATCACGCCGATGAGCACCGTGATGAAGACCGTGATCACCGTCGGCCAGATCTGGGGGACGACGATGCTGAAGAAGATCCGCCGCTCGCCCGCGCCGTCGATGCGTCCGGCCTCCACGGTGTCCTCCGGCACGCCCTTGATCGCGGCCGACAGCAGGACCATCGAGTACCCGACCTGGGTCCAGATCATGATGATCATGAGCAGCAGGCTGTTGAGGTGCAGCGTCTCGGTGCCGTACCAGAACACCGGGCCCCGGTCGAAGATGCCCGATGATGGCGTTGAGCAGCCCGGTCTGCGGGCTGCCGGCCGGGCTTGTACTCGTAGATCGAGCGCCAGATCGTCGTCGCCGCCGACCGCGCTGATGGCCATCGGCAGGAAGATGAAGGTCTTGGTCGGCCTTCTCGCCGCTGGGGTTGAGCCGGTCGGCCAGGACGGCCACGCCGAGGCCCAGGGCGACGGTCACCGCCGGCACGATGATGATCCACAGCAGGTTGTTGAACAGCACCTGCAGGAACGACGCGTCGGTCAGCAGGTTCGCGTAGTTCTTGAAGCCCGACGTAGGACGTGGAGTCCTCGTTGGCGAAGCTGTACTGGAGGGTGACGATGGCGGGGTAGATCAGGAACACACCGATGGCGAGGATCGCCGGCCCGGCGAACATCCACGGCTTGATGCGGTCCTCCCACCGCCCCTTCAGCGACTCGGCGAGCTTGTTGAGGATCCAGAACAAAAGCATGGCGCCGCCGATGCCGCCGATGATGGCGATCACCGCGTTGGCGATCTTCAAGGCCACGGGACCCAGTCCTCTCTAGACGATGGTCTGAGCGATAGAGCGGTTGACAGCGGGCTCACCCGCCGAACCGCGGGAGGACCGGTGGGTCCTCCCGCGGCTGAGCGGGTCACGACATCAGCTGCTGGCTTTCGGGAAGCTGGCGTCGATGTTGTTCAGCGTCGTGTCGAGGTCCTGCTGACCCGAGATCCACTTGACCGGCTCGGTCCAGAACGTGCCGGCGCCGACCTTGGCCGGCATGAGGTCCGACCCGTCGAACCGCGCACGCGCTGCGCCTTGTAGAGCACGTCCGAGGCGATCTTCTGCAGCGTCTTGTTCGGCAGCAGCGAGACGTCGGCGGTCTTGTGCGGCGAGAAGTCGCCCGCCTTGGCCTGCTCGATGCCGTTCTCCTTGCTGGCGATGAAGTTGCGCAGCTTGATGCGCGTTGGCGTCGTTGTTGAACGCCGCCGCGATGTCACCACCGACTGAGCACCGGGTTGTCGCCCGCGGTCTTCGGCGGGAACGGCGCTCACGCCGATCGTCGGTGTCGAGGCTTGGCGATGACGGTGTCCGGGAAGCCGCCCTTGTCGGCGATCGAAGCGTCGCCTGCTTGAACAGGTAGCAGCCCGGCGGGCTGGTCGAAGAGGGCGTTGCCACCGGTCTGGAAGTTCGTCGCGACGATCGACTTCGTGCCACCGCGGACGTTGCCGTCGGTGAAGGCGATCTTCTGGAAGTACTCGAACGCCGGCTTGATCTCCGGGCTGTTGAACTTCAGCGCACCGGTGACCCACTTGTCGTAGTTGTCGGGCCCGGCGAACGCGGAGGACGAGGTCCTCGATCCAGTCCGTGATGGGCCAGCCGGTCGCCTGTGCCGGACTCGGCGGCGATGCACCACGGGCACCTTGCCGGCTGGTCCTTGATCTGGTCGGTCGAGCGCCAGCATCTCGTCGAGCGTCTTGGCAGCGCGGTGCAGCCGGCTGCCTTGAAGCTGGCCGGTCGGTCCAGATGACGCTCTTGACGCTGACCTCGTTCGGGCAGGCCGTAGACCTTGCCGTCGGCGCACGTGCCGGCGCCGACGAAGCCGGGCACCAGGTCTCGCTTGTCGGCGTTGACGTGGCGTCGTCGAAGGCGAGGAGCTTCTTCTGCTTGGCCAGGTCGCACATGAGCCCCGGCTGCGGGAAGAGCCCCACGTCGGGCGGGTTGCCACCGGCGACGCGGGCCCGGATCTCGGTGTCCCACGACGCGGCCTTGGTGAACTTGACGGTGAAGCCGTTCTTGCCTGGGCCCACGCCTGTTGACGTCGGCCTTGAACCCGGCCTCGCTGTCGGCTGCCGAGGCCGTACATCGACCTCGACGTCGACTTTCCGGGCCGCTGCGCGGTGCCGGCGCCATCGCTGCTGCCGCCGGACCCTCCTGACGACAGGCATCCCGACGCGAGACCGGCTACGGCCACGGCGACGAGAGCGGTCACGCTTGCCCTGCGAGTGATCATGTTCCGAACTCCTCCTTGGAGGTGATCTTGGGGGCTTCATTGGCCCCACGCGGGCCGGCCGCTCCCGGCCGGGCGACAGCAGGGCCGGCGTCATCGCCGGCCTGGCTGGTTCGAGGCGCTGGGTCGCCCCTGGTCTGTCCCTTCGTTGCTCTGCGGCCCATGGAACACCACAGGAGGTGATCTGCGCCACAGGCACCACAGGCTTAGCCCATTTGTGACCTGTACCGGTTCAGCGTGCTTCGTTGACGCGGACGGCGTTGCGACGGTTAGTAATTCCCTTGCAAGGCGTCAGCCCCGCACTCGGTCGAAACGGACCCGGACCGCCCTTCCGCGCTCAGAACCGTCGGGCGCGGCGGGGCTCCGCCTGCAAGAGCAAGCGGAGCGGAGGCGCGAGCGCGCCGAAACGGGACCGCGGACGGCTCCCGCCGGTCGCCTCGGACCGGCATACTCCCAGCCCCGATGTCCGCCTGCTGGACGGTCGAGCGGCAGGCTGTCCCTGTGACCGACGACCGCACCTTCGACGACCTGCTCGCCGCGAACCGGACCTACGCGGAGCACTTCACCCTGTCGGGCTTCGACGGGATCGCCCATGCGGGGGTGGCCATCGTGACCTGCATGGACTCCCGGATCGACCCGCTGCGGCTCCTCGGCCTGAAGCCCGGCGACGCCAAGATCGTCCGCAACCCGGGCGGCCGGGTGACCGAGGCCGCCCTCGAGGCGGTCATCCTCGGGGTGCACCTGCTGGGGGTCGACCGGGTCCTGGTCGTCCCGCATACCCGCTGTGCCGTGGCGACCCACACCCAGGCGCAGCTGCGCGAACGCGTCAGCGAGTCGGCCGGCCAGGACGCCACGTGGCAGATCTTCCACGTCGTCGAGGACCAGGAGGCGGCGCTGCGCGAGGACGTCCGGAAGATCCGCACGCACCCGCTGGTGCCGGACACCGTCGCGGTCGGCGGGTTCATCTACGACGTCGACACCGGCCTGCTCGACCGCCGCGTCTGACCGAGCCGCGCGTGCGCGCACTCCGCGCTTCACCGGTCGGTGCCGCTCGTGGACCGTCGCGGTGGTCGAGCGGGTGGGTCCGTGACCGGACCCGATGTCAAGCCGCGGACGAGGTGGCTCCGGAGCGCCAGGGCTGCGAGCACCGGCACGACCGATCGCCACGAACGCGGCCGGCGGGAATGAGCTCCGGGCTGTTGATGTCCTGCCCGTGCAGGACCTGGAGGGCGACCGTCGCCGTGGCGTTCTCGCCACGGCCGAGGAACAGGAGCGCCATCAACAGGTCACCCCACACGCCGACGAACTGGAGGATCGCGAAGGACACGAACGCCGGCACGGACATGGGGAACGACGAGCCGCCAGAAGGTCGGTGAGGTGGCTCGCTCCGTCGACCCTCGCGCACTCGACCATCTCCCGGGGCAGTCGCGACATGTAGGAACGCAGGATGTAGACGCGCCAGCGGCATCCCGAACGCGACATAGACCAACCACACGCCCGAGGAAGGTCCCCGGTCAGCCCGACGGCGCCGTAGAGCCTGAGGAGTGGCACCAGGGCCATCTGGTCGGGCACCACCAGCAGACCGACGAAGACCACGAAGAGAACGTCCGCGCCCGCGCCACTGCATGAACGTGAAGGCGCAGGCCGCGAACGCCGCGATCAGAAGGGGGATCACGGTCGCGGGGAGGGTCACGACGAGGCTGTTGAGCGAAGGCCTGCCCCATGTGGACGCCGTCCCGCGAGGTGGCGAAGAGGCGTGACGCGGTAGTTGTCCAGCGTCCACTGGGCGGCGTCGAGGGGGCTGGCGATCGCGGTCCACCAGCCGGCGCCCCGCTGCGCGTCGCGGGTGCGGAACGAGTTGACGAGGGTGCCGACGGCCGGGATCGCTCCACACCGCGCACACGACGGCCAGCGACCCGGCGGCCGTCCATGAGCCACGCAACGCGCGCGAGCCCATCGCCCGGCCGGCTCGTCGTGCTCATCGCACGGCCTCCTCCCAGCGGCTGGTCTCGCGTCCCGAGCCGGCTACCGACGATGCCATCGGTTGCACGACGATGACAGATGGACGCGGGTCGACCGCGTCGGTGCGTGGCTGGGTCGGACGTCGACGTTCCGCCGGAACACCGCGTCGACCTCGGGGATGCGCTCCCGGTAGGCCCGCAGCAGCCGTCGCGCCACGGTGACCGAGTCGACCAGGGGATGGCGGGCGAACGCCTGCTCGGCGAGGTCCGGCGACCCGGTGACGGCCGCCTCGATGGTGAGCCGCTCGACGTGCTTGACCTGCGCCATGAGCCCCAGCTGGTACAGCGTCGGCGGCGAGACCGGGAGCGGAGCGGGCGCCCCGTGATCCGACGGTCACCGGCACCTCGACGACGGCGTCGTCCGGGAGCCCGTCGACCGCACCGCGGTTCGCGACGTCGAGGATCATCGTCGCCCGCTCGTCGCGGGCGATGGCGCGCATGAGCGCCAGCGCGACTCCCTCGTAGCCGCCGACGTCGGCGATCCCGTCCTCACCACCGCGGGCCTGGCCGGCGTGCTCCGCCGCCATGTAGGTCGCCTCACGCTCCGCGCGCGTGGCGGTCCACAGCTCGTGGGCGCCGCAGCGGGTCCGCGGCGGCGGCGGCGTAGAAGTCGCCCTGCTGGCCGGCGAGGAACTCGCCGCGGGTCAGCCCACCGTCGCGGATCGAGGCGACGGCGTCGCGGGTGAAGTCGTAGTAGTAGAGGTACTCGTTGGGCAGCGCGCCGATCTGCCGGATCCAGTCCCGGCCGAAGAGCTGGCCCTCCTCGGTGGCGCCGAGCAGCGCGTCGTCGGCCAGCAGCGACGGCAGGAGGTCCGTGCCGTCGACCTGGAGGCCGCGGAGCCAGCCGAGGTGGTTGAGGCCGACGTAGTCGAGGACCGACCGGCGGTATGCGGGTCGACGCCCAGGAGGCGGGCCGCCCGCTTGGCCATGGTGATCGGGGTGTCGCAGATCCCGACGACGCGGTCGCCGAGGACCGCCTGCATGGCCTCCGTGACCATGCCGGCCGGGTTGGTGAAGTTGATGACCCACGCGTCGGGCGCGACGGCTCGCACGCGCTCGGCGACCCGCCGGGCGACCGGGATCGTGCGCAGGCCGTAGGCGATCCCGCCGGCTCCGGTGGTCTCCTGGCCGAGCACCCCGAGATCGAGCGCGACGCGCTCGTCCTGCACCCGCGCCCCGAGTCCGCCCACCCGGATCGCCGAGAAGACGAAGTCGGCGCCCTCGAGCGCGCGTCCAGGTCCGTCGTGACCCGTCACCCGGGGAGACGCTTCCTGGGTGGCCAGCGGCGACCAGGACGTGGGCCATCACGGCGAGGCGGTCCGGGTCGGTGTCGTGGAGGGCGACCTCCGTGACGCCGGAGTCGCCGCCGGCCAGGGCCGCGTACACGAGCGGGGTGCGGAAGCCGCCACCACCGAGGATCGCGAGCCTCATCGCCGCACCGACGTCGTCACGGCAGGGTCAGGTGCATGCGGACCGAGTCCGCCAGCCGCTGCGCCACCGCCTGCGCCTGCGACTCGTCGGCGGCCTCGACCATCACGCGGACCAGCGGCTCGGTACCGGACTTGCGCAGCAGCACGCGGCCGCTGCCGTCCAGCTCGTCCGACGCCTTGGCGACGTCCTCGAGCAGCGCCTCGTGGGAGTCGACCTTCGACGTGTCGACACCCCGCACGTTGACGAGGACCTGCGGCAGCCGGGTCATCACCGAGGCCAGCTCGGTCAGCGACCGGCCGGTCTCGGCGACGCGGGCCGCGAGCATCAGCCCGGTGAGGACGCCGTCGCCGGTGGTGCCGTGCTCCAGGAGGATCACGTGGCCGCTCTGCTCGCCGCCCAAGCGCATACCCGCCGGCCTTCATGTCCTCGAGGACGTAGCGGTCGCCGACGGCGGTCTGCCGCACGGTGATCGCCGACCGCTCCATGGCCTGCAGCATCCCGAGGTTCGACATCACCGTCGCGACGAGGGTGTCGTTGACGAGACGGCCCTTGTCCCGCAACGAGATCGCGAGCACCGACATGATCTGGTCGCCGTCGACCGGCGTGCCGGAGCCGTCGACCGCGAGACACCGGTCGGCGTCGCCGTCGTGCGCGATGCCGAGGTCGGCGCCCTCGGCGAGCACCGCCGCGCAGAGCTGCTCGAGGTGGGTGGAGCCGTAGCCGTCGTTGATGTTGAGCCCGTCGGGCGAGGCGCCGATGACCGAGACCCGCGCTCCCGCGCGACGGAACGCCTCGGGCGACGCCACCGAGGCGGCGCCGTTGGCGGCGTCCAGCACGACGTGCAGGCCGTCCAGCCGGTTGGGGACGCGCGGCCACGAGGTGGCGCACGTAGCGCTCGACGCCGTCGGCGCAGCGGCCGCACCCGGCCGACCCCGGCGCCGGTGGGCCGCTGCCACGGCTCGCGCATCCGCGCCTCGATGGCGTCCTCGACGTGGTCGGCGAGCTTGTGCCCGCCCCGGGCGAAGAACTTGATCCCGTTGTCGGGCATCGGGTTGTGCGAGGCCGAGATCATCACGGCGAGGTCGGCCCGGAGGTCGCCGGCGAGGAAGGCGATCGCCGGGGTCGGGACCACGCCGGCGTCCAGCACGTCCACGCCGGCCGAGGCGAGGCCGGCGACCGTGGCGGCGAGCAGGAACTCGCCCGAGGCCCGCCCGTCGGTGCCCGACGACGGCGGTCGGCCGGTGCCCCTCGAACTCGCCGGACTCACCGAGCACGTGAGCCGCCGCGACCGCGAGGTCGAGGGCCAGCTCCGCCGTGATGTCCTGGTTCGCGAGTCCGCGTACTCCGTCGGTCCCGAAGAGTCGAGCCACTGCGCTGGTCTGCCTCTCTACGTGACCTCTCGCCCACCGGCCCCGAGGAGATGGGGCGGGCCGACGGACGAACCTACTACGCCGCGAGGGCGGCCCCAGGCATACCGGGACCGCCCTCGCGTGGGTGCAGGCGGGTCAGCGCTTGCTGTACTGCGGAGCCTTGCGGGCCTTCTTGAGGCCGGCCTTCTTGCGCTCGGGGACCCGCGCGTCACGGGTGAGGAAGCCGGCCTTCTTGAGCGCCGGACGGTTCAGCTCCTCGTCGACGCCGTTGAGCGCCCGGGCGACACCGAGCCGGACCGCGCCGGCCTGGCCGGAGGGGCCGCCGCCGTGCACGCGGACGAGCACGTCGTAGGCGCCGGTCAGCTCGAGCACCGAGAAGGGCTCGCCGACGATCTGCTGGTGCACCTTGTTGGGGAAGTACCCCTCGAGGGTGCGGCCGTTGATCTGCCAGTCGCCGGTGCCGGGGACGATGCGCACGCGGGCGATGGCCTGCTTGCGGCGGC
This sequence comes from uncultured Actinomycetota bacterium, assembly GCA_963770005.1. Classification (GTDB taxonomy): domain Bacteria; phylum Actinomycetota; class Actinomycetes; order Actinomycetales; family Dermatophilaceae; genus Lapillicoccus. The sequence goes on along the minus strand of CAVYNX010000011.1, from coordinate 40,282 downwards.
CGGTGGCGGCGCCGGGCGCGGAGGCGCTCGGGCGGCGGACGGCCTCGCCGGCGACGGGGGCGGTGGACTCGGAGGTGTAGGAGGTCAGCGCCGGCTCGTCCGACTCCAGAACGGTGTCGGTGGCGATGTCAATGGTGTTGTCGGACACGGGGTTCCTTACTGCGCGACCTGGGAGATGGTGAACGGGACCGGCTTCTGGGCCGCGTGCGGGTGGGCGTCGCCGGTGTAGACCTTGAGCTTGGTCAGCTGCTGCCGGGCGATGGAGTTCTTCGGGAGCATCCCGCGGATCGGCCTTCTCGACGGCCTTGGTCGGGTGCTTCTCGAGCAGCTCGGTGTAGGAGGTCGACTTCAGGCCGCCCGGGTAGCCCGAGTGGCTGTAGGCCTTCTTCTGCTCGGCCTTGGCGCCGGTCAGGACGACCTTGTCGGCGTTGACGATGATGACGAAGTCACCGGTGTCGACGTGCGGGGCGAAGGTCGGCTTGTGCTTGCCACGCAGCAGGATGGCCGTCTGGCTCGCCAGCCGACCGAGGACGACGTCCGTGGCGTCGATGACGTGCCACGTGCGATCGACCTCGCCGGGCTTGGGGGTGTAGGTGCGCACAGGGGTCAGCTTTCGTCAGACGGGATCTCCGGTATGCCTACCGCGGGCAATCCGGTCGACCGACCGCGCCGCGTGGCCCGAGCCGGAACGGCCCGAGCGGCACAACCTCTCCAGTGTAGGGGCGGCGTCGGAGGGCCGGCCAAATCCTCGCCGACGTCGCTCGCATACCGGGCCGCTGACCTGCGGTGATGGCGTCGCCACAGCATTCTGTGCAGCACTATTGTGCATCAGAACTGTGCACAGGTAGTGTGCAACGCATGGCCACGACCCCCCTCCCGCACCCGGCACCTGGGGCTCGTACCGAGACCCCGACGGAGCTGCACCTCGGGCGCCGACGCCGTCAAGGTCCTCGCCCATCCGCTCCGCTCGCGGATCGTCACCCAGCTGCGGCGCAGCGGCCCCCTCACCGCCACCGCGCTCGCCGCGCTGCTCGGGACCAACTCCGGCGCGACGAGCTACCACCTGCGCCGCCTGGAGACCGTCGGCCTCGTCGAGGACACCGGCACCGGGAAGGGCAAGGAGCGGATCTGGCAGGCGGCGGTGGAGCAGCACTCGTGGACCCCGAGCGAGCTGGTCGACGACGAGGACGCCCTCACCGCCCTCAACTGGCTCGAGCGCGACTACATCCGCCACTTCGCCACCAAGGCCGAGCAGTGGCTGGACGTGCAGCAGGACTGGCCGGTCGAGTGGGTCGACCACCTGGGCATCAACGACAACGTCGCCCTGGTCACCCTCGACCAGCTCCGGGCCATGCGCTCGGAGATCGAGGAGGTCCTGCAGAAGTACCGCCGGGTCGGCCAGGGCAACCCCCAGGCCAAGCGGGTCGCCGTCTACACCTACGCGTACCCGGTGGACCTCGACGGGAGCCCGCGGGGGACGCGGTCGTGAGCGCCGTCCTCTCCCCCGCCGCCGCCCGACGGGTCTTCCTCACCCTCACCGTGACGCGGTGGTTCCCGGTCGGCCTGGTCGTCGGGATCCTCACGCTGTGGCCGCTGGAGCGCGGGCTCACCGTGCCCGAGGCGCTGGCGGCGACCTCGCTGACCGGGATCACCGTCTTCCTCCTGGAGCTGCCCACCAGCGGCTTCGCCGACGCCTTCGGTCGGCGGCCGGTCTACGTCACCGCCGCGGTCGTCCTCATCGCGTCGACCGTCGTCTTCTTCACGGCGACGGCCTGGTGGCAGTTCGCGCTGGCTGCGGTGCTCACCGGAGTGTTCCGCGCCCTCGACTCCGGGCCGCTCGAGGCGTGGTTCGTCGACACCGTGCACGTCACCGAGCCGGGCGCCGACGTGGACCGCGACCTGTCGCGCCAGGGCACGGTGCTCGGCTCCGCGATCGCCATCGGCGCGCTGATCTCCGGCGGCCTGGTCTGGTGGCACCCCATCGCGTCGCAGAGCGCGCTGCTGCTGCCGGGGCTGCTCTACCTGCGGGCTCGGCGTCGTCCATCTCGTCGCCGTCCTCGTCATCCTCAAGGAGCCCGACCGGCGCGGGCGCGGACGACGCGACCAGGCTGCGGCGGGCCGCCGCCTCGGTGCGCGAGGCGCCGCGTCGTGGTCCGGGAGGGCCTGTCGCTGCTGCGGCACAACCACGTGCTCGGCGGGCTGGTCGCGGTGGAGCTGTTCTGGTCCGCCGGCATGGTGGTCTTCGAGACGTTCCAACCGATCCGGCTGGCCCAGCTGCTCGGCAGCGAGGACGCCGCGGCCGCCGTCATGGGTCCGGTGGCCAGCGGCGGCTGGGGGCTGTTCGCGCTCGGCGCGGCGCTGGCGGCGGTCGGCAGCCGGCGCCTCGGCGTCGTGCGGACGGCGATCCTGGCCCGCGTGCTCAACGGCCTCGGGGCGGTCGTCATGGGCCTCGTCGCGGGACCGGTCGCCCTCATCGCGGCCTACGCGGTGACCTACACGCTGCACGGCGACGGCGGGGCCGGTGCACAGCGCCCTGCTCCACCGCGAGGCGTCCGCCCGCAACCGCTCGACGGTCCTGTCGATGAACTCGATGGTGTCGTTCCTCGGCTTCAGCCTGACCGCGGCGCTCGCCGGGCAGCTGGCGGCCCACACCTCGGTCCAGGTGGCGATGGTCGTGGTCGGCGCGTTCAGCGTCCTCGGGGCGGTCGGGTACCTGCCCGCCCTCCGCGCCGAGCGGGCCCGGCGGCGCGAGTCGGAGCCGGTCCACGTCGGCTGAGCTGAGCCCGCGTGGAACACACCAACGGGCGTTGGTCGCTCAGGACTGCCGAGTCGGGGCCAGCAACCGGGACCAACGCCCGTCGGTGTGCTCGTCGGCGTCAGCCCGGATCGCCGCTTGGTGACGCGGAGTCGGCTGCCTCCGCGAGGCAGTCGGTTGACGTCGCACCTCACTGCCGTGGCAGCCGTGGGTCGGAGCGAGTCCCGCTGAGGGTCAGGCACTCGCACCGGAGCGTGTGAGTCGCGCCGACTCCGAGCTAGGGCCGCAGCCGGACCAACGCCCGCCGGTGTGCTCGGCCTGGGGTTCAGCCTCCTCGGCGGCGCTCGCCGGCCAGTGGCGGCGCACGCGTCGACCCATGGCGATGGCGTCTCGGCGGCCAGTCCTCTGAGAGTCGGCCCACTCCCACCGGATGTCGTGGGAGTGGGCCGACTCTCGAGGGAGTCGAGGCGTCGAGGGCCCCGTCGGTGATCAGCCCGGCTCGGCCGGAGCGGGATCCGGGTTCCCAGCGCAGGCGTCGGGTGCCTCGCACCGCCAGCGGACCCACGCCGGAGACGAGGATGACCCCGGCGCAGGCGACCAGGACCGGGTGGGTGCCGAACCGGTCGGTGAGGACGCCGGCCAGCGCCTGGCCGACGGGCATGCCGACGAACGACGTGAGGATGTCCCACGACGACACCCGGGCGAGCAGGTCGTGCGGCACGTGGTTCTGGATCGCCGTCTCCCAGCAGACCCCGAAGAACATCAGGCCGGAGTAGCCGATCACCGCCCCGAGGAGCACCCCGGTGAGCGCCCCCGGCCAGACGTACGCCAGCACCCAGACCGGCATGAGGCCGAGGGCGACGAACCCGGCGACCAGCGGCCGGCTCGGGCGGACGCGCATGGCGATGACGCTGCCGATGACCCCGCCGAGGCCCTCGGCCGCGGCGATCACGCCCAGCGCCGACGGCCCGCCGAGCTCGCGCAACGCGATGATGTTGACGGTGACGAGGACGACGCCGTTGGCCACGTGGTAGACCCCGGCCGCCACGACGCCCCAGAACAGCCAGTCCCGCGAGCGGACCGCCGCGAACCCTCCGCGCAGCTCACTGAGGAACCCGACCCGCACCGCCCGGTCGGCGCGCGACCCGGATGAACACCACCGTCGCGGCCGACGCGAGGAAGCTCACCGCGTTGACGACGAACCCGAACGGCGCCCCGAACGTCGCGATGAGGACGCCCGCGGCGGCCGGCCCGACGGTGAGTGACGCGGTCTGCACGGCGTTGAGGGTGGCGTTCGCCGACCGGCGCTGGGCGAGCGGGACCAGCGTGGGCTTCAGCGACGACATCGCGGGGTAGAAGAAGGCGCCCGCGCCACCGAACACCGCGACCAGGGCGCACAGCAGCGGCAGCGGGTGGTGGTCGCCCAGGTAGAGCACGGCCGAGGGCGCCGGCCGCCGCCGCGCGCACGAGCGTCCGCCGCGACCATGATCGTCTGCGGCCGGAGCCGGTCGGCCCACACGCCGCCGACGAGGGTGCAGGCCAGCCGGGCGACGACGCCGCACGCGAGCACGAGGCCGAGGTCGGTGGCCGAACCACCCGAGGCGATCAACGCGAACGACAGCGCGATCGGCTGGAAGGCGTCACCCAGCCAGGAGAGGCCCTGTCCACCGACCAGGAGCCGGAAGTCGCGGGTCCCCCACCGCGGTGGGGCGGTCGGCCGCTCGGAGACGCTGGTACCGGTCATGCCGATCACGTTAGTACACCGTCTAACTATTTGTCAGCATACTTTTCGACGCTATTCACAAATACGGCGACGCTGGCATACTGGTGACGTGCCCAAGCCCCGTGCCACCGATGCCGTGGACGCGCACGTGGCCCGGTGGGTCACCCAGATCCCCGACCTCGACCCGTCGGTCGAGGGCGCGACGACGCGGATGCAGGCCGTCGTCCGCCAGCTGCGCAAGTCCAAGGCCGAGTTCCACGCCGGCAAGGAGATGACGCTGGAGGACTCCGACACGCTGCACGAGCTGATGGTCCAGCCCTACCCGGTCGAGGCCACCCCGGCACAGCTCGCCGACGCCTGCCACGTCACTCGGGCGGCGATGACCAGCCGCCTCGACCGGCTCGTCGAGGGTGGCTACGTGACCCGCGAGGTCGACCCCCTCGACCGCCGTCGCGTCATCGTCCGACCGACCGCGAAGGGCCGCGACACCTGGCAGGAGCACCTCCACGCCGGGATGGAACGCGAGGCGCACCTGCTCGCCGCCCTCACGCCCCGGGAGCTCGAGCAGCTGAACGCCCTGCTGCGCAAGGTGCTGCTGTCGCACGAGCAGGCTTGACAGCCACCGGCTGCGGTCACGACGCTCGACCGGTGCCGGACCCCACGACGATCGACCTCAACGCCGACGTCGGCGAGTCGTTCGGCCGGTGGCGGCTGGGCGACGACGACGCCCTGCTCGACCTCGTCACCTCCGCGAACGTCGCCTGCGGCTTCCACGCCGGCGACCCGGCCACGCTCGTCGCGACGTGCCGCGCGGCGGCGGCGCGAGGCGTGGCCATCGGCGCCCAGGTCGGCTACCGCGACCTCGCCGGCTTCGGCCGCCGCTTCGTCGACGTCGCCGCCGAGGACCTCTACGCGGACGTGCTCTACCAGCTGGGCGCGCTCGACGGCATCGCCCGGACCGTCGGCAGCGCGGTGACCTACGTCAAGCCCCACGGCGCCCTCTACAACGCCGTGGTGCACCACCGAGGCCCAGGCCGACGCGGTCGTGCGGGCGGTCGCCGACTATCCGGCCGAGCTCGCGCTGGTCGGGCTGCCCGGCTCGGCGCTGCTGGAGCACGCCGCGCAGCCGCGGGCTGCGCACGGTACGAGAGGCGTTCGCCGACCGCGGCTACACGGCCGACGGCACCCTCGTCCCGCGGACGGAGCCCGGCGCCGTGCTCGACGACCCCGCGCAGGTCGCCGCCCGCGTCCTCCGGCTGGTCCGCGAGGGCCGGGTGGTGGCCGTCGACGGCACCGAGGTCGACGTCCAGGCCGACTCGGTATGCGTCCACGGCGACTCGCCGGGGGCGGTGGCCATGGCCCGCGCGGTGCGGAAGGCGTTGTCCGGCGCGGGGGTTCGTGTCGCCGCGTTCGCGCCACCCTCCGGGCGATGAGGCTGCTGCCCTGCGGCGACCGCGCGATCCTCGTGGAGGTCGGTGACGCCGCAGAGCGCCGGCGGCTCGACGCCACGCTGCGCCGCCGGCCGCTCGAGGGCTCGGTCGAGCACGTCCCCGGCGCTCGCACCGTCCTCGTCGTGGCCCGACGGCCCGGAGGCCCTGCCGCAGATCGCCGCGGCGCTTCGCGACCTCGTCCTCGACGACGACACGGCACCGGAGCGAGCGGGCGGCGAGGTGGTCGTCGAGGTCCGCTACGACGGTCCGGACCTCGACGACGTCGCCGCCCACCTCGGCATCGCGCCGAGCGAGGTCGTGGCCCGGCACACCGGCCAGGTGCTGGACCGTCGAGTTCACCGGTTTCGCACCGGGATTCGGCTACCTCGCCGGCTCCGCCGGGGACCTCGAGGTGCCCCGGCGGGAGTCGCCGCGCACCCGCATACCGGCCGGCGCGGTGGGACTGGCCGGCCCGTACTCCGGGGTCTACCCCCGCCCGTCACCCGGTGGCTGGCAGATCATCGGCCGCACCGACGTGCGGCTCTGGGACCCCGACCGGGACCCGCCGGCCCTGCTCGCACCGGGACGACGGGTCCGCTTCGTCGAGGTGTCGGCGTGAGCGCCCTGGTCGTCGAGGCGGTCGGCCCGCTGGCGCTGCTCGAGGACCTGGGCCGGCCCGGGCACGCCGCGCTGGGCGTGTCGGAGAGCGGCGCGGCCGACCGCCGGGCGCTGCGCCTCGCCAACCGCTTGCTGGGCAACGCCGAGGGCACGGCCGCGCTGGAGGTGTTGATGGGTGGACTGGCCGTGCGCGCCGAGGGCGCGGTCCGGGTCTGCGTCACCGGCGCACCGGCACCGGTGACGGTGGACGGCCGCGCCGCCCGGCTCGGCGTGCCGGTCGACCTGCGTGACGGCCAGCTCCTCGCCCTCGGTATGCCGCCGACCGGGCTGCGCACCTACGTCGCGGTGCAGGGCGGCCTCGACGAGCCGGCGGTCCTGGGCAGCCTGAGCACCGACCCGACCATGGGAGTCGGACCGGCACCACTAGCACCCGGGCGGCGGCTGGACGTCGGACCGCGACCGCCGGACCACCGCGCCACCCACGGCGACGTGGCCGCTCCGGCGCCCCCACCGGTCACCGACGTCGTGCTGCGCGTGGTCCTCGGCCCCCGCGACGACTGGTTCGTCCCGACCGCGCTCGCCGCCCTGACCGCCCACCCCTGGGCCGTCACCGCCGAGGCCGACCGCGTGGGCGTCCGCCTGTCCGGGCCCCGGCTCGACCGCGTCGACCCCGCGCGCGAGCTGCCCAGCGAGGGGGTCGTCCGCGGCGCCGTCCAGGTGCCGCACTCCGGCCAGCCGCTGGTGTTCCTCGCCGACCACCCCACGACCGGCGGGTACCCCGTCGTGGCCGTCGTCGTGGACGACGACACCGACGTCCTGGCCCAGCTGCGGCCCGGCGAACGGGTGCGGTTCCGACGCGTACCCCGGGGGTGGTGACCCGAGCCCACCGGATCTGAGCACCGGCACTCATGCGTGCCACCGACGACCCGGAGAGGGTTGGGGGGCACCAGCGGCCGGCTCGACCGGCCGACCGCAGCGACGACAGGGGTAACCGTGTACGACCCGATGGAGGCCATCGGTCGCACCCGCGACGACATCGTCCGTGGTGGCGGCGCGTTCCGCGAGGCCGGGGAGACGCTCGGCCCGGTCACCGCGAAGGACGACACCGGGGCGGTCAGCGTGACCCTCGACGGGGACGGGCGGATCTCCGCGATCCTCGTCTCGATGACGTGGAAGAACCACTACACCGCGCACTCGCTGGCCGCCGGGATCAACGACGCGGCCACCAAGGCCGGCGTCGCCCGGCTGGAGCAGTGGGGCACCACGGTGGTCGAGTCCGACGAGCGCCCGACGGGCCGCGTCGTCGCCCCTCAGCTCGACGCCGACGGCCTCGCCCAGCGGCTGTCCGAGGCCGTCGACCGGGACCGCTCGGGGTCGGTGGACGCCTCGATGCAGGTCATGCGCGACCTCCTGCACGAGCTGGTCGACAGCATCGAGGAGGTCCGCACCGAGGTCCGTGAGCACCTCAGCCGTGAGTACACCGGCCGCAGCGGCTCGGGACACGCCAAGGCCACCATCGCCGGGAACGGCACGCTGCTCGATCTCACCTTCGACGCGACCTGGCTCGACTCCGCCCACCCGGCCAACATCGGTCGCGAGGCCACCCAGGCGCTGCACGAGGCGTACCGGCAGGCGGGCGGTGAGGACGTCGAGACCATCGTCGCCCGCAGCCCGCTCGGCCGGCTGCAGCGCCTGTCCGAGGACCCCGTCGCGCTGGCCCGGGGCCTCGGGCTCCGGCACTGACCCGACCGACCCACCCCACCCGACACCCGAGCCACCCGAGGAGCCGAGATGACCTACGAAGTCCAGCTGGCCGCGCTGAAGACCGACGCCGACACGTGGGACCAGACGTCGAGCACCCTGCTCAGCGCCTCCACCAGCGCCTGGGGACTCTCGCTCGGCGAGTACGAGCTGTCGTGGGCCGCCGAAGCCGTCGGCCTCACCACGACCTACACCTCGATCCAGGGCAAGGTCGCCGGCCTGCTCAGCGAGGGGTCGACCGAGACCGGCAACATCTCCAGCACGCTGCTGACCATCAAGCACAACTACGAGCTGAACGAGGACAGCGCCGAGGAGCAGTACCGGGGCGCCTGGGAGCCCATCGGCTGACGCCGCACCCCGCCCACCACCGCCTTCTCGACGTAAGGGGACGACATGTCCGGAACCGCCGACGACATCCGCGACCTGGTCAACCAGTTCAACGGCCTGGTGCAGGACCTGCAGGACGCCATCAACGACGTGCTCGACTGGGTCCCGTGGGGGCTGGGTTGGCTGGCCGACAAGATCCGCGACCTGTGGAACAGCCTCATGGGCAAGATCCGGGAGTTCTTCGACCCGCTCATCGAGATCCTCAGCAACCTCGGCTCGCCCAGCACCGTGTCGAGCACCGCCGACCAGTGGAGCACCGACGTGGGCTCGCCGGTCAGTGCGCGCGTCGCCCTCGCCGACGTCGGCTCGCTCGCCGTCGACGACAGCTGGAAGGGTTCGGCGGCCGACCAGTACAAGCAGAAGGCCCCCCTCCAGAAGACCGCCCTGCAGAACATCAAGACCCAGTTCACCGACGGCATCAGCGGCGCCCTCAAGGACGTCTCGTCGGCGATCCAGGTGTTCTTCGGCCTGATGATCGCGGCGATCGCCGCCTGGGTCGCGGCGATCATCACCGCCCTCGGAGCGACCGCGACGATCTTCGGCATCCCCGCCGGCATCCTCATCGCCATCGCCGCGGCCGCGGGGTTCGGAGCGGCGTTCTGGGGCGCCGGCGAGAACCTCAAGTCCCAGTGCCGCAGCGCCAAGACCCTGCTGGAGCAGAAGATGTCCGACAACACCGCCTACCCCGGCGAGTCCTGGCCGGTGGCCACCCTGTGACCTCCCCGCCGGACGACCGGGCCGCCCTCACCCGGGGCACGGCCCGGTCGCTCATCGCCGGCGTGTTCGTCATCGCGGACCTCACGCTCATCCTGCTGTGGTCGTCGGTCGCCTCGACCCTGCCGGACCTGCGCGGGCCTCGTCGTGGCCAGCATCGTGACCCTCGCCGTCGGCATCGCCTGCCTGGTGGCGGTCATCGTGGTGGGGACGCGGTGGCGCGGACCGCGTCCGCCCGCCGGCGCGACGAGGAGCACGGCGGCGACGGTGCTGGGTGCCGTCGCGGTGGCCCAGCTCATCGGCGGGTTCGTCGCGATGACCCTCCTCGGCGGCTTCCAGGACCTGTTCGCGGTCCAGATCGTCATCGCGACGCTGGTGACCTCGGTCGCCGTGCTGGTGCTGGGTGTCGGGGTCGCGCGGCACGTCTCCCGGCTCGCGCCGCCCGTCTGAGCGAGGTCAGCCGCAGAGCGCCCGCACGCGCAGCTGGTCGTCCTCGAGCCACCACGGGCCCGCACCCGCGGGAAAGGCGACCCGGTCCCCGACCACGAGGCGGCGCCCGGCGTCGAACCCGCTCAGCAGCAGGCCGTCCGCCCCGAGGGCGAGCAGCTCGTCGCCCATCCGCAGCAGGACCGGCCCCGACGGGTCGGCGCTGACGGCGGTGCGCCCGGCGGCCACGCCACCGAGGACGTCGTCCCCCTCCGTCAGGACCCACGTGGTCGGCGCTCCGGGCAGGGCGTCGCTGCCGTAGCCGTGGAAGTCGCTGCCACCGACCGGCACCGTCGTGGGGTCCCAGGACAGCCACCACGCCATCGGACCGCCCCAGTTGTGCAGCACCGGCAGGGCGTGCCACGACGAGTGCCAGATCTCCGCGACCGACGTCGGGTGGTCCAGCGCCATCCGCCAGCAGCAGTCGGTGGCCAGCGGGTGGTTGACCGACAAGAGCCCGCCCCGCGCCTCGACGTCCCGCTGCCACTGCGCCCCCGGGTTCCGGAAGTCGACGAACCCGATGTCACCGAACGCGTTCGCGTGCCCCCGGTCGGTCGTGACCTCCTGTCCCGGGATCAGCCGGATCCCGTAGCGCTCGCTCACCGACGGCAGGTATGCGTGATGGCTCGTCGTGTTGTGGTCGGTCACCGCGAGCGCGTCGAGCCCGCGGCTCACCGCCAGGGCGGCCAGCTCCTCGATGCCGAGCTGCCCGTCGGAGTGGACGGTGTGCGCGTGGAAGTCCGCCGCCAGCCAGCGCATCCCGTCGACGTCCGGGAGGGACCGGCGCGGTCCGCGCTCCGGCACCGGTGGCGCGGCGGGCTGGGCCTCACGTTCGGCGGCGACCTCGGCGGCGGTGGCCGCTCGGACGGTCAGCCGGTACTCCACTCCGGGCGCCGGTACCCGGTGCAGACCGACCAGCACCCACCACGTCCCGGCGACGACGGGGGTGGGCCGGTACCCCGGCGTGGACCAGGTCTCGCTCACCACGAAGGAGGACCGCGCGCCGCCGGACCAGCCGACGTAGCCGTCCGGACCCTCGCAGCCGAGGTCGAGGACCGCCCCGTCGACGCGCGCGTACTCGAGCTCCACCCGAAGGGCACCGGTGCCGGTCGGCACCTCGAACGGCACTGCGGCGCACTGGTTCTCGGCCCGGTCCTCCGGCGTCCAGGTGCCGCGCCGGTCGAGCAGGGTCACCGGTCGGCGGGTGCCGTGACGGGGTCGGCCTGGAGCAGCTCGCCGTCGGCGGCGCGGTAGTGCAGCACCCGCCGGTCGATGGGGCTCACCGAGACGGGGGCGTCGATGGGCGGCTCCTCACCCTCGGGGACGAGCGCCTGGATCGAGTGGTCACCACACGCCACCGAGACCAGCATCGAGGCGCCGAGGTTCTCGACGATGCTCACGGTGCCGTCGAGGGCGAACCGGCCGGCGTCGTCGAGCCGGGTGTACTCGGGCCGGAACCCGACCAGCACCTCGTCACCCTCGGGGACCCGCTCGCGGCCGAAGGCGCTGCCGGGCACCAGGTTCATCGGGGTCGAGCCGATGAAGTTGGCGACGAACACGTTGGCGGGGCGGTGGAACACGTCGGACGGCGAGCCGATCTGCCGGATGTGACCCGCCTCCATCACGGCGATGGTGTCGGCCATGGCGAGCGCCTCGGCCTGGTCGTGGGTGACGAACACCGTCGTGACGCTGAGCTCGTGCTGGAGCCGCTTGAGGAAGGTGCGCGCCTCGAGGCGGAGCCGGGCGTCGAGGTTCGACAGCGGCTCGTCGAAGAGGAACACCGCGGGCTGGTAGGCGATCGCCCGGGCCAGCGCGACCCGTTGCTGCTGACCGCCGGAGAGCTGGCCGGGGCGGCGGTCCATGAGCTTCTCGAGCCCGAGGCCGGCACCGGTCGAGGCCGCCTTGTCGCGGCGCTCGGTCTTGCCCATCTTCTGGATCCGCAGCGGGTAGCTGATGTTGTCGGTGACGTCCATGTGCGGGAACAGGGCGTAGTCCTGGAACACCATGGCCACGTCCCGCTTGCCGGGAGGCAGCCTCGTGACGTCCTTGCCGCCGAGCAGCAGCTGGCCGCGAGGTGACGTCCTCGAGGCCGGCGATGGTCCGCAGCAGGGTGGTCTTGCCGCAGCCGGACGGCCCCAGCAGGGCGAAGAACTCGCCGTCGGCGATCGAGAGGGTGAGGTCGTCGACGGCGGCGACGCCACCGGCGTACACCTTGGAGAGCCCGACGAGGTCGATGCTGGCCATCAGCTCTTGATCCCTCCGTGGAAGCGGAAGCCGTAACGGCGGTTGACGAACAGGTAGAGCGCGACGACGGGGATCGCATACACGAGCGAGAACGTCGAGATGAGAGGGAGGTTCGCCTGTCCGCCCTCGGTGTAGAAGGTGTACATGAGGACGCCGGCCGGGGTCTTCTCCGGGTCGCGCAGCAGGATGTACGGCGGTGAGGAAGTCGCCCCACGCGTTGACCAGGGCCCACACCGCGATGGTGGCGAGACCGGGGCGGGCGATCGGGAGCACGACGTGGCGCAGCACCTGCAGCGGGCTGGCGCCGAACACCCGGGCGCTCTCCTCGTAGGACTTCGGCGTCGCGTCCATGAAGTCCTTGAGGATGAAGATCGCCGCCGGCAGCAACCCGCCGGTGAGCACCAGCGCGACGCCGCTGCGGTCGTCGATGAGCCCGAGCTGGAACATCAGCAGGAAGATCGGGACCATCGCCGCCGTGCCGGTGACGATCGACGACAGCAGCAGCAGCGCGTAGAGGATGAGGTCGCGGCCCGGCACGCGGACCCGGGAGAGCGCGTATGCGGCGAGCGCCGACAGTGCGGTCACCAGCAGCATCGCCCCGCCGGAGATGAGGATCGAGTTCTTCAGCGACGACAGCGCGTAGGGGTTCTTGCCGAGGCTCGGCGAAGTTGTCGAGGGTGAAGTCGGGGATCTTCACGGTGAGCGACGGCGTGCGGTCGAACGGGGTGAGGACCAGCCACAGCAGGGGCAGGGCGAAGAACAGCGCCAGCAAGCGTGATGAGGCCGTAGAAGAGGATCCGGCGGACGACGGCGGCGGGCGTCACGTCACTGCCCCACGTTCCGGGCTCCGGCGGCGGTCAGCGCCTCGTCGGTTCCGGCCTCGGCGTCGCGCGGCTCGGCCGCCCGCTTCTCGCCGCGCCGCTCACGCAGCAGCCGGATGTAGAACAGCGCGATGGCCAGGTTGATGAGCAGCATGATGAACGAGATCGCCGAGCCGTAGCCCAGCTCGCCGCCGTAGAGCGCGCGCAGGTAGATGAACACCGGCAGCGTCTCGGTCGCGTGGTCCGGGCCGCCCGCGGTGAGCAGGTAGGGCCCGAAGTCGTTGAACGTCCAGAGGCTGATGAGCAAGGTGTTCGTGAGGATGTGCCCGCGGATGTGGGGGAACACCACGTCCCGGAACTGTTGCCACGTCGAGGCGCCCGCCAGCCGAGCGGTCTCCAGCTGCGAGGGCGGCACCGCCCCCAACGCCGCCGAGAACAGCAGCATCGAGAAGGCGGTACCGCGCCACGTGTTGTAGATGATGATCGAGGCCATCGGGTACTCGAGCAGCCAGGCCGTCCCGGGCATGTTCAGCAGGGCGCCCAGCGTGCCGCCGTCGCGGTTGAGGAACGCCACCCAGAGGAACGCGACGATCGAGCTCGGCAGGATCCACGCCAGGAGCACCAGCGTCTCGACGACCGCCTTGACCGCCTTGGGGACCGACCGCATCGTCCACGCGATGAGGAACCCGAGGATGCTCTGGCCGACGATCGCCGACCCGAACACGAACAGGATGGTCAGCCACAGCGAGTTGCGGAACGCCGGGTCGCTCAAGGCGGCTCGGTAGTTGTCCAGTCCGACGAACTTCGGGTCGGCGGCCGCCGCTCCGGTGAGCCGGAAGTCGGTCATCCCCAGCCAGATCGTCCACGCCGCGGGGAAGACGAGGAACGCGGCGATCAGGAGGAAGGCGGGCGTGACGAAGACGACCGCCCGGGCCCGGCCGAGGCCCGCGGCGTCGGACTCGGCCCGCGTGGCCGCCGTCACCGGCGGGTCACGACTTCTGGACCTTGTCCGCCCCGCCGGCCACCTTCTCCACCGCACCCTGGTAGGTCGCCGCGGCCTCGTCCACCGACTTGCCGGAGACGATGTCGGCGGTGGCCTGCTGCAGGGCCTGCGAGACCTGCGGGTAGACCGCGAGTCCCGGGCGGTAGCGGGTGATCGGCAGGACCTTCTCCGAGATCAGCGACAGCAGCGGGTCCTTGCTGAGGATCTCCTTGTTGACGTCCTGTCGCGCGGTGATCCGGGCCGACCCGGCCAGCTGCGCCTTGACCGCGTCCGGCGAGTACATGAACTGGATGAGCTCCCAGGCCTGCTGGGGGAACTTGGTGTTGGGGTTGAGGAACGTGCCGCCACCGCCGGACATCGACACGAGGTCCTGGCCGCTGACGCCGGCGCCCTTGGCCTTGGCGGGGATCTCGGCGAAGCCCACGTCGGCGTCACGGGTGGCCATCGGGGCGGAGCCCTTGTCCGGGTTGATGACCGAGCGCCAGAAGTAGTCGCCCTCCAGCAGGATGCCGATCTTGTTGGCGGCGAACGCGGCGAACGACTCGTCGCGGCCCTTGGCGGCCTGCTGGAAGTTCTTGTCCATCAGGCCCTGGTCGAGGAGCTGCTTGTAGAAGCCGAGGACGTCGCGGGTGTTCTGGGTGTTGCCCTGCCACTTGCCGTCCTGGTAGATCTCCGCGCCGGAGCCGACCAGCAGGTTCAGCGCGCCCTGCATGGTCGTCGCCTCGCCCATCGCGGTGCCCGCGTTGATCTGGATCGGGGTGACGCCGCTGACCGCCTTGAGCTTGGCGCCGGCGTCGAGGATCTCCTGCCAGCTCGTCGGCTGCCAGTCGGCCGGGAGCCCGGCCTGCTGGAACAGCTTCTTGTTGTAGTAGAGGACCCGGCCGTCGGTCCCGCCCGGGACGCCGTACGGCTTGTCGTTGTAGGACGCGTTGGCCTGGACCGCCTTGGGGATCTGGGCCCAGCCGTCCCACGACGTGACGTTCGCGCCGACGACGTCGGCGAGCGGCTTGATGTAGCCGGCCTCGGCGAACTCGCCGACCCAGATGCCGTCGAGGGCGATGACGTCGGCCCCCGACTTGCTCTTGAGGTCGAGCGCCATCTTGGCCTTGTACTGCTCGTCGTCCACGCCGGACGGCTGGAACTTGACGGTGACGTTGACGCCCTTGGCCTTCTGCGCCTCGGTGAACTTGGGGATGACGTAGTTGGCGTACCAGTCGGCCTCGGCGGCGTTCTTGCCGCCGGCGATCGCGTTGGACGTCACGGTGAGCGCCACCTCGGTGGCACTGGCGTTCTGGGTGGGGTTCGCGCTCCCTCCCGAGGAGCGGTCGCACGCGGCGACCAGCGAGCCGAGGAGGAGGATCGAGATGGCGGGGACGGCTCGACGGGCCAGTCGGGTCCGCGGAGGTCGCTTCATGGTGGTCATCGTTGACTCCCTGTCGTCATCGCCGGCCGACCGACCCGTCGTGCGGTCGACTCCAGCGGAAGTCACCTTAGTAGGAATGTCCTGACAAGGCGCGCCCGGGCGGCACTTGTTGCCCGACGTTCACCGAGTCGGCCCGACGCCCGTCGCGGTTAGGCTGGCCGCTCGGAGCGGTGCAGCGAACGGCAGGCAACCGCGCGAACGGAGAGCCGCTGATGGCCCGACACGAGGACCGCAAGGGATGGCCCCGCCGGTCCCCGGCGCGCTACAAGGCGGCCATCGGGCCCGCCGTGGTCGCCGTCGTCGGGCTGGTCCTCATGGTCGCGCTTCCCGACATCCCCAACCTCGGCCTCGTGATCTTCCTCGGCGGGCTGTCGGCGGCGATCATCACGGCCTTCCTGGCGGGAGTCGGCGACTGACGTGCAGCTGGAGTTCGAGGGCGAGGTCATTCACTGGCGCGGGCCCTCGCCCCACTACTTCGTCGCGGTGCCCGAGCCGCTGTGCGCCGACCTGCGAGTGGCGGCCCCGCCCTGCCCGTGGACCCCCGAGGGGTCCGCTCGACAGCCGGCGGTGTTCGGTCAGCGGGCCCGCGCCACCCGGCCCTCGTCCCACACCGGCTCGGTCGACTCGTAGACCCGGCCGTCCGCCCCGAAGACCAGGTAGCGGTCGAACTCGCGGGCGAACCAGCGGTCGTGGGTCACCGCGACGACCGTGCCGTCGAAGGCGTCGAGGCCTTCCTCCAGCGCCTCCGCCGAGTCGAGGTCGAGGTTGTCGGTCGGCTCGTCGAGCAGCAGCAGCGTGGCCCCGGACAGCTCGAGCAGGAGGATCTGGAACCGCGCCTGCTGCCCGCCGGAGAGCGACTCGAAGGTCTGCTCCGACGCGCGGGCGAGCTCGTAGCGGTCCAGCGCCCGCGCCGCCTCCTCCCGGGGCTTCCCCGGCCGGTGCTCGTCACCCCGGTGCAGGACCTCCAGCAGGGTGCGGCCGAGCAGCGCGGGATGCTCGTGCGTCTGCGCGAACCACCCCGGCCGGACCCGCGAGCCGAGCCGAGCGACGCCGGTATGCGCGACCGGCCGGGCGACGACGTCCCCCACCGGCTGGTGTTCCTTGTCGGGGTCGGACCCACCGGCGGCCAGCAGGCGCAGGAAGTGCGACTTGCCCGACCCGTTGGAGCCGAGGACCGCGACCCGCTCGCCGTACCAGACCTCGAGGTCGAACGGCCGCATCAGTCCGGTCAGCTCGAGGTCCGAGCAGACGATCGCCCGCTTGGCGGTCCGGCCGCCGGCCAGACGCATCCGGACGTTCTGGCGGATCGGGACCGCTTCGGGAGGGCCGGCGTCGACGAACCGCTGCAGCCGGGAGACGGCGGCCTGCAGGCGCGAGGCCATGTCGGCGTTGTAGGCGGCCTTCTGGCGGTACATCACCACCAGCGCCTTGAGCTTCGCGTGCTCCTCGTCCCAGCGCCGGCGCAGCTCCTCGAGCCGCTCGTTGCGGTCCCGGCGGGCCTGCGCATACGTCGAGAACCGGCCGGGGTGCACCCAGACCGTCGCGCCGGCGGCCCCCGGCTCGAGGGTGGCGATGCGGGTCGCGACCCGGTTGAGCAGCTCGCGGTCGTGCGAGACGAACAGCACGGTCTTGGGCGACGTGACCAGCTGGTCCTCGAGCCAGCGCTTCGCCGGCACGTCGAGGTAGTTGTCCGGCTCGTCGAGGAGCAGCACGTCCTCCGGGCCGCGGAGCAGCGCCTCGAGCACCAGCCGCTTCTGCTCCCCGCCGGACAGGGTGGTGACCTGGCGCCACTGCGCCTTGTCGAAGGGGATGCCGAGGGCGGCGACCGTGCAGGTGTCCCAGAGCGTCTCGTACTCGTAGCCACCGGCGTCGCCCCAGTCGACGAGCGCCTGGGCGTACGCCAGCTGGACCGCCTCGGTGTCGTGCTCCATCATCAGCAGCTCGGTGTCGTCGACCTCCGCGGCCGCCCGGCGGACCTTCTCCGGGGCCACGGTGATCAGCAGGTCGCGGACGGTCGAGTCGTCGCGCAGCTGGCCGACGAACTGGCGCATCACGCCCAGGCCGCCGCTGCGGGTGATGGCCCCCTCGTCGGCGACCAGGTCTCCGGCGATGATCCGCGTCAGGGTGGTCTTGCCGGTGCCGTTGGGACCGATCAGCGCGATCTTGGCGCCCTCGCCCACGCGCAGCGAGACGTCGCGCAGCAGCGGCCGGCCGTCGGGCAGCGAGAAGGAGACCCCGGCGATGTCGACGTGTCCCACGAGGAGCCAGTGTGACAACCAGAACGCGTCAGGTCACGCGGGTTTCGCCGCGAGCGCGCGGTACCAGAGGTCGGCGAGATGGTCCGCATACCGCTCGGGGGTGAGCCCGGCTCGCTGCAGGACCGTGAAGTACTCCCACGAGTTCGTCGACCAGACGAGGTCGGCGACCGCCCCGTCGTCGAGGTCGGGGCGCAGCTCCCCCGTCGTGCGCAGGTCGGCGGCGAGCAGCCGCATGTTGGCCGCCCGCCGTTCGTCGATGGTCCGGAACGCGTCGGCGCACGCCGCGTCCTCCTCGCCGGCGAAGGCCAGAGCGCGCAGCAGAGGCGCGACCTCGGGCTGGAGGCGTCCCATCGCGTCGGCGTAGACCCGCAGCTTCGCCGCCAGACCGGAGGTGGCCAGCATCCGCGCGACGTACTCGCGCTGCGCCGCCGGGACCGGACCGCGCCCCTCGCCGAGGATGTCGTCGACCACGGCCAGCACCAGCTGGGGCTTGCGGCCCACGCTGGCGTAGAGGGTGTCGACCGACACCCCCGCGCGGCGGGCGACCTCGGTGACCGTCGTCCGCGCATACCCGGCGTCGACCAGGAGGGTCCGAGCGGCGGCGACGATCCGGGAGCGCGTCCGAGCGGCGCCCGCGGCCCGCCGTGGCGACCGGTAGGTGCGGCTCTTGACGTCGTCCGGCATGGCTCCTACCCTACCAATATTCGTCCGAATCATATTCGGATGAACTAGGAGGCGTCATGACCACCAGCGTCACCCCCGTGCGGACCGTCGTCCACCGGCCGGCCGGCACCGCCCCGGCGACCTGGGCGATGGGGTCGCTGTTCGAGCACCTCGTCTCCGCCGACGAGTCCGGCGGGCTCGGGGTGTCCCTGGTGACCCAGCCGCCGGGTATCGCCACCCCTCTGCACCGGCACACCAACGAGGACGAGGCGTTCTTCCTGCTCGACGGGACGATGACCTACCGCGCCGGCGACGAGACCTATGCCCTCGCGGAGGGCGACTTCATCTGGCTGCCCCGCGGGGTGCCGCACGCCTTCCGCGTCACCGGCTCACGGCCCGTGCGCTTCGTCGGCTTCGCCGACCCCGGCCGGCTCTTCGCCCTCTACGACGAGGTCGGCATCCCGGCGCGCGAGCGCCGGCTGCCCGGGGACGACGGCCTGTCGATGGCCGTCGAGATCCCGCGCTGGAACGAGGTCGGACCGCGCTACGGTCTGGAGGTGGTGGGTCCGCCCCTGCCCGAGGAGGTCTGACGTGACGGTTACCCCGACTTCGCAGAGCCCCCAGGGCGCTGACGTCCGCGTCCCGCCGCCGCTGGTCTACGCCGCCCCGCTGGCGGCGGCCTGGGCGGTCGACCGGTTGCTGCCCTGGCGGATGCCCGGGTCGCGGTGGCGGACGGGCGCGGGGGTCGCCCTCATCGTCGCGGGGCAGGCGATCAGCGCGGCGGGGGCGATGACGTTCCGCAACGCCCGCACCCCGGTCATCCCGGGGCGGTCGGCGACGGCGATGGTGACGTCCGGTCCCTACGTCTACACCCGCAACCCGATGTACCTCGGTATGACGGTGGCCTACGTCGGCGGCAGCCTGGTCCTCGGCACCTGGTGGGCGCCGGTGGTGCTCCCGGCCGTCGTCGCCTTCGTCGACCGCAACGTCATCCGTCGCGAGGAGGCCTACCTGCGCAGCCGGTTCGGCGAGGAGTACGACGAGTTCTCCCGGCACACGCGACGCTGGATCTGAGCTTCGGGCAGGCGACGGTCAGGCGGGTGGCACCGCCGCGCGGGTCGCCCGCGCCTCGGCCGCGCGCGCCCCGAGCTCGGCGTCCGGCGGGTAGGCCACCTCCTCCAGGCTGAGCCCGTGCGGCGGCATGACCTTCACCCCCGCGTCCCGGACCGCTCCGGTCAGCACCGCCGCCGGCCAGTCCACGTCGCGGCGACCCGCCCCCACCGGTACCAGCGCCCCGACCAGTGAGCGGACCATCGAGTGGCAGAACGCGTCGGCCACCACGGTCCCGGCGAGCACGCCGTCCGGCTGCCGCTCCCACGACAGCGCCAGGAGGGTCCGCACCGTCGTCGCGCCCTCGCGCCGCTTGCAGAACGCCGCGAAGTCGTGCAGGCCCACGAGCAGGTATGCGGCGTCGTTCATGGCCCGGGCGTCCAGGTGGCTGCGGACCGTCACGGTGTCGCGGCGTCGCAACGGGTCGTGCGCCGACAGGTCGTCGGCGAGCCGGTAGAGGTAGCGCCGCGACGTGGCGGAGAACCGCGCGTCGAAACCCGCCGCGGCCCGGCTCACCCGCGACACGGTCATGTCGACCGGCAGCACCCCGGCCAGCCGCGCCATCAACGCCTCCTCGGGCGAGCGGTCCGACCGGCCGGGGACTCGCACCCACTCGCCGGCGTCGACGTCGGCGTGCGCCACCTGTCCGCGGGCGTGCACCCCCGCGTCGGTGCGGCCGGCGACAGTGAGGCGCACCGGTTCCGAAGCGCGCAGCACGGTGGTGAGGGCCCCCGAGAGCTCGCCCTCGACCGTGCGCCGACCCGGTTGGGCGGCCCACCCCGAGAAGTCGGTGCCGTCGTAGGCGAGGTCGAGCCGCACGCGTACGACCTCGCCCATGGCCAGCGAGCCTAGGTCAGGTGCGGATGAGGACGCCGCGCACGTAGGCCGCCTGGCCGAGGTGCTGCACCGCGTCCTGCTCGATGCTCACCAGCCGCGCTAGGAGCGTCACCGGCGGGTCCCAGTGCTCGTCGACCACGCGGTCGTAGTCGGCGGCGTCGAGGCCCTCGAGGAACGTCGTCGTCGCGTCCTGGACCGCACGGTGGTAGTCCCGGAGCAGCTCGGCCGGAGCGACGATCTCGGCCACCTGGTCCGACGTCATCCCGTAGCCCACCTCGCGGTCGGCCACCGGCAGGTGGAACCGTTCCGCGAACCCCCGGACGTCCAGACCTGTTCGGCGTCGTCGCGTCCGAGCGCCCGCGCAGCCGCGGTGATCTGCCCGTCCTGCATCCGGGCGGTGTGCCAGACGAGCCAGGCGATGGTGTTGGCGTCCGGGTCGACGCGGCGGGTCAGGTCCCCGTCCGACATGCCGTCCAGGGCGGCGTCGACGAGGTGGGGCGTCCGACCGAACCCCTCGAGCAGCGCGGCGGTGGCGGACCCGGACGGCGTCGTGTCAGGCATACCGGCGAATGTATGCCCGGCCGCGGCGCCGCCGCGCGTCGGGGCCACCCACGTCTCGGTACCGTGGCCAGATGGACCGTCCGTCCCTGGAAGAGGCGCTGCGCCAACGGGACTCGGTGCTCCGGGCGTTCGTCGCGGACGACGGCTCGCTCCGGTCGATCCCGGCGCGGGCCGCCAAGCGGCTGGTCGTCCTGGACCACGTGGCGCAGGCGTTCCCGATCGGCGAGAGCTGGCCGGAGGCCGAGGTGAACGCGGTCCTGCGCCGGTTCCACCCGGACGTCGCGGCCCTGCGGCGCTACCTCGTCGAGGCGGAGCTCCTCGACCGGCGCGACGGGCGCTACTGGCGCAGCGGCGGGTCGGTCGACGTGTGAACGGTCGCGCCGCTCGGCACGACGCAGAGCACCCCAGGACCGTGCGGTCCTGGGGTGCTCTGGAGTGCTGCTGCTGCTACTTGCCGTCGTCGCCGCCGGCCTTGGTGAAGCCGGCCTTCTCGGCGTCGTCGGCGGTCCGGAAGTAGACCTCGGCGACCGTCTGGTCGTACCACTGGCCGTCGGGCTCGTGGTACTTCATCGAGTCGGCGTTGCCCTTGATCTCGAACCCGTCCGGCGCGGAGCCGTCCTCGGCCGGGGCCGCCGAACCGGGACCGTAGCCCCCGTCGGTGGCGTCGTCCGGCTGACCGGCGTCGTCCGGCTCGCCGGCGGGCGCCTCGGGACCGTCGATGTAGGGCGCGCGCGAGTCCTGCGGCGTCTCGGTGTCGGCGTCCTGCGGCTCCGTGGTGGTGGCGTCGTCCGGCTCGGCCGCGGCGGCCTTGGCCGGCGCGGTCTTGGCCGCACGCTTCGTCGCCGCCTCGGCCTCCTTGACGGTGGCCTTCTTCGGCGACAGCGGCTCGCGGACCAGCTCGATCACGGCCATGGGGGCGTTGTCGCCCTTGCGGGCCCCGATCTTGGTGATCCGGGTGTAGCCGCCCGGACGCTGCTCCATGTCCGGGGCGATCTCCGCGAAGAGGCGGTGCACGACACCCTTGTCCCGGACGACGGTCAGCACCCGACGACGCGAGTGGAGGTCACCGCGCTTGGCGAAGGTGATGAGCCGCTCGGCCAGGGGCCGCAGCCGCTTGGCCTTGGCCTCGGTCGTCGTGATCTGGTCGTGCTCGAACAGTGACGTGGCGAGGTTCGCCAGCATCAGTCGTTCGTGCGCCGGGCCACCGCCGAGGCGGGGACCCTTCGTGGGGGTAGGCATGTTGTCTCCAGTCCGTCGTCGTGAGTGGTCGAGTGGCTGTCAGTCGTCGGTGACGACCGCTCAGTACCGCTCGTCCTCGGCGAGGGAGCGGCCGTCGTCCCCGGCGTCGCCGAGCTCCGGCCCACCTTCGGGAACGGCCGACACGTCCGCCATGTCGTCGTAGTCGTAGTCGTCGCCGTAGGTGTCGACGATCGCGCTGGGGTCGAACCCGGGCGGGCTGTCCTTGAGCGCCAGACCCATGCCGACGAGCTTGGCCTTGACCTCGTCGATCGACTTCGCACCGAAGTTGCGGATGTCGAGCAGGTCGGCCTCGCTGCGCGAGACGAGCTCGCCCACGGTGTGGATGCCCTCACGCTTGAGGCAGTTGTACGACCGGACCGTGAGGTCGAGGTCCTCGATCGGCAGCGCCAGGTCGGCCGCGAGCGCGGCGTCGGTCGGCGACGGGCCCATGTCGATGCCCTCGGCCTCGACGTTGAGCTCACGGACCAGGCCGAACAGCTCGACGAGGGTCTTGCCCGAGGACGCCATGGCGTCGCGGGGAGCCATCGAGTTCTTGGTCTCGACGTCGAGGACGAGACGGTCGAAGTCGGTGCGCTGCTCGACACGGGTGGCCTCGACCGAGTACTTCACGGCGAGGACCGGGCTGTAGATCGAGTCGACCGGGATGCGGCCGATCTCGGCGTCGCCGGCCTTGTTCTGGGCGGCCGAGACGTAGCCACGACCGCGCTCGACGGTCAGCTCCATCTCGATGCGGCCCTTGCCGTTGAGGGTCGCGATGTGCAGGTCGGGGTTGTGCACCTCGACGCCGGCCGGCGGCGCGATGTCCGCGGCGGTCACGGTGCCGGGGCCCTGCTTGCGCAGGTACATGACGACCGGCTCGTCCTGCTCCGAGGAGACGACGAGGGCCTTGAGGTTGAGGATGATCTCGGTGACGTCCTCCTTGACCCCAGGGATGGTCTGGAACTCGTGGAGGACACCGTCGACGCGGATCGACGTGACGGCGGCACCCGGGATGCTCGAGAGCAGGGTGCGGCGCAGGGTGTTGCCGAGCGTGTAGCCGAAGCCGGGCTCGAGGGGCTCGATGACGAAGCGCGAGCGGTTGTCCGCCACGACCTCTTCGCTGAGCACGGGACGCTGTGCGATGAGCACTGTTCTGTTCCTTCCCACGGGCGCCCGCTATATGACGCCTCGTGATGCGCCCGACCAGCTCTGTCTCTGGCCGGGTTTCCTGCTGATCCGGTATGCGGTGACTCGCTCCGCGAGGGGAGAGAGTCACCGCATACGGACGACTAGTTCTTCGAGTAGAGCTCGACGATCAGCTGCTCCGTGAGGATCGTGTCGATCTGCGCACGGGTCGGCAGCTGGTGGACGAGGATCGTGAGGCTGCCCTCGACGACCTGCATCCACGCGGGGATCGGGCGGTCGCCGAACGTCTGGCGGGCCAGCTCGAACGGGAACGTCTCGACCGACTGCTTGCGCACGGTGACGATGTCGAACTGCTCGACGCGGTACGACGGGACGTCGACGCGCTTGCCGTTGACCTCGAAGTGGCCGTGGGTGACGAGCTGACGGGCCGCCCGACGCGTACGGGCGAGGCCCGCGCGGTAGACGACGTTGTCGAGTCGCGACTCGAGGATGGTCAGGAGGTTGTCACCGGTCTTGCCGGGACGGTTCGCCGCTTCCTTGTAGTAGCGGACGAACTGCTTCTCCATGACGCCGTAGGTGAAGCGGGCCTTCTGCTTCTCCTGCAGCTGGGTGAGGTACTCCTTCTCCTGGATCCGGCGACGGCCGTGCTGGCCGGGCGGGAAGGGACGGAGGTCGAAGTTCTTGTCGCCGCCGACGAGGTCGACCTTGAGTCGACGGGACTTCTTGGTGATGGGGCCGGTGTACCGAGCCATGGGTTATCGAATCTCCTTCTGGCTCAGACGCGACGGCGCTTGGGCGGGCGGACGCCGTTGTGCGGCGAGGGCGTGACGTCACTGATGGCGCCGACCTCGAGGCCGGTTGCGGTCAGCGAGCGGATCGCGGTCTCACGGCCGGAGCCGGGACCCTTGACGAAGACGTCGACCCGCTTCATGCCGTGCTCCATCGCCCGACGGGCGGCGGCCTCGGCCGCCATCTGCGCGGCGAACGGGGTGGACTTGCGCGAACCCTTGAAGCCGACCTGGCCGGCCGAGGCCCACGCGATCACCGCTCCGGTCGGGTCGGTGATCGAGATGATCGTGTTGTTGAACGTGCTCTTGATGTGGGCGTGGCCCACGGCGACGTTCTTCTTCTCCTTGCGGCGGACCTTCTTGGCCCCGGCCGCGGCGCGCTTCTGGGGGGGCATTACTTACCAACCTTCTTCTTGCCGGCAACCGTGCGCTTCGGGCCCTTGCGGGTACGCGCGTTGGTCTTGGTCCGCTGACCGCGCACGGGCAGGCCCCGGCGGTGCCGGATCCCCTCGTACGAGCCGATCTCGACCTTGCGACGGATGTCGGCCGCGATCTCGCGGCGCAGGTCACCCTCGATCTTGAGGTTCGACTCGAGGTAGTCGCGCAGGGCGACGAGATCCTGGTCGGTCAGGTCCTTGACGCGGGTGTCCGGGTTGACGTTGGTCGCTGCCAGCGCCTGGTTGGAGCGGGTGCGGCCCACTCCGAAGATGTACGTGAGGGCGACCTCGACGCGCTTGTCGCGCGGCAGGTCGACTCCGACGAGTCGTGCCATATGGGGGTGTACTCCCGTTTCGGGTGTGCGGAGGTCTGGAACAGTCACCGTTCCGGGCGGTATCCGCTCCGGTCCCCGGCCTCCGTGCCGGGGGTGACGTCCTGGCGGTGCCAGGGGCCGGGTGCTGCTTCTACTGCTGCTACTGAATGTCGTCGGAAGCCGGCGACTCGTGCGGAGGTGGTGCTGGTCAGCCCTGGCGCTGCTTGTGGCGCAGGTTCTCGCAGATCACCATGACCCGACCGTTACGGCGGATCACCTTGCACTTGTCGCAGATCTTCTTGACGCTCGGCTGGACCTTCATCTGCCTCGTGTCTTCTGCTGAGTTGGGTTCTAGCGGGTCTAGCGGTACCGGAAGACGATCCGGCCACGGTCGAGGTCGTACGGCGAGAGCTCCACCACCACGCGGTCCTCGGGGAGGATCCGGATGTAGTGCTGGCGCATCTTGCCCGAGATGTGGGCGAGCACCTTGTGACCGTTGCTCAGCTCGACCCGGAACATCGCGTTCGGGAGAGCCTCGACGATCGTGCCCTCGATCTCGATGACACCGTCCTTCTTGGCCATATCCTCCGTCAATCCGTTGTGTGCGTGCTCGTATGGGTGGAGCCGATATCGGGCGAGCGAACACGCCACGCCCAACGGAACATCTTACGGCAGCGCCTGCCCGCCCTCCTAATCGCGCGATGCCCGGGTGGTAGCGGTCGTGCCGAGGCGGGTTGCTCCTTGTGCGCCGGCGACGGGATGTGGCGTTTCGGCCACGAGTTGCGGGCTCAAAGGCGCTCCGCACGTCGGTATGTGGCGCTTCGGCCACGAATTGCGGTCGGCCGCTCGCCAGCGCTCGCCTGGCCGCGGGTGTACGCTTATTCATCACCTGGGGAAAAAGGGGTCCTGATGGCACTGGTGCGCTTCTTCGACGAACCGTCGACGCTCGAGGAGGTGGGCGGGAAGGCGGTCAACCTCTCCCGCCTGGCGCGCGCCGGGTTCCCGGTGCCGCCCGGGTTCGCGGTGACGACGGAGGCGTTCCACGCCGCGATCGCCGCACACGGGCTGCGGGACGTCGTGGACGACGCCATCGCGACCGCCGACCCCGATGACCCCGGCTCGGTCGACCGGGCCTCGGAGCGGATCCGCGCCGCGTTCGCCGACGCCCCGGCGGCCACCATCCTCACCGAGCCGGTCGCGCAGGCGGTGCTCGACGCCTACCGGCAGCTCGGCGGTGGGGCGGTCGCGGTGCGGTCCTCCGCGACGGCCGAGGACCTGCCCGACCTGTCCTTCGCCGGACAGCAGGACACGGTGCTCGGCGTGACCGACGAGGACGCCCTCCTCGCGGCCGTCGCGCTGTGCTGGTCGAGCCTGTGGACCGCGCGCGCCATCACGTACCGGCGCCGAGCCGGCATCACCCGAGGAGGCCGCGGCCCTGGCGGTCGCCGTGCAGCGGATGGTCACCGCCGACACGTCCGGCGTCCTCTTCACCGCGAACCCGCTCACCGGTCACCGGAACCAGATGGCCATCGACGCGACGTTCGGCCTCGGCGAGGCGCTGGTCTCCGGTCTGGTCGAACCGGACCACTACCTCGCCGACGCCCGGACCGGCCGGGTGCTCGAGCGGACGCTGGGCGCCAAGGCGGTGGTCACCTCACCGCAGGCCGGCGGTGGGGTCGAGACGCGCCACAGCGAGCGCGGCGCCGAGGCGACGCTGTCCGACCACGACGTCCGCGCCCTCGTGGACCTGGGCCGGCGCGTCCAGGAGGAGTACGGCAGCCCGCAGGACCTCGAGTGGGCCATCGCGGAGGGCGAGGTCGCGCTGCTGCAGGCCCGGGCGATCACCTCGCTGTTCCCCGTCCCCCCGGGCGCTCCCGCCGACGCGGTGTACCTGTCCTTCGGGGCCGTCCAGGGGATGCTCGCCCCGATCACCCCGCTCGGCGGCGACGCCATCCGCTGCATCATGGCCGGCGGCGCCCGGGTGTTCGGCACCACGCTGGAGCCCGAGACGAACCCCTGGATCGGCACCGCCGGTGAGCGGCTCTGGATCCGGCTCGACCGCGCGCTGCGCAACCCCGCTCGGCAGCCGCGTGCTCCCCGGCCTGCTCAAGGCGGTCGACCCGGGCGCGCGCCGGATCGTCCTCGACCTGCGCGACGAGGGCCTGCTGGCACCGCTGCCCGGGGCGACGATGCGAGCGGTCGCGCCCCGGCTCGCCCGGTTCGGCCGCGTCGCGGGCCGCAACCTCGTGCGGGCGCTTGCGCGACCCGCAGGCCCTGCGCGCCGAGTTCGACGCCGTCACCGACGCGGCGGTCGTCCGCGCCGAGAACGCCTTCGCGGCCACCCACGACGAGCCGGACCCGTTCCGCCGCGCCGCCGCCCGTGGCCGTGCCCTGCGCCGGACGCTCGGCGACGCCTTCCCGACCGTCGTGCCCTACGCCGGGGTGGTGATCGCGGGTCCGGTCCTCGCCCTCCGGGTCCTCACCCGGCTGTCCGGTGCGACCGACGAGGGCGACCACGGCGTCTCGCCGCTGGTCCTCGAGATCACCCGGGCGCTCCCCCACAACGTCACCACCGAGATGGACCTCGCGCTCTGGGAGGTGGCCCGGACCGTCCGCGACGACCCGGAGGCCCGCGGGCTGGTCCGCGACCTCAGTCCCGCAGCCCTCGCCGACCGGTATGCCTCGGGCGGGCTGCCCCCGGCGCTGACCGCCGCGCTCGACCGGTTCCTCGCCGCGTACGGGATGCGGGGCATCGGCGAGATCGACCTCGGCCGCCCGCGCTGGAGCGACGACCCGACCGAGGTGCTCGCCACGGTCCAGCGCTACCAGGACATCCCGGAGGACCAGTCGCCCCCGGCCCAGTTCAGCCGCGGCGCGCAGGCCGCCGGCGAGGCCATCGCGCGACTGGGGTCGCAGACCGGCGGGGCCCGGGGCCGGTTGGCCACGTTCCTCGCCGGCCGGGTCCGCACCCTCGCCGGCGGCCGGGAGCTGCCGAAGTTCACCATCATCCGGATGATGGGGGTGGCCCGCACCGCCCTCTCCGCCTCGGGTCGCGACCTCGTCGACGCCGGGGTCCTCGACTCGCCGGACGACATCTTCCTGCTCCGGCTGCACGAGCTCGAGGCCCTGGCCGGCGGACCGACGGATGGCCTGCGCGCGCTCGTCGAGGAGCGGCGCGCCACCCTCGACCGCGAGTCGCGCCGGGCCCAGGTGCCGCGCATCCTCGTCGGCGACGGCCGGGCCTTCTACGAGGGGCTCGGCGACGTCGGCGGCGAGGAGGGCGTCATCACCGGGTCGCCGGTGTCGCCCGGCACCGCCGAGGGCCTGGTCCGCGTGGTCCTCGACCCCGCGCAGTCGGGGCTGAAGCACGGGGAGATCCTCGTGTGCCCCGGGACCGACCCGGCCTGGACGCCGCTGTTCCTCAGCGCCGCGGGGCTGGTCACCGAGGTCGGCGGGATGATGACGCACGGCTCGGTCGTCGCGCGGGAGTACGGCATCCCGGCGGTCGTCGGCGTCCACCAGGCGACCACCCGCCTCGTCACCGGCCAGCGGGTCCGCCTCGACGGGACCGCCGGCACGATCGTCGTGGTGGAGGACGTCGCGGCGCCGCCGACCCGACCCGCCTCGGCGGGCGTTCGCGCCTAGCATCGACGGGTGACCCCTCCCGAGGCAGCGGACCAGACCGACATCGACCCCGGCGTGCCACCGTCCGGCACCGGGTGCGCCGAGTGCACGCAGGCCGGCGGCTGGTGGGTGCACCTGCGCCGGTGCGCGGCGTGCGGGCACATCGGCTGCTGCGACACCTCGCCGTCCCAGCACGCGACGGCGCACTTCCGCGAGACCGGCCACCCGGTCATCCGCAGCTTCGAGCCCGGCGAGGAGTGGTTCTTCGACTACCGCACGTCGCGGATGCTGGGCGGCCCGGAGCTCGCGCCGCCCGAGTGCCACCCGGAGACCCAGCCGGTCCCCGGTCCCGAGGGCCGGGTCCCCGACGACTGGCAGAGCCGCCTGAACTGACGGGTGCGCCCGGTAACGCGACGGGTGACACTAGGGGATGGGTATGCGTCGAGCCGCCGTCGGACTCCTCCTCACCGGAGCGCTCGTGACCGGGTGCACCAGCGCTCCGCCGGCGGTCCAGGACACCGCGGCCCCGACGAGCGCAGCGTCCAGCGCGTCGACGAGTCCGTCAGCCGACGACGACCACCAGCAGTGCCCCCGCCACGCCCACCACGTCGGCCGCACCGACGCCGACCGCGACCGCCGCTCCCCCGCTCTCGCCGGAGGCGCTCTTCGCCAAGGCGTACGACGGCCGCAACCTCCAGCAGGTCCGCGAGGTCGGGAGCACCGCGGCATACCAGCAGTACATCGCCACCTTCGACGGCGACGGCCTGACCATCTCGGGCCGGCTGCTGGTCCCCCGCGGCAACGGCCCGTTCCCCGCGGTGGTCCTCGCCCACGGCTACGCCGACCCCGCCGTCTACGACAACACCAGCCAGATGTCCCGCGAGCGCGACTACCTCGCCCGGCAGGGCTACGTCACGCTGCTCGTCGACTACCGGAACCACGCGACCTCGAGCAAGGACCCCAACGCCGACGCCAACCTGCGGCTCGGCTACGCCGTCGACGTCATCAACGCCGCCAAGGCGCTGCAGCAGGACCCCCGGGTGCGGCCCGACCGGATCGCCCTCATGGGTCGCTCGATGGGGGGCGGCGTGACCTACACGGCCCTCGTCGCCGCGCCGGGGCTGTTCAAGGCCGGCATCGCCTACGCGCCGGTCAGCTCCAACTCGGTCGACAACTTCGAGAAGTGGACCCGGCCGGACCGGGCCACGACGCAGCGCGTGGTCGCCGCCCTCGGCGAGCCGGCGGCCAACCCGGACGCGTGGGCCAAGGCCAGCCCGCGCACGTACTTCGACCGGATCACCGAGCCGGTGATGATCCACCAGGGCACCGCTGACCTGTCGTGCCCGATCCCCTGGGCGCAGGCCAGCGTCGACGCCCTCAAGGCGGCCGGCAAGTCCGTGGAGTACTTCACCTACCCCGGCCAGCCGCACGTCTTCACGACCGGGCCGTGGACCACGTCGATCGAGCGCAGCGTGGGCTTCCTCAAGCAGCACCTGGCCTGACCGGCCCGATCGCCTGGGGTCGGACCGCTCAGCCGTCGAGAGCGACGTAGGCGTCGCCGAGCCGGCCCGCGCCGCCGTCGACCGCGGTGAGCACCGTCAGGCCGGCGTCGGTCACGGCCACCGAGTGCTCCCAGTGCGCCGCACGCAGCCCGTCCTGCGTGACGACCGTCCAGTCGTCGTCGAGCACTCGCGTCGCGCTGCTGCCCAGGGTCACCATCGGCTCGATCGCGCCGGTGAAGCCGGAGCGCACCGTCGGCCCCTTGTCGCGCACCGCGTAGTTGGGGATCTGCGGGTCCTCGTGCATCGAGCGCCCGATCGCGTGCCCGACGTACTCCTCGATGATCCCGTAGTCGTGAGCATCGGTCGCGGCCGCGGACTCGACGCTCTCCTCGACCGCCTCGCCGACCGCGTAGAGCCGGTCGCCCACGCGCAGCGCCCGGATCCCGGCCCAGAGGGCCTCCTCGGTCACCTCGATGAGCCGCAGGTCCTCGGGCCGCCCCGCCTCCGGGCCACCGACGACGACGGAGACGGCGGCGTCGCCGTTCCAGCCCTCGAGCTCGGCGCCGCAGTCGAGCGACAGGAGGTCGCCGTCCCGTAGGACCCGCCGGTCGGACGGGATGCCGTGGACGATCTCCTCGTTGACGCTGGTGCAGAGGGTATGCGCGTAGCCGGGGACGAGCTGGAAGTTGGGGATCCCGCCGTGGGAGCGGATGTAGTCCTCGGCCAGCGCGTCGAGGGCCAGCGTGGTGACGCCCGCGCGCACCTCGCTGCGGAGCATCTCCAGGGTCTCGCCGACGAGCAGGCCGGCCCGCCGCATGAGCAGCAGCTGCTCGGCGGTTCGACCGGGGGTCTGGGAACGACGGAACATCGTGGTCGGCCCCGTCAGCCGGAGGTGGTCTCGACGGCCTTGGTCAGCCGCTCGGTGACCTCGTCGACCGTGCCCATGCCGTCGACCTTGACGAGGATCCCGTGCTCTTCGTAGATCTCGATGACCGGGGCGGTCTGCTTGCGGTAGATCGCCATCCGCTCGCGGATGACCTCCTCGGTGTCGTCCGCCCGACCCTCGGTCTCGGCCCGCTTGAGCAGCCGGTCGACGACCGCGTCCTCGTCGACGGTCAGCTCGATGACCGCGTCCAGGGCGTGGTCGTGCGCGCCGAGGACCTGGTCGAGGAACTCGACCTGACCGGGCGTGCGCGGGTAGCCGTCGAGGAGGAACCCCGGAGCGGCGTCGACCCACGCGAGGCGGTCCTGGACGACGGCGTTGGTCATCTCGTCGGGCACGTAGCCCCCCGACTTGAGGATCTCCTCCACCTGCCGGCCGAGCTCGGTGCCGTCCTTGATGTTGCTGCGGAAGATGTCACCGGTGGAGATGGCGGGGATCCCGAAGCGCTCGGCGATGCGCACGGCCTGCGTGCCCTTGCCCGCACCCGGCGGTCCCATGATGATCAGTCGCTTCACCGCAAGAACCCTTCGTAGTGCCGCTGCTGCAGCTGAGCCTGGATCTGCTTGACCGTCTCGAGGCCGACGCCGACGATGATGAGGATCGAGGTGCCGCCGAACGGGAAGTTCTGGTTCGCCCCGACCGCGACGAGCGCGATGAGCGGGATCAGCGAGATGACGGCGAGGTAGAGCGCGCCGGGCACGGTGATCCGGGTCAGGACGTAGTCGAGGTACTCCGCCGTCGGTCGCCCCGCCCGGATGCCCGGGATGAAGCCGCCGTACTTCTTCATGTTGTCGGCGACCTCGGTCGGGTTGAACGTGATCGAGACGTAGAAGAACGTGAAGAACAGGATCAGCGCGACGTAGAGCAGCATGTAGATCCAGTGGTCACCACGGGTGAGGTTGTCCTGGATCCACTGCACCCACGCGGACGGCGGCGTGCCGTCCTGAGGCGTCTGGAACTGCGCGATGAGGGCCGGCAGGGACAGCAGCGAGCTGGCGAAGATGACCGGGATGACGCCGGCCATGTTGACCTTGAGCGGGATGTAGGTCGAGCTGCCGCCGTACATCCGGCGCCCGACCTGCCGCTTCGCGTACTGCACCGGCACCCGGCGCTGGGACTGCTCGACGAAGATGACCAGGGCCATGATGACGAAGCCCAGCAGGATGATGCCGATGAAGACGTCCCAGCGGCCGTCCTTCTGCTGGATCGCCCACAGCGAGCCGGGGAAGCCCGACGCGATGGACGTGAAGATCAGCACCGACATGCCGTTGCCGATGCCCCGGTCGGTGAGCAGCTCGCCCATCCACATGATCAGGCCGGTGCCGGCGGTCAGCGTCAGCACCATGATGACGATGGTCGGCATGGTGTCGTCGGTGAGGATCGACGTGCACGAGGGGCCGAAGATCTGCTGCGGGTTGCGCGCGAAGGTGATCAGCGTCGAGCTCTGCAGGATGGCCAGCCCGATGGTCAGGTAGCGCGTGTACTGCGTGAGCTTGGTCTGACCGGACTGGCCCTCCTTCTTGAGGGCCTCGAACCGCGGGATGACCACGGTGAGCAGCTGCACGATGATGCTGGCCGTGATGTAGGGCATGATCCCCAGCGCGAAGATCGACAGCTGGAGCAGGGCCCCGCCGCTGAAGAGGTTCGCCAGGCCGATGAACCCGGCCTGCGGGTCGGATCCGGCCAGACAGTCGCGGACCTTGGTGTAGGCCACGCCCGGGGTGGGTACCGCCGTGCCGAGCCGGTAGATCGCGATGATGGCGAGCGTGAACAGCAGCTTCTTGCGCAGGTCGGGCGTCTTGAACGCCCGAACGAAGGCCGAGAGCACTGATCCTCCTGGGAGGCGCCGGCTCCTGCCGTGACGACCTCTAGTTGCCGCTGTTGCTGGTGGTGCTGTGATGAGGACGACCCGCTCATCGGGCAGCCCAACCCGCAGAGAATACCCTGCGGTGGATGGCCGGTATGCGTGCGGCCGGCACCCGCGCTGGGTGCCGGCCGTCCGCATACGGTCAGAGGACCGGTCAGAGCGTGGTGGCCGAGCCGCCCGCCGCCTCGATCTTCTCCTTGGCGGAGCCGGAGAACTTGTTCACCGTGACGTTGACCTTGACGTCGATCGCGCCGGTGCCGAGGACCTTGACGGGACGACCGTCGCGGACCGCGCCCTTGGCGACGAGGTCGTCGACGGTCACGTCGCCGCCGTCGGGGTAGAGCGCCGAGAGGCGGTCGAGGTTGACGACCTGGTACTCGACGCGGAACGGGTTGGTGAACCCGCGCAGCTTCGGCAGGCGCATGTGGAGGGGCATCTGCCCACCCTCGAAGCGCTCCGGCACCTGGTAGCGGGCCTTGGTGCCCTTGGTACCGCGGCCGGCGGTCTTGCCCTTGGAGCCCTCACCACGACCCACGCGGGTCTTGGCGGTCCGGGCCCCCGGCGCCGGGCGCAGGTGGTGGACCTTCAGGGTCGTCCCGAGGGAGGTCGGGGTCGTGGCGTCGGCCTTGGTGGCCTTGTCTGCCTTGT
The DNA here is from genome assembly GCA_963770005.1 of uncultured Actinomycetota bacterium. Lineage (GTDB taxonomy): Bacteria > Actinomycetota > Actinomycetes > Actinomycetales > Dermatophilaceae > Lapillicoccus. The sequence goes on along the minus strand of CAVYNX010000011.1, from coordinate 6,980 downwards.
CAGCCTTGTCAGGCATGGGTCACTCCGCTTCTCAGTCGACTTCTTCGACGGCGACGAGGTGCGTCACGGTGCGGACCATGCCCCGGATCTCCGGGCGGTCCTCCTTGACGACGACGTCACCGATGCGCTTCAGACCGAGGCTGCGCAACGTCTCGCGATGGTTGCGCTTGCCGCCGATCTCGGATCGGGTCTGGGTCACCTTCAGGCGTGGCATCAGACCCCCGACCCGGCCAGCGCGGACTTGTCGGCCCGCTCCTGGCGACCGGCGGCCTGGGCACGGATCATGGCCGCGGGGGCGACCTGCTCCAGCGTCAGCCCGCGGCGGGCGGCGACGGCCTCCGGCCGCTCCAGGCTGCGCAGCGCCTCGACCGTCGCGTGGACGATGTTGATGGCGTTGCTCGACCCGAGCGACTTGCTGAGGACGTCGTGGATGCCGGCGCACTCGAGCACGGCGCGCACCGGGCCACCGGCGATGACACCGGTACCGGGCGACGCCGGGCGCAGCATGACCACACCGGCTGCCGCCTCACCCTGGACGGGGTGCGGGATGGTGCCCTGGATGCGGGGGACGCTGAAGAACGCCTTCTTGGCCTCCTCGACGCCCTTGGCGATCGCCGCGGGCACCTCCTTGGCCTTGCCGTAGCCGACGCCGACCGTGCCGTCACCGTCGCCGACGACGACGAGGGCGGTGAAGCTGAAGCGACGGCCACCCTTGACGACCTTGGCGACGCGGTTGATCGTCACGACCCGCTCGATGTACTGGCTCTTCTCGCCGGAGTCGCGACCGTCGCGACCGCCACGGCCGCCCTGGCCGTCACGACCGCCCCGGCGCTCGGGCCGGTCGCCGCCGGCGGTGGCGGGGCCGGTGCCTCGACGCTGTGGTCCGGGCATCAGATGGTCCTCATCTCAACAGTGTTCGTATGCGTGTGAAGATGTGGCCCCCGCAAGAGCGACCACCCGTGGTTCACAGGGACAGGCCCCCTTCGCGGGCGCCGTCGGCGATCGCCGCGACCCGGCCGTGGTACTTGTTGCCGCCGCGGTCGAAGACGACCGCGTCGACGCCGGCCTGCTTGGCGCGCTCGGCGACGAGCTCACCGATCCGCTTGGCCTTGGCGGTCTTGTCGCCGTCGAAGGAGCGCAGGTCGGCCTCCATCGTCGACGCCGAGACGACGGTGCGTCCCTGCGTGTCGTCGACGACCTGGACGAACAGGTGCCGGCTCGAGCGCGAGACGACCAGGCGCGGACGCTCGGTCGTGCCACTGATGCGCTTGCGACCGCGGACCTGGCGTCGGACACGCGCGGCGGCCTTGCTCTTGCCGCGCTTGATGACTCCGTTGATGTTGGGTGCCATGGCTTACTTCCCGGCCTTTCCGACCTTGCGGCGGATCTGCTCGCCCGCGTACCGCACGCCCTTGCCCTTGTACGGGTCCGGCTTGCGCAGCTTGCGGATGTTCGCGGCGACCTCGCCGACCTGCTGCTTGTCGATGCCCTGCACCGAGAACCGGGTGGGGTTCTCGACGGCGAACGCGATGCCGTCGGGAGCCTCGACCGTGATCTGGTGGCTGTAGCCGAGCGAGAACACGAGGTTCCCGCTCTGGTTGGCCACGCGGTACCCGGTGCCGTGGATCTCGAGCTTCTTCTCGTAGCCGTCGGTGACACCGACGACCATGTTGTTGATGAGTGAGCGGGTCAGCCCGTGCAGCGAGCGCGCCTCGCGCTCGTCGTTGGGGCGCTTGACCTGGATGGTGTTGGCCTCGTTGGCCTCGTCACCGCGGTCCACCGTGATGGGCTCGGGCACCGTGAGGCTCAGCGAGCCCTTCGGGCCCTTGACGGTGACGGCCTGGCCGTCGATGGTCACGTCCACGCCCGAAGGCACGGTGACCGGAAGTCGTCCGATTCGCGACATGTCAGCTTCCCCTTACCAGACGTAGGCGAGGACTTCCCCGCCCACACCCTTCGAAGCGGCCTGCCGGTCCGTGAGCAGCCCGGACGACGTGGAGATGATCGCCACCCCCAGGCCGCCGAGCACCTTGGGCAGGTTGGTCGACTTGGCATACACCCGCAGGCCCGGCTTGGACACGCGACGCACGCCGGCGATGGAGCGCTCGCGGTTGGGGCCGTACTTGAGGTCGATGGTCAGCGTCTTGCCCACCTCGGCGTCCTCGACCTTCCAGCTGGCGATGTAGCCCTCGGCCTGGAGGATCTCCGCGATGTTCGACTTGAGCTTGGAGAACGGCATGGAGACGTCGTCGTGGTGCGCCGAGTTGGCGTTCCGGACGCGGGTCAACATGTCCGCAATCGGGTCGGTCATGGTCATGTGGGCTTCAGGCCCTTCCTCACCGCGGTTTCACGCGCATACGGGGTATGCGGGTGACCTGCGATGTTCGTGTGTCGTGGACGTTGGAAGTGAGTGGGGTGATTACCAGGAGCTCTTGGTCACGCCGGGCAGCTCGCCGCGGTGCGCCATCTCCCGCAGGCAGATCCGGCACAGGCCGAACTTGCGGTAGACCGAGTGGGGCCGGCCACAGCGCTGGCAGCGCGTGTAGCCGCGGACCTTGAACTTCGGGGTCGCGTTGGCCTTGTTGACAAGGGCGGTCTTCGCCATGAGTGGTGTCTCCGTCAGCTCTCGGTCAGTTCTCGCGGAAAGGAAAGCCGAGCGCCTTGAGAAGCGCGCGACCCTCGTCGTCGTTGCTGGCCGTGGTCACGATGGTGATGTCCATGCCCCGGACCCGGTCGATGCGGTCCTGGTCGATCTCGTGGAACATCGACTGCTCGGTCAGGCCGAAGGTGTAGTTGCCGTTGCCGTCGAACTGCTTCGGCGACAGGCCGCGGAAGTCACGGATGCGCGGGAGCGCGATGGTGACGAGCCGGTCGAGGAACTCCCACATCCGGTCGCCGCGCAGCGTGGTGTGCGCGCCGATCGGCATGCCCTCCCGCAGCTTGAACTGGGCGATCGACTTGCGGGCCTTGGTGACGATCGGCTTCTGGCCGGTGATCGCGCCGAGGTCGCGGACGGCACCCTCGATGAGCTTGCTGTCCTTGGCGGCGTCGCCGACGCCCATGTTGACGACGACCTTGACGACACCCGGGACCTGCATGACGTTCCCGTAGGAGAACTGGTCACGCAGGGCCGGCTTGATCTCGTCGCGGTAGCGCTGCTTGAGGCGCGGAGAGGTACGGGTCTCCGTCGTCTCGGTGGCGGTTGCGGTCATCACAGGTCCTTACCGGAGCGCACGGCCACGCGGATGCGGCTGGCCTTCTGCCGACCGTCGCGCTCCACGGTCTCGACGCGGGTCTTGATCCGCGTCGGCTTCTTGGAGTCGGGGTCCACGACGGCCACGTTGCTCACGTGGATCGGGGCCTCGGTGTGCACGAGGCCACCGGTGCGGGTACCGCGAGCGGTCGCGCCGGCCTTCTCGTGCTTGGTGACGCGGTTGATGCCCTCGACCAGCACGCGCTGGCTCTCGGGGTAGACCGCGATGACCTTGCCCTGCTTGCCCCGGTCGCCGCCGTTCTTCTGGCTGCGGCCCGAGATGACCTGGACGAGGTCACCCTTCTTGATGCGCATGGAGTGGGTTCCCATGAGTCAGAGCACCTCCGGTGCGAGCGAGATGATCTTCATGAACCGCTTCTCGCGCAGCTCGCGGCCCACCGGGCCGAAGATGCGGGTTCCACGGGGGTCGCCGTCGGCCTTGAGGATGACGGCGGCGTTCTCGTCGAACTTGATGTAGGACCCGTCGGACCGGCGGCGCTCCTTGACGGTGCGCACGATGACGGCCTTGACGACGTCGCCCTTCTTGACGTTGCCGCCCGGGATCGCGTCCTTGACGGTCGCGACGATGGTGTCGCCGATCCCGGCGTAGCGGCGCCCGGAGCCGCCGAGCACGCGGATGCAGAGGATCTCCTTCGCACCGGTGTTGTCGGCGACCCGCAGACGGGACTCCTGCTGGATCACTTGGCCTTCTCCAGAATCTCCACGACACGCCAGCGCTTCGTCGCCGACAGCGGGCGGGTCTCCATGATGAGGACGCGGTCACCGACACCGGCCGCGTTGGCCTCGTCGTGGACGTTGATCTTGCTGCTGCGCCGCAGGACCTTGCCGTAGAGCGCGTGCTTCACGCGGTCCTCGACCTCGACGACGACGGTCTTGTCCATCTTGTCGCTGACGACGTAGCCCTGCCGCGTCTTGCGGTGGCTGCGCTCCTGGGCGGCCGCGTTCGCGGTCTCCTGCTCGCTCATGACTCGTCCTCGGTCTTCTTCTTCGACTTCTTCTCGGCCTTGTCGGCCTTGTCGGCCTTCTTGGCCTTCTTGTCGGCCTTGGCGTCCGTCACCTCGGGGGCGGCGGCGGCCTGCTTGGCCGGCGGCAGCCCGATGCCGAGCTCGCGCTCACGCATCTCGGTGTAGATCCGCGAGATGTCCTTGCGGACGGCGCGGAGCCGGCCGTGGTTGTCCAGCTGGCCGGTGGCCGACTGGAACCGGAGGTTGAACAGCTCCTCCTTGGCCTTCTTCAGCTCGTCGACGAGGCGGTCGTCGTCGAACCCGCGCAGGTTGTCGGAGGCCAGGTCCTTGGTACCAACGGCCATCAGATGTCACCACCCTCACGGCGGACGAAACGGCACTTCATGGGCAGCTTGTGCATGGCCAGGCGCATCGCCTCACGGGCGACGGGCTCGGTCACGCCGGACAGCTCGAACATGACGCGGCCGGGCTTGACGTTGGCGATCCACCACTCCGGCGAACCCTTACCGGAACCCATCCGGGTCTCGGCGGGCTTCTTGGTGAGGGGACGGTCCGGGTAGATGTTGATCCAGACCTTGCCGCCACGCTTGATGTAGCGGGTCATGGCGATACGCGCGGACTCGATCTGCCGGTTGGTGACGTAGGCCGGCTCGAGCGCCTGGATGCCGTAGTCACCGAAGGCGATCCGGGTGCCGCCGGTGGCAGCGCCCGAGCGACCCGGGTGGTGCTGCTTACGGTGCTTGACTCGACGAGGGATCAACATGGTCAGGCCTGCTCATTCTGGGCCGCCGCGGTGGCCTCGGGGGCCTGGGCGGGAGCCTCGGTGGTCTCGGCGCCGGCGGTCGGAGCCGACTCGGGAGCGGCGTCGCGGCGGGCGCGGGTCGGACGGTCCATGCGGTCGGCGCCGTCGCGGCGCGGGCCACGCGGCGCACGCGGCGCGGCCGCCTGCTGCTGCGCGAGCTCGCGAGCGGTGACGTCGCCCTTGTAGATCCACACCTTCACGCCGATCCGGCCGAACGTCGTACGCGCCTCGTAGAAGCCGTAGTCGATGTTGGCGCGCAGCGTGTGCAGCGGGACGCGGCCCTCGCGGTAGAACTCCGAGCGCGACATCTCGGCGCCCTGGAGACGACCGGAGCACTGCACCCGGATGCCCTTCGCACCGGCGCGCTGGGCGGACTGCATGCCCTTGCGCATGGCGCGACGGAACGACACGCGGGCGGCGAGCTGCTCGGCGATGCCCTGGGCGACCAGCTGGGCGTCGATCTCGGGGTTCTTGACCTCGAGGATGTTCAGCTGGACCTGCTTGCCGGTGAGCTTCTCGAGCTCGCCGCGGATGCGGTCGGCCTCCGCGCCGCGACGGCCGATGACGATGCCCGGCCGGGCGGTGTGGATGTCGACGCGGACGCGGTCACGGGTGCGCTCGATCTCCACGCGGGAGATGCCGGCGCGCTCCATGCCGGTCGCCATGAGCTTGCGGATCGCGACGTCCTCCTTGACGAAGTCGCGGTACCGCTGGCCCTCCTTGGTGGAGTCCGCGAACCAACGGCTCACGTGCTCGGTGGTGATGCCGAGCCGGAACCCGTGCGGGTTGACCTTCTGACCCATCAGCGGGTCCCTCCCTGTCGTGCGGTGGACCTCTGGGCCGTGGTCTTCGCGGCGGCCTTGGCGGCTCCACGACGCGGCTGGGGCTCGGAGGCCTTGCCGGTCGGCGCGACGACGACGGTGATGTGGCTGGTGCGCTTGTTGATCCGCGAGGCGCGGCCCTGCGCGCGCGGCCGGAACCGCTTCATCGTGGGGCCCTCGTCGACGAACGCGGACTGGATGACCAGGGTGCGCTCGTCGAAGGCCTCGGAGTTGCGGTCAGCGGAGACCCGCGCGTTGGCGATGGCGCTCTCGACGACCTTGCGGATCGGGTCGGACGCCGCCTGCGGCGCGAACCGGAGCACGGCGACGGCCTCGGTGGCCTGCTTGCCGCGGATGAGGTCCACGACGCGGCGGGCCTTCTGCGGGGTCACGCGGACGTGGCGCGCCGAGGCGCGCGTCAGCCTCACGTCGGTGTCGATGGTTGCGGCGGGCATCAGCGACGACGTCCCTTCTTGTCGTCCTTGACGTGACCCTTGAAGGTGCGCGTCGGAGCGAACTCGCCGAGCTTGTGGCCGACCATCGACTCGGTGACGAACACCGGGACGTGCTTGCGGCCGTCGTGGACGGCGAGGGTGTGGCCGAGCATGTCGGGGCTGACCACCGACCGGCGCGACCAGGTCTTGATGACGTTCTTCGTGCCCGCTTCGTTCTGGACGTCCACCTTCTTCTGGAGGTGGTCGTCGATGAAGGGGCCCTTCTTCAGGCTACGAGGCATGGTGGGTCAGGCTCCTCAGCGCTTCTTGCCGGAACGACGGCGACGGACGATGAGCTTGTCGCTCGGCTTGTGCGGACGGCGGGTACGGCCCTCGGCCTGTCCCCAGGGGCTGACCGGGTGGCGACCACCGGAGGTCTTGCCCTCGCCACCGCCGTGGGGGTGGTCGACGGGGTTCATGGCGACGCCTCGGACGGTCGGGCGCTTGCCCTTCCACCGCATCCGGCCGGCCTTGCCCCAGTTGATGTTGCTCTGCTCGGCGTTGCCCACCTCGCCGACCGTGGCGCGGCAGCGCAGGTCGACGTTGCGGATCTCACCGGACGGCATACGCAGCTGGGCGTAGGGGCCGTCCTTGGCGACGAGCTGGACCTTCGAGCCCGCGGAC
>CAVYNX010000010.1:0-29592 GCA_963770005.1 uncultured Actinomycetota bacterium | reverse complement strand
CGGTCGTGGTCGTCGCGGCGGTGACGCTGGCCGTCCGGCGCCGACGCGCGGCTCGCGGCGGCCACCGAACCCCCGGCCTAGGCTCGCCGGGTGACCGACCAGGTGCGTACCCGACCGCGGGACCGACGCGCGTCGATCCTGGCCGCCGCCCGGGCGCGGTTCCACCGGCACGGCTACTCCGGCACGAGCCTCGAGGACATCGCCGGCGACCTCGGCATCACCGCGCCGGCCCTCTACCGGCACTTCCGCGGCAAGGACGCCCTCTACACCGCCGCGCTCGAGTCCAACCTCGCCCATCTGGAGGAGTGCGTCGCGGACGGTTCGTCCACCGAGGAGGTGGTGCGTCGGCTCGCCCGCGTGGCGGTCGAGCACCCCACCATCGGCCTGCTGTGGAACCCCGACCGGAGGCGCCGGCTCACCGATCCCGACGGGTCGATCCAGCGGCGTCTGGTCGCGACCGCCGACACGCTCGGTGCCCTCTTCGGCAGGGGAGAGCCGTCGGAGATCGCGCACCTGCGCGCCCGAGGGGTGCTCGCGGCCGTCTCCAGCACCGGGTTCTACGAGACCACCCTGGCGCCCGAGGGCCAGGCCGAGCAGCTCGAACGGGCCCTGGCGGCGGTGGTCGCCTTCCGGCCCGCCCGTCCGCTCGTCGACATCGACGTGTCGAGCGAGGAGGTGGTGTCGCGGCCGTGGACCACTCGCCGGTCGGCGCTGCTCGACATCGGGGCTCATCTCATCGTCCGCCGAGGCGGGTACCAGGCGGTCACCATCGAGGAGATCGCCGCGACCGCGGGGGTGAGTCCCAACACCGTCTACTCCTCCTTCGGCGGCAAGGCGGACCTCTTCGTCGCCGTGATCCGCCGCGCCGTCAGCTGGCTGGCCTCGTCGCTGGAGCAGGCCGCGGCGCAGGCCGGGTCCGCCGACGAGGCCCTGCGACTCGCGATCTCCTCGTCCCTCGAGCTGAGCGCGCAGCACCCGTCATGGACCGGCACCCTGGCCGACGAGATGACCAACCTCCCCGAGGACGACCTCCGCGGCGTGTCCGTGGCGGTCGACGACTACCTCGCCGAGTGGCTCGCCCTCTGCTCGGCCATCGCGCCGGACCTGCCGGAGGAGGCGGTGCGCGTCCGGATGCGCGCGGCCCTGGCCGTGCTCGACGACCGGGCTCGAGAGGGGGTGGAGCGACGGGTGCTGTCCAGCGACGACGTCATCGACCTGACCCGTCGGATGCTGACAAGTTAACGACGCGTACTCAAATTTCTGCGTCTTGCTCTGTTCTGCGCCTTGATTGACGTGCTAAGTTAACGGCCAATCAAGGAGGCTCATCGTCGTGCTACTTCAGACCATCGTCCGTACGGACAGCGGTGCCGTCACGGGCGTCGAGGACCGGGGTGCGGTCCGGTTCCGCGGCATCCCGTACGCGGCCGCCCCGTTCGGTCGCAACCGACTCCGCCCCCCAGCGCCCGTCGAGGCGTGGGAGGGGGTCCGGGACACCTCCGAGTTCGGCGTCGGCGTGCCCCAGTCGGCGTTCGAGGGGGACCCGTTCAACGCGTACTTCAACCCGCGCCGGCAGGGCGAGGACTGCCTGACCGTCGACGTGTGGACCCCGGACGCGACCTCGTCCGGGCTGCCGGTCATGGTGTGGATCCACGGTGGCGGCTTCATCACCGGCACCGGGTCGGCGCCCGCCCACGACGGCTACACGTTCGCTCGGGACGGCATCGTCCACGTCGGCATCAACTACCGGCTCGGCGTCGACGGGTTCACGTTCTTCGACGACGGCATCGAGAACCTCGGGCTGCTCGACCAGATCGCGGCGCTGGAGTGGGTGCAGCGCAACATCGCCGCGTTCGGGGGCGACCCGGACCAGGTCACCGTCTTCGGCCAGTCCGGCGGAGCCGTCGCCGTCATGGACCTCCTGGCCATGCCGCGGGCCCCCGGCCTGTTCGCGCGGGCGATCGCCATGAGCGGCTCGCCGGCCGTGTCGGCCTCGGTCGAGAGTGCCCTTCGCGTGACGACCCGGCTGGCCGAGCGGTTCGGTGTCGCGCCCACCCGGGAGGCCTTCGCGGCTCTTCCCGTCGAGCGGACGCTCAGCGAGGTCATCCCCATGGCGATGGAGTTCGTCGACTTCAGCCAGTGGGGGACGGAGTCCTTCACCGTCAGCCCGTTCCGGGCCGTGCACGGCACCGCGACGATGCCCTCGTCGCCGCTCGACTCCGCACCCGGGTCGACCGTCCCGCTGATGACCGGGACGACGCGCAACGAGGCCACCGGGTTCCTCGCGGCGCTCGGCCTCCTGCCGTCGATGCCCGAGGCTGCCGGCCAGGCGATGTTCGGCCTCATGGGCGCCGACGACCAGGTGCAGGCCGCCTACCGCGACGGCTCGCGCCGTCTGGAGGGCACGCTGGAGCGGGCCGAGGCGGTCTGGACCGACTGGGCGTTCCGCATTCCGACTCTCGACCTCGTCGAGGCGCGGCAGGCGCCGTCCCACGTCTACGAGTTCCACTGGTCGAGCCCGAGCTTCCCTCCCGGTCTCGGGTCGAACCACGCGCTCGACCTGCCGTTCATGCGCGACGACCTGGCGACCATGCGCGAGGTCGGCGTGGCGGGGGAGGCGCTCCTCGGCCCCGACGCACCACAGGAGCTGGCGACCCAGATGCACGAGGCCTTCGCCGCCTACGCGCGTGACGGGGACCCGGGATGGCCCGCGTACGACGCCACCGATCGCACCACGATGGTGTTCGACGCGGTCAGCACCGTCGAGAACGACCCGGCGGTCACGGAGCGCCAGGCCTGGGAGGGACGGCGGTGACCGACCTCGCCACCCCGGTGGCCACCCGGGTCAAGGGGCTCGGCCGCGTCATGGCCGGCTTCTTCGGCGTGCAGCTGTTCGTGAACATCGCGAACGGGGGCGCCGCCAACTCCCTGGTGCCCAACCTCATCGCCCGGCTCGAGCCCGACGACAAGGTCGCGGTCCTGGGCCTCGTCGGCGCCGTCGCCGCCGTGGCGGCGGTCATCACCCAACCCCTCTGGGGAGTGCTCTCGGACCGTACGCGGTCCCGCCTCGGGCGCCGCGTGCCGTGGATCCTCGCCGGGGTCGTCGGCCTGGCGCTGTCGATCCTCGGCCTCGCCACCGTGGGCTCGGTCGCATTGATCCTCGTGGCCGCGGTGCTGATCTCGGCGTTCTACAGCATGATCAGCGGGCCGATCAGCGCCATCGTGCCGGACCGGGCCCCCGTCGCCCGACGCGGGCTGTTCTCGGCGCTCGGGTCACTGGGCATCTTCGTCGGCGGTCTGATCGGGGTGATCATCGCCTCGCAGTTCGTGTCGACGATCCCGGTCGGTTTCCTGGTGCTTGCCGTCATCCTCCTCGTGGGCGGCGTTCCGCTCGCCTTCATGCTGCGTGACCGCCAGCCGGTCGACGCCGCACCGCGGGAGGCGGTCTCGTGGGCGGAGACGCTCCGGTCCTTCGTCATCAACCCGCGCCGGCACCCCGACTTCTTCTGGGCCTTCGTCGCCCGGCTGGTCCTCATCGTCGGGTACTGGTCGATCGTCTCGTTCCAGCTGTACATCCTCGACGACTACATCGGGCTCGGTCTCGACAAGGCGAACGAGCTGTTCCCGCTGACCACGGGGGTCCTTGGGCTCGGCATCATCGTGGCGCTGGTGCCGTCGGGGCTGCTGTCCGACCGCATCGGGCGCCGCAAGCCCTTCGTGATCGTCGCCTCGTTCGTCGTGGCGCTGAGTGCCGTCCTGCCCATCCTCTGGCCGACGGTCCCGGGGGCGATCGCCTCCGTCGGGCTCGGGGGACTCGGCATCGGGATCTACCTCGCGGTGGACCAGGCCCTGATGACCCAGGTGCTTCCCAACGCCGCGGACGCCGGCAAGGACCTCGGCGTGCTGAACATCGCCCAGGCGGGAGGCCAGATCGTCGCCCCGCTCATCGCGAGCGTGGTCATCGGTGTTGCGGGCTACCCCGCGTTGTACGCGTTCGCCGCGGTCATGGCCGCTCTCGCGGCCTTCGCGGTCCTGCCCATCAAGTCCGTCCGCTGAGCCGGCACACCTCGACGAAGAGAGAGCACGCCATGGAGATCACCCAGCCCCTCCACCGAGCCCTGCAGCTCACCCCGAACCGGACGGTGACGGTCTTCGGCGACCGGACCCGGACCGTCGCCGAGTCCGCGGACCGGATCGCCCGTCTTGCCGGAGCGCTTCGGGCCCGCGGCCTGCATCCCGGCGACCGTGTCGGCATCATGGCGCTCAACTCCGACGTCTTCCACGAGGCGTTGCTGGCGATCCCGTGGGCCGGGGGAGTGGTGGCCCCGGTCAACTACCGGTGGAGCGCCGCCGAGATCGCCTACTCGCTCGAGGAGTGCGGGGTGTCGGTGCTGATCGTCGACGACGCCTTCCTCGAGCTGGCCGCCGCCGTCCTCGCGGCCTACGACGGGGTCACGACGCTGGTCCACACCGGATCGGCGCCGGCTCCGGCCGGCTGGCTCGACTTCGAGACCCTGATCGCGGACACGGCCCCCGTGGAGGATGCCCGCCGCGGAGGCAGCGACGTCTACGGCATCTTCTACACCGGCGGCACCACCGGCGCACCGAAGGGCGTGACGCTCACCCACGACAACATGATGACGAGCGCCTACGGCTGCGTGGCCTCGGGCGAGTTCATGACGCCGGGCGGTCGGCTGATGCACGCCGCGCCCATGTTCCACCTCGCCGACCTCTGTGCCTGGACGGGCGGGCTGCTGCTCGGGGTCACCCACGTGTTCGTCACGGCCTTCTCCCCGGGGGGCACGCTCGCCACGATGGCCGAGCACCAGGTCACGGACATCCTCCTGGTGCCCACGATGATCCAGATGCTCGTCGACTCGCCCGAGGCCGCGACGGCGGACGTCTCGGCGGTCCGCCACATCATCTACGGCGCCTCGCCGATGTCGGAGGCCGTGCTCGGGCGCGCCCGAAAGCTGTTCTCCGGCGCCACGTTCCTGCAGTGCTACGGCATGAGCGAGCTGTCGCCGGTGGCGACGATGCTGCTCATGGCCGACCACGAGGATCCGGTGCGCCGCCGCTCGGCCGGCCGTGCGGCACCGCACACCGAGGTGCGCGTCGTGGACGCGAACGACGTCGAGGTCCCGCGCGGGACGGTCGGAGAGATCGTGGTCCGCGGCGCGGCGACCATGGCCGGGTACTGGAACCGGCCGGCGGAGACCGCGGAGGCCCTCCGGGGCGGCTGGATGCATACCGGTGACGGCGGCTACATGGACGCCGACTCCTACGTGTTCCTCGTCGACCGCATCAAGGACATGATCATCACCGGCGGCGAGAACGTGTACTCGATCGAGGTGGAGAACGTCATCTCGAAGCACCCGTCGGTCGCCACCTGCGCGATCGTTGGCCTTCCCGACGACAAGTGGGGTGAACGGGTCCACGCGGTCGTCGTCCTGAAGTCCGGTGCCACGCTCGAGCTCGAGGACCTGCAGGGATTCGCGCGCGACGAGATCGCCGGCTACAAGATCCCGCGCAGCATGTCGGTCGTCGACGCGCTGCCGGTCTCCGCGGCCGGGAAGGTGCTGAAGCGGGACCTGCGCGCGCAGCTCAGCGTCCCCGCCGACGCATGACGACGGCGACGACCACGACGGCGTATGCCGTCGAGGACGGTGTGGTGCGGGGCCGCGACGGCGACATCCCTGTCCGTGACTACCGGCCGGACGGCGGCAGCGCCTCCGCCCCCCTTCCTGTGGGTCCACGGCGGCGGGTTCGTGCTCGGGGGTCTCGACCAGAAGGAGTCGGACGCGCCCGCCCGGCGTCTGGCGGCGGCGGGCCGCTGGGTGCGCACCCTCGACTACCGGCTCGCCCCGAACATCGGCCTGTTCCGGCAGCCCACGCTCGGCCCGGCGCCCGGGCGGTTCCCCGCCGCCCACCACGACGTCATCGACGTCGCGGCGGCGATGCGCGCCGAAGGGGGCGCGCCCATCGACATCGGTGGCGCCAGCGCGGGAGCCAACCTCGCCGCGGGGGCGGTGCTGGCCATGCGTGACAGCGGAATGGAGCCGCCGCGTTCCGTCGTCCTCGCCTACGGCGCGTTCCACAGCCGGCTCCCCGAGGACGCGCAGGTCGAGTCGAGCCTGCGCGGGCCGATCGTCCGATGGTTCTTCAACCCGGCGATGACCCGCCGGATCGCCCTCAACTACGTCGGGTCGGTCGCGGACCTCGGCCTGGCGTACGCGTTTCCGGGCGGAGCGGACCTGGCCGGCTTCCCGCCCACGCTGGTCCTCGACGCCAGCAACGACCGGCTGCGCCGCTCCGGTCACGCGTTCGCCGACGAGCTCCGGTCCGCGGGCGCCACGGTGCGCGAGGTCGTCGTGACCGGCCGACACGGCTTCCTCGGCACGCCCCGTCGCCGGTCGTACCGGACCGGCATGACCGCGATCGCCGACTGGCTCGGGCGCTGACGCGTCAGCGACCGCTGACGATGCTGCGCCCGACCAGGTCCTTCATGACCTCGTTGGCCCCGCCGTAGATCCGGGTGACCCGGGCGTCGGCCCAGGCGCGCGCGACCGGGTACTCGCGCATGTAGCCGTAGCCCCCGTGCAGCTGCACGCAGGCGTCCAGGACGCGGCCCTGCATCTCGGTGCACCACCACTTGGCCTTGGCGGCGTCGACGGCGCTGAACGTGCCGTCGTTCACGTCGCGGATGGCGCGGTCCACCATGAGGGTGCCGAGGTCGACCTCGGTCGAGAGCTCGCCCAACGCGCATACGGACCGACTGAAGGTCCGCCAACGGTGCGCCGAACGCCACCCGCTCCTTGACGTACCCGATCGTCTGCTCGAGCGCCACGCGGGCCGACGCGACCGCGGACACGGCGAGGGAGAGACGCTCGCGCGCGAGGTTCCGGGTGAGGAGGGTGAAGCCCTCACCCTCCTCACCGAGGCGGTTGGCGGCCGGCACCCGTACGCCGGCGAAGCTCAGCTCGGCGGTGTCCTGGGCGTGGAGGCCGATCTTCTCCAGCTTGCGGCCGCGCTCGAAGCCCGGCATGCCGCGTTCGACGACGAACAGGCTGAGACCGCGGTGACGGTCCTCACCGGTTCGGGCCGCGACGACGACCAGGTCGGCGTTGATCCCGTTGGTGATGAACGTCTTGGCGCCGTCGAGGACGTAGGCGTCACCGTCCCGGCGGGCGCGGGTCCGGATACCGGCCAGGTCCGACCCGGTGCCCGGCTCGGTCATCGCGATGGCGGAGATCGTCGTCCCCGGAGGCGATCCCGGGCAGCCAGCGTCCGCGCTGCTCGTCGTTGCCGCCGAGCAGGTAGGGCACCACGATGTCGGCCTGCAGGGCCGGGCCGAGGATCGCCGACCAGGAGCCCGAGCGCCACCCCCTCCTCGCTGAGGATCGCGTTGAAGCGGAAGTCGCTGATGCCGGCGCCGCCCAGCTCCTCGGGGATGTCGAAGCCGAGGGCCCCGAGCGCGCCGAGGCCGGTGAAGAGCGTGCGCGGCACGATGCCGTCCCGCTCCCACTCCGTCGTAGTGCGGCACGGCTTCGCGCCGGAGGTACTCGCGGACCGAGGAGCGGTACTCCTCGTGCTCGGGCTCGAACAGGTCGCGTCTCATGTCAGCCGTTCCACCCGCCGCCGCACACGAGGGTCTGGCCGCTCACGTAGTCCGACTCCGGGAGGCAGAGCAGGGCGACCGCCCCGGCCGCGTCGGCCGGGGTTCCGGCCCGGCCGAGGGGGATCATCGTCGTCGCCGCCTCGGCGATGGCCGCGCTGACGCCGACCTTGATGCGCTGTCCGTCGATGTCGATCTCGCTGCCCTCGGCGGCCGCCTGCGTGAGTCGGGTCTGGATGAAGCCGAACGCCACCGCGTTGACCGTCACGTTGTAGCGGCCCCACTCCTTGGCGATCGTCTGGGTGAGGCCGGTGATCCCGGCCTTGGCCGCCGCGTAGTTGGCCTGGCCCGGGTTCCCGGCGAGGCCGGCGACCGACGAGATGTTGACGACCTTGCGGCAGCGCGCGACCCCGTCCGCGGCGATCTCGGCCTTGGCCGCCGCGGCGACGACCGGCTGCGCCGCCCGGAGGATGCGGAAGGGCGCCGTGAGGTGCACGTCGACGATGGCGGCCCACTGCTCGTCGGTCATCTTCTGCAGGATCGAGTCCCAGGTGTAGCCGGCGTTGTTGACGATGATGTCCAGCCCGCCGAACGTCTCCACCGCGGTGGTGACGAAGCGGTCGGCGAACCCGGGATCGGTGACGGAGCCGACGCAGGCCACCGCCGTGCCGCCGGCGGCGGTGATGGCCTCGACGGTCTCGGCCGCGGGGTCGGCGTCGAGGTCGTTGACCACCACCCGTGCACCCTCGGACGCCAGCTTCAGGGCGATCTCGCGGCCGATGCCGCGGCCGGATCCGGACACGATTGCGGTGCGGTCGTCGAGTCTCATGAGGGCCTTTCGGGACGGTGGTCGGACAGGTCGACGACGGCGGTACCGCTGAGCGTCACCGTGCCGTCGGAGAGCCGCACGGTGAGGTCGAGGGTGGCGGTCCGGTCGTCGACGGCCATGACGACGCCGCTGCAGACCGGCTGCGCGTGCACAGGGGTGATCGCCGTGAACCGCACCCGCCACGTCCGCAGGCGGGACTGCGGCATCCAGTCGGTGAGCATGCGGCCGAGGTAGGCCATCGAGAGCATGCCGTGGGCGAACACGTCGTCCAGGCCCGCCGACCGCGCCACGTCCAGGTCGATGTGGATGGGGTTGACGTCGCCGGACGCGCCGGCGAAGAGCGCGAGGGTGGCTCGCGTGACCGGCGCGACGCGTAACGGGGGCAGCTCCTGGCCGACGTCCACCGACGCCATGGCGGTCGCGCTCACGCGACGGCCTCCGTCGTCCGCACGATGATGAGGCTCTCGGACGTCGCGACGACCTCGCCGTCCCGGGTGAACTCCGTGCGGGTGGTGACGAAGTCCATGGTGGGGGTCTTCGGGTTCGCCGAGACGACACGGCGGCGCGCCTCGACCACGTCGCCGGCGTAGGTCATGGCCCGGTAGTCGAACGACTGCTCACCGTGCAGGACGCCCCGCGGGTCCACGTCCAGGCCGGTGAGCCACTCGAGCGGGTCGGCCTCCAGCTCGATGGAGAAGTAGAAGGTCGGGGGGACCGGCAGGTCGGGATGTCCCGCCGCGCGGGCGGCGTCGACATCGACGTACGTCGGGTCGGTCTGCCCGGTCGCCCGTGCGAAGGCGCGGAGACGGCCGCGTTCGAGGTCCATGGTGATGGCCGGGAACTCGACCGCGAGAGCACGAGCGGGGTCGACGGCCATCAGGCGGTCCGCTCGTAGAGGGTGACGACCGCCGCGCCACCGAGGCCGATGTTGTGCTGCAGGGCGAGTTTTGCCCCGTCCACCTGACGCGGCCCGGCCGTTCCCCGCAGCTGCCACACCAGCTCGGCACACTGCGCCAGGCCGGTGGCGCCGAGCGGATGCCCCTTGGAGAGCAGGCCTCCCGACGGGTTGGTCACGACGCGGCCGCCGTAGGTGTTGTCGCCGTCCTGGACGAACCGCTCGCCGGTGCCCTCCGGGGTGAGTCCGAGCGCCTCGTAGCTGACGAGCTCGTTGGTGGCGAAGCAGTCGTGCAGCTCGACCACGGGGATGTCCTCGGGCGACACGCCGGACGACTCGTAGACCTGGTCGGCGGCGGCCCGCGTCATCTCCGCACCGACGAGCACGCGGAGGTCGTCGGACTCGAAGGTGTTCGCGGTGTCGGTGGTCATCGCCTGGCTGCGGATCACGACACTCGGGTCGATCCCGTGCCGGCTCGCATACTCGGGGGTGCACAGCACGGCCGCCGCGGCCCCGCAGGTCGGTGGGCAGCACATCAGGCGGGTCAGCGGGTCGAAGATCATCGGCGAGGCCAGGACCTCCTCGACCGTCACGGGTTCCCGGAACACGGCGTACGGGTTGTTCGCGGCGTGGGCGCGGGACTTCACCGAGATCTTGGCGAAGGTCTCGGGCGACGTGCCGTAGCGCTCCATGTGGGCCCGCCCGGCGCCCCCGAAGTACGTGGGGGCCATGGGCGCCCCGCTCGGACCCATCACCCGCTCGCTCGCCACGTCGAAGGCGGAGAACGGCGACGTGCGGTCGCTCCACGCGGACGTGAGCGCGCCGGGAGTCATCTGCTCGAAGCCCAGGGCCAGCACCACGTCTGCGGCCCCGCTCTCCACCGCCTGGCGCGCCAGGAACAGCGCAGTCGAGCCGGTGGAGCAGTTGTTGTTGACGTTGACGATCGGGATGCCGGTGAGCCCGACGCGGTAGAGCGCCGCCTGGCCGGACGTCGAGTCGCCGTAGACCCACCCCGCGTACGCCTGGCGGATGTCGGCGTAGTCGACGCCCGCGTCGCCGAGCGCCGCCTGCACCGCACCGGCGGACATCTCCTGGTAGCCGATCCCGGCGCTGGGCTTGCTGAACGGGACCATGCCCACTCCGGCGACGACGGCGTTGCGGTTCATGCCGGTGACTCTCGCACGCCGCGACAAATTAGTCAAGGCATACTAGTCAGCCAGTGGTCTGGGTGCGCTACCGTGCTGACATGCCGACCGCCCCCCCGCCGCTCCCGGTGCAACAGCGCGCCTGGGACACCCGCGAGCGGATCCTGGCCGCCGCGCTCGCCTGCTTGGCGGAGGAGGGCTACGCCGCCACCACGACCTCCCGCATCCAGGAGCGGGCCGGGGTGTCCCGGGGGAGCCTGTTGCACCAGTTCCCCTCGCGCGACGATCTGCTGGTCGCGGCCGTCCACCACCTCGCGGACCAGCGCGCGGGCGACCTCGCCCGACCCGGACCGCTCGGTCTCGACGCCGCCGTCAACGAGCTGTGGAGGACGTTCCACGGTCCCCTGTTCCGAGCGGCCGTGCAGCTGTGGGTGGCCGCCGAGCACAACGAGCCGCTCCGGGCGGCGCTCACCCCTCGCGAACGCGAGCTGGGGCGCCGGATCCGCACGTCGGTGGCGGCGCTCTTCGGTCCGGAGCGGGCGGCCCATCCGGCCTTCGGCGACCTCGCCGGCCTCCTGGTCTCGAGCATGCGCGGGGCCGCGCTGACCTACGCCTTCGACCGACGCGACCACCGGCGTGAGCCCAGCCTGCCCACCTGGCGCCGGCTCGCCCATCGCTATCTCGAGGAGGGACCGCGATAGCCGATGGGCCGGCGAGGGCAGAGGTACGCCGCGCCACCGAGCGGCGACGCGGCATACCGGATGCGGTTTGGGCTAGTAGGTCTTGGCGCTGGTCCCGCCACGGCTGAAGAACTCGTTGGCACGGCCCGAGTACAGGAGGGCGAGCACGATGATCGCGATGATGACCTGTCCGATCGAGGTGCCCCGCTGGTTGCCGGACTGGAACAGGGCGAACAGGCCCGCGATGATCGTCAACACGTTGACGATCGCCACGACGACGCGGGCGGTGTTGTTGCCGCGGAACAGTCCGCGGGCGACGGCGAGCTCGACGAGGCCCAGGATGAGCACGACGATGCCGACGATGAGGACCGCCGTCTTCTGGTTGCTGGTGAGGTCACTGCTCGTCGAGGCGAGGATGGCCAGAAGGCCCGAGATGACGTAGAGCACGCCGGAGATGACGACGAGGACGCCGAGGAGCGTCACCCCGCCTGGTCGCTTGACTGGTGAAGCGGTCACTGCACTGCCCTCCTGCTGGACGATAGCTGCCACAAGCATCCTGGCAGCCGGAGGCGCCCTCCCGCCTACACTTCGGGAATGAGCCGACGACCCATGCCGCCATGGCAGTCCTGGGCGATCCTCGTCGGCGTCGTCGTGGTCGGGTGCCTGCTGGTCGCCTCGCAGGATCCGCCCGGTGGCCATCGTCGGCGTCGTGGTCGTCGTCGTGGCGCTGCTCATCGTGTCGCGGATGGCGATCGAGGCGTTCAGTCGCTCCCGCCGCTAGCGCTCGGTCCGCTGGTCCGCTCGTCCCACGAGCCGGTCGGCGTCCGAAGGGGCGGCGGAGCGGTCCTAGACTCCTCGCGGCACAGCGAGGTGCCGCCGCCCTGCACGCCCGCACGACGTACCGCCGGATAGGACCCTGACGTGACCAAGCCCGTCGTCCTGATCGCCGAGGAGCTCTCGCCCGCGACGATCGATGCCCTCGGCCCCGACTTCGAGATCCGCCACCTCGACGGAGCGGACCGGTCTGCCCTGCTGCCCGGGCTGGCCGACGTCGACGCGGTGCTGATCCGGTCCGCCACCCAGATGGACGCCGAGGCCATCGCCGCCGGGAAGCGGCTCAAGGTCATCGCCCGCGCCGGCGTCGGGCTGGACAACGTCGACGTCCCCGCCGCCACCCAGGCCGGGGTCATGGTGGTCAACGCGCCGACGTCGAACATCACCTCGGCGGCCGAGCTGGCGATCGGCCTGCTGCTCGCCACCGCGCGCAACATCGCCCCGGCCAGCTCGTCCCTCAAGGGCGGGGCGTGGAAGCGCAGCCAGTACGGCGGCGTCGAGCTGCTCGACAAGACCGTCGGCATCGTGGGCCTCGGCCGGATCGGCGCCCTCGTGGCCGAGCGGCTCAAGGGGTTCGGGGTGACGCTGCTCGCGTACGACCCGTACACGTCCGCGGCCAAGGCCGGCCAGCTCGGCGCCCGGCTCGTCGGCCTCGACGAGCTGCTGGCCGAGTCGGACTTCATCACCGTGCACCTGCCGAAGACGCCGGAGACCGTCGGCCTCATCGGCGAGGAGGCGCTCAAGAAGGTCAAGCCGACCGTCCGCATCATCAACGCGGCCCGCGGCGGGATCGTCGACGAGCAGGCGCTGGCCGACGCCATCCGCGACGGCCGGGTCGCCGGCGCCGGGCTCGACGTCTTCGCCAAGGAGCCGACCACCTCGTCGCCGCTGTTCGAGTTCGACTCCGTCGTCGTGACGCCACACCTCGGCGCCTCCACCGAGGAGGCCCAGGAGAAGGCCGGCGTATCGGTCGCGCGCTCCGTGCGGCTGGCCCTCGGTGGCGACCTGGTCCCGGACGCGGTCAACGTGTCCGGTGGCGCGATCGCCGAGGAGGTCCGTCCGGGCATCGCCCTGGTCGAGAAGCTCGGGCGCATCTTCACCGCCGTCGCGGGACAGGTCCCGGTGCAGCTGGACATCGACGTGCGCGGCGAGATCACCGAGTTCGACGTGTCGGTCTGGCGGCTGTCGGCGCTCAAGGGGCTGTTCCAGGACGTCGTCGAGGAGCAGGTCTCCTACGTCAACGCCCCGGTGATCGCCGAGCAGCGCGGCGTCGAGACCCGGCTCCTGACCGACCCGGCGAGCGGCGACTTCCGCAACGTCACCACCCTGCGCGGGACGCTCGGGGACGGTACCGAGGTGTCGGTCGCCGGTACCCTCACCGGCCCGCGGATGATCGAGAAGGTCGTCGGGATCAACGGGTTCGACCTCGAGGTCCCGCTGACCGAGCACCTGGCGGTGTTCATCTACGCCGACCGGCCGGGCGTCGTCGGCCAGGTGGGCCAGATCCTCGGCGACGAGGGCATCAACATCGGCGGTATGCAGGTGGCGCGGGGGAGAAGCACGGGTCCGCCCTGGTGCTGCTCAACGTCGACGTCGAGCTGCCGAGCGCCGTGGCCTCGCGCATCGCCGACGCCGTCGGCGCCGAGAGCTTCGCCGTCATCAACCTCTGACCGGGCCGCCACGCCCACCACATCCGCCGAGAGGTCAACTTCGGCCGCTCAGAGCACCCTCAGAGCGGCCGAAGTTGACCTGTCGGCGGGAACGTTTGGCGGTGGACCCCGTCAGAGGAGCAGGTGCTGGAGCCGACGGAGCAGGCGGTCACGGTATGCGGGCACGGTCACCGAACGAGCGGTGAGCTGCACGTAGGTCCAGCCCGCTGCCTGCACCGACTCGCGGCGGGCGACGTCGATCTGCCACTGCCGACGGTCCGTGCGGTGGTGGTCGCCGTCGAACTCGGCGACGACCTTCCTCTCGCGCCAGACGAAGTCACCGAAGGCCAGCCATTCGCCCGCCTCGTCGTACACCGCGGCGTTGAGCTCGGCCTCCGGCAGACCGCCTCGCAGGAACACGAGCCGCGCCTTGGACTCCATCGGCGAGCGGCTGCCGACGCGGACGAGGGCGGCGGCTTCACGCATACGGACCACTCCTCGGTGGCGGGCACGACTGCGAACGGCCGCGCGCAGGTCGCCCACCGTGCCGGAGTCTCTGCGCTCGACGATGGCGTCGCCCATGATCACGAGGTCGTCGAGATCCACGCTGGTGGCCAGGTCGGCCCAGGTCGTCCAGGGATCGGTGCACCGATATCCGTCCACGACGACCACACCTCGGGTGGTGACGCTGCGGTGCGAGACCACGTGCCGGCGTCGCAGCCTGGGCTCCTCGTTCTCACCGGTGATGTGCCACGGCTCCTCGCTGCTCCACGGGTGAGGCAGCGGCAGACCCAGCATCCGGGCCGCGGTGTGGTGCGAGAAGGCCTCGTCTGGGGCGATGACGCAGCCGGCCGCTCGGAGGGCCGGCCAGAACGACGTCGTCGGCGGGCTGCGCACGCCCCAGAGCGGCGAGACAAGGTCGCCGCGGCGCGTCCGGCCCCGTGAGATCGGGCCAAGCTCCGCCTCGTCGACCCGGAAGGCCCGGTCGCGCAGAACCGAAGGCAGCGGGGCGGGTGGACGCATACGAGCCAGGTTGGCCGCTGACCGCCCGAGGCCCCGGCCGTCATCCACAGCCCCGCCCACCCTTGCTGCCGACCGGTCAACTTCGGCCGCTCTGGACCAGTCCAGAGCGGCCGAAGTTGACCTCTCGCCGAATGGAGGGGGCGAGACGCCCGCGAAGCATGACTCCGCGTCGGGGGTTGGCGCCGGGTCCGGATGGTGGAACCTGGGTGCGTTTAGTTGGACGTCCACGTAATCTCGAGACATGTCGCGGCGGCTCGTACTCATCGCCGGCCGCGGCGAGCTTCTCTAGTCAGCTCCTCGCCGCGGCGATCCCGCGAGCACCGCTGACACCGCTCACCGAACCCGGTTAGAGCGTGAGAATGCCCAGGTAGCAACCCTTTTGACGTACGCAACCGTTGAGGACGTGAACCCCATGAGCGAAGAGGCCGAGAAGGCACGCCAGGCACTGCAGGAGTCGATGGACCTGCGCGACCAGGGTCACGCCGACGACTGACCCCCGGCCGGGGCGCGCTCGCGCCTAGGCTGCTCGCCGCGCCCACTCATCCCAGGAGGACTTCGTGACCGACACCCTCAACCTCGCCGTCATCGGCGGCGACGGGATCGGTCCCGAGGTCGTCGCCGAGGGCCTCAAGGCGCTCGAGGCGGCCACGGCGTCCACCGGGCTGAAGGTCTCCACCACCGAGTACGACCTGGGCGCCCGCCGCTGGCACGCCACCGGCGAGACGCTGCCGGGCAGCGTGCTGGACGAGCTGAAGACCCACGACGCGATCCTGCTCGGCGCCATCGGCGACCCGAGCGTCCCCAGCGGGGTGCTCGAGCGGGGCGTCCTGCTGCCGATCCGGTTCGCCCTCGAGCACTACGTGAACCTGCGGCCGGCCCGGCTGTTCCCGGGGGTCCGCAGCCCGCTCGACGTCGAGCGCGTCGCCCCGGACGGCATCGACTTCGTCGTCGTCCGCGAGGGCACCGAGGGCCCGTACGTCGGCAACGGCGGCTCCCTGCGCACCGGCACCCCCCACGAGATCGCCACCGAGGTCAGCGTCAACACCCGGTTCGGCGTGGAGCGGGTCGTCCGCGACGCCTTCGGACGCGCGCAGGCCCGTCCCCGCAAGCACCTCACCCTGGTCCACAAGCACAACGTGCTCACGTATGCCGGTCACCTGTGGCGCCGGACGGTGGAGGAGGTCGGGGCCGAGTTCCCCGACGTCGAGACCGCCTACCAGCACGTCGACGCGGCGACGATCTTCCTCGCCACCGACCCCGGGCGCTTCGACGTCATCGTCACCGACAACCTCTTCGGCGACATCATCACCGACATCGCCGGTGCCATCGTCGGCGGCATCGGCCTCGCGGCCAGCGGGAACATCAACCCGGAGCGCGCCTTCCCCAGCATGTTCGAGCCGGTCCACGGGTCGGCCCCCGACATCGCCGGGCAGGCCAAGGCCGACCCCACCGCGACGATCCTGTCCGTCGCGCTGCTGCTCGACCACCTGGGCCGAGTAGAGCAGGCTCGGGCCGTCGAGGCCGCGGTCGCCGCGGACCTCGCCGAGCGCGGCACGCAGGCGCGACCGACCTCCGCGGTCGGCGACGCGATCGCCGCCCGGCTGGCCTGAGCCGCCTCCACCGGCTCGACCCCGGCCCGCCGTCCCGACGGCCGGCCGGTACCTCCACCGGTCGTCGGCGCCCTCGCGCCGCCCGGTAGTCTCAGCATACGGACACCAGGAAGGCCCCCCGATGACGCAGACCACGCATACCTCACCCCGTCCCACCAGTGCCTCGGACCTCGCCCACGCGCACGACCACGTGCGGCTCGACTTCGCCGTCGCCGAACGCGACGACCGGCTCGCCGAGATCGAGCGCGAGAAGGTCCTGCGCGACCCGGGGTTCGGCAAGACCTTCACCGACCACATGGTCAAGGCGGTCTGGACGCTGGGGGAGGGGTGGCACGACGCGGAGGTCATCGCCTACGGGCCGCTGCTCATCGACCCCGCCAGCGCGGTGCTCCACTACGCGCAGGAGATCTTCGAGGGCATGAAGGCCTACCGGCACGCCGACGGGTCGGTCTGGACGTTCCGGCCCGAGGCCAACGCCGCGCGGTTCAACCGCAGCGCCCGCCGCCTGGCGCTGCCCGAGCTGCCCGAGCACGACTTCGTCGAGTCGCTGCGAGCGCTGGTGTCGACCGACATCGACTGGGTGCCCGAGCCCGGTCCGTCGGGGGAGAAGAGCCTCTACCTGCGGCCGTTCATGTTCGCGTCCGAGGTGTTCCTCGGGGTGCGGCCCGCCGCCGAGGTCACCTACTGCGTCATCGCGTCCCCCGCGGCCGCCTACTTCCCGGGCGGCGTCAAGCCGGTGTCGCTGTGGATCTCGACCGACTTCGCCCGCGCCGGCGCCGGCGGCACGGGGGCGGCCAAGTGCGGCGGCAACTACGCGTCGAGCCTCGCCGGCCAGATGGAGGGCGCCGAGCACGGCTGCGACCAGGCGGTGTTCCTCGACTCGTCGACGCACACCTACATCGAGGAGCTCGGCGGGATGAACCTGTTCCTCGTCTACCGCGACGGCCGGATCGTCACGCCCGAGCTGACCGGCTCGATCCTCGAGGGTGTCACCCGGTCCTCGATCCTCGAGCTGGCCAAGGACATGGGCCTCCAGCCCGAGGAGCGCAAGATCCCCATCCAGGAGTGGAAGGACGCCGCCGAGTCCGGTGACCTCGCCGAGGTCTTCGCCTGCGGTACCGCCGCGGTCATCACGCCGGTCGGTGAGCTGAAGTGGGACGGCGGCAGCGTCGACCACCGCCGCGGCGGCCACGAGGACACCGTCGCCCTCGGCCTGCGGGAGCGCCTCCTCGACATCCAGTACGGCCGGACGCCGGACACCCGCGGCTGGCTGACCCGCCTCGCCTGAGGCGGTCGGCCGCTCGTCGTCTCTCGTATGCGTCGTCCCCGGCTGGTCGCGACGGACCTGGACGGCACCCTGCTGCGCTCGGACGGCACCGGTTCCGAGCGGACGGCCGCCGCGCTGCGGGCGGTACAGGCCGAGGGCATCCGCACGGTGCTCGTCACCGCGCGACCGCCCCGGTGGCTCGACGGCCTGGCCCATCTCGTCGGTGACGGCGGGGTGGCGATCTGCGGCAACGGGGCGTTCGTCTACGACGTCCCCCGCCGAAAGGTGTTGTCGCACACAGGCATCCAGCCCCAAGCGGTGACCGCCATCATCGAGGACCTGCGACGTGAGCTGCCCGGCGTCACCTTCGCCGCCGAGCGCGCGACCGGGTTCGCCCTGGAGCACGCCTACCGCAGCCAGCACCCGGTGCCGGACGACGCGGTCTACGGGCCTATCGGCAGCGAGGAGGCCGGCGTGGTCGGCAAGCTGCTCGGCCGCCACCCGGACCTGGCCGAGGACGAGTTCCTCACGCGGGTGGCCCAGGTCGTCGGCGACCGGGGCATCGTGGCCTTCTCCGGGGCCGGCGGGCTCGCCGAGATCTCCGCGCCCGGCGTGACCAAGGCGGCCGCCCTCGAGTCCTACTGCACCGACCTCGGCATCGACGCCGACGACGTCTGGGCGTTCGGCGACATGCCCAACGACCTCCCGATGATCGTCTGGGCGGGCACCTCGTTCGCCGTCGCGAACGCCCATCCCGACGTGCGGGCGGCGGCGGACCACGTGTGCCCCACGAACGACGAGGACGGCGTCGCGCAGGTCCTCGAACGGCTCCTCGACGGTGCCGAAACGTGAGAAGCGCTGACCACATGCCGAGACGGTCGTTGGCCATCCAGTGAAGCGCGGGCACTCTGGGTCGCGTGACCCACGTCATGCCGGCCGCCACGCGCGCCTCGCTCATTATCCCCTAGCGCGACGAGTACCCCTCGTCGCGCAGACCTCCCGTAACCCGGGGGGTCTTTTTGTGTCCGGGCCCATCCCGTCCGGACACCAGCGACGAGGGGCGGCCGGCCGACAGCGGTACCCCACCCCACCAGCCCCAGGGAAGCGGCGATGACCGACACCACCACCACTGCGGTGCGCGACCTGCACGTCTACGACACGACGCTGCGGGACGGCGCCCAGCAGGAGGGCCTCAACCTGTCGGTCGCCGACAAGCTGGTCATCGCGCGCCACCTCGACGAGCTCGGAGTGGGGTTCATCGAGGGCGGCTGGCCGGGCGCCAACCCGAAGGACACCGAGTTCTTCCAGCGGGCCCGCGACGAGCTCGACCTCCAGAACGCGACCCTCGCGGCGTTCGGGGCCACCCGCCGAGCCGGCGCGAAGGCCGCCGACGACCCGCTGGTCCGGGCCCTGCTGACGTCCGGTGCCTCCGTCGTCACCCTCGTCGCCAAGTCGCACGTCCGCCACGTCGAGGAGGCGCTGCGGACCACCCGCGAGGAGAACCTCGCCATGATCCGCGACACGGTGAGCTTCCTGCACGGTGAGGGGCGGCGGGTCTTCCTCGACGCCGAGCACTTCTTCGACGGGTATGCGGCGGACCGGGCCTACGCGCTCGAGGCCGTGCGGGTCGCCGCGGAGGCCGGCGCCGAGGTGGTGGCCCTCTGCGACACCAACGGCGGGATGCTTCCGCCGCAGGTGCAGGACGTCGTCGCCGACGTGCTGGCGTCGACCAGCGCCCGGCTCGGCATCCACTGCCACAACGACACCGGCTGTGCGGTCGCCAACTCGCTCGCCGCCGTGGAGGCGGGCGCCAGCCACGTCCAGGGCACGGTCAACGGGTACGGCGAGCGCACCGGCAACGCCGACATCCTCACCGTCGTCTCGAACCTCCAGCTCAAGGCCGGCCACGCGGTCGTCGCACCGGAGCGGCTGCGCGACGCCACCCGCCTGGCCCACGCCATCAGCGAGGTCACCAACGTGGCGCCCTACAGCCGGCAGCCGTACGTCGGGTCCAGCGCCTTCGCCCACAAGGCCGGCCTGCACGCCAGCGCGCTACGGGTCGACCCGGACCTCTACCAGCACACCGACCCGTCGGCGGTGGGCAACGGGATGCGCACGCTGGTCTCCGACATGGCCGGCCGGGCGAGCATCCAGCTCAAGGCCACCGAGCTGGGCGTCGACCTCACCGGTCGGGACGAGCTGGTCGCGTCGGTCCTCGCCGAGGTCAAGGACCTCGAGCTGCGCGGCTACACCTTCGACGCCGCCGACGCGTCGTTCGAGCTGCTGCTGCGGAACGCGTTGTCCGGCACCATCTTGAGGTACTTCGACGTCGAGTCGTGGCGGGTCATCACCGACGCCCGCGGTGGCGAGCTGGCGGTCTCGGAGGCCACCGTCAAGCTCGTGGCCAACGGCCGGCGGTTCGTCGCGACGGGGGAGGGCAACGGCCCCGTGAACGCGCTCGACCACGCGCTGCGGCAGGCGTTGGCCGAGGTCTACCCCGAGATCGAGAAGCTCGAGCTCATCGACTTCCGCGTCCGCATCCTCGACGCGTCACACGGCACCGACGCCATCACCCGGGTGCTCATCGAGACCGCCGACGGCGAGACCTCGTGGAACACCCTCGGCGTCGCGGCCAACATCGTCGAGGCTTCCTGGCGGGCGCTCGTCGACGGCATCACCTACGGCCTGCGCCGGCACGCAGTGCCGGTGCGCTGACTCCCGCGAGCTACCGGGCTACTGGAGGTACTCGGCCTCGGCCGTCTCCAGCTTGCGGTGGTAGCGCATACCGGCGGCACCGCCGATCACCGCGCCCAGCAACGTGATCGCGAGCAACAGCACGAGCGCGAAGATGCCGGTCCCGGTGAGGCTGCCCTGGTCCACCGGCAGCCGGGGGAAGGTGTTGAGGGTGCTCAGCACGTCGTACCGCGCGCCGGCGATCGCCGCGACGACCGCCACCACGACGGCGACGATGACCGCCCAGAGCCACACACCGAAACCCTGGCGGGCCCCGTCGAAGCGGGACATCCGGGCCGCGACGTAGCCGCCGCCGTAGTAGGACACGAAGGCGATCACCGCCAGCAGGACGAGGCCGACGATGCCGACGGTCTGCGCGTCCTGGTTCTGGATCTGGGTGGTGGCCTGCTCGACGGTCGTCCCCTGCGTCACGCCGACGGCCGCCCCGACGGCGGCGACGAACGCGGTGAGGATGACCGCGAGCCCCATGGCCGCGACCCAGCCGAAGAACGCGGCACCCCAGTTGATGCCGACGTGGAGCCGTCCGCGGGCGGACCCCGGTAGCACCCGACGCTCCTCCGCGACGGCGCCCTCGGCGTCCGTGCGCCGCGGCTCCGCGCGCGTCGGCTCGGTCTCCATGCGGCGGGTGCCGTCGTCGGCGCGCCCCCGCTCCTGGTCGCTCCGTGGCCGGGACCGGTCGTCGTCGGTGACCCGTCGTTCCATCCCGGACCGGTTCGGCGTCTCGTCGGTGCTCACGGTGGTCTCCTTCGGCGTCCGGCCGACTCTCGGGGTGGTCGTCGACCTTCCGATATTTCTACCCATGCGGTGCGGGCTTCATGCGCGAGCGGCGCCGCGTCGGAGAGAATGACCGCCATGAGCACGAGCGGGGAGTCCGGGCAGCGCGTCGGCAACACCGAGCGGGAGGCGGCCATCGCGGCCCTCAACCAGCACTGGCAGGCCGGTCGGCTCGACCCGGCGGAGCACGAGCGGCGCACCACCGCCGCATACGCCGCGGTGACCAGGGGAGACCTCGACGCGCTGTTCGCCGACCTGCCCGGAGGCGACCCGGCGACCCGGATGACGCCGGCCGCGCCGGCGCCGCTGCAGGGCGAGGTCGTCGCCTCGCCCTCGTCGGGTGACATCGCGCCGCAGACCGGTACCGGTCTCTTCCCGGCCGGTTCGTGGGTCGCGCAGCACCGCGACGCGCTCATGGGCGTGGCGCCGTTCGTCGCGCTCGCGCTGTTCTTCGCGACGAAGTGGTGGCCGTGGTTCCTGCTCATCCCGGTGGCCGGCGTCGTCCTCTACTCCGGCGACGACCGGGCCAAGCGACGGCGCAACGGCGACGAGTGACGGCAGCGGTTCGCGTCGGCGACGGGCGCCCGGACGAGGCGGCCGCGCTCAGCGCGCTGGCCCTGCGCAGCAAGGGTCACTGGGGCTATGACGCGGCGTTCCTGGAGGCGTGCCGGGCCGAGCTGACGCTCACCGCCGACCAGGCCGCGGCCGCGCGGGTGGTCCGCGGGGACGACGGCTCGGTATGCGGCTTCCACCTGCTCGCGCCGGACCCGGACGGCACGCCCGGGCGGGGCGAGCTGCTCATGCTCTTCGTCGACCCGTCCGCGATCGGTCAGGGGTTCGGGCGCGCCCTGCTCGAGGACGCGGTCGAGGCGGCGAGAGGGCGCGGCTGGTCGGTGCTGCGGGTCGAGTCCGACCCGGGCGCGGAGGACTTCTACGTCGCGCACGGGGCGGTCCGCGTCGGCACGGTTCCGAGCGGGTCGGTGGCCGGTCGGGAGCTGCCGCTGCTGGATCTGCCGCTCGCCCGACGCTGATTCGTGCGGCTGGCGTACGGAATTCCGTTCGGCCGAGCTTCGCTCGGGACAACGGCTCCAGGTGCGGTTCAGAGCACGAACCGGGAGTGAAACCCGGCTAGAGGAGGGCGGCGATGAGGGCGGCGGCGCGGGCGGCGCCGTCGGTCTCCACCGGCTTGTAGTCGACGACCCGGTCCAGCTCGGTGAGCACCGCGTCGGCCAGCGCGTCGGGGTCGCTCGCGACGTCGTACTCCAGGCAGGTCCCGGCGCCGTAGCCCTCGAGGCGGTGCCGCACGTGGAGGTTCTGCTCGAAGTGGCGCCGCAGCGGCACGTAGACGAACGGGCGCCGGTTGGCGGTGAGCTCCATGGTCGTGGAGAGGCCGCCCTGCACGACGGCCACGTCGCAGGCCGCCAGGTGGTCGACGAGGTCCGGCAGGAACCCGCGGACCTCGACGCCCGGCACCGACGGCAGCGACGCGGGGTCGATGCGGGGACCGGTCACCAGCACGAACCGCACGTCGTCGGCCCGGGCCCGGACCAGCGGAACCGCGTCGAGCACCCGCCGCAGCAACGGCGCCCCGACCCCCGAGCCGCCGACGGTGACGACGCATACCCGCTCGTCCTCGCGGTAGCCGAGCGCGGCCCGCAGCGACGCTCGCGCCTCGGGCGGCGTCGGCTCGAACCCGGTGACGTAGCCCGCGTAGTCGAAGTTCGCCGAGGTCCAGTCGCGGATGAGCGGCAGCCCGGGACCGAAGGTCGCGTCGACGACGTCCGACTCGTTGCCGACGAAGACCGACCGGTCGCGCACCGCCCGGAACCGGGCCCGCTGCTCGATCATCTCGGCGTTGTAGTCGGCGGTGAGCGCGGCCTCGGCCGCACCGCCCTCCGGCATCGGCAGGAAGCCCACGAAGTCGGTCATCCATGCCAGCGGCGCCCGCTTGACCTCGGGGTTCTCGTGGAGGAAGTAGTCGACGTCCCACGCCTCGTCGGCGACGACGAGGTCGTAGGGCTCCTCGTCGAGGACGTCGCGGAAGACGCCGAAGTTGTTGACGAGGATCGCGTCCATCCGGCGGATCGCCTGGAACGCGTTGAGGTCGTGCTCGCCGCACTCGCTCTCGATGTGGCTCGACTCGTTGACCAGCCACCGCGACGCGGGGTGCAGCGCCTCGCCGGCGGACTCGAGGACCCGGGTGACCGGGTGCTGGGCGAGCCAGTCGACCTGGAGGTCCGGGTGCAGCCGGCGCAGCTCGGCGGCGATCGCGACGTCGCGGCGGGCGTGGCCGAGGCCGATGGGGGAGGAGAGGTAGAGCGCCCGCCGCGGACGGGACGGGGCGCGGACCCGCGACCGCGTCTCGCGGCGGGACGGTCGGTGGGTGCACGCGGTCGACGAACCGGCGCACCTCCTCGTTGAACAGCACGGGGTCGCGGGCCATCAGCCCGTGACCGGCCCCCTCGACGAGCAGCAGCTCGCCGCCGGTCGCCTCGGCGAGCCGCTGTCCGTAGGCGTGCGGCCGGACGTGGTCGTCGGTGCCGTGGATGACGAGCACCGGGCACTGCACCCGTGCGCACAGCGGCTCGATCGGCTCGCAGACGGCGCCCTCGACGCCGAGCCGGCCGGCGGTGGTGTCGGCCAGGGTCACCGGGGCGATCTCGTGCGCCCAGGCGACGCAGTCCTCGATCTGCTTGGTGGAGTGGGGTTCGGAGAACAGCTCGGCGAAGAAGAACCGGACGAAGTCGTCGTAGTCACCCTCGACCCAGTAGTGCTTGTTGTACTTCGCCCAGCCGCGGGTGCTGTCCAACCGGTCGTCCCACGGGTAGGCGTCGCGGTGCGGGTTCGTCACGTCGAAGCCGCACGCCGGGCTGAGGGCGAGGATCCCGCTGACCCGGTCCGGATGGCCCGCGGCCAGGTGGACCGACCAGGCCGCGGCGCACGAGAGCCCGACGACCACGGCGCGGTCGGTGCCGGTGGCGTCGAGCACCGCCAGCGCGTCGGCCGCGTACTCCCCGTCGGTGTAGGCCGCGGCGCCCTCGGGACGCCCGGAGTCCCCGCTGCCCCGGCCGTCGAAGGTCACGACGCGGTAGTGCCGGGCCAGGTAGGGCACCTGGGCCTTCCAGAACCGCGACGGGATGATCGACCAGGTCGGCATCAGCAGGATCGTCGGGACCCCCTCGCCGCCCGCGCCGGAGACGGCGTACGACAGGCGTACGCCGTCCCGGTCGACGACACCGGCCGAGGAGGGGATCCCGTCCGGGAGCGCGAACTGGCTCATCGGTTCAGTCTCCTCGCCCCTGCCGAGTGTCTACTTGCGGATCTCGAAGATGTTGTTGAGCGGGGTCTGCGCGGCGATCCGGAACCGGCTGAAGCCGGCGGCGGTGACGACGTCGCGGATCTTGGCCGGTCCGGCCTGGGTGCCGAGGGCCAGTCCGACGTCCTGGGACAAGGACGCGGGCGTGCACAGCAGCGTGGAGAACCCGTAGTAGGCGCGGCCGACCGGGTTGAGGTTGTCCTCGACGTGGTCACCCGCCGCCGGCTCGACGACCATCCACGTGCCGTCGTCGGCGAGGGCGTCGTAGACGTGGCGCGCCGCGCCGACCGGGTCGCCCATGTCGTGCAGGGCGTCGAACGTCGTGACGAGGTCGTACCCGCTGCCGGAGAACCCGTCGGCCCCCGCCACCTCGAACGTGGCGCGGTCGGCGACGCCTCCCTCCTCGGCGCGCTGCCGCGCCACGTCGATCGACGGACCGTGGTAGTCCGAGCCGTGGATCCGCGCCGTCGGGTAGGCCTGCGCCATCAGGACGGTGGACGACCCGTGGCCACAGCCCATGTCGGCGACGCGGGCGCCGGCCTCGAGCTTGCCGACGACGCCGTCGAGCGCGGGGAGCCACGACGAGGTGAGGTTGGCGAGGTACCCGGGGCGGAAGAACCGCTCACAGCCGACGTGGACGTCGGAGCTGTGGTCGTGCCAGCCGAGCCCGTCGCCGGTGGCCGCGGCCTCGAAGACCCGGTTCGCGTCGGTGATGGTGCCGTAGGCGATCTGGAAGAACCCGGGCAGGTACGCCGGGCTCGTCGCGTCGGTCATCGCCATGGCGACCTCGGGGGAGATGGAGAACGTGCGGGTCTCGGGGTCGTAGCCGAGGTAGCCCCCGGCGGCCTGGGCGGCGAGCCACTCCCGCGCGTACGGCTCGGCGGTGTCGGTGAGGTGGGCGAGGCTGTGCGGGGTCAGCGGACCCTGCTCGGCGAGGGCGCGGTAGTAGCCGAGCCGGTCGCCCATGACGACGAGCGCGCAGTTGAGCGAGGCGCCGACCTCGTCGATGGCCTTGAAGACGAAGCCCATGAGGGCGTCGCCGTCGACGGCTGGGGGACTGGCGGGGGGACTGGTGACAGCGGTCATGGTGGTGGTCCTTCGGGCGAGAGGCTGGATGGTCCGGCGAGCGGCCGGTATGCCAACGGTCGGGCCGGCGGGGTCCGCGCCGCATCCGGGTGCCTCCCTAGTCGCGGGGAGGCTCCGGCACCAGGGGGGCCTGGAGGTTCCTAGACTCGACGGGTGCTCGTGGGGCGGGAAGCCGAACGACGCGTGCTCGACGGGCTGGTCGCGGGGGCCCGCCTCGGTCGCAGCGGCGTGCTGCTGCTCGTCGGCGAGGCGGGGATCGGCAAGACCACGCTCCTGGACTACGCCGCGCAGCGGGCGGAGGAGATGTACGTCGTCCGGGTCGCCGGTGCCGAGGCCGAGCGCGACCTGCCGTTCGGGGCGCTGGCGCTGGCGATGGGCGGGGCGAGCGCGGACCTCGACGAGCTCCCGGCACCGCAGGCGGCCGCGCTGCGCACCGCCCTCGCGCTGGACACCGGGCCGCCGCCCGACCGGTTCGCCGTGGGCGCGGCCACCCTCGGGGTGATGACCCGCCGGGCGGAACGGCAGCCGCTGGCCATCCTCCTCGACGACGCCCACCTGCTCGACCGACCGTCGGCCGAGGCGCTGGTGTTCGCGGCCCGCCGCCTCGTGGCCGACCCGATCCTCGTCGTCGCCGCGCTGCGGGAGGGGGAGCCGAGCCCGCTGCTCGCCGCCGACCTCCCCCGCCTGACGGTGACCGGTCTGGACCAGGCCGGCACCGCCGACCTGCTGCGCTCGGCCGACGCGGGGCCCGGCGGCCCCGAGCGGGCTGCGTGGGTGCATCAGGCCACCGGCGGCAACCCGCTGGCCATCATGGAGCTGACCCGGTCCGCGGACGAACCACACGGTGGTCCGGTGGGCCCGGGCGCCGTCGCCCCGGTGCCGGTGCCGGCGGCGATCGCCGACGGGTTCGTGCGGCGGGCCCGAGCGGTCGGCCCGGAGGCCACCACCCTGCTGGCCCTGGTCGAGGCCGCGGCCGGGGACCTGCGGCTGGTGCTCGGCGGGGTGACCGAGCTCCACCTCGACGCCCGCCTGCTGGCGCGGACCGAGGCGACCGGCCTGGTCCGCACGACGGCTGACCGGGTGGTCTTCACGCACCCCCTGGTCGGCTCGTCGGCGTACGCGAGCCTCACGGCGGACCGTCGCCGCGCCGTGCACCGGGCGGTCGTCGCGGTGCTGCCGCCGACCGACAGTGCCCGCCGCGCCTGGCACGGTGCCGCCGCCGCCCTGGGACCGGATGCGGACGTCGCGAGCGCCCTGGAGGGGGTCGGCGCCGACGCCCGCCGCCGCGGCGCCTACGCGGTCGCCGCCTCGGCCTTGGAGCGGTCGGCCCAGCTCACCGACGACGAGGCGGGCCGCGCGAGCCGGCGGGTCGGGGCGGCAGCCGCGGCCTTCGACGCCGGCGACACCGGCTGGGCGCTGCGGCTGCTCGGCGACGCGACGGTCGGGGAGGTCGCCCCCGAGGTGCGCAGCCGGGCCGAATCGCTACGGGGCGCCATCACCACGCGCAGCGGCGCGCTGGACGAGGCCTGGGCCACCCTGGTCGCCGCGGTGCGCGCCGCCGCTGCCAGCCGACCCGGACCGGGCCCTGCACCTCGTCGCCGAAGCGGTGGGAGTCGCGTTCTACCTCGCCGACGGCGACGTGGCCCGGGAGTCCCAGCGCCTGGCCGAGTCGCTGCTCGACCGCGACGTGTCCGCGGAGGCGGCGGGGATCGGCCGGCTCGCGGTCGGGATGGCCCAGGTCCTCGACGGCCAGGACGGGTCGGCGCAGCTGCGGGAGGGGTTCCGGCTGCTCGGCGGGGAGGACGCCCGGCCGAGCGACGACCTGGACGCCACCTGGCTGATGATCGGGGCGCTGTTCCTCCGCGAGGAGGGGTCGAGCCGTCGGCTGCTCCGGGCGGTGGAGGAGGCCCGCGCCGGCACGTCGGTCGGCGGCCTGCCGCACCTGCTGTTCCACCTGGCCCGCGACGAGGCGACCTCCGACCGCTGGGCCGCCGCCGCGTCCGACTACGCCGAGGCCGCGGCCATCGCCCAGGAGCTGGGCCAGACCACGGAGGAGGCGGTGGCCCTCGCCGGTCTCGCGTGGCTGGAGGCCCGCCGGGGCGACGCCGACGCCACCCGCCTCCACGCCGCCCGCGCCGTGGCGCTCGCGGAGCCTCGCCGGGTGGTCATCGCGCAGATCTGGGCGGGGTTCGCGCTCGGCGACCTCGCGCTCGGGTCCGGCCGGATGGATGAGGCCCTGGAGCACTACACGGCGCTCGTCGACCTCCTGGAGGCCGCCCGCATCCGGGACGTCGACCTCTCCCCGGGTCCCGAGCTGGCCGAGGTGCTGCTGCGGGTCGGCGACGTCGACCGAGCGGTGGCGGTGGCGGCCGAGCACCGCCGGCACGCCGAGCGCAAGGGTCTCCCGTGGTCCCTGGCCCGGGCCTGGCGCACCACGGCGCTGCTGTCCGGTGACGACGACCTCGACGCGACGTTCGGGACCGCGCTGCGGCTGCACGCCGAGACGCCGGACCTCTACGAGGTCGCCCGGACCCGGCTCGCCTACGGCTCCCGGCTGCGGCGGGCCCGCCGCCGGGTCGACGCCCGCGGTCCGCTGCAGGAGGCGTACGAGGCCTTCGAGCGGCTGGGGGCCCGGCCGTGGGCCGCCACCGCCGCGGACGAGCTCGCGGCCACCGGCGTGACGGTGGCGCCGCACGGGTCGACCGGGCTGGACCGGCTCACCCCGCGCGAGCGGCAGATCGTGCAGCTGCTCGTCGACGGCCGCACGACGCGGGAGACCGCCGGTGCGTTGTTCCTCAGCCCCAAGACCGTGGAGTACCACCTGCGGCACGTCTACACGAAGCTCGGCATCACCAACCGCCGCGAGCTGGCCGACCTCGTGCCGTCAAGCGGCTGACGAGGCCCGGACGTCGGTCGCGTCGAGGAGCCGGCGGCGCAGCTCCTGCGAGCGGGCCGCGAACCCGCGCTGTGCCTCGACGTAGTCCGCCTTGCCCTCGCGGGTCTCGACCGCCACCGGCTCGTAGCCGAGGGCGCTCAGGTCGTACGGGGAGGCCCGCATGTCGAGGGCCCGGATCTCCCGGGCCAGGTCGAAGCAGTCCATCACCAGCTCGCTCGGCACGAGCGGGACCAGCTGGTAGGCCCACTTGTAGCAGTCCATCCCGGCGTGCAGGCAGCCCGGTTGCTCCAGCGCGACCTGCTGGTCGCGGGTCGGCTGCAGGGTGTTGAGCGGCCGCGCGGTCGGGGTGAAGAACCGGAACGCGTCGACGTGCGAGCAGGTGACCTGGTGCGACTCGACGACCCGGTCGGTCCCGGCCGGGCCCGAGCCGCAGCGGCCAGTCCGCGTGGCGGACGCCTTCGGGGTCCAGGCGGTGCACCATCGCCCACTCGTGCAGGCCGAAGCAGCCGAACGCGGCCGGCCGGTCCAGGGTCGCCGCCAGCAGCTGCCGGACCGCGGCCGAGCCGGGACCCCGCTCCGCCAGGTAGGCGTCGAGGTCGACGGCCACGACGTCGTCGGCCGCCCGGTAGTAGCGCCACGTCGCTCGTTCGGTGGTGCTCGCGGCCGCCAGCTCGACGCCGGCACCCGGGTGCCAGCGCCGCAGCGCCGTCACCGAGTTCGCGTAGTAGGTGAACAGGAAGTCCTCGACCGGGTGCTTGGTCCCGTCGGTGCGCCGGGCGCGGTGCCCCGCCGTGGCCGCGTCGACCCGCTCCGCGTGGGCGCGCTCGCGGGTGCGCCACTGCTCGGGGGAGAGGACGGTCACGGCATACGAGGGTATGCGGGTGGCGTCCGGACGGCCCCACCGCGCATGGCACGCTGGTGCGGTGGGACGACGGTGGGCGGTCGGGGTGGCGGCGCTCGTCGCCCTCGGGCTGGGTGCCTGCTCCAGCGCGCCGCCGGAGCCCACCGGCCCGCAGGGGGTCGTCGCGACGATCACCACCCCGCCGACGACCGCGTCGGCGCCGCCCCCGCCCGCCACGACGACGTCCGCGGCGCCGGACGGCTGGTACCTCGCCCTCGGTGACTCGCTGGCCGCCGGCTTCCAGCCGACGACGGGGGACCAGAAGGAGCGCGGGTATGCCGGTCCCGTGCTCGAGGGGGTGCGGAAGACGCAGCCGGGCAC
>CAVYNX010000009.1:0-207257 GCA_963770005.1 uncultured Actinomycetota bacterium | reverse complement strand
GCGGCGGCGGCAAGGCGTGAACACCAGCGCCAAGACTCCCGCGGCCACCGCATTGGCTCGCTCGGGAAGCGGCTTGTCTACGCGCGCCAGAAGGGATTCGAACCCCTAACCTTCTGATCCGTAGGAAACCCGGATTTCGTCCAGGTCGTCTCGTCCAGTTCTGGCACGTCCGTGACCTGCGGGAACGTCCAACACCTTCGTGCTAGGTGGTCCCGTTGGTCCAGCCAGTGCCGACCCGTCCGCAGCCGTTCCTACAGATCTCCTACAGCTTCCCCGTGCCCACGCCTCCCCTTATGGTTCACGTGGCCTGTCGTCAGCCGCTCGTGGATCCCGGGTCTCCGACAGGCTCGCGCTCCGGGATCAGGTCCGGGGCGTGTCGAGCGGTCAGCCGGTAGGGCTGTTCGTGGTGCCGGTCGTGCCGGTCGTCGGCGACGCGGGTGGCACCGGTGACTCCACGTAGATCTGGTCCAGCACCTTCAGCATGAGAACCACGGCCGTGTACTTGTTGTCCAGCGACATGGTGAGGTTGCCCCAGATGACGAGGGTCATGTCGGTGTCCGGGTCGTGGAGCGCCTCGGAGTTGAACCCGGGGGTCTGGCCGCCGTGCAGGTCGATGACGTGCTGTCCCCATCGGAGCTGGGCGATGCCGTACCCGTACCAGTTGTAGGAGTTGGCGGGGTTGATGATCTTGGCGCTGTCCTGCCAGATCCGTCTGGTACTCGGCGTTGAACACCTTGCCGCCGGACAGGGCCTTCATCCAGGTCGCGAGGTCCGCGGCGGTGGAGATGACTGCTCCGGCCGCGAAGGAGAAGGAGTGGTTGACGTCGGTGTAGTCCTTCGGCTGCAGCGTCCCGGCGCTTGCCTCGGCCGCCATGGCGGGGGTGTACGGCGGAGTCCCGTCATCATGGTGGAGGAGCCGCCGTACAGGTACCCGTGGGAGAACGGTTCGGGGATGGCGTTGGACGTGGCGGCGGGAAACATCGTGTCCGTCATGCCGAGGGGCTTGAACAACCGCTCCTCGAAGACCGTGGCGATCGGCTTGCCCGTTCAGCTTCTCGACGATGAGGCCGAGCAGACGTAGTTGGTGTTGCTGTACTCGTAGTCGGCGCCGGGCGCGAAGTTGGGCGGCTGGGCGAACGCGATGTCCAGCAGCTGCTGCGGCTTCCAGACCCTGGTCGGGTCGTTGTCGAGGCTCGTTGACGATGCGCGGCGGAGTCGGTGAAGCTGTACAGCCCGCTGCGCATCTCCAGCAGCTGGGCGATCGAGATGTTGTCGCCGTTGGGAACGCCCGGGACGTACTTCGTCACCGGGTCGTCGAGGCTGCAGCTTGCCCTCTTGAGCCAGCAGCAGGGTCGCCGCCGACGTCATCGTCTTGGTGATGGACGCGATCCGGAAGTGGGTGTCGGCGGTGGGCAGGCTTCTGCTCTCCGAGTTTCGTGGTGCCGGACGCCGCCACGAACTCCCCTTGCGGCGTGCGCAACAGCACCAGGTAGCCCGGCACCAGCAGCTCGTCGGCCGTCTCGTCGACCATGGCCTGCAACGCGGCCTGGTCGATCGTCTTCAGGCCCGAGGCCGGCGCCGTCGTGGCCGGCGGTGCGGCGGCGTCGGCGCCGGGGGCGCGGCCGGCACGCCGCGGCAGGCAGCCGCGATCAGGAGCAGCGCGGTGGCCGACGGCCACGACGGCCGCCAGCCGACCGGCGGCGCGAGATCGGCGACGTCCGGTGATCGGTGGTCGGTGGAGACTCCATCAGCGGTGTGTCGCATTCTAGCTCCTTCTCGCTTGGTCGGCCGCTCGATTCTGACTCGGTGGCCTCCGTGTGGGTCGGTTGCGGTGTCGGATCGGCGTGCAGCATGGCCGCCATTCGGGCGAACCACAACGGATTGATCGACGTCGTCCTCGTCGCGCAGCGTCGACGGGTCGTACGCCGGGTCGAGGCAGTTGACCTCGCCCTCGGACTCGTCGGGATCGTGGAACCGGACCGAGAGCATGGGCCCGACGCGGCGGATGACGCCGCTCGAGGCGTCGACGGCGACCAACCGGTCACGCAGGTGTCAGCGCCGCCACGTCCGGCGACGGTGAAGCCGAGGTGGTCCAGTCGGCCGCGTTCGAACATCGCCGGGCTGAAGCCGTTGACGGTGGGGTCGTACCCGGGCACCTCGAAGACGTGGAGCATGACCTCCCCGGCGGACGAGCACGGCCTGGCGCCCGTGTCCCCGGCCGGCGCCGAGGACCAGCGTCGTCTCGAGACCGATGACCTCCTCGTAGAACGCGCGGTAGCCGTCCAGATCCCCTGTCACCACGGCGACGTGGCTGACGCCGCACGGCACGCTCGCCGAGCTGCGGTCCGTGTCGGACTCCCCATACCCAGGAGGCGTTCACCGGGGTGGAACGATTTGTTCCGTGCCGTTCCCGAGGGGCTCAGGCGGGACCGGCCGTCAGCGGTTCCACCCGCCACGACAGCGCGGCGGCGGGGTCCGGCAGGTAGATGCAGTGCCCGCCGGTGCGGACCGACTCGTCGAGGTGGGCGCCGAGCAGCGGCGCCTGGACGGCTACCGCCGCGATCGCCCGTCGAAGGCTGCGCACCACGTTGATGCGGGCCCGCTCGGCGTCGGACCCGGTCGGACGGTCGCGACCGCCGAGGCCGACCGCGCGCTTCAGCTCCCGCAGCAGGGCGTCCATCTCGACGTGCGCCCGTTCGCTGCGGATCGGGTCTTGCCGTCTCTCGGCGTCGTCGATCTCGGCCTGCAGCTCGAGCAGGCGCCGGCGGTACTCGCGCTTCGCCCGGGCGTCGAGGCCGGGCCCGAGGTCAGCGGCGATCGGCGCGTGGGTGCGGCCGGCGAGGTCGAGGACCGTCACCTCGACGCCCGGCGCGGCCAGCAGCCGAGCGAGCTGTCCTCAGACCGTTGCTGTCGGGCAGCCGGGCTTGGCCGAGCGGTGTGTCGAACATCCACGTGGGACCGTCGCGGCGCATCGCCGCCGCGCCGGCGAACCGGCGTCGTCGGCGTCGGCGGACGCCTGCCGCCCCGTCCGGAGGACGCCGCACGTCGACCGCGATGGCCTGGGCCTCGGCGCGCAGGGCCTCCGGCTCCCCGTCGCTGTCGCCGCCGCGTTCGACGGCGTCGGCCAGGTGGTCGAGGCAGTGGACCAGCAGGGGTGGCGAGGGCATCGACCGGGCGAGCGCCACGGCGTCCCGCAGATGAGCGGATGGCGGACGTCGATGTCGCCGTCGAGCGCGGCGAGGCGGCCCAGGACGTCGTCGACCGGGAGGCCGGCGCTGTGGCCGCCACCGACGTTGAGCAGTCCGGCGTACGGGAGCAGCGCCCGGTAGCAGCGCGGCGGCGTAGGCGGTGGCACCCGCCCGGGCGACGGTGTCGGCGAAGACCCGCAGCAGGTTGTCGCCCGGTCATCGAGCGCAGCAGCACGTCGGGCTCGGGTCCGTAGCGGTGCAGCACATCGTGCATGCTCGCGCTCGTCGCCGAACAGCTGGGCGCCGAACCCTCGCTGCACCTGGAAGACCGGCGACGGCACGTCCGCGATCATCTCCGAGGTGACGCGGTGGAGCTCCTCGGCGGCGGCGTCGGGATGGCCGTAGAGGTCGACCAGCATCACCCGGTGGATCGCCTCGCACCCGGTCACGACCACCGCCTCGATGTGGCCGGTGCCGACGCGCACCGCCTCCTCCATCGACGCGGTGGCCGCCGTCGCGGCTGCCGCTGAGCGCCAGCAGCGTCGTCCGCTGCACGAGCGTGGTGTGGCGCCAGCCGGGTGACGGGAGCAGGGCGGCGAGCACCTCGGCGCGCGCGAGGGCGTGGCCGGCCGCGCCGAGGTCGCCGCGGTTGAGGTAGTAGCCGGCGCGGCGTTGGTGCCCGCTCATGGCCAGGTCGGGCCGGCCGGCCCGCTCAGCGATGCGGACGACCTCGTCGGCCGCTACCGAGGCTGGCGTCGATCTCCGCCGGGCTCGTCGGCGCCATCGACTGGTCCAGCAGGGCCTGGGCGACGAGGACCGGGTCGCCCGTCGACCGGGCCACCGCGACCGCCTCGTCGGCCCACGCCCGCACCTGGTCGGTCGCGTCGACGTCGGCGCGACCGACGATGGTCAGGCGCCCGAGCAGGGTCGCCCGAAGGTGACGCTCCTCGGCGCGGCAGCGTGCTCGAAGCGCGTCCTCGAGCCGGCGCATACGGGGCAGATCGGGCACGAACGCCGAGGCGTACAGGTTGGCGCCGATCTCGGCGCGGGCCCGGAGCACCGGGTCTGCTGACGAGCGGGCCAGCTCGGCGGCCTCCTGGTAGCTCGACAGCGCCCGGTCCAGGTCGCCGAGCCAGCTCAGGACGTCGGCGAGGTCGAGCGCGACCCTCGCGCGCAGCTCTGGTCGGTCGACGCACGCGGCGGCCGCCTGTTCGGCCTCCGCCAGCAGGCCGGCGGCACGCGCCTGTCGGCCCGGCGGCCACCAGCTCCGCCGCGACCTCGCACGTCGTCTCGACGGCGTCGGCGATCTCGGCGGCGGTCGTCGCGGCCCGCATCCGGTGGCCCGCGGCCGAGGCCCGCGCGTCGAGGCCGCCCACGGCCTCCCACGCTGACGCCAGCCGCGCATCGAGCGCGTGGGTGTCGCGGAGGCGCGTCGCGGCCTCGGCGAACAGCGCATGACGGAAGCGCACGCCGCCGGGCGACGACCTCGTCGAGAACCCCTCGCGAAGGGCAGGCCCGAGCAGCTCGACGACGGCCCCGCTGGAACGGTCGGTCGCCGTCGCGATCAGCTCGAGCGGGCGTGCCGGGACCCGGCGACCGCGGCGGTCGCCAGCCCCTGCAAGCGTCGCCTCGTCGAACCGCTCGAACGACCCCTGGAGGACCTCGCTGATCACCCCGCTCCCACCGGGGGAGCGGACGAGCTCCTGGACGAACAGCGGGTTGCCGCCGGTGCGGGCGTGCAGGTCGACGGCGTCGATCGGGCTGTCGGACGAGCCGGCCGTCTCCGCCACGGCCGAGCTGGTGAACGGCGTCGACGTCGAGCCCGTTGAGGGTCGATCACCCGCGACGCCCTGCGCAGATCCTCCAAGGGGGGCATGTCCGCTTCGTGGTCCCGGCTGGTGGCGATGAACGCGATCGGGGCGTTGTCCAAGGCTCGGGGTAGGTGCTGGAGAACCCAGATGGCGGTGGGGTCGGACCAGTGCACGTCCTCGAGGACGACCAGCGCCGGTGCGCACGCCGACAGCGCGTCCGGTGAGGTTCTCCAGGTAGTCCCATCGACGCACCTCGGCCGAGAGCGTGAGGTCTCGGAAACGGCTCGATCCCGAGCGCGCGATGCACTCCGCGCCAGAGCTCCATCGGCTCCCGCCAGGCCCGGTCGGACTCGCCCCTGAGTACCCGCATGTCCGCGGTACGCGCGATCGCCGCCGCTTCGTTCACCAGACGGGTCTTGCCGATCCCAGGTTCGCCGACCACCAGGGTGATGAGAGACCGCCCCGATCGGGCGGTGCGGAGCGACGCCTGCGAGCAACGCCACCTCGCGCTCCCGGCCGACCAGCGCGCCCGGGAGTGCCGAACCACTCAACCGGTCCCCGGCCCGCACGGCCCAATAGTCTCAGAACACGAACTGTCTGGCACCGATCTCGATGGGCGCTGGTGATTCGGGATCACCCCACGCCGTCCCCAATCAGACCTTCGTCACAGCGCCGAGTAGAACGTCACAAGGGAAGTCTGCTGTGTCGGCTGACGGGCGAGCGACCCGACTTTGCGGATCTGAACAGTGGCCAAGGTGCGTCCCTTGATCCGTCGGTGGATCACGCCTGCGTCTGACTTGTGCAGACGGACGGCCGGCGCTCCTGAGCGTTATGGATCAGCCTGAGCGGGGGTTGAGGCTTGTTTCGGACTCACTTCTGATCGTGAAACGGAGAGTCAGAACGACTCAAGCCCTCGACACACGGATCAGACGGACGCCTTCTCACCAGATGCACCAACGCGAACTCACCGGACGACCCAGACCGGCTCTCCGTCGGTCCGAGGGCGCCCAGGAGCCTGCTGCTGTAGGAAATGCGCGCCATCGACAGGCTTTCGGCCGTGTCGCTCGCACCCGAATCGACATGTCTCCGCAGGTCACAGCCCACTGTGATGCGCGCCCGAAGGGATTCGAACCCCTAACCTTCTGATCCGTAGTCAGATGCTCTATCCGTTGAGCTACGGGCGCAGGTCGTCGCCGTGGGCCGTGGCCGGACGAGCCGGACCCGACGGCCGAGGCGACGCGTCAGACTACCGCCTCGCTCCGGAGGCGGCGAAATCGACGCGAGCCGCGCAGGCGTACCAAGCCTTTCGGGCACCTTGCGACCGTCACGTCGGAAGTTTCGGAAAGCCCTTGCAGGGCGCGGCCTTTGTGACTGGTTTCACGAGGCCCCTGACGTGCTAGGCCAGGCGGCGGTTGGCGGTGCAGCGTACGGTGGCGCATCAGCCGTTCCAACATGTGGACACGACTCGAAGGCGGACCGACATGACGACCGAGACCTCGCACACGCCCGACACGCTGGCCGGTGGGACGACGCACCCGCGGCTCCAGGCATGGGTCGAGGAGGTCGCCGCCCTCACCACGCCCGCCGAGGTCGTGTGGGTGACCGGCTCCGACCAGGAGTGGACGCGCCTCACCGACCGGTTGGTGCAGGCCGGTACCTTCACCCGTCTCGACCCGGCGACCAAGCCCAACAGCTTCTACGCCCGCTCCACGCCCAACGACGTCGCGCGCGTCGAGGACCGCACCTACATCTGCTCCCGCGAGGAGAAGGACGCCGGACCCACCAACAACTGGATGGACCCGGAGGAGATGAAGGACGACGATGCGCGGCCTGTATGCCGGGTGCATGCGGGGCCGCACGATGTACGTCATCCCGTTCGTCATGGGTCACCTCAACTCCCCGAACCCGATGTTCGGCGTCGAGATCACCGACTCCGAGTACGTCGTCGTGTCGATGCGCGTCATGTCCCGCTGCGGCGTCAACGTGCTCCGCCGGATGGAGGAGCTCCAGGCCGACTACGTGCCCGGGCTGCACTCGGTCGGCGCCCCGCTCGAGCCGGGTCAGGACGACGTCGCGTGGCCGTGCAGCGACACGAAGTACATCGTCCACTTCCCCGAGGAGCGGACGATCTGGTCCTACGGCTCGGGCTACGGCGGCAACGCGCTGCTCGGGAAGAAGTGCTACGCCCTGCGGATCGCGAGCGCCATGGCGCGCGACGAGGGCTGGCTGGCCGAGCACATGCTCATCCTCAAGCTCATCTCGCCCGAGCAGCAGGTCTACTACGTCGCGGCGGCGTTCCCGAGCGCCTGCGGCAAGACCAACCTCGCCATGCTCGAGCCGACCATCCCGGGGTGGAAGGTCGAGACCCTCGGCGACGACATCGCCTGGATGCGGTTCGGGGAGGACGGCCGCCTGTATGCGGTCAACCCCGAGTTCGGCTTCTTCGGCGTCGCTCCCGGCACCAACGAGAAGACCAACCCCAACGCGATGCGCACCATCGAGAAGGGCAACTCGGTCTTCACCAACGTCGCGCTGACCGACGACGGCGACATCTGGTGGGAGGGCATGGAGCACACGCCGGACCACGCCATGTCGTGGAAGGGCGAGGACTGGACCCCGGACAGCGACGAGCTGAGCTCGCACCCGAACTCGCGGTACTGCACCCCCATCCGCCAGTGCCCGATCCTCGCCGACGAGTACGACGACCCGCAGGGCGTCCCCATCTCGGCCATCTTCTTCGGCGGTCGGCGCAAGACCACGGTCCCCCTCATCACCGAGTCGCGCGACTGGGTGCACGGGACGTTCATGGGCGCCACGCTCTCCTCGGAGACGACGGCGGCGGCCACCGGCGAGGTCGGCGTCGTGCGCCGCGACCCGATGGCGATGCTGCCGTTCATCGGCTACAACGCCGGCGACTACTTCTCGCACTGGATCGAGGTCGGCAAGGACGCCGACGCCGACAAGCTGCCGAAGATCTTCTACGTCAACTGGTTCCGGCGCGACGAGGACGGCGGGTTCCTGTGGCCCGGGTTCGGCGAGAACGCGCGGGTCCTCAAGTGGGCGATCGAACGCATGGAGGGCAAGGCCGCCGCCGTGGAGACGCCGATCGGCCACGTCCCCACCCCGGAGTCGCTGGACACCGACGGGCTGGACATGTCACCCGAGGACCTGCAGGCGGCCCTGGCCGTCGACGTCGACGAGTGGCGCGCCGAGATCCCGGAGATCGAGGCGTGGTTCGCCAAGATCGGCGACTCGTTGCCGGTCCAGCTCCAGGTCGAGCTCGACGGTCTGAAGGCCCGGCTGGGACTCGGCT
The DNA here is from genome assembly GCA_963770005.1 of uncultured Actinomycetota bacterium. Classification (GTDB taxonomy): domain Bacteria; phylum Actinomycetota; class Actinomycetes; order Actinomycetales; family Dermatophilaceae; genus Lapillicoccus. Next base: position 198,945 of record CAVYNX010000009.1, on the reverse strand, counting down.
GAGCGCATACCCGAGCATGACGACGCCCCCCGACCGGATCGGTCGGGGGGCGTCGGCTAAGGCGTGGTGGTCAGACCGCGGTAACGCGCTCCGCCTGCGGGCCCTTCGGGCCCTGGGTGATGTCGAACTCAACGCGCTGGGCCTCGTCGAGCGAACGGTAGCCGTTCGACTCGATGGCCGAGTAGTGAACGAACACGTCCGGTCCGCCACCGTCCTGCGCGATGAAGCCGAAGCCCTTCTCGGCGTTGAACCACTTCACGGTGCCTTGTGCCATGGGGGTAACTCTTTCCTGATTTAGCGAGGGGCCTACGGGTTCGTACGCCCTCTGGCTGCGATCTGACCCCAACGGCGTCGGGCGGGAGCCCGGGCCAAAAAGAAGGCCCGCGTTGGCGGGCCGAACTTCGTCAAGCGAGGAACTGTCACTGCAACCACGACAACCGTAGCAGGGTTCGGCGCTCGACCCACCATGCGGAGCGAGCGGATCGAGGACGACGCCGCACGTCAGCGGCCCGGGCGGCCCTGTCCCGGTCCGGAGCCCCGCTGCCCCGGGGCGGGCGGTACTCCCGGTGCCTGCTGCTGTCCGGGACCGAACTGCCGGTTCGGCCCACCCGGACCGACACCGCCGGCGCGCTGCTCGGACGGCGGGGTCACGCCGTTCGGGGTCGCCGCGGCCGCGGCGATCGCTCCGGCACTGGTCAGCGCGAGCGCGGCGGCGACGACGGCCGCGGTCCGCTTGCCGCTCCACCGCGGTGGGGCGGCGACAGCGGACGCCGGCGTGGCCGGGGCGTCCTGGAGGACGGTGTCCTGCACGTCGGACGGTGGTGCGAACGACCGTCCCGGAGGGGTGGTGAACCCCGGTGGCGGCGACGCGGGCGGGTGGGCGGTCACGACGTCAGGTTCGGCCGCCCGGCTGTGACGAACCTGTGGCCGAGGTATCGCTGCGCTGGCTGCGGCGACGCTCGGGTCCGGCATGGTCGGCCCGGCCTCTCACGGCACCACAGAGCGTCCACAGGAAAGGCATAGCATCGGCATACCGGCCGCCAAGACAGCCGAGTCACCGTAAGGACATGACCACGCTCCCCGCCCGCGCCCAGAAGCTCATGCGCCCCGACGGCACTGCGCCGCGGGTGCTCGTCGTCGACGACGAGCACAACCTCACCGAGCTGTTGAGCATGGCCCTGCGCTACGAGGGCTGGGAGGTCCGGTCGGCGGGCAGCGGCATGGCCGCGGTCCGCGCGGCCCGCGAGTTCGAGCCGGACGCGGTCGCCCTCGACATGATGCTCCCGGACATGGACGGCATGGAGGTGCTGCGCCGGATGCGCGAGCACAACCAGCGGATCCCGGTGCTGTTCCTCACCGCCCGTGACGCGGTCGAGGACCGGATCGCGGGGCTCACGGCGGGCGGCGACGACTACGTCACCAAGCCGTTCAGCCTGGAGGAGGTCGTCGCCCGGCTGCGCGCCCTCATGCGCCGGACCGCCGTCATCGCCGCGGACGAGGAGGACTCGGTCATCGTCGTCGGCGACCTGACGCTCGACGAGGACAGCCACGAGGTCACCCGCGGCGGCACCCCGGTGCAGCTCACCGCGACCGAGTTCGAGCTGCTGCGCTACCTCATGCGCAACCCCAAGCGCGTGCTGTCCAAGGCGCAGATCCTCGACCGGGTCTGGAACTACGACTTCGGCGGCCAGGCCAACGTCGTCGAGCTCTACATCTCCTACCTGCGCAAGAAGATCGACGCCGGCCGCGAGCCGATGATCCACACCATGCGAGGCGTGGGCTATGTCCTCAAGCCCGCCGGCTGAGCGACTCGACGCCGCGCCCCCGCAGACGACGCCCGCCGCGGCGCCGGACCCTGCGGCATCGCACCCTGCGCCCCGGGCGCGTCCGCGCTGGGCGTCACCCGGCTCCTGGACCCTCCGGAGCAAGCTCGTCGCCTCGATGCTCATCCTCTTCACCGTCGTCAGCGTCGTCACCGGTGCCGCGACGGTGCTCTTCCTGCGTCAGGTGCTGACGAGCCAGACCGACCAACAGCTCATGGGGTCGATCAACCGGATCCGTGGCTTCGGCATACCCACAGCCGGCCGCGGCGGTCCGGGCGACCAGGGACTCACGGCCGCCCTCAGCCTCGACGGCTCGTTCGTCTCCCAGGGCTACGCGCAGGGCCGGGACCCGGGGAGCGGGACCGAGAAGCTCAGCGACGACGTGCTCGCGACGCTCTCGACCGCCGGCCTCGGCCCGAACCCCGCGACCATCCAGCTGGCGGACCTCGGCTCCTACCGCGTCATGGCGCAGCAGGCCACGCTGTCGTCCCCCGGCAGCCCGTCCTACCCGGCGGTCGTCGTCGTCGGCCTTCCCCTGGCGAAGCAGAACGCGACCATCCTCAACACGGGGCTCGCCGTCGCCGGCGGGGTGCTGCTCGGCCTCGTCGTCGTGGGGATCGGCGGGATGTGGCTGGTCCGGCGAAACCTGCGGCCCCTCGACCGGGTGGCCGCGACCGCGACCCGCGTCGCCCAGCTGCCCCTCTCGGAGGGCAAGGTCGACATCGTCGAGCGGGTCCCGGCCGAGGACACCGACACCGGGACCGAGGTCGGCCAGGTCGGCGCGGCCCTCAACGAGATGCTCGACCACATCGACCACGCGTTCAACGAGCGCCAGAAGAGTGAGGAACGGGTCCGCCAGTTCGTCGCCGACGCCAGCCACGAGCTGCGGACGCCGCTCGCCTCCATCCGCGGGTATGCGGAGCTGACCCGCCGCGAGCAGGAGCCGGTCCCGGTCGGCGTCGCCCACGCCATCGGCCGGGTCGAGTCCGAGGCCATCCGGATGACGGCGCTGGTCGACGACCTGCTGCTCCTCGCGCGTCTCGACGCGGGCCGGCCGCTGGACCACGAGACCGTCGACCTCACCGAGATGGTCGTGAACGCGGTCAGCGACGCCCACGCCGCCTCGCCGGCACACACCTGGCAGCTCGACCTGCCGGACGAGCCGGTGGAGGTCGAGGGCGACCCGGCCCGGTTGCACCAGATCGTCGCCAACCTGCTCGGCAACGCCCGGACGCACACCCTGCCGGGCACCGTCGTGCGCACCAGCATCGTGCGCGACGGCGGACGAGGTCCTGCTGAGCGTCCGCGACAACGGTCCCGGCGTGCCGCCCGAGCTGCAGCCGGACGTGTTCCAGCGGTTCGCCCGCGGTGACAGCTCCCGCAACCGCGCCGCCGGGAGCACCGGTCTCGGGCTCTCCATCGTCGCGGCGGTGGCCCAGGCCCATGGTGGCTCGGTGTCCCTCGACAGCCAGCCCGGCGACACGACCTTCACCGTGCACCTGCCCGCCTGAGCTAATTCGCTGGCCCCGCCACCGGCCGGCCATCACCCTGGGCGACATGGCCCGCCTGCGCATCGACCCGATCGACCCCGCCGACCCGGTAGACGCCCAGCGGGTCTGCGAGGTCTTCGCCAGGGCCGACGCCGTCGACCGGCCCTGGCACCCGGGGGTCCCCGCGGCCGAGGTCCAGGTCCTGGCCACGCACGGCTGGGATGGCGACCCCGAGCTGTTCTTCCTGGGCCGCGACGCCGACGGGAGCCTCGTCGCCGCCGGCTGGGCGGTCCTGCCCACGCGCGACAACCTCAACGCGGCACTCGTCGGGGTCCGCGTCGTTCCCGAGCGTCGCGGGCAGGGGATCGGCTCCGCGTTCTACGACCACGTCGAGGGAGTCGCGACCGCGGCCGGACGGACGCGATTCTTCACCGGCGGGCCCGAGTCCGAGGCGGGACGCCGGTTCGCCGAGGCCCGCGGGTATGCGGTCGCCTCGGTGATGATGACCCGGCGGGTCGACTTCGCGGAGGTGTCGGCGGCGACGGTCCAGGCGGCGTACGACGAGGCCGAGCCCCACGCCCGCGAGTACGAGCTGGTCCGTCTCGCCGGACCCCTGCCGACGGAGCTGATGGACGCGTACGTCGACACCGTGTCCGCCATCAACGACGCGCCGCTGGACGACCTGGACATCGACGACGAGGTCTACGACGCCGACCGGGTCCGGGCCTACGAGCAGGCCCAGCTCGTGAGCGGACACCGGCTCTACCGGGTACTGGCGCGGCACCGGGACACCGGCGCGGTCGCCGGGCATACCGTCGTCGCCGTCGAGACCGAGCGGCCGCACCTCGGCGACCAGCACGACACGACCGTCGTCGGCGCGCACCGTGGCCATCGGCTCGGGCTCCTGGTCAAGGCCGACATGATGCGGTGGCTGCGCGACGCCGAACCGGCCCTCGGACGGGTCACCACGCAGAACGCGGCCTCCAACGCCCACATGATCGCCGTCAACGAACGGCTCGGGTACCGCGTCATGGGCCGGTCGGTCGAGTTCCAACGCGATGTCGCGGGCCCGCTGTCGGCCTCATCGCGAGGTGCTGGAACCGTCACAGGAACCGCATAGTCGCGCTCGGCATCGTCGTCGTCATGAACTCGACGACCCTGACTCGTTCAATGCTGGAGTCGCCCGGTGCCGCGGTGCCCGCCCGGGGCGCCGGTCGCGCGCAGCGGCTCTGGCTGGGGTCGCCGGACGACCCGGCGTGGGCGCGTCCCGCCCTCCTCGGCCTGCTGATCGCCACGGCGGCGTTCTACCTCTACAACCTCACCGCGAGCGGGTGGGCGAACTCGTTCTACTCCGCTGCGGTCCAGGCCGGTTCGGCCGACTGGCAGGCCTTCTTCTTCGGCTCCTCGGACGCCGCCAACTCCATCACCGTCGACAAGCCACCGGCCTCGCTGTGGGTCATGGCTCTCTCGGTCAAGGTCTTCGGCCTGAACTCGTTCGCGATCCTCGCGCCCCAGGTCGCGATGGGCGTCGCGAGCGTCGGCGTCCTCTACGCCACCGTTCGGAAGGGCTTCGGCGCCAAGGCGGGTCTCCTCGCCGGAGCGGTGCTCGCGCTCACGCCGGTCGCGGTCCTGATGTTCCGGTTCAACAACCCGGACGCCCTGCTCACGTTCCTCATGGTGCTGGCCGCCTGGGCGACCATGACGTCGATCGAGAAGACGTCACCGAAGTGGTTCATGGTCGTCGGCGTCTTCATCGGCCTGGCGTTCCTCACCAAGACCCTCCAGGCGTTCCTCGTCGTCCCGGGCTTCGCCCTCGCCTACCTCGTCGCCGCGAAGACCTCGCTGCCCAGGCGGATCTGGCACGTCGTCCTCGGCGGCCTCTCCATCGTGCTGTCGGCCGGGTGGTGGGTGGCCATCGTCGAGCTGCTCCCGGCGAGCATGCGGCCCTACATCGGTGGCTCGCAGGACAACTCGTTCCTCGAGCTGACCTTCGGCTACAACGGGCTGGGCCGGATCACCGGTGACGAGACCGGGTCGGTCGGCGGCGGGGGCGCCGGCGGCAACTGGGGCGCCACCGGCCTCGGGCGGATGTTCAACGCCGAGATCGGTGGGCAGATCTCGTGGCTCATCCCCGCCGCCCTCATCCTGCTCGCCGCCGGCCTGTACTTCCGGGGCCGCCGGCCGCGCACCGACCTCCGGCGGGCCGCCTACGTCGCGTGGGGCGCGTGGCTGCTCGTCACCGGACTGACGTTCTCGCTCATGGCCGGCATCTTCCACGCGTACTACACGATCGCTCTGGCTCCGGCCATCGCCGCGCTCGTCGGCATGGGTGCCGCCGAGGCCTGGGAGCGACGCGACAGCGCCCTCGGCGCCATCACGCTCGCCGTGGCGACCGCCGCGACCTCGGTCTGGGGCTTCCTGCTCCTCTCCCGCACCGTCGAGTGGAACGCGTGGCTGCGCGTCGTCGTCCTCGCCGTCGGCCTGGCCGCCGCGCTCGGCTTCCTGGTCCTCGGCCGGGTGCACCGTCGGGCGATCCCCGTGGTGGTGGGGGCGGCGCTGTTCGCCTCGCTGCTCGGACCCGCCGCCTACTCGGTCCAGACCGTCTCCACCGGGCACTCCGGGTCGATCGTCGATGCCGGTCCGACGGTGGCAGGAGGCGCCGGCGGTCCTGGGGGCGGCGGCGGTCTGCGCGGCGGCCAGGCGCCCGGCGGCGTGACCCAGGGTCAGGCTCCGGGCGGCGCGACCCAGGGCCGCGGGGCGGGCGGCGGCATGGGTGGCCTCCTCGACGCCTCCACGCCCAGCACGGCGGTCGTCTCGGCCCTCGCGGCCGACGCCGACCAGTACACGTGGGTCGCGGCGGCGATCGGCTCGCAGAGCGCGGCCGGCCTCCAGCTCGGCAGCCAGCTGCCGGTCATGGCCATCGGCGGCTTCAACGGCAGTGACCCGTCCCCGACGTTGGCGCAGTTCCAGGCCTACGTGCAGGCGGGGCAGATCCACTACTTCCTGGCCGGCGGCGGCTTCGGGGGTGCCCAGAACGGCGGTAGCAACGTCTCCTCGCAGATCTCGACGTGGGTGCAGCAGAGCTTCACGCCGGTGACCATCGGCGGCACCACGTTCTACGACCTCACCCAGCCGGTCTCCGGCGCCTCGGGCGCGTCGAGCTCCTCGACGACGGGGACGGTGTGACGTGGCCGTCGCCGTGGTCACGCCGGACACCGTCGTCGTCGACCGGGGGCTGCGCGGCCAGCTGGTCCGCTTCGCCGCCATCGGCGCCGCCAGCACGGTTGTGCACCTGGGTCTCCTGGCCCTCCTCACCGCACCGCTCGGGACCCAGCCGGCCAACCTGGTGGGCCTGGTCGTCTCGACGGTGGGCAACACGGCGGCCAACCGGCTCTGGACGTTCCAGGTCCGCGGTCGCGACCAGCTCGCCCGACAGCACCTGCAGGCGCTCCTGGTGTTCGCCCTCACCTGGGCGTGCAGCAGCGTGGCGCTCGAGCTCCTCGCCGTCGCCTGGCCGCACGCCTCGACGTTGACGACGGTCGCGGTGGTCGGCGCGGCCAACGCGGTCTCGACCGTGGCCCGGTTCACGGCGATGCGGTCGTGGATCTTCCGCTCGCGGGCGTGACGGGCACGAGCACCCGAGAACCCCAGGCGGACCTGGGGTTCTCGGGTGAGCGCTCGAAGCGCGGAGGCGGCGGGATTTGAACCCGCGAGGGGTGTTACCCCCAACCCGCTTAGCAGGCGGGCGCACTAGGCCACTATGCGACGCCTCCAGCTCGCTCCCGTGAGCCAGCACAGGTTACCGGGACCGCAGGGTTGCCCCAAACGCGAGGTCCGCACGTGGCCGATCCCACAGCGTGGCATGCAACCTTTGTGCGCGGCGAACCGTACTTCACCTGGGGACCAAGACTCGACGGGTATGCTCGCCCGCCGAGAGACGAATTGCGTGCGGGAAGGTAGGCATGGCGGAGCAGACTGACGTCCGCCCGGTCGGAGCGCGGACGCGTCACCGCCGGCACGTTCGTCGTCAGACCCGCCGGTCGGTCATCCACACGGCCTTGGCGCTCATCCCCGGGGCCGGCCTCCTCGGTACGCGGTACCGCCGGCTGGGCTGGCTGCTGCTCGGGCTGGTGGCGGCGATCGTCGTCGTCGGGTCCCTGTTCGTGCTGGCCAAGGGCGCCGTCTCCACCGCGCTCAACGTCGCGGTGCGGCCGGACGCGCTCCTCGCCATCGCGGGGCTGACCGTCGTCGGTGGGCTCGTCTGGGTGTTCTCGATCATCCTCACCCACTTCGGCACGGCGCCGGACCGCGTCACCGGGTCCAACCCCTGGGGGCTGCGCGCGTTCACCGCGCTCGTCTGCCTCATCGTCGCCATCCCCGCGTTCCAGGTGGTGCGCTACTCCCTCATCCAGCGGGACGTCGTCAGCACCGTCTTCACCGGCCCGGCGGTGGGCGGCCTCACCCCCTCCGCCCTGCAGACCGCGACCCCCGAGGCCCAGGCGGCGGACCCCTGGGCCGACGTCCGGCGCGTCAACCTGCTGCTCCTGGGGTCGGACGCCGGCAGTGACCGCGAGGGGACGCGGACCGACTCGATGGTCGAGGTGAGCATCGACCCGCAGACCGGTAACGCCGTGCTCATCAGCATCCCCCGGAGCCTGGAGCGGGCGCCGATCCCGGCCAGCAACCCGCTGCACAAGCTCTACCCGAACGGGTACTACTGCCCCAACGCCAAGGCCGGGGAGGAGTGCCTCATCAACGGCATCTGGTCGCTGGCCGAGGAGAACAAGGACCTGTTCAAGAACGACCCCAACCCCGGGCTGACGTCGATCCGCGACGTCATCGGCGAGGTGACCGGCCTGCACGTGGACTACTCGACGGTGATCGACCTGGCCGGGTTCCAGAAGCTCGTCGACGCCATGGGCGGCGTGACGGTCAATGTCACCGAGCGACTGCCGATCGAGGGGTACCACACGAGCAGCGGCGGGGTGGCCGGTATCGAGGGTAGATCGAGCCCGGTCGGCAGACCCTCGACGGTTACCACGCCCTCTGGTACGCCCGCTCCCGCCTCCTGTCGGACGACTTCTCGCGGATGCGGCGCCAGCGGTGCCTCATCGGTGCCGTGCTGGACCAGGTCAACCCGATGAACATGCTGCCGCCAGTACCCGCAGCTGGCGCAGGTCGCCAAGGACAACGTCGCCACCGACATCCCCGTCTCGCAGCTGCCGGCGTGGGTGGACCTCGTGCAGCGCATCCAGAAGGGCATCGATCACCTCGCTGACCTTCACGTCCGACAACATCAGCCCGGCGAACCCCAACTACCCGAAGATGCGCGAGATGGTGCAGGACGCGATCAACCCGCCGCGACCGCCCCGGCGACCCCGTCGACCACCACATCGGCACCGCCGACCTCGACGAAGGGGACCCCGGGCAAGAGCACCACGTCCAGCCCCACGTCGACCCCGACGGTGGCCGGCGGCGCGGTGGACGTGCGCAGCGCCTGCTGAGCCCACCGGCACGACCCCACGGCAGAACGGCCCCCGGACCAGTGGTCCGGGGGCCGTTCTCGACGTCGACCGAGTAGGCCGGCGTCAGGTCAGAGGGGACGAACCGCGTCCGCCTGCGGACCCTTGGGTCCTTGGGTGACCTCGAACTCGACCCGCTGCGCCTCATCGAGGGAGCGGTAGCCGTTGGACTGGATCGCGGAGTAGTGCACGAAGACGTCGGGACCGCCGCCGTCCTGCGCAATGAATCCGAAACCCTTTTCGGCGTTGAACCACTTCACGGTGCCCTGAGCCATGGGGTACGTACTTCTTTCTGTCTGGCCGAGGACGTGCGCACCTCGCCCACGTCCGGCTGCCGTCGTGCCCTGGTGTGGAACGCGCTCCGACTCCCCGAGACAAGCGAGGCCCGCCACATCTCTGCAGCGGGCCGACTTCTTCGACGAGCGAGGAACTGCAACTGCAACCGGCAGAAAACCTAGCAGAGACGCTGCTCGTGTGGCGGGTCGGAAACGGCGACTTTTCCGGGGTCCCGAGGCGACGCCCCGGACGGCCCGCAGCGGTGCCCGATCACCCCGGACGGTGGCCACCATGTCGACGGCCCGACGGGTCGCGCGGACGTCGTGGGTGCGGAAGACGGTCGCGCCCAACCAGCCGGCGATCGCGGTCGCCGCAAGACTTCCCTCGAGGCGTTCGTCGGCCGGCAGGTCGAGGCTCTCACCGATGAAATCCTTGCGGGACAACGCTTGCAGGACGGGAAATCCGAGCGCGACGACGTCCGCGGTGTGGCGAAGCACCCGCAACGAGTGCGCGGTGGTCTTGCCGAAGTCGAGGGTCGGGTCGACGAGGATGCGCTCCCGTGGCACCCCGGCGGCGAGCGCGACCGCGGCGCCGCGCTGGAGGGTGGCGACGACGTCGCGCACGACGTCGAGCGGGTCGGGTCCGTAGCTGACGTCGACGGGGTCGGTGCGCGGCGGCAGGCCACCGGTGTGCGAGACGACGACACCGGCGCCGAGCTCGGCGGCCACGGTCACGAGGTCGGGGTCGTGGCCGGCCCAGGTGTCGTTGACGAGGTCGATGCCGACGTGTCGCGCCGCTAGCGCGACCTCGGACCGCCAGGTGTCGAGGCTCAACGCCAGGTCGGGGTACGCGGCCCGGGCCCGCTCCAGGAACGGCAGGACGCGGTCGACCTCCTGGGCCGCGGTCACCGGCTCGCCCTCCTGGCCGGCCCGCACCCCACCGACGTCGACGATGTCGGCGCCCTGCTCGACCGCCGCGTCGAGCGCGAGCAGCGCGGAGTCGAGGTCGGCGTGCCGGTTGCCCGCGAAGAAGGAGTCGGTGGTGCGGTTGACGATGGCCATCACCGCCGGGCGTCCCGCGTCGAACACCCGCCCGCGCAGGACGAGTACGGCGGGCTGCGCGTCGGTCACGTCGACGACGGGACGGCTCACCCCGCCATGCTGTCACCCGGCCCTGGCCGACGCGCCGGGCGGGCTGACGTTGCGGTTGTCGCCTCAGCTGCCGACCGCGTAGCGCATCGCCACGAACCCGTTGTCGAACCGGCGTTCGTCGATCAGCCGCAGGTCGACCCGGAGCCCGGACGGCAGGTAAGGGGTGCCGTCACCCACCACCACCGGCGCGACGACCACGCCGATCTCGTCGACGAGACCGGGCGCAGGGCGTGTGTCGCCAGGCCAGGACCGCCGACGAGCGTGTCGCGGTCGTCGGCGGCCACGGACCGGCGCACCGCCGCCGGGTCGAAGCGGCGCTCGAGCGTCGTGCGCGGCGTGGTGACCTCCTCGAGAGTTGTCGAGTAGACGACCTTGTCGGCGCCGCGCCAGAGCTCACCGAAGTCGCGCATGATCGCCGGTTCGTCCGGCGACGTGCCGAGGGTCTGCCACCCGGCCATCACCGCGTAGAGCCGGCGCCCGTAGAGATGGGTGCCGACCGACCGCATGAGGTCGTTGACGTAGCCATGGACGTCCTCGTCGGGCATCGCCCACGCGAAGCCCCCGTCGGAGTCGTCGACGTAGCCGTCGAGCGATGCGATGACGTTGTAGACCATTCGACCCATGCGGAGGGCGTGGGATTCGAACCCACGATGGGAGTTACCCATAGCGGTTTTCAAGACCGCCGCACTAGGCCACTATGCGAGCCCTCCCGGCTGACCGGCAGTCTCGCACGAACCGGCCGCGGTCAGCCGCCGGCGAGGTGCTTCGACAGGCCCTCGAGCATCTGGGTCCACGTGGCGGCGTTGCGGTCCGCCTCGTCCTGGTCGCCGTTGTTGTCCTGGGTGATGGTCACCCGGGTCCCCGGCCGTCGGGCTCGAGGGCGTAGACGAGGGTGTGGTAGTTCTCGGGGCGGTCCTCCTGCCCGCTCAACGGGCTGAAGTGCGTCACCTCCAACCGGTTCGGCTCGTCGACGGCGACCACCTGGCCCTTGTCCTCGTAGGACGTGCCCTCGTACTCCCCGCTCCACGTGATGGGGCTGCCGGGCTGCCAGTCCGTGGCGAGCTCGGTGCCGAAGAACCACTGCTTGACCTCGGCGGGGTCGGTGACGGCACGCCACACCGCCTGCTGGTCGGCGTCGACGACGGTGCTGGCGGTGGCGATGAGTCCGGTCATGCCCGCCATCCTCCCGCGTCGGCGGACGGTCGGCGTGGACGGATCGGACACGCTGCTCAGGTCCGGTCCCGCTCCTCGACCAGCTCGCTCGGCGTGGCCCGGGCGATGGCCTTGGCGTCCCGCGCGAGGTGCTGCTGGTCCGCATACCCCGCCTCGTGGGCCAGGTCGGCGATGGTGCGCCCGGTATGCGCGCCGGCGAGCGCGAGGAAGCGCTGGAGCCGCAGGATGCGGCGCAACGTCGCCGGGCCGTAGCCGAAGGCGACGGTGCAGCGGCGCAACAGCTGGCGCTCGCTGAGGTCGACCTCACGACGCAGACCCTCCACCCGTCGGGCCGGGTCCTCGGCCAACGAGCCGGCGACGTGGTCGGCGACCGGGTCGACCGCCGAACCCTCGGCGACCCACCGCCGGATGTGCTCCTCGATCACCTCGACCCGACGTCCGGGCGGGGTGCCGTCGGGGAGCTCACCGAGCTCCTCCGCCAGCCGGCGGCCGTCGGCGCCGAGGAGGTCCTCCGCGAGGACGCGCTGGTCCCGGATCTCGTCCATGGCGGTCGCGAGGACCGGAGCGGCGTGGCCCGGCCGGAACCGCACCCCGACCGCGGTCGTACGCTCGAGGCCCTCGAGCGGTCGGAACGTCCACCCCTCGACCTCGGGACCACAGACCCGGACGGTGCCGTCGGGCAGCCAGATGACGTCGACGCTCGCGTCCGGCACCAGGTCGTGCGCGACGTCGGTGTCGACGACCCAGGCCAGCGAGAGCCGGTCGTCGAGGTCTTCGGCGACGGCGACCGCCCGGAACCACGGCGTCGCATCCACCCGCTCGTCCGTCACCGCACCGTTCTAACAGAGGAGGCCGGCGGGCCCGCACCTTCGAGAAGGTGGTCGGTTGTCGGCCCGCCGGCCCCATACCCCTGCAATGAGTCGCCCCCTGCGACGCAGGGCGTCCGAACGGGCCCCGATCCGTGCGAACACCCCTGAGGAGTGCGCCCCTCGACGCCAGATACGTCGGAGCGAGATGATTTCTGCGGGGCGGGGTGTGATCGGCGTCACGGTTGGGCGTCGTATCAGGGACGGTGGCCACTGCTCCCTGCGCCTGAACCCCGAATCTCTTCACCACCGGACCCGAGGAAGCGACCCATGGCCTACCCGCAGCGCCCCGTCGAACGAGGACCCGTCCCCCGCGTCCCCCGCTCCAGCCTCCAGCGCTACCGCGGTGCCATCCTCGACCCCGACACGGCGGCGACCGGCAGCCGCCCGCTGCAGCCCACGGCGTTCGTGCACAACCAGCTCCTCGTCCAGGGCTCCGGTGACCAGGGTGCGGTCGACGCCCTCGTCGAGGCGGCGACGGCCACCGGCCACGAGATCGGCACCTCGCGCTCGGCCGAGCGGAAGCGCGACGAGTACGTCGCCCAGCTGAGCGGCGCGGCGCTCGAGCAGATGACCAAGCGGTGGGTCACCCGGTTCACGATCGTCCCCAAGACCACCAGCTCGGCGAGCCTGGCCGACGCGTACGGCACGATCCGCAAGTACCGCGAGCTGGCCGGCGACGACGACACCCTCAAGGTCGGGCTCAACCACCTGGTGACCCTGGCCGGCGTCGGGCTGCACGGTGCGCCCTACATCGACGGGCCCAGCCTGAGCGGCACGCCGTACATCGACGGGCCGGCCTTCGGCGCTCCGTACATCGACGGCCCGGCCTTCGGTGCCCCCTACGTCGACGGGCCCTCCGTGGCCGGGCGGGTGCCGGTGACCTGGCTGGGGCGGCCCCCGGTCCCCGAGCGCAGCCGGCGGACGGGACGCCGTCCCGTGGTCGCCGTGCTCGACACCGGCCTGGGCAAGCACGGCTGGCTCGGCCGCGACCACGCGACGCTCGGCGCCACCGTCAACGGGCAGCCCATCGGCGTGGGTGACGACGTCCCCGACCCCGAGATCACCGGCATCGTCCTGCAGCCCCAGCTCGGCCTGCTCGACCGGGAGTCCGGGCACGGGACGTTCATCGCCGGGATCATCCGACAGACCTGTCCCGACGCCACGGTGCTGGCCATCCGGGTGATGCCGAGCGACGGCGTCGTCGAGGAGCACCAGCTCTGCATCGCCCTCAACAAGCTCCTCGTGCGTCAGGCGCAGGCCCAGGCGAACGGGACGCTCGACGAGGTCGTCGACGTGCTGTCGCTGTCGCTCGGGTACTACCACGAGGACCCCGACGACGTCCGCTACAGCAGCGTCCTGGCCGGGACCCTGCGCTCCTTCGCGGCGCTCGGCGTCGCCGTGGTGACCGCGGCGGGGAACGACCACACGACGACGCCGTTCTTCCCGGCGGGCTTCGCGTCCCGCGACGAGGGACGGGACCAGCCGGTCGACCGGGTCCCCCTGGTCAGTGTCGGCGCCCTCAACCCCAACGGCTCGCGCGCGCTCTTCTCCAACTCGGGCGACTGGGTGAGCTGCTACCGGCCCGGGGCCAACGTGGTGAGCACGCTTGCCGACGACGTTCGACGGCAGCACGCAACCCGACATCGTCACGCCCGACGGTGGCGAGTCGGTCGACCGCGACGACTTCGCCGGCGGTTTCGGCGTCTGGAGCGGCACCTCGTTCGCCGCTCCGGTGCTCGCCGGTGAGATCGCCGCCAGCCTCGCGGCCCAGGACACCCTCGACGACGTCACACCTGCCAGCATGGTGGGCGCGGCTGGACCGCGTTGGCGGAGACGATCGAGTGGAAGCGACCATCCTCATGACGGCGTCGGACATGCCCACCGAGACGCTCGCCGGCCGAGCCGGTACCACCTTCGCCGCCTACCAGGCCGGCGACCGGCACCGGCTGGCCGAGCTCGTCGACCTGCTGACCCCGCTGCTCTGGCACACCGTGCGCGCGCAGCGGGTCGGCTACGACCAGGCCGAGGACGTCGTGCAGACGACGTGGCTGCGGCTGGTCCACCACGCCGACTCCATCCAGGACCCGCGGGCGGTCCTCGCGTGGCTCATCGTCACCGCCAAGCGCGAGAGCTGGCGCGTGGTCAAGGACGCCCGCCGCTCGCAGCCCATGCCGGAGGCCGACGACGCCGAGACCGTCGCGGACCTCGCCATGGACGGGCCCGAGAGCGCCGCCCTGGCCTCCGCCGAGGGCCGCGTCATCTGGCGGCACATCGAGTCGCTGTCCGAGCGCTGCCGCAGCCTCCTGCGCGTCGTCGCCTTCTCGGACCGGCCCGACTACGCATCCGTGGCCCAGGCCCTCGGTATGCCGGTCGGGAGCATCGGTCCCACCCGCGGCCGGTGCCTGGCCAAGCTCCGACTTCTGCTCGACGCCGACCCACACTGGGGGATCTCATGACCGACGACGCAACCACCCAGGGCAGCTCGAGGAGCTGGACCGCCTTGCGGCGATGCCGGTCGACGACGCCGACGCGCACCTGCTCGAGGTGATGCGGGGCATCTACGAGGTCGGTGACCCGGTGCCGCCCAGCCTGCTCGACCGGGTGAAGTTCGCCATCACGCTCGACGACCTCGAGGCGGAGGTCGCCCGGCTCCAGCGCGAGGCGGTCTCCGAGCTCGCCCCGGCCCGTTCCGAGGACCTGCTCAAGGCCCAGACGGTCACCTTCACCAGCGAGACCCTGACGACGATGGTGACCATCACACCGCTCCCCACCGGCCGGGTGCGGCTGGACGGGTGGGCCTCACCCGGCGGCGGCCTCGAGGTGGAGCTGCGGGTCGGCGAGCTGACCCACCACACGGTCGCGGACGAGGACGGCCGGTTCGTGTTCGAGGACGTCGCCCGCGGGCTGGCCCAGTTCGTCCTCCGTCCGCAGCACCGACGGCGAACCTGGGAATCGGGTGATCACCCCCGCCATCGAGCTCTGAGCGGTGCTGTACTAGCCGGGTACCAGCCGGGAAGGACGTGCCCGCGTCCGCACCGGTCGAGCGCAGCAGGAGGGCCCACGCCACCACGTGATGACCTGCTGTCCAGGGTCGACAAGCTTCGTCGCGACGCGAAGACCGCGAACGCCTCCGGGCACCCGGTCCGGGGTGCGCAGCTCGTCCAGCGTGGCCTCACGCTGCTCGGCCAGCAGCCGGGCACGAGTCCCGAGTGGCTGCACGCGAGAGCCCGGCTGCTCATCACGCACGCCTTCTCCGAGTTCGAGGTCCACGGGCTGGAGCGAGGGGCCTCGGCGGCCGGTGCCGCCGCCGAAGCGGCCGCCGCCGGCGACCAGCGGGACCTCGACGCCCTCGTCCACGAGCTGCGTGGGCTGATCGCGCTGCGGAGCGGTCGGCTCGACGAGGCGCTCGCCGACTTCGACGCGGCGGTCGCCCTGCTCGCCGACCTGGACCCCGACGACCGCCCGACGGTGCTGCTCAACCGCGGCGCGGTGCACCTGCTGCGCCGTGACCTGCGTGCGGCGCGCACGGACCTGTCGGCGAGCGCGCGGCTGGCCGCCGAGCTGGGGATGACGCGGCAGGAGTTCAAGGCGCAGCACAACCTCGGCTACGCGGAGTTCCTCGCCGGTGACATCCCGGCCGCGTTGCGCGCCTTCGCGCTGGCCGACGCGCTCGACACCGACGTCTCGCGCAGCGTCTGGTTCCTCGACCGCGCCCGGGTGCTGATGGAGGCCGGCCTGCTCGAGGAGGCCGACCAGGCGCTGGCGAGCGCAACCGAGCTGCTGCGGCGCGAGCGGGCGAACCAGGACCGGGCCGAGGCCGAGCTGGCGCGGGCCGAGGTCGCCCTGCTCCAGGGCGACTGGACGCTGGCCAAGACGCACTCGACCCGGGCCCGGCGCGACTTCCGGCGGCGGCAGAGCGTGGGCTGGCAGGCGCGCGCCGACGTCACCCGATGGCAGGCATACCTCGACGCCAAGGGCGGCCCGGCCCGGGTGGCCCGGGAGATCCGCAACGCCGTCGCGGTCTCGGACGCGACGACGATGGACCGGCAGCTCGCCCTCATCGCGGCCGAGGCCAACCTCGCCCTCGGGCACGTCGACGAGGCGGCGACGCTGCTCGAGCAGGTCGACGCGTACCGGCTCGACCGACCCGTTGAGCAGCCGGCTGCACCACCACCTGGTCCGCGCCGGGGTGGCCCGCGCCGCAGGGGACGTCAAGACCGCCCGTCGGGAGCTCCGGACCGGGCTCACGCACGCTGGCCAACCAGCAGGCCCGGCACCACAGCCTCGACCTGCGCACCGCGATGGCGGTCCACGGTGGCCGGCTGGCCGAGCTCGACCTGCGGATGGCGCTGGAGAGCGGCTCGGCCCGGCTCGGTGTTCGACTCCCTGGAGCGCTGGCGCGCGATGTCCCACCGGCGCACCGCCGTCCGGCCGCCGCGCGACGAGCAGCTGGCCGACCTGCTGGCCGACCTGCGGATCACCACCGAGGACATCCGCCACAGTCCTCCCGGCCGACCGGTCGAGCATCTGCGCCGGCGCCAGCGGGCCTTCGAACGAGCGGTGCGCGAACGGGAGTGGACGTTGCAGGCCGGCGGACGCGCCGAGCGCTACGGCACGCTCGCCGACCTGCAGCCGGCGCTCGACCGGCTGGACACCGACGCGGTCGCCTACTTCGTCATCGACCACCGCCTCAGCGCCGTCACCGTGCGCCGGGGCCGCCCCCGCGTGGTCACGCTGGGGCCGTGGTCCGAGGTCGCCGCGCTGATGACCCGCGTCCGCGCCGACCTGGACGCGCTGGCCGGGCGCATGCTGCCGCCGCCGCTGCGCCAGGCCGTGTCGAGCTCGCTGGCCCACGACCTCGACAAGCTCGACCGGCTGGTCCTCCCCGACGCGCTCACTGACGCCGGACCGCTCCTCGTCATCCCCTCGCGCACCCTGGCCACCGCTCCGTGGTCGCTGCTCCCCCGGCGGGTCGGCCGGGCCACGACCGTCGCCCTGTCCGGGACCAGCTGGCTGCGCGGCCAGACGGCACCCTTGAGCGCGCCGCGGGTCAGCGCGCTGGCCGGCCCGGGCCTGGCGCTCTCCGGACCGGAGGTCGCGGGCGTCGCCGCCACCTGGCCGGGGGCGGTCGCCGCCGACAGCGAGCACGGGACGGCGACCGCGCTGGCGCAGGCGCTGGTGTCCAGCGACCTCGTCCACATCGCCGCCCACGGCCAGCACAACCAGGACAACCCGTTGTTCTCCAGCATCCGGATGTCCGACGGGCCGCTCTACGCCTACGACGTGCCCCCCGACGAGCCGGTCGCCGGGCACATCGTCCTGTCGGCGTGCGACCTGGGCCTCATCACCCCGCGCGCCGCCGGGGAGGTGCTGGGTCTCACCGCGGCGCTGCTGAGCATCGGCGCCACGAGCGTGGTGAGCTCGGTCTCCCGGGTCGACGACACGACTGCCTACGAGACGATGCTGCGCTACCACCGGCTGCTGGCCGCCGGGCTCGACTCCCCCACCGCGCTGGCCGAGGCGCTGGACGGCGACGTCGACATGCCGGCGGCGTTCGTCTGCTTCGGCTCGCCGTGGAGCGTGGCGACGGACGTCGGCTGACGAACGGTCCCCGCGAAGATCGGAGCGAAGCGCCGGGGTGTCAGATCCAGATGGCGGGGCTCTCGTCGAGGAGCTCCTCGGGGGTGAGCCCCGGCACCGGTTGCCGGATCTGGGCCGGGATGCCGACGGCGACGGCCCCGGACGGGACGTCCCGGTGACCACGGCGTTGGCCCCGATCTGGCCGTCGCCACCGATCGTGATGTCGCCGAGCACCCGGGCGCCGGCACCGATGGTCACGCCGTCCCCGACCGTGGGGTGCCGCTTGACCCGCTCCATCGACCGGCCGCCGAGCGTCACGCCGTGGTAGATCATGACGTCGTCGCCGACCTCGGCGGTCTCGCCGATGACGACGCCCATGCGTGGTCGATGAAGAACCGCCGCCCGATGGTCGCGCCCGGGTGGATCTCGACGCCGGTCAGCGAGCGGGTGACCTGCGACAGGACGCGGGCCGGAACCCGGTACGCCGGCCGCTGCCACAGCCGGTGGGCCAGCCGGTGCGACCAGACCGCGTGCAGTCCCGGCGAGGCGAGGAACGTCTCCAGCCGGCCTCGCGCCGCGGGGTCGCGGGCCATCGCGGCGTCGACGTCCTCCAGCGCGGCCGCGCGCACCGCGGCGACCCGTCCGACCCATCGCGCGACGGGTCGGGCCGGGCGCTCGCGGTCCTGCGCCGAGCGGTTCACATGCATACCGAGGTCCCCGACGACCAGGCCTCAGTCGAGCAGGCCCTCGTAGAGGATCGTCGACAGGTAGCGCTCGCCGAAGCTCGGGATGATGACGACGATCAGCTTGCCGTCGTTCTCCGGGCGCTTGGCCGACCTCGACGGCGGCGGAGAGCGCGGCGCCGGACGACAGCCCGACGAGCAGGCCCTCCTCGGTGGCGGCCCGGCGGGCCCACTGCACCGAGGTGTCGGCGTTGACGTCGATGACCTCGTCGTAGATCGAGGTGTCGAGGATCTCCGGCACGAAGTTGGCGCCGATGCCCTGGATCTTGTGCGGGCCGGGCTGGCCGCCGTTGAGGATCGGCGACTCCGCCGGCTCGACGGCGATCATCTGGACGTCGGGCTTGCGGGCCTTCAGCACCTGGCCGACGCCGGTGATGGTGCCGCCGGTGCCGATGCCGGCGACGACGATGTCGACCTGGCCGTCGGTGTCCTTCCAGATCTCCTCGGCCGTGGTCTGGCGGTGGATCTCGGGGTTGGCCTCGTTGGCGAACTGGCGCGCCAGGACGGCACCCGGGCGCTCGGCGGCGACCTCCTCGGCCTTCGCGACGGCGCCCTTCATGCCCTCGTGGCCGGGTCGGTGAGGACCAGCTCGGCGCCGAAGGCCCGCAGCAGCGCGCGCCGCTCCTTGCTCATCGTCTCCGGCATGGTGAGGACGACCTTGTAGCCGCGGGCCGCGCCGACGAAGGCGAGGGCGATGCCGGTGTTGCCGCTGGTCGCCTCGACGATCGTGCCACCGGGCTTCAGCTGCCCGGAGCGCTCGGCGGCGTCGATCATCGCCACGCCGATGCGGTCCTTGACCGAGCTCGCCGGGTTGTAGAACTCGAGCTTGGCCACGACGGTCGCCGCCGCGCCGTCGGTGATCCGGTTGAGCCGCACCAGGGGGGTGTTGCCGATCAGCTGGGTGACGTCGTCGTAGATGGGCACGAGAGGGCCTGCCTTTGCACTGGGGGTGCACTCCGGGGCTAGAGCACACGTCTGCTTATACATTCTCCAAGACCACGTTATCCGAGAGCAAGGTCGTCTCACATCGCCTTCCCGGTTCCGGACAGGCGGGACCCCCGTCGATCCGCGTAGGGTGACGCCATGGCTAAGGCAGCATTCGTCCTCGGAGCCGCCGTCGGGTACGTCCTCGGCGCGCGGGCCGGTCGCAAGCGCTACGAGCAGATCAAGGGCCAGGCCTCACGGCTGTGGCAGTCGGACCCGGTGCAGCACCGCGTCGGTGACGCCACCCAGGCGGTCAAGCAGCAGGCGGCCCCCTTCGTCACCGAGAAGCTCGGCGACGCCATGAAGGCGGTCAGCCACCAGATGCGCACCAGCTCGGTGCCGTCGATGCCCGGCCGGACCGAGAAGCTTCCCGAGACCGTGCACCGCGGCAGCGACGGCAAGCTGCACGCGGACATGACCGGAATGGCGCCCGAGGGCAAGCTGCCCTGAGCACCGGCATACCGGTGGGACGGTCGCTGCGGCGAGCGTCACAGCGCAGTGAGCGAGCGCTTACCCGCCAGTAGACTCCGACACCATGACCGCCCTCCAGATCGTCGCCCTGGTGGTCTGCGGAGCCGTGACGCTCACCGCCGTCGCGCTGTTCGCGCAGACGGTGAACGGCTTCGTCCGCACGTTCCGGCTGGGCCAGCCGGAGTCCCGGACCGACCACCAGGCCCAGCGGTGGGTGACCCTGTTCCGCGAGTTCCTCGGGCACACCCGGATGTCGCGGCTGCCGGTGGTGGCGGTGGCCCACTGGTTCACGATGGTCTCGTTCGGGGTGCTGTTCTTCACGCTCATCAACGCGTTCGGGCAGCTGGTGGACCCGGAGTTCGCCCTGCCGCTGATCGGCGCGTGGCCGCCCTACGAGTGGGTCACCGACATCTTCGCGGTGGGCGGGTTCATCGGCATCGTCGCGCTCATCGTCATCCGGCAGCTGCGACGTCCGCGGCGGTCCGACGGTGACGCTCCGGATGCCGGCCGGCGGTCCCGGTTCTACGGCTCGACGTTCTGGCAGGCCTACTACGTCGAGCTGACCATCCTCGGCGTGACCCTGTGCATCGGGCTCCTGCGGGGGCTGGAGTACGCGCTCGCCGGCCGGCTCGACACCGGCCAGGACAACTGGCTGCACTTCCCGCTGACCGGGTGGCTCGGCACCCTGTTCTCCGGCCTGTCGGTCGAGGCGCTGGAGACGTGGATCGTCGCCGTCGCGGCGGTGAAGATCCTCATCTCGTTCGCGTGGATGATCACCATCTCGCTCACCCCGACGATGGGCGTCGCGTGGCACCGGTTCCTCGCGTTCCCCAACATCTGGACCAAGCGCCACGCCGACGGCCGCACCTCGCTCGGCGCGCTGCAGCCGATCAGGGTCGGGGGCCAGCCGATCGACTTCGAGCAGATCGAGGACCTCGACGAGGACGCCGCCCTCGGCGTCGGCAAGGTCGAGGACTTCACCTGGAAGGGCCTGCTCGACTTCACCACCTGCACCGAGTGTGGGCGCTGCCAGTCGCAGTGCCCCGCGTGGAACACCGACAAGCCGCTCTCGCCCAAGCTGCTCATCATGGGCCTGCGCGACCACGCCTACGCCAAGGCGCCGTGGCTGCTGGCCACCGAGGAGGAGCGCGCCGAGGTCTCGGCGGAGTCCCGGGCCGCGGCGGAGGTCGGGTCCCTCGTCGGGAAGACGGGGTATGCGGCGGACGCTCCGCTCGGCGCCTACAACCCGCACGGCCCCGACGCCGTCATCGACGAGGACGTGCTGTGGTCCTGCACCACCTGCGGCGCCTGCGTCGAGCAGTGCCCCGTCGACATCGAGCACGTCGACGAGATCGTCGACATGCGCCGCTACCAGGTGCTCATCGAGTCGGCGTTCCCCGCGGAGCTGAACGGGCTGTTCAAGAACCTCGAGAAGAACTCGAACCCGTGGGGCATGGCGCCGCGGATGCGGCTCGACTGGGCCAAGGACCTGCCGTTCGACGTGCCGGTCGTCGGCGCGGACGTCGAGTCGCTCACCGAGGTCGACTACCTGTTCTGGGTCGGCTGCGCCGGCGCCCTGGAGGACCGGGCCAAGCGGACCACCCGCGCGGTGGCCGAGCTGCTGCATACCGCCGGGGTGTCGTTCGCGGTCCTCGGCGACGGCGAGGGCTGCACCGGCGACCCGGCCCGGCGGGCGGGCAACGAGTTCCTGTTCCAGATGCTCGCGCAGCAGAACGTCGAGACCCTCAACGAGGCCGGCGCGACGAAGATCGTCGTCACCTGCGCGCACTGCTTCAACACCCTGAAGAACGAGTACCCCCAGGTCGGTGGCACCTACGAGGTCGTCCACCACACCCAGCTGCTGAACCGGCTGGTCCGCGACAAGCGGCTCGTCCCCGTCTCGCGTCCGGGCGACGCGTCGTCGCAGGGCGCGGCGTCGACGGCACCGTCGGTCACCTACCACGACCCCTGCTACCTCGGCCGGCACAACGGCGTGTATGCGCCGCCGCGCGAGCTGCTCGGGGCGCTGCCCGGCGTCGAGGTCCGCGAGATGGCTCGCTCGGGCGAGAAGTCGTTCTGCTGCGGCGCCGGCGGGGCCCGCATGTGGATGGAGGAGAAGCTCGGCACGCGGATCAACACCAACCGCACCGAGGAGGCCGTCGCGACCGGCGCCGACCGGATCGCCATCGGCTGCCCGTTCTGCAAGGTCATGCTCAGCGACGGGCTCAGCTCCGCGCAGGCCGACGGCACGGCCCGCGAGGAGGTCCAGGTGGTCGACGTGGCCCAGATGCTGCTCGCCGCCGTCCGGCTCGAGACCCCCGGCTCTCCCGTCGCCTCCGGTCAGCGCGCGTAGCCCCCGTCGGGGGGCTGCATCTCGAGGCGGACGCCGAGGAGTCGCACCGACCGCCGCTCGTCGAAGCGGCTCAGCAGGGCGACCGCCGCGTCCTGGAGCTCCGTCGAGGTCGACGGTCGGAGCCGGCAACGGGGCCGACGCGGTACGCGTGGTGAACGGGACGTAGCGCACCTTCAGACCGACCCGGACCGCCGGCCGGCCCTCGGCGAGGATGTCGTCGAGCACCCGGGCGGTGAGGGCGCGGACCTCCTGCGCCACCTCGGCCCAGTCGCCGAGGTTGGTCTGGAACGTCGTCTCCCGGCCGTGGCCGCGGGCCACCCACGGCGTCGCGGTGACCGCTGACCGGTCCCCGCCGCGCGCGATGCGGCGGTACCACGGCCCCATCGTGGGCCCGAGGCGAGCCACCAGGGGCTCGGCCTCGGAGAGGGCCAGCTCGGAGACCGTCCGGATGCCGAGCTCGGACAGCTTGGCCGCGGTCTTGCGCCCGACGCCCCAGAGCGCGTCGGTCGGCCGGTGGCCCATGATCTCGTACCAGGTGTCGGCGGTGATGGTGTAGATCCCCTGCGGCTTGCCGAACCCCGTTGCCGTCTTGGCCATCACCTTGGTCTGGCCGATGCCGATCGAGCAGTGCAGCCGGGTCTGCTCCAGCACGGCGGCCTGGATGCGGCGGGCCAGGCCCTCCGGGTCGTCGGTGGTCACGCCGATGAACGCCTCGTCCCAGCCGAGCACCTCGACGACGGCGCCGTCGGTCGGGCCGAACGACCGCAGCACCGCCATCACGCCGGCCGACGCCTCGTCGTAGAGCGGGCCGTCGACGGGGAGGAAGACCGCGTCCGGCGCCTTGCGCACGGCGGTGCGCAGCGGCATACCGGACCCGACGCCCAGCTCACGGGCCTCGTAGGACGCGGTGGAGACGACCCCACGCAGGGTGGGGTCGCCTCGGCCGCCGACGACGACGGGCTTGCCGACCAGCGACGGGTCCCGCAGCACCTCGACCGCGGCCACGAACTGGTCGAGGTCGAGGTGCAGGACCCAGTCGGTCAGCCGCCCAGGCCGTTCTTGGACAGGAAGTCCTTGGCCACGGCGGAGGCGTCCTTCTTGTCGACGTCGACCTGCTTGACCAGGTCGGTCAGCGTCGCGGTGTCGATCTTGGCGGACACCGCGTTGAGCGCCGCGGTGATGGTGTCGTTGACCTTGTCCTTGCGCACCAGCGGCACGACGTTGTCGGAACCGAACAGCAGCTTCGGGTCGTCCAGCGTGACGAACCCGTTGGAGGAGATCGACGGGTCGGTGCTGAAGATGTTGGCCGCCTGCGCCTGGCCGTTGGTGAGCGCGTTGACGATCGCGGCACCCTTCAGCGGCAGGAAGTTGGCCGGCGTGAAGGCGTAGTCGGACTTCAGGCCGACGAGGCCCTGCTGCCGGCTCTGGAACTCCGGCGGCGCCGCCACCGTGATGTCGGCCTGGTGGGCTGCGAGGTCGGCGATGGACTTCAGTGAGAACTTGGCCGCGGTGTCCTTGGTGACGACCATGGAGTTCTTGTCCTCCGCGGTCGACTTGTCGAGGACCACGAGGGTCGCCGGCAGGGTCGTCTTCAGCGTCGAGTAGATGGCGTCCGGGTCCTGGCTCGGGGCCGTGCCCTTGAGGAACGTCAGCAGCGAGCCGGTGTACTCGGGGACGATGTCGATGGAACCGTCCTGGAGCGCCTTGATGTAGACGTCGCGGCTACCGATGTTGGGCTTGGTCGTGACCGAGACGCCCTTGGCCTTGATGGCACCGGCGTAGATCTCGCCCAGCACCTGCGACTCCGAGAAGTCGGCGGATCCGACGGTGATGCTGCCGCCACCACCGGAGGAACCGGTGCTGCCGCCACCACCCCCCGCGGGAGCGGTCGGGTTGTTGTTGGCGCCGCACGCGGCGAGGGCGAGCGCGGCTATCGCGGTCGCTCCGGTCATGAGGATCGTGCGCTTCATACGAGTGCTTCTCTCTGGTCGTCGGCACGGTCGGTGGGAGAGGCGGGTTCCGCGGCGTCGCCGCGGGCCGTGGTGAGGACAACCGCCCGGCTGTCCTCGGTGTTCCTGAACTTCCCGGTGAGTCCCGGGGAAACTGCGACCCGCTGGACGAGCGAGAGGATGCCGTCCATGGCCAGGGCCAGCACGGCGACGAGGATGGCGCCGCTCGCCATCTGGGCGTAGTCGCTCACGCTGAGGCCGTCGATGAGGTAGCGCCCGAGGCCGCCGAGGCTGATCGAGGCGGCGATGGTCGCGGTGGCGATGACCTGGAGCGTGGCGCTGCGGACCCCCGACAGCAGCAGCGGCAGGGCGCACGGCAGCTCCACCTTGCGCAGCACCTCGCTCCCGGTCATGCCCATGCCCTTGGCCGCGTCGCGGGCCGCCGGGTCGACGCCCTGGATGCCGGCGTAGGTGCCGGAGAGGATCGGCGGCACGGCGAGCAGCACGAGGACGATGACGCTGGGGATGACGTAGGCGAGGTTGCTGGCGATCTTCGGTCCGAGCCAGAGGGCCACGGCGAACAGCAGGCCGAGGCTGGGCACGGCCCGCAGCGAGTTGGCCAGCGACACCGTCCACTTGGCCCGCCCGGAGTGGCCGACCACGATGCCGAGCGGGATGGCGATGAGGGCGGCGATGGCGAGGCTGATCCCCGAGTAGATGAGGTGCTCGAGGACCCGTTGCGGGATGCCGTTCGGACCCGACCAGTGGGCGGGGTCGGTCAACCAGGCGCCGATACCGTTCAGCACGGCGTCACCCCCTCGCCACGCGCTGCCAGGGCGTGACCGCCCAGGCGCCGGCGCGGATCACGGTGTCGAAGATGAGGGCCAGGAGCACGCAGCCGACGATGCCCACGGCGATCTCGGTGGGGAACGTCCGCTGGTAGCCGTCGGTGAGGTAGTAGCCCAGCTGCGGGAAGCCGACGAGCGAGGCGACGCTGACGATGCTCACGTTGCTCACGGCGGCCACCCGCAGGCCCGCGGCGATGACCGGGATGGCCAGCGGCAGGTCGACCCGCAGCAGCCGGCGCATACCGGTGAAGCCCATGGCGATCGCCGCCTGACGCGTCGAGTCGGGCACCGCGCCCAGGCCGTCCGCGACGGTGCGGACCAGCAGGGCCAGCGTGTAGAGCGTCATGGCGACGAAGACGTTGAGGGTGTCGAGGATCCGGGTGCCGAGGATGAGCGGCATGAGGATGAACAGCGCCAGGCTGGGGATCGTGTAGAGCAACCCGCTGCCCGCGATGATGACCCCGTAGAGCCGCGTGTAGCGCCGGGCCACCCAGCCGAGCGGCAGCGCGAGGAGGAGCCCGACGACCAGGGGGATGCCGGCGAGCAGGGTGTGCTGCCAGGCATACCCGAGGATGTCGCCGAGGTGGTCGGCGACCCAGGTCATGACACGTCCTGCCGCTGGTAGCGGTCGTCGGCCGCCTCGTCGGGTCGCTCGGTGTTCTCGATGACGGTGAGGACCTGGTCGGCGCGGACGGTGCCGGCCAGGGCGCCCTCCTCGTCGACGAGGACGCCGCGGCGCGAGGGCGACGACAGGGCCGCGTCGAGCACCGCCCGCAGCGGACCGTGGACGCGGGCGACGGTGCCGCCGCGGTGGAGCATCTCCCGGTCGATGGCCCGGCCCAGCCGGTGCGGCTCGACCCAGCCCAACGGCTTGCGGTCGTCGTCGACGACCAGCAGCCAGCCGTCGCTGCTGGCGCTCTTGGCCTCGTCGGGGGTGGCCCCCAGCCCGATGGTGGGCTCGGTCGTGAGCCGGAGGTCCGGGGTGTCGTGGAAGCCGAGCGCCCGGTAGCCGCGGTCGCGACCGACGAAGCCGGCCACGAAGTCGTCGACCGGGTGCGCGAGCAGGTATGCGGGATCGGCCAGCTGGGCGAGGACGCCGCCGACGCGCAGGACGGCGACCTGGTCGCCGAGCTTGATCGCCTCGTCGATGTCGTGGGTGACGAAGAGGATCGTCTTGCCGAGCTCGCCCTGCAGGCCCAGCAGCTCGTCCTGGAGCTGGTCGCGGACGATGGGGTCGACCGCCGAGAACGGCTCGTCCATGAGCATCACCGGGGGGTCGGCCGCGAGCGCGCGGGCGACGCCGACGCGCTGCTGCTGGCCGCCGGACAGCTGGCTCGGGTAGCGCTTCGCGAAGGCCGTGTCGAGGCCGACGCGTTCGAGCAGCTCCATCGAGCGGTCGCGGGTCCGCTTCTTGTCCCAGCCGAGCAGCTCCGGCACCGTGCCGACGTTGTCGAGCACCGTGCGGTGTGGGAAGAGGCCGGCGTGCTGGATGACGTAGCCGATGCCGCGCCGCATCTCGGCGGCGTCCATCGTCCCGGTGTCCTGGTCGTCGAGCCAGATGGTGCCGGAGGTGGGTTCGATCATCCGGTTGACCATGCGCAGCGTGGTGGTCTTGCCACACCCGGACGGTCCGACGAGAACGGTGATCTGACCGGTCGGTGCCTCCAGGTCCAGATGGTCGACCGCGGTGGTGCCACCGGGGTACTGCTTCGAGACGTCGTCGAAGCGAATCATGACGTCGACCCTAGGCGAGACGGGTGACAACCGCGTCTCGGCGCCGGCTTCCGTCAGATAACGGTGACGATGCTCTCCTCGCCGGCCTGCGCGCCCAGCCGGTCCAGCTCGGGCGCTCCGGAGAGGTCCCGCCGGGTGGGCAGCGTGCCGGCGAGGTAGCCGCTGACGAGGTGGTCCCAGGTGCCGGCCCGGCGCAGCATGGCGTGGTCGGCGGCCTTGAGCCCGACGAAGCTGGCGGTGAGCCCGCGCTGCTGGAGCGTCTCCACGACCCGGCGGCTGGCCTGGGCCGACGTCATCCGGTCGCTCACCCCGTGGATGAGCAGCAGCTTCTGGTTCTCGTGGACCTTGAGGCCGTCGGTGCCGACGACCCAGGGCGCCAGGCCCACGACCTCGACGACGCGGGGGTCGTCCGCGAGGGCGAGCGCCACGCGGCCGCCCATCGAGTGACCGACGAGGGCGATCGGGACGCCGGGGTATGCCTCGGCGATCCGGTCCAGGGCCGCGCGGGCGTCGGGGACGGGGCTGGCGGCCGACCCGTTCCAGCCGCGGACCGCATACCGGAGCATGGCCACGGCGAAGGAGCCACCGCCGGCCCTGGCGATGGCGTGGGCGATCGGGACCATCCGCAGCACGGCGAGGTTGTGCCAGCGCGCCGGGCGCTGGCTGGCGTCCTGGCCACCGTGCAGCACGAGCACGACCGCGGTCGGCGTGTCAGGTCGGCTGGTCCATCGGAGGTCTGCGGCCACGTCATCTATTCGACAGGGCGAGCCTGTGAGATTGCTATGCCGCCACTGTTCCGGGAGGTCAGACGTCGGTGCGGTGGAAGTTCTTGTAGCTGCGGCTCGCGGTGGGCCCGCGCTGGCCCTGGTAGTGGGAGCCGTAGGCGTCGGAGCCGTAGGGCTTCTCGACCGCGCTGGAGAGGCGGAAGAAGCAGAGCTGGCCGACCTTCATCCCGGGCCACAGCTTGATCGGCAGGGTCGCGACGTTGGACAGCTCGAGGGTGACGTGACCGGAGAACCCGGGGTCGACGAAGCCGGCGGTGGCGTGGGTGAGCAGGCCGAGCCGTCCGAGGCTGGACTTGCCCTCGACGCGCGCCGCGACGTCGTCCGGGAGGGTGACGGTCTCGAGGATCGAGCCGAGGACGAACTCGCCGGGGTGGAGGATCAGCGGCTCACCGGACGCGATCTCGACGAGCCGGGTCAGGTCGGGCTGGTCCTCGGCCGGGTCGATGTAGGGGTACTTGTGGTTGTCGAACAGCCGGAAGTACTTGTCGAGCCGCACGTCGATGCTCGACGGCTGGAGCATCGACGGCTCCCACGGGTCGAGGACGACCCGGCCCCCCTCGATCTCGGCGCGGATGTCGCGGTCGGAGAGCAGCACGGGCACGAGAGTAGCCGGGCAGTCCCCTCGGAGTTCGCCCACTCACACGCGATTCGGGTGGACCCGGCCGAGTTCCGTGGGACTCACGGGTGGGCGGCCCGCGGTCGGGAATCCGTTATGCTGCCGGTCGCGCGGGCGTAGCTCAATGGTAGAGCGCCAGCTTCCCAAGCTGGACACGCGAGTTCGATTCTCGTCGCCCGCTCCACGTCACCTCACCGCCGTCGCCCCTCGGGGCGTTCGCCCTTGACACCGCCTATGGGCAGCGGTACGAATCGCTCGTCTCGATGTCGAGACGTGACGCGGTCCACCCGGCCGCCGCTCGGAGGGATCGCTCATGACCTCGTCCACGCTGCCCCCGTCGCCGGCCTCGTCGGTTCCGTCCCGCCGCGGCGGTCGCCGCCGTCGCCGGCCTGCTCGCGGTGGCGGGCCTCCAGCTGGCGAGCGCCCCGTCGGCCGGCGCCGCCACCGCGTCGGCCGCTGCGCGCGGCGGGTCGGGCACCGGGTTCACCGTCCCGTTCTCCGGGCCGTCGCGCTACGAGAGCCTGGCGCCGACGCTCGCGACGAGCCCCAGCCAGATCAACCAACCGCTCGGACAGGCCAAGGCCGACGCCATCGCCACCCAGCTCGGGCTGAACAAGGCGTACTCGTTCACGAAGCAGCAGTACCTCGCCTTCGTCTCCGGTGGCGGTGTCGGCGGCAGCACGGACGCCGCCAAGCTCGTCGACGGAAGCGTGGCGATCCTCACCAACACGACGGGGCGGCCGCTCCTCTCGAACGTCAACGGCGTCATCACCCCGTCGGTGCTCGGCAGCTACGGCCTCTTCGTGACGCAGGACGGCATCCTGGAGAGCCCCGCCCACGACGGGGCCCCGACCCGGGAGATCAACAACCTGCTCACCCCCACCGGTTACCTCAACACGTGGGCGTTGGCCAACGGCGCGGGCCGGTCGCTGGTCATGCTCTACCGCTCGCCCTACCTCATCGAGGCGGCCTACGGCTATGTCGCGCAGCAGCGCTCGGGTGACGCGCAGCTGGTGACGAACCGCAAGGGCGGTGTCGCCACGACGGTCGGCATGTCGATGGCCCCGGCTCTGTGGCTGGTCAACTTCATCCTCATGTACACGCTGAACCCGGAGCTCGCGGCGGCCATGCCCGCGTACTGGACCCCGATCCCGCCGGCCGTCGCCTCGGCGATCTACGCGAGCCCGCACGGCCAGGTGGCCTACGCCGACTACCGGAACGCGTTCCCGCAGGGCTAGACGCGGACGAACCCGGTATGCAGGTGCGCGGTGGCCAGCCGGGAACCGCGGGTCCGCGCGTCGGCCAGCAACCGGCGGCGGGTGTCGGCGGCCACTGACTGGTCCGACTCCGACCGGTAGGCGACGTCCGGGTCGGCCAGCTGGACGGCGTGGACCAGCACGTCCCCGGTCACGATGACCTCGTCGTCCCCGTCGGTCACGAGGACCGACTGGTGGCCGACCGTGTGGCCGGGCGTCGGCACCACCGTGATGCCGGGCGTCAGCAGGACGCGGCCGTCGACCTCGTCCAGCAGCCCTCCCGCCACCAACGGCTCGACGGCGTGGGCCCAGATCACCCCGCCTGGTTCGGAGCGCAGCGCCGAGACCTCCCGCGCCTGCACCACGTGGCGCGCGTGGGGGAACACCGGCGTGCCGGCGGCATCCACGACACCACCACAGTGGTCCTCGTGGAGATGGGTGAGCACCACGGTGTCGACGTCACCCACGGTGATCCCGACCTCGCCGAGCGCGTCGACCAGTCGCCCCGGCACCGGCGCCCACCCGGCCGGGCCGCCCTCGGGACCGATCCCGACGTCCACCAGCGTCACCGGCCCGTCCGGACGTCGGATCGCGACGCACCGGAAGTCCAGCGCCCACCGACCGTCGGGTCCGAACGCCTGTGGGTCGAGGAGCCGCGCGCGACGCCCAGTCCGCTTCCGTGGCCGCAGGGAACGCCTCGGCCCCCGTGACCGACAGCACGCCCGAGGCGTCCACGACGGACACCACCGTGAACGGCCCCACGTGCACCGACTCCATGGCGTCAGGGCTCCGGCAGGTGGACCACGCGTTCGACCTGGTCCAGGAGGTCGTCGAGCCGGCCGATGGCGCCGCCCATGGTGTCCGCGGTGGTGTCGATGGCGAGGTTCATGACCACCCCGATGACCGCCGCCGCGTAGAGCCGGGTGTCCGGGTCGTCGAGCGGCCGGCCCAGCCGGAGGGCCACCGCCTCGGCGAGCAGGTCGCGGGGGCGGGTGAGCTCCATCATCATCCCGCGGCGCAGCTCCGGGACCGACCGGATGAGGTCGTTGCGGACCATCTCCAGCTGCAGGTGCTCGTCGGTCATGTCGCGGAAGACCTCCGCCACCGCGTACTTGAGCGCCTCGAGCGGTGAGAGCTTGGCCGGGGCGTCCACCATGACCCGGAACGTCTCCCGGTCGACGAGGTCGGTGAGGACGGTGTCCTCCTTGGCCGGGAAGTATCGGAAGAACGTGCTCGGCGAGACCTCGGCGGCCGCGGCGATCTGCTCGACCGTCGTCTCCGCGTAGCCCTGCTCCCGGAACAGCCGCAGGGCGTGCTCCTGGATGGCCGCCTTGGTCCGCGCCTTCTTCCGCTCCCGCAGGCCGAGCACCGGCTCAGCCGCGGTCCCGGGCGCTGACGTCGACGGCATCCCCCGATTCTGCCGCCATGACCCGGTTGTCCGGCAGGTACCGCCACACCATGGCCGCTCCGACGAGGCAGATCGCGGCACTCACCCACATCGTCGAGGTGAGCCCGCCGACGAAGGCCGAGCGGACCGCATACTCCAGCGACGCCGACCCGGACTGAGCCGCTACGGTCATGCCGGTCGCCACGTTGCGCTCGAGCGACTCCTCGAGGGCGGCGGGCAGTCCCGTCGGCAGGCCGGACCGGTATGCGGCGTTGAGCAGCGCGCCGAGGACGGCGATGCCCGCGACGCTGCCCACCTGGCGCAGCACCTGGACCAGCGCCGAACCGGCCGCGGCCCGGTCCCGGGGCAGCGCTGCGAGCGCGCCGTTCTGTCCGCAGAACAGGGCACCGCCGACCCCGGCTCCGACGAGGACGGTCCACGCGGCGGTGAGCGGGTACCCGCTGTCCACGCCGACCCGGGTCCCGAGCAGGAACCCGCACGCCCCCACGACGAAGCCCACGACGCCGAGCACCCGCGCCCCGAACCGCGGCAACAGCATCATCGTCAGCCGCAGCCCGACGAACAGGCCTACGACCATCGGCACCGAGCGCAGACCGGTCCCGAGCGCGTCCTCGCCGAGCACGCCGCGCAGGTACTGCGGCACCACGAACATCGCCCCGAAGAACGCCAGGCTGGCGACGGCGGCCGTCAGCGCACCCCAGCGGAACGCGGGCTGCCGCCAGAGCGCGGGGTCGACCACCGGTTCCACGCCACGGTCCCGGCGCTGCCACCAGACAAAGGCGGCGAACAGCGCCACCCCGCCGGCCAGTCCGGCCAGCACGAGCGGGTCGGTCCACCCTCGCTCCGGCCCCTCGATGACGCCGAACGTGGCGGCCAGCAGCGCGCCCGACGTCAGCAGGATGCCGACGACGTCCAGCGGACGGCCACGCCCACCGGTGCTCTCGGGCAGGAACCGGAGGACGGCGACCAGCGCGAGAGCGATGACCGGAAGGTTGATGACGAAGACCGAGCCCCACCAGAAGTGCTGCAGCAGCGCGCCGGCGAGGATCGGTCCCAGCGGCAGGCCCACCATCGTGGAGATCCCCAGCACCGCGATGGCCCGGGTGCGCTCCGCCGCGTCGAAGAGGACGACGACCGACGACATGGCCAGCGGGATGAGTACCGCGGCACCGACGCCGAGCAGCGTCCGCGCGGCGATGAGGCTGCCGGCGCTCGACGCGAGCGCGCACCACAGGGAGCCGGCGAAGAACAGCACCAGTCCGACCACCGTCGACCGCTTGCGCCCGTACCGGTCGCCGAGCAGGCCGGCGGGCAACAGGAGCGCGCCGAGGGTGAGGAGGTAGCTGTCCGCGAACCACTGCAGCTGGGCGCTGGTCGCGTGGAGCGCCACCCCGATGTCGGGCAGGGCGACGTTGAGGATCGTCGTGTCCAGCCCGATGACCAGCACCGTGACCGAGGTCGCCGCCAGCGCCCACCACCGCCGCCGGTCCGTCTGAACTTCACTACTACTTGAATGTGACATGGTTTTGATAGTGACTGTCACAATCGGCGATGTCAAGCGCCGCGCGTCACTTCACACAGGGGATCCCTCCGCCGCCGATCGCGGTGAGGTCGGTCGGGGCCGGCGTTCCGGTGCCGGCCACGGTGGTCGGCGCGCTCGGCGTCGACGGCGGTGCTCGGAGGCGCGGACGGTGCTCGGCGTGGCCGGTCGACCGGGCCTGCTGGCCGTGCCGGCCGCCTCCGCCGGCGCGAGGAGCTGCTTCACGGTGGCCTGGATCTGCGCGACGTCGACGACGTTGATGTCCTCGCCCTGCGGGTCCTTGCCGAACGCCTTGACCGGCAGCGTGTAGAAGGTGACGTTGCCGCCGGCCATCCGCTCGGCGTCCTTGGCGAACGACAGCAGGTCGAGTCCGGAGTCGATCGCGGTGTTCTGCTTGGTCACGTCGATGATCTGCTGCAGCTTGACCGGGTTGGCCAGGGTGCCCGCCTGCTTGAGCTGGACCGCCAGGGACGAGATGAACGCCTGCTGGCGGCGCTCCCGGTCGAGGTCCGTGAAGTTGTAGCGCTCGTAGAGGTCACGGCGCTGACGCACGAAGGCGACCGCCTGCGACGCGTCGATCTGCTGTTCTCCCGCAACGAAGTTCGCGCCCGAGTACGAGTCCTGCGTCGCCTCCTTGACGCATACGGTGATCGGCTGCACCACCTGGGCGAGCTGGTAGAACGCCACCATGGTGACCTCGATGAAGTGGTCGACCGGCACGCCGAGGAACTGCGACACGGTCTTCACCTCGGCCGACCGGCCGGCGTCGCGGGCCTTCTGCTCCCGCTGCTGCTTCGTGAGCGAGGCGTCCTTGGCGAGGACGCTCGACTCCGCCGCATACCCGAGGCCGTAGGCCTGTTTGATCTTGCCCTTGCACTGCTTGTCGGGGCAGCCGACGAGGTCGACGTAGTCGTCGCGGGCGATGGAGACGACCGATGCCCTGCTCCCGTCGCCCGGGATGTGCAGCAGCATGAGGACGTTGGCGTTGAGGCCGCCGTCGGACGCGTCGCCGGCGTGCAGGGCCGCGTAGATGTCGGCCGGCAACGGGTCGCCGTTCTCGTCGACCCGGCTGTCCAGCCCCATGATGAGGATGTTGGTGTCGCCGCGGGGCGAGCCGGTGGTGGCCGAGCCGTCGGGCTCGAGGACGTCGGAGGTCGTGATCCCGCGGGTGAGCCGCAGGTAGGAGTAGCCGGCATACCCGAGCACGAGGACCACGACGGCCACGGCAGCGATGAGCAGCACGCGGCCGCGGCGGGAGCGCATCGGGGCATCGTCGCGGGGCGGCCTGGGAGTCGGCTGGGGGTTCGCTGGACCAGCATGTCAGTCCGGTGTGTGTTCCGTAACGGTGCTTGCGCCGGGTTACCCGCGGGTAGCATCATGGGAGTTACCGACGAGTAACCGGGCCAGCGACCCGGCAAGGAGACCCGCATGAGCCACTACCGCAGCAACGTCCGCGACCTCGAGTTCGCGCTCTTCGAGGTGTTCGGGCGCGGCGACGTGCTCGGTCAGGGCCCCTACGAGGCGGTCGACACCGACACCGCCCGGGAGATGCTGCACGAGGTGGCCCGGCTGGCCGAGCACGAGCTGGCCGAGAGCCTGCTCGACTCCGACCGCAACCCGCCGGTCTACGACCCGGTGTCGCACACGGTGCAGCTGCCCGAGTCGTTCAAGAAGTCGTATGCGGCCTACCTCGAGTCGGGCTTCTGGGCCATCGACCTCCCCGCCGACCTGGGCGGGACCGTCGTGCCGCCGTCGCTGCGCTGGGCGGTCAACGAGCTGATCCTCGGGTCCAACCCCGCCGTCGGGATGATCGCGTCGAGCTTCTCCTTCGCCAAGCTGCTGCACATCCTCGGCACCGACGAGCAGAAGAAGCTGGCCCAGCTCATGGTCGACCGGAAGTGGACCGCCACCATGGTCCTCACCGAGCCGGACGCCGGTTCCGACGTCGGGGCCGGCCGCACCAAGGCGGTCCAGAAC
The DNA here is from genome assembly GCA_963770005.1 of uncultured Actinomycetota bacterium. Classification (GTDB taxonomy): domain Bacteria; phylum Actinomycetota; class Actinomycetes; order Actinomycetales; family Dermatophilaceae; genus Lapillicoccus. Next base: position 164,397 of record CAVYNX010000009.1, on the reverse strand, counting down.
GCCGACGGCACCTGGAACATCACCGGCGTCAAGCGGTTCATCACGTCGGCCGAGATGGACCTCTCCGACAACATCGTCCACTTCGTCCTCGCCCGCCCCGAGGGTGCCGGGCCGGGCACCAAGGGGCTGTCGCTGTTCGTCGTCCCCAAGTTCCACATCGCCGACCTCGACACCGGCGAGCTCGGCGAGCGCAACGGCGCGGTCATCACCAACGTCGAGCACAAGATGGGCCTCAAGGTCTCGACCACCTGCGAGGTGACCTTCGGCGACGGCACCCCGGCGGTCGGCACCCTGCTCGGCGACGTGCACGAGGGCATCGCCCAGATGTTCCGCGTCATCGAGCACGCCCGGATGATGGTCGGCACCAAGTCGATCGCCACCCTCTCCAGCGGGTACCTCAACGCCCTCGACTACGCCAAGTCGCGCGTCCAGGGCGCCGACCTCACCCAGCAGGCCGACAAGGCCGCACCGCGCGTCACCATCACCCACCACCCCGACGTCCGCCGCTCGCTGATGCTCCAGAAGTCGTATGCGGAGGGGCTGCGGGCGCTGGTGCTCTACACCGCGACCCAGCAGGACATCGTCGAGGCGGCGCAGATCGCCGCCGGCTCCGAGAAGCTGCCCGAGGACTCGCCGGCCCAGCTGGCCCGCCGCGTCAACGACCTGCTGCTGCCGGTGGTCAAGGCGCTGGGGTCGGAGCGCGCGTGGGTGCTGCTCGGCACGGAGTCGCTGCAGACGTTCGGCGGGTCCGGGTTCCTCCAGGACTACCCGGTCGAGCAGTACGTGCGGGACGCCAAGATCGACACCCTCTACGAGGGCACGACGGCGATCCAGGGCCTGGACTTCTTCTTCCGCAAGATCGTCAAGGACCAGGGCGTCGCGATCTCCCACCTCGCCATGCAGATCCAGGAGTTCGCCAAGGACCTCGGCTCGACGGGCGGCGCGCTGGACAAGGAGCGGGAGCTGCTCGGCCAGGCCCAGGCCGACGTCCAGGCGATCCTCGAGTACGTCGGCATGGAGGCGTTCAAGAGCGACCCGCGGATGGGTGGCGAGATCCGCAACGTCTACAAGGTCGGTCTCAACACCTCACGGCTGCTGCTCGCCGCCGGTGACCTCGTCGTCGGGTGGCTGCTGCTGCGCGAGGCCGAGGTGGCCCAGGAGGCGCTCGTCACCAGAGGTGAGGCGCTCGGCGCCAAGGACCGCGACTTCTACACCGGCAAGGTGGCGGCCGCCCGGTTCTACGCCCGCAACGTCCTCCCGCGGCTGGCCGCCGAGCGGGCCATCGCCGAGGGCACCGACGACTCGATCATGGACGTGCCCGAGTCGGCGTTCTGACCGCCGACGCCCCCAGCGGCGACCCGGCCCTCAACGGCGCGGACCGGGTCGCTTCGACGTCAGAGGTCGCGCCGGTCGTCCCGGACCTCGCGCACGTCGTGCTGGACGTTGCCCTCTTCGATGTTGCGACGCTCGACGACCGACGTGTGCGACGTGTTGGCGCGCTGCCGGTTCTGGATGGTGCCGACGATGAGGGCCAGCAGTCCGCCGGCCATGAGGATGTAGCCGACCACGTCGAGGTTGGTCTTGAGGAGCGTGTTGTCCAGCGTGGTGAAGCTGAGGATCCCACCGATGACGATGAGGAAGACTCCTAGCCCGATTCCCATTGACGTGCCTCCGTCCGGCCCCGAGCGTGCGATGTCCTTTTCACAGTAGCCCCGCGTTCAGGTTCCTCGCAGGTCCAACACGAGTTCTGCGGGTCCGGACTCGTCGAGAACGACCGGGATGCCCCAGTCCTGCTGGAACAGGTGGCACGCCGGGTTCTCCCCCGCCGACGTCGCAGGCGGCCGCCTGGACCGAGACGTGGAGCGTTCCGGCCGGTATGCCGGCGGCCAGGGTCAGCCCGCGCGTGAGTCCCGGCTCGTCCCCGTCACCGTCGGTGAGCAGCTGCGGTGGGCTGGCGGAGACCACCAGTCGGGTCGGGTCGCCCCAGCGGTCGTCCAGCTTCTGCCCGCTCGGCGGGTCGAAGGCGACGACGAGCCGGACCGGCCCCGGCGCCAACGTCGTCGGGGGCCGCTGCGTGCGCCGGGCCGGACCGGCGACCTCCTGCGCGTCGGCGGGGATCGCGACCCGGACGAGGCGGTGGGCCGCCGACTCGACGACGACGAGCCGCGCGGACCCGTCGGCGCCGCGCTCGACGACGGCGTCGCTCGGCTCGGCCAGGCCGGTGGCCAGCGTCGAGACCCGGTGGGTCTGCGGGTCGAACCGCCGGATCGCGCCGTTGTAGGTGTCGCACACCGCGACCGACCCGTCCGGGAGCTCCACGACCCCCAGCGGGTGCTGGAGCCGGGCCTCGCCGGCCGGGCCGTCGCGGTGCCCGAAGTCGAACAGGCCCGCGCCCACCTGGGTGGTCATCCCGTCGGCCGACCACGTGCGCAGCGCCGACGTCTCGGAGTCGGCGACCCAGACGCGCTCACCGTCGGCCGATGCCGCCAGCCCCGACGGCTGGGCCAGCCACGCCTCGGCGCCCGGGCCGTCGCGCAGGCCCTCCTGCGTCGTCCCGGCCAGCACCTCGAGCCGCCCTCGGGCCGGGTCGGGTCCAGGGTCAGCGCCCAGAGCTGGTGGACGCCGGCCATGGCGATGACCACCCGGCCGTCCCACCAGGCGAGGTCCCACGGCGTGGAGAGGTCCTGCTCCAGCGCCGGCCCACCCGCCTCCCGCCGGCGCAGCGGCATACCGGAGCCGGCGACGAGGCGACCTCGTTGTCCGACAACGAGATCGCCTTGACCTGGTGGTGCACGGAGTCGGCGACCAGCAGGTCGTACCCCATCCGGGCGGCCACGTCGGGCGGCAGCGCGAGGACGCCCTGCGGCTCGTCGAAGTCTCCGGGACCGCCCCAGCGCCGTCGCTCGGTCTCGAGGTCCGGCTCGAGCTGCACCACCTGGTGGTGCGCGGTGTCGGAGACGACGAACGACCCGTCGGGCAGCAGCGCCACCTTCCCCGGGAAGCGGAGCGCGGACGCGGCGGGCGGTGGTGGCGCATACGGGGCGTCCCCGCGACGCAGGGTGCCCTTGGCGCCGTGCTCGGCGACCAGCTCCTCGACCAGGCTCGCGATGCCGGTCCGTGGCCCTCACCGGACATCGAGGCGACGACGTAGCCCTCGGGGTCGACGACGACCAGCGTCGGCCACGCCCGCGCCGTGTAGGCCTTCCAGGTCACGAGCTCCGGGTCGTCGAGGACCGCGTGGTGCACGGCGTAGCGCTCGACCGCGGCCTCGACCGCTGCCGGGCTCGCCCTCGTGCGCGAACTTGGGCGAGTGCACCCCGATGACGACGAGCTCCTCGGGGAACCGCTCCTCGACCGGCCGCAGCTCGTCGAGGACGTGGAGGCAGTTGACGCAGCAGAACGTCCAGAAGTCCAGCAGCACCACGCGGCCGCGCAGCTCCGCGAGCGTCAGGTCGTGGCCGCCGGTGTTGAGCCAGCGGCGGCCCACGAGCTCGGGGGCCCGGACCCGGACCGCGCGGCCGTCAGTGCGCACGGTCGGGAAGGCGGCGGTCGGCCAGGACCGGGAACTCCGCGCGCCACGAGTCGACGACGGAGAGGTCCACGTCGACGCTGAGGACGGCCTCGTCGAGACCGGCGATGGCCACGGCCTCGCCGGTCGGCAGGACGACCTGCGAGTGGCCGCCCATCTCCGTCCGGGCGTGGGTGCCGGCCGTGTTGCAGGCGATGACGACGCACTGGTTCTCGATGGCGCGGGCGTGCGCGAGCAGCGTCCAGTGGGTGACCCGGCGCCGCGGCCAGGCGGCGGGGATGACGAAGACCTTGGCGCCGGCGTCGAGCTGGGCGCGGTAGAGCTCGGGGAAGCGCAGGTCGTAGCAGGTGGACAGGCCGGCGGTCACGGTGCCGCCGGAGCCGTCCGGGAGCTCGGTGGTGACGATCTGCTCGCCGGCCTCCATGAGCTTCGGCTCGCCCGCGCCGAACCCGAACCGGTGGATCTTCCGGTAGGTCGCCTGCAGGGTGCCGTCCGGGGCGAACACCAGCGACGTGTTCCAGAGGTCCTTGCCCTCGGGGCCGGTGCTGCCGTCGGACGAGGTCTCGACGATCGAGCCGGCGTGGAGGGTGACCCCGGCGTCCCGGGCCGCGGTGCTCATCGCCGTCGCGACCGCGCCGTGCGGGGTGTCGGCGCGCGACTCCCACGTCTCGTAGGCGAACCCGCCGGGCGCCCACAGCTCCGGGCAGCACCACCAGGTCGTGGCCGCGCTGGGCGCGGACCAGGGCGGCCACCCGGTCGACCCGGTCGGCGACGCTCTCGTCGTCGTCGTAGCCGATCTGGAGCACCGCGACCTTCACGGTGGAAGCCTAGTCGGGGGAGTTCTGTCGTTCCCGCCGCCGGGCGAGCTCCTGCAGACGGGCGTTGTACGCCGCGAGCTCGGCGCCGCCGTCGCGGTCGGCCTGCCGGTCGTGGCGGCGGCTCTCCCGGTTGTCCGAGCGGATCCAGTCGCGGACCACGATGAGGCTGAGCACGAGCACGGGGATCTCGCCGAGCGCCCAGGCGATGCTGCCGCCGGCCTGCTGGTCGGCGACCGGGTCGGGGATCCACGGGATCCTCAGCGCTCCGAAGAACTCCGGCGCGAGCAGGGTGGTGCCGCTCATGAGGGCGACCCCGAAGAACGCGTGGAACGAGACGGTGATCAGCAGGATGAGCAGCCGCAGCGACGGCGCCCACTTCGGCGGTCCGGGGTCGCGCCCGACCATGGACCAGGCGAACAGGTACCCGGTCACGAGGAAGTGCGTGACCATGAGGACGTGCCCGGTATGCGTGGTGAGGGCCAGGCCGAACAGCGGCGAGTAGTAGAAGACGACCAGGCTGACGAAGAACAGCGCCGCCGCGACCACGGGGTTGCCGAACACCTGCAGCACCCGTGAGTGCACCGTGCCGAGCAGCAGCTCGCGCGGGCCGAGGCTGCCGTCGGTGCGGGCCGGGAGGGCGCGCAGGGCGAGGCTGACCGGCGCCGCGAGGACGAGGAACATCGGCGCATACATCGCGATGGTCATGTGCTCGATCATGTGCCAGGAGAACGAGATCCGGCCGATGACGCCCGGAGCACCACAGGTGGCCCAGACCAGGACCACCCAGCCGACGACCCACCAGACCACGCGCAGGACGCTCCAGTGGTCACCGCGGCGACGGAGCCGGATGACCCACATGAGGTAGACGCCGACGGCGATGAGCGCGATGACGCCCCACAGCCAGTCGAACCGCCAGAGGGTCACCCAGGTGGCTCCGGTCGGTGCCAGGGGCTCGGGGTAGCCGGTGAGCTGCGCCGACGGGGACACGTCGAGCGGACCGGACGCGGCGGGCGTGGGCGTCCGCGCCAGCGCGGTCGCGAAGCCGAAGGCCACGCCCATGACGGCGAGCTCGGTCACCGCGAACCGGGCGAACAGCCCGCGCGCCGGCCCCTCCGTGGCCATCCGACCGATGACGAGGCGGCGCTGCTGCCAGCCCATGAACCCGAGGACCACCAGGCAGACGGTCTTGACGATGACGAGGGCGCCGTATGCGGTCAGGAGGTTCCCGAGCTGGACAGGCCGCCCAGCCGGATCACCGCGCTGACGACCCCGGACACGCCGACCGCCACGAAGCACCAGAGGGCGAGCCCGGAGTAGCGCTCGACGACCACCGGGAGGGCTCGACCCAGCGCGGGGCGCAGCACGATGACGGCGAGGAGACCGCCGACCCAGAGCGACGCGCCGACGAGGTGGGCCGCGATGGTGTTGACCGCCGTCTCGTGGTCCGCCGTGCCGGCCGCGTGCCCGGTCAGGGCGAGGGGAACGACCGCCCCGACCGCGAGGAAGGCGGCCGCAGCGATGCCCTTGCGCTGCAACGACATCGCCGCCACCGTCGTCGCGGCTGCGGCCACCAGCGCGCTGATGATGGCTACCCGCAGGGTCTCCAGCGTCCACACGAACTCGGTGAACTGGCTCCAGAAGTCCGGGTCGCCGACCGGTGTGCCCGCCGCGTCCGCGAAGCCGAGGACCACCCCGAGCAGGGTGGCGGCGACCCACACGACACCGGAGACCACCGCATACCGGGCCGCCTGTTGCGTCACCTCCGGCGTCTTCCGGCCGGGTACCAGCAGGGCGCCGACGAGCAACAGACCGATGGTCAAGGCGGCCGCACCGTCCTGGACGACGCGGACGAGGGGCAGGCCCCACCGCACGACCGGACCGACGTCGAAGAGCCCCGCGACCACGGGAACCGCGGCTCCGCCGACGAGGACGGCGACCACGCACGCGGCCAGGCTCACCGCGAGCGTGAGGAGCGCGGGCCGCCGGTCGCCCCGGACGGCCGGGGCCACGGCCCGGCCGGTCTGCGGAGCGCGCGAGGTGGTCACCACAACAGGGTAGAGAGCCCTCCTGGATAGGGTGAGCCGGTGCCTCAGCACCCTGCCCCACCGACGGACCTCGGCGGCCTCGTCGGCGCCTACGAGCAGACGACGCGGGCGGTCATCGACCTCGGGCAGACGCTGTCGGCGCGCGACTTCGCCCGCGACACCGAGTGCCCGGGGTGGACGGTCAAGGACCAGTTCAGCCACATCGCGGGCATCGAGGGCTGGCTGGACGGCGCCACCCCTCCCGCGCTCGACCTGCCCGAGCTGCCCTACGTCAAGAACGAGCAGGGCGAGTTCATCGAGCTGTTCGTGCAGGAGCGCCGCTCGCGTGAGGGCGCGGACATCGTCGGCGAGCTGGAGGACATCCTCGAGAGCCGGCTGGCGCAGCTGCGGGACGCGGCCATGACCGACGACACCGCGGTCCGCGGGCCGTTCGGGCGGACCACCGCCGTCCAGGCCCTGACCCTGCGGGCCAGCGACGTCTGGGTCCACGAGCAGGACATCCGCACCGCGGTGGGGCGGCCGGGCGACCTGGACACCGCCGCCGCCGCGATCTTCGTGGCCGCGGTCATCCGGGCCTTCCCCCGGGTCGTCGCCCGCGACGCCAAGGTGCCGGTCGGTCACGCCGTCATCGTCGACGTCACCGGGCCGGTCGTGGCCCGGGCCGGCGCCCGCGTGGTCCTCGACGAGAACCGGCGCCCGTTCGGCGAGGAGCTGTTCACCGGCGGCTCGCACGACGAGGACACCGCGAGCGCTCCCACGGAGACCACGTCGATCGTCGTGTCCACCGACGCCCTGACCCGTCGGGCCGCGGGGCGACGGTCCGTGGACGACCTGGTGTTCTCGGTCGCCGGTGACGCCGGCGTGGCCCGGGACGTGCTCGAGCACCTCGTCGTCACGCACTGACCCCTGCTCTTCGCGGGGCCGCCCCATCCCGGCCGGGCCGTGTGACTCACTTGTTTGCGACATGCAATTATCTCGTGGCATAGTTGCGTGGCTCACACAAGTAACCCACACACCCCAGGGAGGTGGACCGCCGATGCCGACCGACACCACGGTCCAGCCGGAGACGACCCAGGCGCTGTCGCACACCCTCGTGCGGGTCATGAAGATCATGAGCGCCATGAAGCACCAGGCGCCGCGGCAGCACGCCGCCGTGGACCCCTCGCACTACCCGGTGCTGTTCAGCCTCGCGGCGAACCCCCAGCGGGTGTCGGGGGTCGCCGACACGATCCACTCCGACGTCTCGACGGTGAGCCGCCAGGTGAGCCACCTGGTGCACCACGGGCTCATCGAGAAGATCGGTGACCCGGTGGACGGCCGGGCCCAGCTGCTCTCGCTCAGCCCGTCCGGCCGCGAGGTCATCGACAAGATGATCCAGGGCCGCGGGCAGTGGTTCGGGCAGCTGCTGGCGTCGTGGTCCGACGAGGACGTCCGTGCCTTCGACGCCTTCCTCACCCGTTTCGGCGACGACCTCGAAGCCTTCAAGGCCCGTCTCGCCACGCCGAGCTCCACCTCGACCTCCACCCCGGACAGCACCACCGCAGACCCCGACTCCCCATCCACCCTCGAGACCACCACCGAGGAGCTCGCACATGAGCGCTGACATGGCCGCCGAGGCGACCGCCGACACCCGCGTCGGACGGTCGTCCTCGAGCACCACATCGGACATCCCCACCGGGCCGCTGACCCACCGACAGATCATCACCATCCTCATCGGGCTGATGATGGGCATGTTCCTGGCCGCCCTCGACCAGACGATCGTCGCGTCGGCCATGCGGACCATCGCCGACGACCTGCAGGGCCTGTCGGCCCAGGCGTGGGTGACGACCGCCTACCTCATCACCTCGACGATCGTCACGCCGCTCTACGGCAAGCTCTCCGACATCTACGGCCGCAAGCCGTTCTTCATCTTCGCGATCTCGATCTTCACCGTCGGCTCGATGCTGTGCACCCTGTCGACCTCGATCGGCACCCTGGCGATGTACCGCGCCGTCCAGGGTCTCGGTGCCGGCGGCCTGATGGCCCTGGCCCTGGCGATCATCGGTGACATCGTGCCGCCGCGGGAGCGGGCCAAGTACCAGGGCTACTTCCTGGCGGTGTTCGGCACCTCGAGCGTCCTCGGCCCGGTCATCGGCGGCTTCTTCGCCGGCCAGGACACCATCCTCGGCGTCACCGGCTGGCGCTGGGTGTTCCTCGTCAACGTGCCCATCGCCGTCGCGGCCCTCATCGTCGTCACCCGCACCCTGCACCTGCGCCACGAGCGGCGCGACCACCGCATCGACTACTGGGGCGCGGTCACCCTCACCGTCGGGCTGGTGCCGCTGCTCATCATCGCCGAGCAGGGCCGCGAGTGGGGCTGGGGCTCGGTCAGCGCGCTGCTCTGCTACGGGATCGGCATCCTCGGACTGGCCGCCTTCATCATCATCGAGCGGGCCATGGGCGAGGAGGCTCTCGTCCCGTTGCGGCTGTTCCAGATCCGCACCGTCGGGGTGTCCTCGATCGTCTCGGTGTTCATCGGCATGGGCATGTTCGGCGGGATCGCCGCGCTGCCGCTCTACCTGCAGATCGTCAAGGGGGCGACGCCGACCCAGGCCGGCCTCCAGCTGCTGCCGCTGACCCTCGGGATCATGTTCGGCTCGATCCTGTCCGGCCAGCTGATCTCCCGCACGGGCCGCTACCGGCAGTACCCGATCATCGGTGCCTTCCTGCTCGCCGCGGCGTGCTTCGCCCTGCACTACACGCAGGCCGACACCCCGCTGTGGAAGACGCTGATCCCCGTCGTGTTCTTCGGCATCGGGCTGGGCTTCAACTTCCAGCCGCTCACCCTCGCCGTCCAGAACGCGGTCAGCCCGCGCGACATCGGGGTGGCCACCTCCTCGGCGACGTTCACCCGCCAGATCGGCGGCACCCTCGGCACCGCCGTGTTCCTGTCCATCCTCTTCTCCCAGGCGGCCACGAACATCCCCGCGGCGTATGCGGCGGCCCGGCAGGACCCGAGCTTCGTCGCTGCCCTGCAGAACCCGCAGGGTGACCCCACGGCCAACGCGTCGTTCATCAAGGGGATGCAGGACGCGGCGGCGGGCAACGGGGCGGCGTTCAACAACGCGCTGCAGGACTCGTCGTTCGTCCAGCGCATCGACCCTCGGTTGGCCGCGCCCTACCTCGACGGCTTCTCGCAGGCCATGTCGACGGTGTTCTTCGTGGCGACGTTCATCCTGCTCATCGCCTTCGTCGTCTCGTTCCTCCTGCCGCACGTCGAGCTCCGGTCCAACTCGGCCTACAGCGAGCGCGGCGCCGAGGGTGCTGCACCGGCGGACGCGGCTCCGGCCGACGCACCGCTCGTCAGCGTCGCCGCCGGCGACGCCAGTGCGGCCGACGCCGAGAAGAAGCGAGGACGGCACCGCGCCCAACCCGGCGAGAAGCTGCACTAGCGGCGACCCGCGTCGTCGGAGGTCAAGGGCCTCTCCCGCTTCGGCGGGGGAGGCCCTTCGCCGTCGATCCGGACGAAGTCCTGACCCGGTCGCTCTTGCCCTCGTTTCGACGGTAAGCGAGGGTGGGCGAGCCGCCGGGCACCAGTGGGAACGCACCGCCGCGGTTCGGTTCGCCTGTCCGGCGACCGTGTCCACCAGGGAAGGACCGGAATGAGGAAGCTCATCGGAGGGCTCGCCGCCGCCGCCGTGTTGGCCGGCGGGCTGGCGCTCGCTCCACCCGCACAGGCGGTCGCGACGGCGCCCGCTGCACCGTCGTACACGCCGCCGCCCATCGCCTTCGGGCAATGCACGAGCCCGACGCTCCAGGCGTACGGCGCCGAGTGCGGCCTGCTGACCGTGCCGCTCGACTACGCGAACCCGGGGGGCCAGAAGATCAAGCTGGCCGTCTCCCGCCTGAAGCACAAGACGCCGGACTCGGAGTACCAGGGGATCACCCTGGTGAACCCGGGCGGACCCGGTGGCTCGGGCCTCGTCTACTCCGTCTTCCAGGGCTTCATCCCGAACGGTGCCGGCCTGCTCCTACGACTGGATCGGCTTCGACCCGCGCGGCGTCGGGGACAGCCAGCCGTCGCTGTCGTGTGACGGCGACTACTTCGGCTACAACCGGCCCTACTACGTCCCGGTGAACCCGCAGATCGAGCAGACCTGGCGCGCCCGGGCCGCCGGCTACGCCGCCGACTGTGCCGCCGCGGGTGGCGCGCTGCTCGACCACATGAAGACCACCGACTGGGTGAACGACATGGAGAGCATCCGGATCGCCCTGGGGCAGCAGCAGATCAACTACTACGGCTTCTCCTACGGCACCTACCTTGGCCAGGTCTACGCCACGCTGCACCCCGACCGCGTCCGCCGGTTCGTCTTCGACGGCGTCGTCGACCCCCAGGACGTCTGGGAGAAGGCCAACTACAACCAGGACCTCGCCTTCGACCGCAACATCAAGATCTACTTCGACTGGGTGGCCAAGAACGACAGCGTCTACCACCTCGGCAACGACGGTGCGGCCATCGAGAAGACCTACTACCGCGTGCTCGAGCAGCTGGCTGCCGCCCCGGCCGCCGGCGGCACCATCGGACCCGACGAGTGGACCGACGTGTTCACGTCGGCCGGCTACTACGTCTACGGCTGGGCCGACGTGGCCGACGCCTTCTCGGCGGCGGTCAACGCCAACGACTTCTCGGGCATCAAGGCGCTCTTCGACGATGCCAACCCCCAGGGACCGGGTTCGGACAACACCTACGCCGTCTACAACGCGGTGCAGTGCACCGACGCCTCGTGGACGACCAACTGGAACGCCGTGCGCAACAAGAGCTGGAACTACCACGCCAAGGCGCCGTTCCTCACCTGGTCGAACACCTGGTACAACGCGCCGTGCCTGACCTGGGCGGCCAAGCCGGCCAAGCCGGTCAAGGTCGACGGCTCCAAGGCACCGGGCATCCTGCTCATCAGCGAGACCTACGACGCGGCCACGCCGTTCGCGGGCGCCATCACGACCCGCCGTCTCTTCCCGAAGTCGGTGCTCATCGAGGGCGTCGGCGGCACGACCCACGCCGGGTCGCTGTCCGGGATCGCCTGTGTCGACGACCGGATCGCCGACTACTTCGCGACCGGGGCGCTCCCGGACCGGCTGCGCGGCAACCGGTCCGACGTCCAGTGCGACCCGGTGCCCCCGCCGGAGCCGACGGAGGGCGCCGCAGCGGCGGCCACCTCGTCGGGGTCGTCACGCTCGGCGGCGGCCGACGCGTTCTCCCTCAAGAAGCTGCTGACGCCCGCCCTGCGGTGACCCAGCGCTGATCCACCCGTGAGGCCCGGTCGCCGCGTTGGCGACCGGGCCTTACGGTCGGGTCATGAGACGCGGCACCAGCGCGACCGGTCCCCTGCCGCCGGACGCGGTCTGGGAGCGGTATGCGACGCCGTCCGTGTGGCCGTCGTGGTCACCTCAGATCCTCCGCGTGGAGTGCGCGCAGGACCGGCTCGCCCCGGGGCTCACCGGGCGGGTGCACGGGTTGTTCGGCGTCAAGGCCGACTTCGAGGTCATCACCGTCGACGAGCAGCGGCGCACCTGGTCGTGGCGAGCCGCGACGGGCCCGATCATCGTGACGCTGCACCACGCCGTGCTCGCCGCCGACGACGGCACCCTGACCACGCTGGAGATCGACGGACCGGCGCTGGCGGTGCTCCCGTACGCGCCGGTCGCCCAGGTGGCCCTGCGGCGTCCTGGTCTCCGCTCCGTCGAACTCGCGACCCCGACCGACTATGCCCAGACCAGGCCGCGGGCCGGCTCCTGGAGGATGGCGGCGAGGTCGGCGAGGAACCGGCTGCCCAGCTCACCGTCGATGAGCCGGTGGTCGAACGAGACCGCGAGCTGGGTGACGTGGCGGATGGCCAGCTCGTCGTCGCCCGTGGGTCCGGTCACGACCCACGGCTGCTTGCGGATCGCGCCGAAGCAGACGATCGCGCTCTCGCCGGGGTTGATGATCGGCGTCCCGCTGTCGACGCCGAAGACGCCGACGTTGGTGATGGTGATGGTGCCGCCGCTCATCTCGGCCGGCTGCGTGCGTCCCTCGCGCGCGGTCGCCGTCAGCTCACCGATGGCGCCGGCCAGCTCGACCATGGTCATCGCGTGGGCGTCCTTGACGTTCGGGACCAGCAGCCCGCGCGGCGTGGCCGCGGCGATGCCGAGGTTGACGTAGCGCTTGACGACGATCTCCTGCGCCGCCTCGTCCCAGACGGCGTTCATGCCGGGGTTCCGGGCGATGGCCACGCACAGCGCCTTGGCCAGCACGAGCAGCGGCGTCACCTTGACGTCGCGGAACTCCCGGTCCTTCTTGAGGGTCTCGACCAGCTCCATCGTCTTGGTGACGTCGACGGTGATCCACTCGGTGACGTGCGGCGCCGTGAACGCCGAGCTCACCATGGCCTGGGCGGTCATCTTGCGGACGCCCTTGACGGGGATGCGCTCCTCGAGCGCCCCGTCGGCCGGCCGCGCGGGCGCGGCGGCCACCCCGTTGGTCGGCGCGAGGTCGGACGCTCCCGAGGCGTGGGCCTCGACGTCGGAGCGGGTGATGACGCCGCCGTCGCCGGTGGCGACCACGTCGTCCAGGCTGATGCCGAGGTCCTTGGCCAGCTTGCGGACCGGCGGCTTGGCGAGCGCGCGGCCGGCTCCGGCGTCCCGGGCGGGGGCCGTCGTCTGGGTCGTACGCGGTGCGCGGGCGGTGCGGTCACCGAGGGCCGCCTCGGCCGACGGCACGAACTCGTCGGGGTTGTGCAGCGGGAAGTGCGCCTCGGGGGCGGCACCGGCCTTGCGCGGTCGGCGCTTGGCCTCGGTCTGCTTGACGCCGTAGCCGACGAGGACGGCGGTGCGGCCGGTGGACGTCGTGCCACCGATCTTGCCCTCCTCGATCTCCTCATCCGCCGCACCGGTGACGCTGGGGTCGACCTTGGGCGCGGGCGAGCCCTCGATGCCGGGCTCCACGGCGCCCTGGGACGGCGCGTCCTTGACCGTCGTGGGGGCGCCGGGCGAGGTCTCGACCGAGATGATCGGCGTGCCGACCTCGACCGTGGACCCCTCCTCGACGAGGAGCTCGGTGACGAGGCCCGCGAAGGGCACCGGCAGCTCGACGAGCGACTTGGCGGTCTCGATCTCGACGACGATGTCGTTGACCTTCACGGTGTCGCCCTTGGCCACCCGCCACGTGACGATCTCGGCCTCGGTGAGGCCCTCGCCCGGGTCGGGGAGACGGAACTGCTGTACCGGCATACGAAAGGAGTTCCCTTGCTTCAGAAGGAGAGGGCGCGGTCGACGGTGTCGAGGACGCGGTCGAGGTCGGGGAGGAACTCCTCCTCGATGCGGCTCGGCGGGTAGGGCAGGTTGTAGCCGCCGACGCGCATGACCGGCGCCTCCAGCGAGTAGAACGCCCGCTGGGTGACGGAGGCCGCGATCTCGGCGCCGAGGCCGAGGTTGGTGGACGCCTCGTGGACGACGACCAGCCGGCCGGTCTTCTCGACCGAGGCGACGAGGGTGCCGTAGTCGAGCGGGCTCAGCGAGCGCAGGTCGACGACCTCGATGCTCTTGCCCTCCTCCTCAGCGGCCTGCGCCGCCTGGAGGCAGGTCTTCACCATCGGGCCGTATGCCACGAGGGTGCAGTCGGTGCCCTCCTTGAGGACCGAGGCCTCGAACAGCCCACGGACGGCTGCGGACTCGTCGACCTCGCCCTTGTCCCAGTAGCGGCGCTTGGGCTCGTAGAAGATCACCGGGTCGTCCGTGGCGATCGCCTGCTGGATGCCCCAGTAGGCGTCCTGCGGGTTGCTGACCGCGACGACCCGGAGGCCGGCGGTGTGGGCGAAGTAGGCCTCGTTGGACTCGCTGTGGTGCTCGACCGCGCCGATGCCGCCGCCGACGGGGATGCGGATGACCATGGGCAGCGAGACGAAGCCGAGCGAGCGGGCCCGCATCTTGGCGACCTGGCTGACGATGTGGTCGAACGCGGGGTAGACGAACCCGTCGAACTGGATCTCCACGACCGGGCGGTAGCCGCGCAGGGCCAGGCCGATGGCGGTGCCGACGATGCCGGCCTCGGCGAGCGGGGTGTCGATGACCCGCTCCTCGCCGAAGTCCTTCTGCAGGCCCTCGGTGACGCGGAAGACGCCGCCCAGCTTGCCGATGTCCTCACCCATGAGGATGACCTTGGGGTCGTCCTCCATGGCCCGGCGCAGGCCCGCCGTGACCGCCTTGGCGATGGTGAACGAGGTCATGCCGGCACCTCCTCGCCCTCGAAGCTCGCCTGGTAGGCCGCGAACTCGCGGCGCTCCTCCTCGACGAGCGGGTGTTCCTCGACGTAGACGTTGTCGAACATCGACCCGCGGGGTCGGGTCCGGCATGGTGAGGCAGCCCTCGCGCACGTGCGCGGCCAGCTCGTCGGCCTCGCGGTCGACCTCGTCGAAGAAGTCGTGGTCGCCCTTGCCCTCGTGGGCGAGGTAGGCCTTGAGCCGCTCGATCGGGTCGCGCAGCTTCCAGACCTCGACCTCCGCGGAGACGCGGTACTTCGTCGGGTCGTCGGAGGTGGTGTGGGCGCCCATCCGGTAGGTCCACGCCTCGACGAGGAACGGGCCCTGACCGGAGCGGGCCTCCTCCAGCGCGTGCTTGGTCACCGCATACACCGCGAGAACGTCGTTGCCGTCGACCCGGACGCCGGGGAAGCCGAAGCCGCGGGCGCGCTGGTAGAGCGGGATGCGGGTCTGGCGGTCGTTCGGCTCCGAGATCGCCCACTGGTTGTTCTGGCAGAAGAACACGACCGGCGCGTTGGTCACGGCGGCGAAGACGAAGGACTCGCTGACGTCGCCCTGCGAGGTGGCGCCGTCGCCGAAGTAGGCGATGACGGCGGCGTCGCGGTCGGGGTCGCCGGTGCCCACCGCTCCGTCGCGCTGGATGCCCATCGCATACCCCGTCGCGTGGAGGGTCTGGGCGCCGATGACGATCGTGTAGAGGTGGAAGTTCTTCTCGTTCGGGTCCCAGCCGCCGTGGTTGACGCCGCGGAAGAGGCCGAGCAGGTTGAGGGGGTCGACGCCGCGGCACCAGGCGACGCCGTGCTCGCGGTAGGTCGGGAAGGCGTAGTCCTGGGTCTTCATGGCCCGGCCGGAGCCGACCTGGGCGGCCTCCTGGCCGAGCAGGCTGGCCCAGATGCCGAGCTCGCCCTGGCGCTGCAGCGCGGTGGCCTCGGTGTCGACGCGCCGGATGAGGACCAGGTCGCGGTAGAGGTTCCGCAGGTCGTCGTCGGTGAGGTCCTCGACGTAGTGGGCGTAGTCGGCGGCCGCCGCGTTGGCGACGCGCTGGCCTTCGGGGGTGAGCAGCTGGACCATGTCCGGGCCGCCGTCGCCGACCGCCGGCGTCGGGGCGGTGATGTCCACGATGTCGCTCACGGGCGCTCCTTCTTGGGCGGCCCGGCCGGTGGTCCGGTCGGCGCCCGTGTTCCAGGCCGCGGCTCTCCCCGGGGTCACCGGAGGGGGCCACGGCACCTCGATGCGAGAGCGGTTGGGGTCGAGCCGCGCTCGCCGATGAGCCGTTCGAGCCAAATCTATCCGTGCCCCCTGGAAATCTCACAATGCGGACGCGTCCGCCACCGTCGGGGCTTCGTCGGGGCCTTGTCATCGCGCTCCGAACCGCTACCTCAGGGTGCAACGCGATGTTGAGGTCGCCAACCCGATGACAAGGGTCGCAGGACCACGATCCACATGGTCGTGCCGCTGCCGTCCCCTCGTCCACAGGCAGCGGTCCCTCCCTGGAGCAGCGGCCCGGCGAGGTCCACGGTGGCGGCATGGACGGGTGGCAGGCGCTGGCCGACGAGCACGGCATCTTCAGTGCGGCCGCTGCCGCGATCGGCGCGGCCTCACGACCCGCGAGCTCCGGCGCCTGGTGCGGTCCGCTGAGGCGGAGCGGCTCGACCGCGGCTGGTTCGCGTTGTCGGCTGCCGCTCGGTGAGCACGACGGCACACCGTGGGAACGCCGCCGCCGGCTGCACGCTCGTCCGGGCCCGCGCCGTCTGTGCGGCGTACGAGGGACGGGTGGTCCCCAGCCACCACACGGCACTCGTCCTCCACGAGCTCCCGTCGTTCGCCGCCGACCTGCGTCAGGTGCACGTGACGCGGCTCGACGGCGGTCAGTTCCGGCGGCGCCGGGGGCTGACGATCCACGCGCGCGGGAGCGGTGGTCCGACGGACGACGGAGCACTCAGCCTTGCGGCGTCCATCCTCGGCACGGCTCGCCTCAACGGGGAGATGGCGGCCTCGTCGCCGCCGACGCCGCACTGCACCGTCGGCCTCGTGACGCGCGAGGAGCTCACTGCGGCCGCCGCCAGCCTGCCGGACCCGGATCCCTCGCCGCACGACACGTGGCCGAGCGGGCGGACCCGTGCGCGGAGTCACCGGGCGAGACCCGACTGCGGGAGGCGCTCCGGCTGATGCGCGTTCCGGCGACGGCGCAGGTTCCATCGACGACGGTTCGTTCCACGCGGTCGCCGACTTCCTGGTCAGGACACCGCGTGGTCATCGAGTTCGACGGCTTCGTGAAGTACGGCCGACGAGTCGCCGTTCGACCATGGAGTCGACGCCCGCCGAGGTGGTCTTGGCCGAGAAGGTCCGCGAGGACCACATCCGAGCTCTTGGGCTATGTCGTGGTGCGGGTGACGTGGCCCGACCTCGAGGACCTGCCCCGGCTGCGGCGCCGCATCGAAGCGGCCGGTCGCTCTGGCTCGACCTCGGTCTAGCGGGGGCCGAACTTCTGGGCCACCTCGATGAGGCGGTCGTTGGCCTCGGTCTCGCCGATGGTCGCCCGCACGCCGTCGTCGCCGTACTGGCGCACCATCAGGCCGGCCTCGTGGCAGGCGGCCGTGAACGCGGTCGAGTCGGTCCCGAGGGGGAACCAGACGAAGTTGGCCTCGCTGGCCGGCAGCTTCCACCCCTGGTCCTCGAGCGCCGCCGCCACGCGGGCGCGTTCGGCGACCAGCGTGTCGACGCGCTGCTTGAGCTCGACGGCGTCCCGCAGCGAGGCGACCGCGGCGACCTGGGCGATCGAGCTCACGCCGAACGGCACCGCCGTCTGCCGCAGGGCCGTCGCGATCCGGTCGTGCGCCACCGCATACCCGACCCGCAGGCCGGCCAGCCCGTACGCCTTGGAGAACGTCCGCAGCACGACGAGGTTGCGGGTACTCCCGCCACAGCTGGATCGCGTCCGGCGCCTCGGGGTCGGTGACGAACTCCAGGTAGGCCTCGTCGAACACCACGAGCACGCTCGACGGCACCCGCTCCATGAACCGGCGCAGCTCCCGCTCACGCACCGCCGGCCCGGTCGGGTTGTTGGGCGAGCAGATGATGACGACCTTGGTCCGGTCGGTGACCGCGGCCAGCATCGCGTCGAGCCGGTGCCGCGCCTCCGCGTCGAGGCCGACCCGGACCGACGTCGCCCCCGCGAGCGCCGTGACGATCGGGTACGCCTCGAACGAGCGCCAGGCGTACACGACCTCGTCGCCGGCGTCGCAGGTCGCCTGGATGATCTGGCCGAGCACGCCGACGCTCCCGGTGCCCGTCGCGACGTGCGACGGCTCCACGCCGACCGCCTCCGCGATCGCCGCGGTCAGCTCGGTGACCGCCATGTCGGGGTAGCGGTTGACCTCGCGGGCCGCCCGCTCGATGACCTTCCGGACCCGCTTGAGCGGCGGGTAGGGGTTCTCGTTGCTCGACACCTTGTACGCCGTCTGCCCCTCGCGCACCGGCGCCGGCTTCCCCGGGACGTATGCGGGCAGCGCCCCGAGCGCCTCGCGGAGCCGCACGTCGTCGGCGGGCGGGGTCGGGCCCGGGGAGTCGGACGAGGAGGACGGCGTCGTCATGCCGCCCACTGTAGGCGTCAGGTCAGGGGCGCCGACGCGGTCGCCCTGGGCCCGGTGAGCGCCCAGATGAGGTCGTGGCGCATGCCGACGGCGGCGCCGGGCGAGACCAGCTCGGCCGGTCCGCAGGCGAGGAGGCGGACCCCGTTCGCGCGCACCGCAGGGAACTGGTCACGGTGCAGCACATCGCCGATCTCGACGCGAGCGTCGGAGGCGAAGACCCGGTCGACCGGGATCGACCAGACCGCTCCACCGGCGTCGTCGAAGAGCACCGCCGCCACCTGCCCGTCCGGTCGCCGCCACGCAGACGCACGCTCCCACGTCCGCCACCCGTCGGGCTCGGACACGCGACCCCGGGCGCGCTGACCACGACGAGCGGCCAGCACGACGCCCAGCACCGCGCTCAGCACTGCGGTGAGCACGCCGTACTCCACCGACTGCATCACCGCCGCGGAGTAGAGACCCGAGAACGGGACGAGTACGACGCCGAGCAGGACCGGCTCGCGCAGCACCGTCCAGAGCGCGCGGCCCCGGGAGCGGAAGAGGTCGTTGTCCTCGACGTCACCGTGGCCCTCCCTGAGCTCGACCGCCCGGGCCAGCTCGCGCAGCGGCAGCAGGCGGGCGCGGTACCGCTCGGCGTCCGGGGCGGAGCCGTCGAACCCGGGTACCGACGCGGTCATCGGCCAGAGGGTCACGGGCCGGCGGCGCATCGTCAGCACCCCACGGGCGACGAGCAGCGACAGCCCCAGCACCGAGCCGACCCCGATCAGTCCGAACCGTCACGAGCGTGCGGTCCACCGGCAGGACCATCCGTCGATGGTGGCCGCTGACCCACACCGCCAGCCAGGGCACGGTGAGGACGACCCCGACGGCCAGCACCGCCGCCGCGAACGGCGGCACGAAGGACAGCGGCGTCATCCGACGGCGGAAGGGGTCGGGCTCCAACACCCGAGCAGCTCGGCGGTCGTCCGCGACCGCCACCGTGTGCACCACGTGGTCCGGGCCCCGGAAGACGTCGGCGACCAGGTCCCGCGGCGGCCCTCCGGACCGCGGGACCCGACGGGACCGGCGTACCGCTCCGTCCGGCTCCGGCACCAACGGCAGGACGTAGCGGCGGGCCCGGCGCACGAAGACGAGACCGTCACCGTCGCGCAGCAGGACCCCTCGGCCCTCACGGCCGACGACCCCGCCCCACGCCGCGACCCGGAGCGGCCGGTCGACGAGGGACCAGAGCGCGATGCCGATGGCCGCCACCGCGACGAGCACCCCGGCGACCACGACGAGGACGGCCACGGTGACGGGCATCTCGTGATCGTACGAGCGGACGGCCCGCACCGCGCCCCGGTGACCCGACCGGTACCGGCCCGAGACCGCCTCGCGTTCTGGAAGGATGACCGCCATGGGTTGGTTGGGGAACGTCGTCGTCAAGACGATCATCAACGGCGCCGCGCTCTATCTGGCTGCCGCCATCGTGCCGGGGATCCACCTGGGCGAGGAGGGCAGCGCCGGCAAGACCATCGGCACCGTCCTCGTCGTCGCGCTGATCTTCGGCATCATCAACGCGGTGCTCAAGCCGCTGGTCAAGCTGCTGTCACTGCCGGTGATCGTGCTGACGCTGGGCCTGTTCCTGCTCGTCATCAACGCGTTCATGCTCCAGCTGACGTCGTGGCTGGCCGGCACGCTCGACCTGTCGTTCCACGTCGACAACTTCTTCTGGGACGCGATCCTCGGCGCGCTGATCATCACCGTCGTCGCCTCGATCCTCAACGCGATCGTCCCGGACCCGGACCGCTCGCGGCGCTGACGCGCCCCCGCCCGTGACGACGAACCGTGCCGAGCGCGTCACGATCAGTGACATCGCCCGCCGGCTCGAGATCTCCAAGGCCTCGGTCTCGTATGCGCTGAACGGCCGCCCCGGGGTCAGCTCGGAGACCCGCCGGAAGGTCCTCGAGCTGGCCGACGAGCTGGGGTTCCAGGCCAGCTCGGCCGCCGTGGCGCTGTCGGCCAGCCGGTCGGGGACGATCGGGCTGGTCATCGCCCGTGACCCCTCGGTCATCACCGCCGAGGGCTACTACATGCGGACCCTGTTCGGCGTCGAGCAGTACCTCAACGAGGCCGACGGCTCGCTGCTGCTGCGGCTCACCGGCGAGCGGGGCGAGGACCTCGAGGTCTACCGCCGCTGGGCCCGGCAGCGCCGCGTGGACGGCTTCCTGCTCTTCGACGAGTTCGACGACGACCCGCGGCTCACGCTGCTGGCCTCGCTCGGTATGCCGGGGGTCCTGGTCACCTCGCGCCAGTCCGACGACGACATCGGCCGCCTGGTCACCCCGGAGATCGAGACCGTCACCGTCTTCCTCGACCACCTGCGCGCGCTGGGCCACGAGCGGATCGCCCACATCAGCGGGCCGATGCGCTACGTCCACGAGCGGGTCCGGGCCGACCTGCTGACCGCCGAGGGACAGCGCCGCGGCATGGAGGTGACCCACCTCGAGGGCACCTACTCCTACGAGTCCGGCGCCGCCCGGACGCGGGAGCTGCTGTCCGGGGCGGACCGCCCGACCGCGGTGCTGGCGGGCAACGACATCATGGCCACGGCCGCCCTGCGGGTCGCCGGCGAGCTGGGTCTGCGGGTGCCCGACGAGCTGTCGATCATCGCCTGGGACGACTCGGTGCTGTGCATCGTCTCCCGCCCCCGGATCACGGCCATGGACCACGGACTGGCCGAGAAGGCCCGGCTGGCAACCGATCTGCTGTTCCAGCTCATCGACGGCAGCACCCAGCCGCACCGCTGGTCGCCGGTCGGCACCCTCCTGGTCCGCGAGTCCACCGGACCCGCGCCGACCCGGCCGCGGCTGTCGCATCCGCGAGCGGGCTAGCCGGTCGGACCCCGAGGCAGGTCACGAAACGATCACGACTTAACCGGTTCACTTGACACCTTAACCGGTTAGGCCGAGGCTCGAACCGCCCTCCACCCCCACTTCACGGACAAGGGAGTCTGACGTGAGACTGCGATCCATCTCGCCTTCACCGCGGCGATCACCATCCCCGCCATCGCCCTCGGCGCTGCCGCCTGCAGCAGCAGCGGGGGTTCGAGCTCCGGTTCCGACACCGGAGGCAGCGGCGGTGGCTCCGGCACCACGCTGACCTACTGGGCCAGCAACCAGGCCCCCTCCCTCGACAAGGACAAGGAGGTCCTGACGCCGGTGCTGGCGAAGTTCACCCAGCAGACCGGCATCAAGGTCAACCTCGAGGTCATCGGCTGGAACGACCTCCAGACCCGCATCCAGACCGCGATCACCTCCAACTCCGGTCCTGACGTCCTCAACATCGGCAACACCTGGGCCGCCTCGCTGCAGGCGACCGAACGCGTTCATGCCCTACGACGACGCGGCGATGACCGCCATCGGCGGCAAGGACAAGTTCGTCAAGACCGCCCTCGACACCGGCGGCGCGCCCGGCCAGGACCCGACGTCGGTCCCCTACCTCGGTCTCGCCTACGGCCTCTACTACAACAAGCAGATGCTCAAGGACGCCGGCGTCAACCCGCCCACCACG
This sequence comes from uncultured Actinomycetota bacterium, assembly GCA_963770005.1. Taxonomy (GTDB): domain Bacteria; phylum Actinomycetota; class Actinomycetes; order Actinomycetales; family Dermatophilaceae; genus Lapillicoccus. The sequence goes on along the minus strand of CAVYNX010000009.1, from coordinate 142,584 downwards.
TGGGAGGAGATGGTCGCCGCGGCCCAGAAGCTCACCGACACGGCCAAGGGCACCTACGGGTTCGCCCTCGCTGCCGGCAGCTACACCGAGAACGTGCACTTCGCGTTCATCAACGGCAGCCAGAACGGCGGCGAGTGGTTCGACAGCTCCGGCAAGCCGACGTTCACCAGTGACGCCAACGTCCAGGGTGTCCTGCGCTACCTCGACCTGATGCAGAAGGACAAGGTCGTCAACACCTCCAACGCGCAGTACGACAACGGCACCAAGGCGGTCAACGACTTCGCGACGAAGAAGGTCGCGATGATCCTCAACCAGAACAACGCCGACAACTCGATCCAGTCCAACGGGATGAAGAGCGACGAGTACGGCGTGGTGCCCTTCCCGGCCCCGGCCGGCGGCCAGAAGATCGCCAGCTTCATCGCCGGCATCAACATGTCGATCTTCAAGAACACCAAGAACAAGGACGCGGCGCTCCAGTTCGTCAAGTTCATGACGTCGCCGGAGACCCAGACCACCCTGGGCAAGCCGTTCTCCTCGCTCCCCGTCCTCAAGGGTGCGACCCCGGTGTTCACCGACAACGCCGAAGAGGCCAAGACCTTCTCGGACATCTACGCGAACCAGTCCAAGCCGCTGCCGCTCGTGCCCGGTGAGGACCAGTTCGAGAGCACCGTCGGCAAGGCGATGAACTCGATGTTCGCCAAGATCGCCACCGGAGGCACCGTCTCCGCGGACGATGTGAAGGCGGCCCTGAAGGACGCACAGGACCAGGTCGCCGCGGCGAGCTGACCTTCGTTCCCGAACCCGTCGCCGGTGGTCCGGCCGGTGCCTCGAGCACCGGCCGGACCCACCGGCACCAGGAGGCAAGCCCGTGTCAGCGTCGACCATCAACCAGCCCGACCAGGCCACCAGCGCCCTGAGCACCAAGGCCACGACGGCGAAGAAGAAGCGGGCCCGTCGGCCCTCGCCCCGGCAGCAGCCGGTGGCTCCCCTACCTGCTCCTGCTGCCCGCGGTCATCATGGAGCTGCTCATCCACATCGTCCCGATGCTCGTCGGGATCTGGATGAGCTTCGTCAAGCTCACCAAGTTCTTCATCGCCAACTGGGCCGCCGCACCGTGGGCCGGCCTGCAGAACTACTCCGTCTCGCTCGACTTCAGCTCCAGCATCGGCTCGGCCCTGCTGAAGTCGTTCCTCGTCACGCTGGCCTTCTCGGTGCTCGCGCTCGGCATCTCCTGGGGCCTGGGCATGGCCGCCGCCGTGGCGCTGCAGCAGCCGTTCCGTGGCCGGGGCGTCGTGCGCACGATCTTCCTCGTCCCGTATGCGCTGCCCGGCCTACGCCGGGATCCTCACCTGGAACTTCATGCTCCAGCGCGACACCGGCCTGGTGAACCACGTCCTCGTCGACAACCTCCACCTGACCGACGACCGGCCGTTCTGGCTGCTCGGCGGCAACGCCTTCGTCTCGGTGGTCGTCGTCGCGGTCTGGAAGCTGTGGCCCTTCGCCTTCCTCAGCCTGATGGCCGGGCTGCAGAGCATCCCCGGCGACCTCTACGAGGCGGCCGCGGTCGACGGCGCCGGCAACCTGCGGCAGTGGCGCTACATCACGCTGCCCTCGGTACGCCCGGTGAACCTCGTGCTCGTCCTCGTCCTGTTCCTCTGGACGTTCAACGACTTCAACACGCCCTACGTCCTGTTCGGCAACAGCCAGCCGGCGGCCGGCGACCTCATCTCGTTCCACATCTACAACGCGTCGTTCCTCAACTGGAACTTCGGCGTCGGGGCGGCGATGTCGGTCCTGCTGCTGCTCTTCCTCTTCGTCGTCACCGCCGCCTACCTGCTCATCACGCGAGAGCGCGACACGACGCCGAAGGTGCACCGAGCCCGGCCAAGGCGCCCGCCCGGACGGAGGCCACCCATGCGTAACACCCCCGGATTCAAGGTCTTCCGCGGCGTCACCCTCCTCGTCCTGGGCTGTTCACGCTCATCCCGCTCTACGCGATGGTGAGCTCCTCGCTGAAGCCGCTGGCCGACGTGCAGGGCACCTTCACCTGGTGGCCGACGAACCTGACCATCCAGCCGTTCATCGACATGTGGTCGACGGTGCCGCTGGCGCGCTACTTCGTGAACAGCCTGATCATCTGCTCGTGCGCCACCGTCGCCAGCGTCATCCTCGCGATCGTCGCGGCGTTCGCGGTGTCCCGGTTCCGGTTCCGCGGGCGCGGCGTCTTCACGACGACGGTGCTGTCGACCCAGATGTTCCCCGGGATCCTCTTCCTGCTCCCGCTGTTCATCATCTTCGTCAACATCAACTCGGCGACCGGGATCCAGCTGGTCGGCTCGTACTTCGGCCTGATCCTCACCTACCTCACGTTCTCGCTGCCGTTCTCGGTGTGGATGCTCGTCGGCTACTTCGACAGCATCCCCAAGGAGCTCGACGAGGCGGCGATGGTCGACGGCTGCGGGCCGCTCGGCGCGCTGTGGCGGGTGGTCCTGCCGGCCGCCCGCCCGGGCGTCATCGCGGTCGCGATCTACTCGTTCATGACCGCCTGGGGTGAGGTGCTGTTCGCCTCGGTCATGACGACCGACGAGAACCGGACCCTCGCCGTCGGGCTGCGCCAGTACTCGACCTACCAGAACGTCTACTGGAACCAGATCATGGCGGCGTCGCTGGTCGTGAGCATCCCGGTCGTCATCGGGTTCCTCCTCGTGCAGCGCCACTTCGTCGCGGGGATGACCGCCGGGGCGGTGAAGTGACCGCAGAGCCCCTCACCCGATGGACCCTGCTGGCGCTGGACGGACCGGCGCCGCAGGAGGTCGCCGGGCGTGCCGTCCCCGCGACGGTGCCGGGCACCGTCCACACCGACCTGCTCGCGGCCGGGCTGATCCCGGACCCCTACCTCGACGAGAACGAGGCGGCCGTGCAGTGGGTCGGGCGGACGGCTGGCGGTATGCGACGACGCTCGCCACCGCCTGCCGCCGGCGGACGGTGAGCACGTCGAGCTGGTCTTCGACGGGCTGGACACCGTCGCCGAGGTCCGGCTCGGCGACCACGTCCTCGGCACCGTGCAGAACCAGCACCGCGCATACCGGTTCGACGTCACCGAGCTGGTGCGCGCCGGGCGAGACCGAGCTGGTCGTCGACTTCGCCGCGCAGCTGACCGCCACCGAGCAGGCGAGCGTCGACCAGCAGCCTCGGGTGCACACGAACGCCCACCCGTTCAACGCGATCCGCAAGATGGCCTGCAACTACGGCTGGGACTGGGGCCCCGACCTCGTCACCGCCGGCATCTGGCGGCAGGCGCGGGTCGAGCGCTGGCGCACGGCCCGGCTGGCCGGCGTCCGGACCCTCGTCACGGTCGTCGACGGCGTCGGCCGGGTCGAGGTGCACGCCGACGTGGCACGCGACACCGCGGCCGCGCTTGAGCGATCCGCGCCGACTGCGAGGGACGACGCGCCTCGGTCGACGTCATCGGCGACACCGCCACCGCTCGTCCTCGAGGTTCCCGCAGCCGGCGCTGTGGTGGCCGCGAGGCTACGGCGCCCAGCCGCTCTCCGACCTGCGGGTCGAGCTGCTCGCCGACGGCCAGGTCGTCGACGCGCGCGACCAGCGCGTCGGCTTCCGCAGCGTCGAGCTCGACACCACGCCGGACGCCGACGGCACGCCGTTCGCGTTGCGCGTCAACGGAAAGCCGGTGCTCGTCAAGGGCGCCAACTGGATCCCCGACGACTGCTTCCCGCACCGGGTCGACCGCGACCGCTATCGCGACCCGGATCGCGGACGCGTACCGACGCCGGCGTCAACCTGCTGCGCGTCTGGGGCGGCGGGCTCTTCGAGAGCGACGACTTCTACGACGTCTGCGACGAGACCGGCGTGCTGGTCTGGCAGGACTTCCTCTTCGCGTGCGCCGCCTACGCCGAGGAGGAGCCGCTCCGCGGCGAGATCGTCGCCGAGATCACCGAGGCGGTCACCCGGCTCAGCCCGCACCCCAGCCTGGTCGTCTGGAACGGCAACAACGAGAACCTCTGGGGCTACGAGGACTGGGCCTGGCGCCGCGAGCTCGGCGACCTCACCTGGGGCCGCGGCTACTACCTCGAGGTGTTCCCGGCGCTGATGGCCCGGCTGGACCCGACCCGGCCCTACTCGCCGGGCAGCCCGTGGTCGTTCGACGAGCGGCTGCCACCCCAACGACCCGAACCACGGGACCAGCCACCTCTGGGACGTCTGGAACCGCGTCGACTACACGGCCTACCGCAGCTCGACGCCGCGGTTCGTGGCCGAGTTCGGCTACCAGGGGCCGCCCGCCTGGTCGACGCTGACCGCCGCGATCCACGACGTCCCGCTGACCCCGACGTCGCCCGGGCATGCGGAGCCACCAGAAGGCGGAGGACGGACACCTCAAGCTGAGCCGCGGTCTCGCGCCGCACCTCGAGGAGCCGGCCGGCATGGAGGACTGGCACTGGGCCATGTCCGTGCAGCAGGCCCGCGCGGTCGGCGTTCGGCATCGAGCACCTGCGCTCCTGGCACCCGCGCAACCAGGGGATGATCGTCTGGCAGCTCAACGACTGCTGGCCGGTGACGTCCTGGGCCATGGTCGACAGCGCCGGGGTCCGCAAGCCGATCTGGCACGCGGTGCGGCACGCCTACGCCGACCGGCTGATGACCATCCAGCCGCGCGACCACCGCCTCGCCCTGGTCCTCGACAACGACACCGACGAGCCGTGGCAGAGCCCGAGTCCGGTTGCAGCGCAAGAGTTTCGACGGGCTGGAGCGGGCCGTCAGCGTGGTGACCGTCGACGTCCCGGCCGCGCGGCACGCATACCCTCCCGCTCGCGGCCGCCCTGACGTGGGAGGTCTCCGTCGCGCGACGAGGTGCTCGTCGCGACCGACGGGCGAGCACCGCGCGCTGTGGTTCTTCCGCGAGGACCGCGACCTGCACCTCACCAACGCCTGGGCCCGGCGCCCAGGCGGAGCGGACCTCGGACCGGCTACGCCGTCACCGTCACCGCCGCGACGCTCCAGCGCGACGTCACCCTGCTCGCCGACAAGCTCGACCCGCGGCGCGGTGGTCGACGACGGGATGGTCACCCTGCTCGCGGGCGAGAGCGCGACCTTCCACGTCACCTCGGACGGCGGACCTCGACCCCACGCGCTTCCTCGACCCGCAGGTGCTGCGCACGACCAACCAGCTCGTCGACCCGACCCCGCAACGACAGCCACTACCAGGAGCGACTGCCATGTCCGACCACGACGCCACCGCCGACCTGCCGGTCCTCCCCGAGGGGTTCCTCTTCGGCGCGGCCACGGCCAGCTACCAGATCGAGGGGGCGGTGGCGGAGGACGGCCGCACGCCGTCGATCTGGGACACCTTCTCGCACACGCCCGGGCAGGGTGCTGCGCGGCGACACCGGCGACGTGGCGGCCGACCACTACCACCGGGTCGCCGAGGACGTCGGGCTGATGAAGGAGCTGGGCCTGCAGGCGTACCGGTTCTCGCTGGCCTGGCCGCGGATCCAGCCGGGCGGCTCCGGGCGCGTTCAACCAGCGCGGGCTCGACTTCTACTCCCGGCTGGTCGACCAGCTCCTCGCGCGCCGGGGTCGCCCCGATCGCGACGCTGTACCACTGGGACCTGCCGCAGGAGCTCGAGGACGCCGGCGGCTGGACCTCGCGGGCGACGTCCGAGGCGTTCGCGAGTATGCGGGCAAGGCCGCCGAGGTGCTCGGGGACCGGGTGCACACCTGGACGACCCTGAACGAGCCGTGGTGCTCGGCCTACCTCGGGCTACTGCTCCGGCGTCCACGCCCCGGGCCGGGAGAACCAGGCCGACGCGCTCGTCGGCGGTGCACCACCTCAACCTCGGCCACGGCCTCGCCGTGCAGGCGCTGCGGGCGGCCCACCCCGGCGCCCGCGCGTCGGTGACCCACAACCTGCACGTGATCCGCCCGGCCGACCCGCACTCGGCCGGACGACCTCGACGTCGTGCGCCGGCTCGACGCCCTCGGCAACCGGGCGTTCCTCGGGCCGGAGCTCGACGGCGCCTACCCCGAGGACCTGCTCGCCGACACCGCGTCGGTCACCGACTGGTCCTTCGTCCGCGACGGCGACCTGCGAGGCGATCCACCAGCCGCTCGACGTCCTCGGCGTGAACTACTACACGACCAGCGTCGCCCGGAAGTGGGACGGCGTCTCCGAGCGCAACCGCGAGGACGGTCACAAGGTCGCGTCGCAGCCGCCGTGGCCCGGACCGGACGACGTCGACTTCGTCCTCGAGACCGGCCACCGCACGCAGATGGGCTGGCTCGTCGACCCCGCCGGCCTCACCGAGCTGCTGGTGCGGACCGGCCAAGGACTACCCGGGAATCCCGTTGATGGTGACCGAGAACGGCGCGGCCTACCCCGACGTCGTCTCCCCCGACGGCCGCGTCCACGACGCCGAGCGCACCGAGTACGTCCGCCGCCACCTGGCCGCCGTCCGCGACGCGATCGACGCCGGCGCCGACGTCCGCGGCTACCTGCTGTGGTCGCTGCTCGACAACTTCGAGTGGGCGTGGGGCTACGAGCGTCGGTTCGGGATCATCCACGTCGACTACGCGACGCAGCGGCGGACGATCAAGGACTCCGCCCGGTTCTACGCCGACGTGATCCGGGCGAACACGGCGAAGACCCGGCGATGAACCGTCGATGAGTGTGACGGGCGGCTGAGGTCTCAAGGGCATGGGCTCCGTGATCTGCCAGCTGACCGTGTCGCTCGACGGCTTCGTCGCCGGGCCGGACCAGCGGCCGGACGAACCGCTCGGTACCGGCGGTGAACGCCTGCACGAGTGGGCGTTCGCCGGTGAGTCCGGGCCCGCCGTGGACGCGGACGTGGCGTCCCGGCACGGCGAGGGCGTCGGCGCCTACATCATGGGCCGCAACATGTTCGCGTCCGGACGCGGCGAGTGGGACCTCGACTGGCGCGGCTGGTGGGGCGAGGACCCGCCGTACCACGTGCCGGTGTTCGTCCTCACCCACCACCCGCGGGCGGACCTGCCGATGGACGGCGGCACGGTCTTCCACTTCGTCACCGACGGGATCGAGTCGGCCCTGGCCCGCGCCCGGGACGCCGCCGGCCCGGCCAACGTCCAGATCTCCGGCGGCGCCGACACGGCCCGCCAGTACCTCGAAGGCCGGCCTGGTCGACGAGCTCTACCTGCACGTCGCGCCGCTGGTCCTCGGCGCCGGCGAACGGCTCTGGGACGGGCTGGACGGACCTGCGGTTCGAGCCCTACGAGGTGGTGCCGTCGCCCGCGGTCACGCACATCCGGTACCGCGTCCTGCGCTGACGCGCTGCTCGCCGCTGGTCGTGCCGACACCGCGTGGATAACGGTCGAACGGACCATAATTGTCCCAAAGGGCAACAATCTGCCGAAACCGTGTTTTACTCGTACTTTACGCGCCCTATACCAAGTCTTTACCTTGAGCTCGGCACCGGGAAGTCTCAGCCAGGTAATGACGCGGTCATTCGCCCACACCTCATGAAGGCATGCGGTCCATGCCTGGAACGGACCGAGCAACTCACTTCTCCGCCGTGACGTCGGCTGGGCACGCCCGGCCGATCACGCTGTAGGCCATACCAGTTCATGGCCCACGCTCCTCTCCTGACGAGGGTGCCGACGGCCACGTCACGGTGTGCGACGCCGCGTGGACGCCTTTCCACGCCATAGCGGCACTCGCTCATCACCACGCCGATCGCATCGTGTCGATCGGCCATTCGACGCTGCCCGGAGATCGGGATCTCCGTCCCGACCCGCCGTGCGCTTCCGCGCGCCCGGATCCACGCCCCCACCCACGTGAAGGACCACCATGACGAACACTCTCGACCGACTGCACCGCTTCCACCCCAGGATCGCCAACGGTCCCCGCCGGACCGCGGCGGTGACGCTGACGTCGACGCTGGCCCTGGCCCTGTGCCTCACCGCCTGCGGCCAGGAACAGCTGGTCGCCGCCGGGCCACTGCCCGGCAACGGCGCCCTGGCTGTCTCAGCGTTCGAAGCGCCTGCCCACCGCACGTCGACGCCGGCCCCGAGCGCCACCCAGCCGGTCGCCCCGCCGACCGCAGCCTCCCCCGCGGCGGTCCCGACCGCGACGGCCACTGCCGTGCCGTCCCCCGCGCCGTCCGTCGCGAAGGTCGCTGCTCGACCGGTCCAACCGGCGACCCCGAAACCGGTCAAGGTCGCCCCGACGCCGACGTCCACACCGACCACCGCCGCCAAGCCGGCACCCGCCGCACCGGCCGCGTCGCGCCCGACCAGCTACCGCGGCGTGCCGATCATCAATGCCGACCCGGACGGCTATCCCGGGGCGTGGGGCACCGCATCAGCCCAGGCGATCTGGGTCTACCCCGCGACCCCGCTCGCTACGTGCAGTCCGTGATCATGCACGAGTACATGCACGTCCTCCAGTTCCGCGCCGGGTGGACGGACGTGGCGTCGACCCACGGCGAGCGGGTGGCGGACGCCGGAGAGCAGCTCCTCGGCGGCTCCTACTTCAAGTACACGAAGGGCTCCCCGACGGCGTCCGAGCTGGCTCAGGCCCGCGCCCTCCTGGGCGGCTGAGCCGGTCGGGCCGGTCGGGTCAGACGTGACGCCGCGACGTCACGACGCGGAACCGGTTGGCCACGAAGGCGGCGTCGGTGTACGCCGCGTTGGCCGCGGGGTTCGCGCCGGTGCCGTGGTAGTCGGAGAACGCCGTGGTCTGGTTGACGAAGACCTGGCCGGTGAGGTTCTCCGACAGCGCGACGCCCGCCTCGGCCGCGGCGTCGCGCGCGGCCTCGAGGACGTCCTCCGACGTCGACCACACGGCCGCGGTCATGGCGCCGTGCTCGCGCACCGTGTCGACGAAGCGGTCGAGGGACTGCTCGGTCGAGCTCGGTCCGGATGAGGAACGTCACGGGGCCGAAGCACTCGCGCGTGTAGACCTCCTCGCTGGTCGCGTCGAGGGCGACCAGGCCGGGCGCGCGGACGACGGCGTCGGGGTATGCCGGGTGCGTCACCTCCCGGGGCGTGAGGACCACCGAGCCGCCCCCGCGCCGGGCCAGCTCGGCGACGCCGGCGGCGTTGCCGCGGACCTGGTCGTTGACGGTCGCTCCGAGGATCTCCACGGCCCGGGCGTCGTCACCGGTGAGCTTCCCGATGGCCGCGGCCAGGCGCTCGCCGACCTCGTCGAACGACAGGTGGCCCTCGTCGGTGTCGACGCCGTCCTGCGGGCACGTAGACGTTCTGCGGCGTCGTGCACATCTGCCCCGAGTAGAGCGCGAGCGAGAACGCGAGGTTGCCCAGGGCGCCGCGCAGGTTGTCGGTCGAGTCGAGGACGACGGTGTTGACGCCGGCCTTCTCGGTGAACACCACCGCACCCCGCGCCGCTCCCTCGCGTTCCAGCCACTCGCCGAACCGCGGACCGCCGGTGTAGTCGATGATCGCCACCTCCGGCCGCTCGGCCAGGACGCGGGCCAGGCCCTCGCCGTCGCCCTCGACGGCCAGCTGGAGCAGGTCGGCGTCGAACCCGTTGTCACGCAGCACCTTTCGCGCGATCTCCACGGTGATCGCGAGCGGTAGGACCGCGCGCGGGTGGGGCTTGACGATGACCGGGTTGCCGGTCACCAGCGAGGCGAAGATGCCGGGGTAGGCGTTCCACGTCGGGAACGTGTTGCACCCCACCACGAGCGAGACGCCGCGCGGCACGATGCGGTAGTCCTTCACCATCCGGATCGGTGCGTCCTTGGCCGGCTTCTCCCAGGTCACCGAGGCCGGTACCCGCTCCTGCTCGACCAGGCCGGCGACGATCGCCTCGACCGCCCGGTCCTGGGCGTGGGGACCGCCGGCCTGGAACGCCATGACGAACGGCTGGCCGGAGGTGTGCATGACGGCGTTGGCGAGCTCGAACCCGCGGGCGTTCACCGCGTCGACGATCTCGAGGCATACCGCCGCCCGGACCTGCGGACCGGCGTCGCGCCAGGTCGGGATGGCCGCCCGCGCGGCGGCCAGGGCACGGTCCACGTCGAGGTGCGGGTACTCGACTCCGAGGACCGGTCCGTAGGGGGAGACCTCCGACCCGACCCAGGTGCCGTCGGTGGGCTGGTCGGCCAGGGCGGCATACCGGCCACCGAGGTGCGCCTCGTAGGCGGCGAGCCCGTCGGCCGCGGCGGTCTCGCCGTAGACCCGCGGTGACGGCGACTCGGGGTAGCGCGAGTAGTAGCTGCGGGAGGCCAGGGCCGACCGCGCCTCCGCCAGAGCGTCCGCGTGCTTGTCGAGGAGGGGCTGGGTGCGCGTCGCCGTCGTCGTCACCGACCGATTGTAATGAGCGCAGGTGGCCTCGGCCCCCAGCACCCAGTCCCAGGGAGCACACTGCCCTCATGGGAACCACCGGCGTCCACACCGTGCTGTGGCGCAAGGGCGAGATCACCGACACGGACTTCGCGCTCGACGACGTGTCGGACCACCTCGACGAGGAGGACTCGCTGGTCTGGGTCGACATCCTCGAACCGGACCACGGCGTCCTGCAGAAGCTCGCCGAGGAGCTCAGCCTCGACCGGCACTCCGTCGAGGACGTCATCGAGGACGCCAGCCGGCCCAAGGCCACGATGCACGCCCACCACTCCTTCGTCAGCGTGTATGCGACCCGGCTCGAGCACCCGGGCGACGGGTCCGATGCAGCCGGACCAGGTGCTGACCTCCCGGCTGCGGCTCACGAAGATCTCGGCGTTCGTCCTGCCCCGGGGCATCGTCACCGTCCGCGACAACGACGCCTTCGACATCAAGGAGGTCGAACGCCGCTGGCAGGACAACGGCGACCTGCTCCACCTCGGCGGCGGCGCCCTGCTGCACGGCCTGCTCGACGTCATCGTCGACGGCCACTTCGACACCGTCCAGCAGCTCGACGACGCCATCGAGTCGCTGGAGGACGGGCTCTTCGAGGAGCGCGAGCGCACCCGCCAGACCCAGCAGCGCACGTTCCGCATCCGCAAGGAGCTCGTCGAGCTGCGGCGGGTGGTCCTGCCGATGCGGGAGGTCGTCGGCGCGGTGCTGCGCCACCGCACCGAGCTCCACAAGGACGGCAACGAGCTCGACGGCTGGTTCTCCGACCTCTACGACCACGCGATCCGGGCCGCGGAGTGGAGCGAGTCACTGCGCGACATGCTCACCTCGATCTTCGAGACCTCCCTGTCGCTGCAGGACGCCCGCCTCAACACGGTGATGAAGAAGCTGACCGCCTGGGCGGCGATCATCGCCGTGCCGACGGCCGTGACCGGCTGGTTCGGGCAGAACGTGCCCTACCCGGGGTCGCAGCAGCCCAGCGGCGTCATCGCCTCGACGGTGGTGATCCTCGGCATCGCCGTCACGCTCTACGTCGTGTTCAAGCGCAAGGACTGGCTCTGATCCACCCCAGACATGCGGCTGCGGTTTGACAGGATGGCGGCATGACGGCGGACGGTCCCCGGGGTGCGGTCGCCGTCGTCGGGACCGGCGCCATGGGCGCCGGGCATCGCCCAGGTCGCCGCGACCGCCGGCCACGAGGTGTACCTCCAGGACGCCGGCGCCAACCGGGCGGCGGCGGCGGTCGAGGGGCTGCGGTCCCGCCTGTCCGCGCTGGCGGCCAAGGGACGGCTCACCGAGGAGGACGCCCAGGCGGCGGCCGACCGGCTGCACGTGGTCGGGGAGCTCGACGGACCTGCCCGAGTGCGAGCTGGTGGTCGAGGCGGCCGTGGAGGACCTCGAGGTCAAGCGGGCGGTGTTCGGCGAGCTGAGCCGGACGCAGCCGCCGACCACCCTCCTCGCCACCAACACCTCGAGCCTCGACATCGACGAGATCGCCGACGCGGTCCACGACCCGGAGCGGGTCATCGGGCTGCACTTCTTCAACCCGGCGCCGGTCATGCGGCTGGTCGAGGTGGTCCACGGCGCGGTGAGCGCGCAGACCTACGTCGACTTCGCCGCCGACCTCGTGGCGTCCTGGGGCAAGACCCCCGTCCACTGCGCGTCCACGCCGGGGTTCATCGTCAACCGCGTGGCCCGGCCGTTCTACGGCGAGGCCCAGCGGATGCTCGAGGAGGGCCTCGCCGACGCGGCCACGATCGACGCCTGCCTGCGCTCCGCCGGGTTCCGGATGGGGCCGCTGGAGCTGACCGACCTCATCGGGCAGGACGTCAACCTCGCGGTCGGCACCAGCGTGTGGGAGCGCACCGGCCAGGACCCGCGGTATGCCCCGGTGCGCCTCCAGCGCGACCTCGTCGACCAGGGGCGGCTCGGCCGCAAGACCGGCCGGGGGATCTACACGTATGCGGCGGACGGTCGCCCGACCGACGCCGAGGCCGACGAGCGCCCGGGTCGCGGAGCTCGTCGGCGGCCCGGTGCGGACCGACCCCGTCGCGCGGACCGTCGCCATGCTGGTCAACGAGGCCGTCGACCTCGTCCACCGGGGCGAGGCCACCGAGGAGGACGTCGACACCGCGATGGTGCTCGGCACGTCCTACCCCCAGGGGCCCGGTCGCCTGGGGCCGGGAGCTGGGTCACGGCACGGGTCCGGCAGGTCCTCGCCGAGCTCGACGAGGCATACCCGGGTGGGCGGTACCGCCCGAGCCCGGCCCTGGAGACCGGGCCGTGACGGCGGCGCCCGACCTGAGCCACGTCCGCCGGATGTGGGCCGACGACGCGGCCTCCGCGCACCTCGGGATGGAGGCGGTCACGGTCGAGGTCGACCACGCCGTGGTGCGGATGACCGTCGGCGAGCACATGGTCAACGGCCACGACGTCGCGCACGGCGGCTACCTCTTCACGCTGGCCGACTCGACCTTCGCGCTGGCCTGCAACTCGCGCGGCACCCTCACGGTCGCCGCCGGCGCGGACATCGTCTTCGTCACCTCCGCCCGGTTGGGCGACGTGCTGGTGGCCGAGGCGCGGGTCCGGGTCGACTACGGACGCAGCGGGATCACCGACGTCACGGTGACCCGCGAGGCGGACGGTGCGGTCATCGCGGAGTTCCGTGGCCGGTCGAGGGCGCTGCCGGGCCGCTGATGTCACATCCGTGCGGGACCCCGTGTCTTCCGGTCGACAGGACACCGACTGAAGGAGACCCCGTGTCGACCACCACCCGAACCGCCCGCATCCCGCTCGTCGACGAGAGCAACCTCCTCGTCAGGGCGATGAACTGGTACACCCGCCGCACCTACGGCGCGGTCATGGAGCCGGCGCTGGCCCTCGCGCACAACCGCAAGGTCCTGACGTCGACGATGCGGTTCCAGAACGCGACCAACCGCTGGGACGCCCTGGACTCCTCGCTCAAGCACCTGGCCACGCTCGCGTCGGCGGCGACGGTCGGGTGCAGCTGGTGCCTCGACTTCGGCTACTGGGTCTCGCACACCGAGGGCGTGGACCGGGCGAAGCTCGAGGCGATCACCGACTGGCGCGCCAGCGACGTCTACACCCCGCTCGAGCGGCGGGTCATCGAGTACGCCGAGGCGATGTCGACGACCCCGATGGGGGTCACCGACGAGATGGTGGCCGGCCTGCTGGCCGAGCTCAGCGAGGCCGCGGTCGTCGAGCTGACGGCGGCCGTCGCCCTGGAGAACTTCTACAGCCGGTCCAACTCGGCGCTCGGGTTCACCAGCCAGGGCTTCAAGGACCAGTGCGACGTGGCGCCCGCCCGTGCCTGAAACATGTCGGAGTCGGCCGACGAGGAGGTCGCCCGGCAGTTCGCCGAGCTGCGACCGCAGCTGGTCGGCGCCGCATACCGGGTGCTCGGCAGCGTCGCCGACGCCGAGGACGCGGTGCAGGAGACCTGGCTGCGGTGGTCGGCCGTCCCGACGACCGGCGCAGCGAGGTGCGCGACCCGCGGGCCTACCTGCTCACCGTGGCGACCCGGCAGGCGCTGAACCGGATCCGCCAGCAGCAGAGCCGGCGGGAGGACTACATCGGGCCGTGGCTGCCCGAGCCGGTGTCGACGGAACGCGGGCCCGCCGAGAGCGTCGAGATGGCCGATTCGGTCTCGATGGCCATGCTCGTCGTCCTCGAGTCGCTGTCGCCGCTGGAGCGCGCCGCGTTCGTGCTGCACGACGTGTTCGGGCTCAGCTTCGCCGAGGTGGCGACGACGCTGGACCGGTCCGAGGCCGCGGTGCGCCAGCTGGCCAACCGCGCCCGCGGCCACGTCCACTCCCGGCGCCCGGAGGTCGTCGACCGGCGCCGGCACGACGCGGTGCTCGACCAGTTCATGGAGCACCTGATGACCGGCGACATGGAGAAGTTCATGGCCCTGCTCGCCCCGGACGTCGTCCTCGTCACCGACGGTGGCGGCGTCAAGCGCGCGGCCCTGCGGCCGATCCACGGCCCCGACAAGGTCGTCCGCTGGCTGCTCGGCGTGCTCAACCGGCCCGACTACGCCGGGCGAGACCCCGCATCGAGGTCACCCGGCTCAACGACGAGCGCGCGATCCTGCTGTACGCCGGTGACGAGCTCGACACGGTGGCGTTCTGCACGGTCGAGGACCGCGGCATCACCGCCCTCTACTTCGTGCGGAACCCGGGCAAGCTCGGCCACGTCGGCAGCGAGGACTCCACGCTGGTCGAGTGAGCTCCGGCGCGGCTCAGCGGAGGTCCTGGACGCCCTCGTCGGTCAGCTCGTCGGGTTCGATGACGAGCGGGTTGAGGACCCGGTGCAGGAACGACCTGGTCCGGGCCTCCTTGGGGTCGCCGATGACGTCGGCCGGCGGCCCGGCCTCGACGACGAAGCCGCCGTCCATGAACACCACCCGGTCGGCGACCTCGCGGGCGAAGGCCATCTCGTGGGTGACGATCATCATCGTCATCCCCTCGGCGGCGAGGGACTTCATCACGGCGAGGACCTCGCCGACCAGCTCGGGGTCGAGCGCCGACGTGGGCTCGTCGAAGAGCATCAGCTCGGGGTCCATCGACAGGGACCGGGCGATCGCGACGCGCTGCTGCTGGCCGCCGGAGAGCTGCGCCGGGAAGGCGTCCTCCTTGTGGGTCATGCCGACCCGCTCGAGGTTGTGGCGGGCCACCTTCTCGGCCTCGTCCTTGCTGCGGCGCAGGACCTTGGTCTGGGCGATGGTGAGGTTCTGCAGCACGGTGAGGTGCGGGAAGAGGTTGAACGACTGGAACACCATGCCGATCCGCCGGCGCACCCGGTCGAGGTCGGCGTCGGGGTCGGTCATCTCGTCGGCGCCGACGTGCACCGTGCCGGAGGTCGGCGTCTCGAGCATGTTGACGCAGCGCAGCAGCGTCGACTTGCCGGACCCCGAGGGGCCGATGACGCAGACCACCTCGCCCGTGGCGACGTCGAGGCTGATGTCCTTGAGGACCTCGTTGGTCCCGAACGACTTCGACAGGTTCTGGATCGAGATGGCCGGCAGCTCGACCGCGGTGGTCGGCACGCCGGAGGTGTCGGGGAGGGTGGGCATCGCGCGTCACCGGGCCTTCGCGAAGCGCTTCTCGAGCGCCCGGACGAGGCTCGACAGCGGGAGGGTGATGATGAGGTACGCCAGCGCACCGACGATGAGGGGCGTGGGGTTGACCACCCGGTTGAGGAAGTCCTGGCTGAACTTCGTCAGCTCGTACTGCGCGAACGTCACCCCGAGGACGTAGACCAGCGAGGAGTCCTTGACCAGCAGGATGATCTCGTTGGTCAGCGGCGGGATGACGACCCGGAACGCCTGGGGCAGCACGATGCTCCACATCGTGCGCCCGTAGCTCATCCCCAGGGTGCGGGCCGCCTCGACCTGCCCCTTCGGCACCGCCTGGATGCCGGCCCGGATGGTCTCCGCCATGTAGGCGGCCGCGGTCAGCCCCAGCCCGACCATGACCTTGCCGTAGATGTCACCGGGGAACTGGAACCCGGGGAAGGCGTTCGGGATGCCGTAGGCCACCATGAACAGGACGACCAGGGCCGGGCAGACCGCGGAACAGCTCGACGTAGGCGTTGGCGAACCACCGGTACGGCCCGATCGAGGACAGCTTCATCATCGCGATGATGAGCCCCAGCGCGAGGCCGAAGACGAAGGCCAGCGCCGTGTAGATGAGGGTGTTCTTCAGCCCGACGGTGATGATGCTGGGCCACATCCGCTGGACGATGTCCAGCCGGAAGAACGCCGCGTTGAACTGCGCCCAGTCCGTCCTGAACGCGAGGAACAGCGACGATGAGGATCCCGACGGCGTACTGGGCCCACCGGGTGAGCCGGGCGCGCTGGCGCCGGCTCATCCCGGATCGTGGTGGCGCGGCTCGGTGTCGAGGGCCATGGGCGAGCCCCTTCCTCTCGTGAAGTCAGCCCGGACGTCGGCCGAGGGCGACGGTTACTTCGGCGGCGCCTGACCGATCCACTTGGTGTAGAGCGTGGCGTAGGTGCCGTCGGCCTTCGACGACGTGATGGCGTCGTCGACGACCTTCTTGAGGGCGTCGTTGCCGAGCTTCATGCCGAAGCCGTACTGCTCACCGGTGTCGAACTGGGTGGCGACCTTGGTCGCGCCCTTGTCCTCCTTGATGGCCTCGGTCCAGACCGGGAGGTCGTTGATCGCGGCGTCGACCTGGCCGGTGGTCAGGGCCTGGGTCTGCGGTGGCGAGGTCCTGGAACTCGACGATCTCGTAGCCGTTCGTCGGCCGCCTTGGACTTCGCGTAGTCGAGGCCGGTGGTCGCCGCCTGGGCGCCGAGCTTCTTGCCCTTGAGGTCGGCCAGCGTCGCGACGGTGGAGTCGCTCTTGACCAGCAGCGCCTGCGTCGCGTCGAAGTAGGGCAGCGAGAAGAGGATGGCCTTCTTGCGCTCGTCGGTGATCGTCATACCGGCGGCGGCGATGTCGCACTTGCCGGTCGACAGGTCCTGGCCGGACTTGATGCCCTCGAACGGGGTGTCGACGATGGCCTGCTCGACGCCGAGCTTCTTGGCGACGAGGTCGATCATGTCGACGTCGAAGCCGATGGTCTTGCCCTGGTCGTCGTTGGACTGGAACGGCGCGTACGGCAGGTGGGTGCAGGTCGTCAGCTTGCCGGAGGCGATGAGCGTGACGCCGGCGGCGGCCGCGCCTCCGCTCGTCGCGCCGGAGCCGCGCGCCCGGAGTCACCGGAGCCACCGGACGGCGTGGAGCCGCAGGCGGACAGGCCGAACGCGGCCGAGCGCGGCGATGACGACGAGGGAGCGGGTGGTGAAGCGAGCAGTCACAGGGGAGATCTCCTGGTTCGGGCGCCGGACCGACCCCGGCACTCAAGGCGGAATCATGGCACGCGGCGGGTTCCGCCGGGTATCTGCCCGGTTACAACGGCATACCATCGCGGCGTGGCCACGCGGCGACGACACCAGGTACGACGACCTGCGGACGTGGAGCGTCGACCGGCTCCGGTCCGAGCAGACCGCGCGGCTGCGCGAGACGGTGCAGGCGGCGTATGCGTCGGTGCCGCACTACCGGGCGGCGTTCGACGCGGTGGGGCTGCAGCCCGGCGACGTGCGGTCGCTGGACGACCTCGCGCGGGTTCCGTTCACCAGCAAGGACGGACCTGCGGGCAGAACTACCCGTTCGGCATGTTCGCGGTGCCGCGCGAGGAGGTCGTCCGGGTCCACGCCAGCAGTGGCACGACCGGCCGGCCCACCGTCGTCGGCTACACGCGGGCCGACCTCGACGTGTGGTCGGAGGTCATGGCCCGGTCGATCCACGCGGCGGGCGGCCGGCCCGGGCGACATCGTCCACGTCGCCTACGGGTACGGGCTGTTCACCGGCGGCCTGGGCGCGCACTACGGCGCCGAGCGGCTGGGCTGCACGGTGGTGCCGGTGTCGGGCGGGATGACCGAGCGCCAGGTCCAGCTGATCCGCGACTTCGAGCCGCGGGTCATCATGGTGACGCCGAGCTACTTCCTCAGCATCCTCGACGAGATGGAGCGCCAGGGCCTCGACCCCAAGGCGTCGTCACTGCGGATCGGGATCTTCGGCGCGGAGCCCTGGACCGAGTCGATGCGCCGCGAGGTCGAGGAGCGCACCGCCATGGACGCCGTCGACATCTACGGCCTGTCCGAGGTCATCGGCCCGGGTGTCGCCCAGGAGGCGGTCGAGACCAAGGACGGGCTGCACATCTGGGAGGACCACTTCTACCCCGAGATCGTCGACCCGATCACCGGCGAGCTGCTCGCCCGACGGCGAGCGCGGCGAGCTGGTGTTCACCAGCCTCACCAAGCAGGCCATGCCGGTGCTGCGCTACCGCACGCGGGACCTCACCCGCCTGCTGCCCGGGTCCGCATACCCCGCGTTCCGCCGGATGGAGAAGATCACCGGCCGCTCCGACGACCTGATGATCGTCCGCGGCGTCAACGTGTTCCCCACGCAGGTGGAGGAGCTGGTCCTCGCGCGAGACGGCGCTGGCGCCGTACTTCCAGTGCGTGCTGACCCGGCCGGGCCGGCTCGACGAGCTGACCGTCCTCGTCGAGAGCCACGAGGTCGCTGGCCGACGCCGACAAGGACGCCGTCGTCGACCGGCTGGTCATCGCGGATCAAGGACCGGATCGGCACGACGGCGCGGGTCGAGGTCCGCGACCCCGGCGGCATCGAGCGCTCCGTCGGCAAGGCGCGCGGGTCGTCGACCAGCGCCCGCGACTGAGCGGTCGGCGGGCCCCACGCAGGCCCACCAACCTGGTCTCACCCGAATATGAGCGAGCCGATTCTCGTCGGAGTCACCGAGGACGCGGCGGTCAGGCGTTGCAGGCGGGGGCGGCCGCGAGGGCGGCGGCGGCCTGCTTGTAGGGCTCCATGTGGACCGGCGCGGCCTTGTAGCGCTCGATCCACCGCTGCTGCGCCTCCGGGCCGTTGAGGTGCCCGTCGCTGTGGTCGGCCATCTCCGACAGGTGGACGCGCCAGTCCTCCATGACCGCCTTGGCGGCGCCCATGTAGGCGTCGATCGCCTGCTCGCGGGCACCGCACGCCTTGAGCTTGGCCGCCGATGTCCGCCGGCGCCTCCATGGACCCGACGTTCTCGCACCCGCCGACGCCGCTGTAGGCCGTCATGGCGGTGTCGTAGGCGGCGATGTCACCGGGGCCCGCGGCGCGGCTCGGGCCGAACACGTTGGTCTTGACCTCGATGTAGGTCTTGGCGCCCGTGTCGATGTCGTACTGGCCCTGCAGGTGCTCCGCCCAGTGCTGGGCACCACCGGTGGCCGCCGCGATCACGGGCTGGGCGGCGTTCTGCCGGGTGACGCAGTCCTGGAGCGCCTTCTGCGCCGCCGCGAGCTCCGCCGAGACCGTCGGGGTCGCCGACGTCGTGGCGGAGGTCGTCGTCGAGGTGGTGGACGTGGTGGTGGTCGAGCTGGTCGTCGCCGGTGGGGCGGCGGCGTCGTTCCCGCTGTTGCTCGCCGGTCAGGATGCGGAAACCGAAGAACGCCGCGGCGGCGATGGCCAACACGGCGACGACGCCGAGGACGAGCGGCAGGGGCGATCGCCGCTGCGCACTGTGCTTTCCCACGTGAAATCCATCCTTTCGATGCGACGATCGGCGCACCGGACCTCGCAGCCTGTTCCCCCGGGCTGTACCAATGCCGATCATCCTGCCGAGCGTTCCGCGTCTCGAATCGGCGGTCGGCATACGGTGTGCGTATGCGGGTGCTGGTCAGCGGTGGGGCTGGGTACATCGGGTCGCACACCGTCATCCATCTTAGGGCCGCGGGGCACGACGTTCTCGTGGTCGACAATTTCGGCAACGCAAACCCTGCCGTCATGGCGCGACTGGACGCACTGACCGGCAGCCACATTCCGGTGCACGCGTTCGACCTCACCGACCGCGACAAGACCGAACACCTCTTCGCCACCGAGCAGATCGACGCGGTGATCCACTTCGCCGGGCTCAAGGCGGTGGGCGAGAGCGTGCAGATCCCGCTCGACTACTACGAGAACAACCTCCAGTCGACCTTCTCGCTGCTGCGGGCGATGCGCCGGCACGGCTGCTCGACGCTGGTGTTCTCCTCCTCCGCCACGGTCTACGGCGACCAGGCCCCGCTCCCCTACCGCGAGGACTACGAGCCGCTGCAGTCCAGCAGTCCCTACGGCCGGACGAAGGTGATGAACGAGCTGGTGCTGCGCGACATCGCCCACATCGACCCGGTGTGGCGCATCGCGGTGCTGCGCTACTTCAACCCCGTCGGCGCCCACCCCTCGGGGATCATCGGCGAGGACCCGCAGGGGATCCCGAACAACCTCATGCCGTTCATCGCGCAGGTCGCCGTCGGCCGTCGCGACCGGCTGCAGGTCTTCGGCGGCGACTACCCCACGACCGACGGCACCTGTGAGCGCGACTACATCCACGTCGAGGACCTGGCGGCCGGTCACGTCGCCGCGCTCAACCGGATCGCGGCCACCGGCGACCCGATCCGGACCTGGAACCTCGGTACCGGCCGGGGCACCTCGGTCCTGGAGATGATCACGGCGTTCGAGCGGGCCTCGGGAACGCCGATCCCCTACGACATCGTGGGCCGCCGGGCCGGCGACCTGCCGGCGTCCTGGGCCGACCCGACGCGCGCGAACGACGAGCTGGGGTGGGTCGCCACGCGCACCGTCGACGACATGTGCGCCGACACGTGGCGCTGGCAGAGCCGGAACCCCAACGGCTACGAGGACGGGATGCTGCCCGCCGATGCCTGAGGGCCCGGCACGGGAGCGTCCCTTCCACATCTCCGTCGTCTGCACCGGCAACATCTGTCGGTCGCCGATGGGCGAGGTCATCCTGCGTGACCTGTTCCGCGAGGCCGGCCTGGAGGACCAGGTCACCGTCGACTCCGCGGGAACCACCCGGTGGGAGGTCGGCAACCCCATGGACCCGCGGGCCGTGGCGGAGCTGCGACGGCGCGGGTATGACGGATCCGCCCACGTGGCACGGCAGTTCGAGCCCGGGTGGCTGGCCGACACCGACCTCGTCCTCGCCGCCGACGCCGGTCACGCCTCGGTGCTGCGGCGCTGGGCGCGTACCCGGCAGGACGCGGCCAAGGTCCACCTGCTGCGGGAGTTCGACCCCGAGGCCGTCGCCGCCGGCACGCTCGAGGTCGACGACCCCTGGTACGGCGACGACGAGGACTTCGTCCGGTGCTTCACCGAGGTCGAGGCGGCGTGCCACGGCGTCGTCGCCCAGGTCGTCGCCGAGCTCGTCCCCACCCGCGACGATGGCTGACGCCAGCGCGCCTCGGCACGGGATGGCGGGCCAGGGCTCGATGGCCCTGGCGATGTACGGCGCCATCGCCGCCGGCCTCGCGCTCGCGATCGGCGTCGACGGCAAGCTCGGCATCGTCGCGCTACTCGTCGCGGTGGTGATCGAGATGCTGGTCTTCTTCGTGGCCCACGCCTACGTCGACGTCGTCGGCGAGAAGTACGACCACCCGGAGCACCGACTCACCGCAGCGCCTCGCCCACGGCACCCGGCACGCGACGATCCTGCTGCTCGGCGGGCTCCCGGTGCTCGTCGTCTTCGGCGTGGAGCGCCTCGCGGGCGTCGACGACGACGGCAGCGCGACCGGCGCGTTGGTCGGGCTGGTGCTGCTGCTCGGCGGGTTCGGCTACGTCGCCTCCCGTCGCGGCCGGTCCTCGCGGCCACGCGCCGTGCTCGAAGGACTCGTCGTGGCCCTCATCGGCGTCGGCATCCTCCTGCTCAAGCTGCTGCTGGAGTAGGCGCGCAGGGCGCCCGGCGTCTCTGGGAGGATGACGGCATGTCCTCGTTCGCCGACGCCGACCCACCGGTGGCGCTCGGCGCCCTCGACGGCCGGTACCGGCCGGTGGTGGCGCCCCTCGTCGACTTCCTCTCCGAGGCCGCGCTCAACCGGATGCGCGTCCACGTCGAGGTCGAGTGGCTGGTCCACCTCACCGACCACAAGGTCGTCCCGGGCGTCCGCCACCTCACCGACGACGAGAAGGCCGCCCTGCGCCGCATCGTCTCCGAGTTCGGGCCGGCGCAGGTCGACGAGCTGGCGGCCATCGAGCGGGAGACGGTCCACGACGTCAAGGCCGTCGAGTACTTCCTCAAGCGGCGCCTCGCCGGACCTCGTGCCCGCGGAGGAGGACCGCGGGCTCAGCGAGCTCGTGCACTTCGCGTGCACCTCGGAGGACGTCAACAACCTGTCCTACGCGCTGATGGTCCGGGGGGCGGTGACGTCGGTCTGGCTGCCCCGCGCGACCGCCGTCGCCGACCAGGTGGCCGGGATGGCCGGTGAGCTGCGCGGCGTACCGATGCTCGCGCACACCCACGGACAGCCGGCCACGCCGACGACGCTGGGCAAGGAGCTCGCGGTCCTCGCGGCCCGGCTGCGGCGACAGCTGCGCCGCGTCGCCGGCGCCGAGTACCTCGGCAAGCTCAACGGCGCGACCGGCACCTTCGGCGCCCATCTCGCTGCCGTGCCGGACGCCGACTGGCCGGGCATCAGCCGGTCGTTCGTCGAGGGGCTGGGGCTCACCTGGAACCCGCTCACCACCCAGATCGAGAGCCACGACTGGCAGGCCGAGCTGTATGCGGACGTGGCCCGGTTCAACCGGGTGCTGCACAACCTCTGCACCGACGTGTGGACCTACATCTCGTTCGGCTACTTCGCGCAGGTCCGTGGGCAGGGCACGGTCGGCTCGTCGACGATGCCGCACAAGGTGAACCCGATCCGGTTCGAGAACGCCGAGGCCAACCTCGAGGTGTCGGACGCGCTGCTCGACGTGCTGGCGTCGACGCTGGTGCAGTCGCGGCTGCAGCGGGACCTCACCGACTCCTCGATGCAGCGCAACATCGGCTCGGCGTTCGGGCACTCGCTGTTGGCGCTGGACAACGTGGCCCGCGGGCTGGCGGGCCTGGACGCCGTGCCGGCGGTCATGGCCGCCGACCTCGACGCGAACTGGGAGGTCCTCGGCGAGGCGGTGCAGTCGGCGATGCGCGCGCTCGCCGCGCAGGGCGTACCCGGGATGGACGAGCCCTACGAGCGGCTCAAGGAGCTGACCCGCGGGCGGCGCATCGGCGCCGAGGACATGCGGGCGTTCATCGCCGGGCTCGGCCTGCCCGAGGAGGTCGCGGCCCGGCTGTCGGCCATGACGCCGGCGTCGTACGTCGGGGCCGCGCCCGAGCTGGTCGACTACCTCGACGACGGCGCCAAGGCCTGACCCGTGGCGCGATCGCGGAAGGCGCGGCCGAGCGACCTCGGCGAGCTGGCCCTGGCGCTGCCCGAGACCGCGGAGGCCGTCGCGTGGGGCGACCGGCCCGCGTACCAGGTCCGGGGGAAGTCGTTCGTCATCTACCGCGACGCCCGACCCGACGCGCTCGACGCCGACGGCGAGCGGCTGACCGACGTCGTGGTCCTCAGCTGCTCCAGCCCCGAGGAGAAGGCGGGGCTGCTGGCGAGCGGCCCGCCATGGTTCACCACGGCGCACTTCGACGGCTACAACGCGGTCCTCGTGCGGCTCTCGGAGCTGGGCGGGGTGACCCGCGACGAGCTGGCGGAGGTCGTGCAGGACGCCTGGCTGGCGAAGGCGCCGAAGCGGCTGGCCAAGGAGTGGCTGGCCAGCCAGTAGTGACGATCAGACGGTGACGAGACCCTCGGGGGTCTGGAACGTCACGGCGAGCAGGCCCGGGGTGCCGCGCGGGGCGACGAAGGTGAAGTCGATGACCGACGACGTCTCGTCGGCCGGCAGGCCGAGCCACTCCTTGACGCGGTCGGGGTCGCCCGCGATCTGGAGACCCTCGATGGTGACCGAGGTGGAGGCCCCGACGCTGGGGTGGACGGTCTCGTCCTCCCACTGCACGTAGTAGGGCAGCTGCGGGTCGGACATCAGGCCCTTGATGCCGAGCTGGCGCCAGCGCAGCTCCACACCGTCCGGGCGGTGCCGGTTGCCCTCGACCGCCGGGCGGCCGAGCCGCTCCTCGACCGGCGCGATGTCGTCGACCCGCACGCACCAGCCGAGCCAGCCGCCACCGGCCTCCATCCGCGCCTTGACCGCCTGGCCGAACGGCGCCTTGTCGGACGCCGGGTGGTCGAGGCAGTCCACGACCTCGACGTAACGCTCGTCGGCGAGCGGCAGGATGATGTTGCGCGTGCCGAAGCGGGGATGAACGCCGCCGTCGACCGGTTCGACACCGATCTGCTTCGCGAGGCGGGCGGCCGTCGCCCGCAGGCCGTCGTGCTCCGCGGTGTAGGAGACGTGGTCCACGCGCATGTCAACCATCGTGGCACACGCTCAGGGGTGCTCTTGACCACCCCCGAAGCCGGGGGTCAGGAAGGCCTGCTAGGGGTCCGCTGACGCCGCGCCTCGAAGAGCACGATGGCCGCGGACGCCGCGACGTTGAGGGAGTTCGCCTTCCCGTGCATGGGGATTCGCACCTTGTAGGCGGCGGCGTCGAGCAGCGCGTCGTCGGCCCCGTGCTTCTCCGCCCCCACCGCCACGGCCACCGGACCGGTCAGGTCCACGTCGGTGTAGAGCAGGTCGGTCTCGGGTGTCGTGACGACGAGCCGGACCTCCCGGGCGGCCAGCCAGGCCAGCGTCTCGGCCGTCGTGGCGGCGGCGACCGGGACCGCGAAGACGGTGCCCTTGCTCGCCCGGACGACGTTCGGGTTGCCCCAGTCGGTCACCGGGTCGGCGGCCACGACCGCGCTCACCCCGGCCGCGTCGGCGGTCCGGAGCATCGCTCCGAGGTTGCCGGGCTTCTCCACGCCCTGGGCGACGAGGAGCAGCGGGTCGGCCTCGGTGTCGAGGGTGGAGAGCGCTCGGCCGACCGCGGGAACGACGGCCAGCAGCCCGTCCGGGCCCTCCCGGTAGGCGACCTTCTCGAAGGCGTTGCGGCTGAGGGCGACCACCTCGGCGCCGAGCTGGCGGGCGTGGGTGACGAGGTCCTCCTGCCGGCCGATCTCCTGGCGGCCCGCCACACCGGCCGGGCTGAACAGCTCGGGGCAGACGAACAGCGTCTGCGGGCGGACGCCGGCGGCCAGCGCGAGGGCGAGCTCCTCGTGCCCCTCGACCAGGGTGGTGCCCGTCTCCTCACGGGTCCGGCGGCGACGCAGCGCGACCAGCGCCTTGAGCCGCGGGTTCGCGGGCGACGTGATGAGCAGGTCGGACACGCCTGAAGTCAACCGCACGTCAGAGGAGCGAGCGGAGGACCGGGACCAGGCCGTCCTCCTCGACGGTGCCGGTGACCTCGTCGGCGGCGGCCTTGACCTCGTCCGGCGCCTGGCCCATGGCGACCCCGCGGGCCGCCCAGTGGAGCATCTCGATGTCGTTGCGCTGGTCGCCGACCGCGACGGTGTTGCCCGGCTCGACGTGGAGGGTGCGCCGCACCAGCTCCAGGGCCGAGCCCTTGGACACCCCTTCGGGGTTGATGTCGAGCCACGCGGTCCAGCCGACGGCGTAGGACACCCCGTGCAGCCCGGCCCGGTCGACCTGCTCCATGAACTCCTCCGACGACGCCTCGGGACGTCGGAGGGTGACGCGGGTCGCCGGGTATGCGACGAGCTCCTCCCAGTCGACGACCACCTGGTCGCCGCCGAGCTCACCGTCCGGGAAGGGGGCGCTGACCTTGAACCCGACGCCGAGGTCCTCGACCGCGACCAGCGCCTCAGGGATCTGTTCGCGCAGCATCGTGAGGACCGGTCGCGGGTCGAAGGTCACCGTGTCGGTGACCCGATAGCCTTGCGGCACAGCCGGATCCAACGCCAGGGTCACCGCTCCGTTGGAGCAGACCGCATACCCGCGGCCGAGCTCCAGCAGCCGGACGATCGGCAGCGTCGCGACGATCGACCGCCCGGTGGAGATGACCAGGTGGTGCCCGGCGGCCACGACGTCAGCGACGGCCTCCCGTACCGCTGGGGAGAGGCCGCCGCTGTGGTCGATGGTCGTGCCGTCGATGTCGAGGGCGACGAGGAGCGGGGTCTGGCGTGAGCGCGGGAGGGTGGCAGTCATGGTCGCCACCACCCTACGGGCGGCTCGGACGCGCTCAGGCGTCGGCCTTGAGGGCCTCCCGGACGTTGAGGCGACGGCCGGTGTTGAGGATCGAGCGCTTGTAGAGCCGCTCGCCGATCACCATGGTCCAGGCGGCGAAGGCCAGTGTCACCAGCAGCGACACGAACGGCTCCCACCACGCCGCCTCACCGGCCAGGAGCCGCTGCGGCATCGAGATCGCCGACACCACCGGCAGGTACGAGCCGACCACGCGGACGGTCCCCTCGCCGAACAGCCCCACGAACATCGCGACCATGAGGACCGTCGTCAGCACCGGTGTCGTCGACTGCAGGTCCTCGCTGCGCGTCGCCAGCGACCCGGCGACGGCCCAGAGGCACGCGAGGGCCGAGAAGCCGGCCACGAAGAACACGAGGAACCACCCGGCCGACGAGGCGACGAGACCGATCTGCGGCGCGTACGAGGTGAACGCCATCCCGATCAGGCCGACCGCGACGAAGAGCACCATCTGGCCCAGGGCCAGCAGGACGTTGCCGAGCACCTTCCCGGCGAGCAGCTGCCGCAACGGCACTGCGCTGACGAGGATCTCGACGACCCGCGACTGCTTCTCCTCCACCACGCTGGTGGCGATGGCCATCCCGAACATGATCGAGGCGAAGTAGAACAGGAAGCTGAAGATGAGGCCCACCGCGACCTTCAGCCCCTCGTTGGAGTCGGCCTCGAGCAGCTGGGTGGTGACGGCGCCCCCGGCGGTCAGCGCCGCGACCGTGGTGCCCGCGCTCTGGGCGTTCGCGGCGAGGGTGCGGTCGCGCACCGAGTCGGTGACCGCGGTGGTCATGCTCGACCTCACGTCGGTCTTGCCGACGAGCCGCCACCCGTCGGAGGCGTGGACCAGCCCGACGTCGGCCTTGCCGTCCCGGACTGCGGCCTCCACGGCGGCGGGGTCGGCGGCGTCGGTGACGGTGAGGGTCATCTCGTCACCGCGCTGCGAGGCGGAGTCGCCCACCTGCTGCATCACCTGTCGCGCGCCGTCGCCGGTGACGGCCGCCGTCACCTCGTTGCTCTTGCCGGACATGAACGCCTGGAACCCCAGGCCACCGGCGAGGAGGAGCAGGGTGACGACGGTGCCGACGACGAAGTTGCGGTCGCGCAGCTTCACGACGATCTCGCGCATCATGACGACCGGCCAGACCGCCTGCCCGCTGGTCCGCGGCGCCTCGACCGGTCCGGCGTCCTGCTGCTGTGGTGCCCTGGTCGTGTCGATGCTCATGCGGTGACCTCCCGGTAGATCTCGCTCAGGCTGGGGACGATGGCGCTCAGCTCGCGGACCGAGCCGCGGCGCAGCGCCTCACGCAGGATCCGGTCGGACGCGTCGGCGGCGACCAGCTCGAGCACCGCCACCGGACCGTCGACGTCGACGACGGCCACGCCGGGCACCTCGCGGACCCAGCCGGCGTCGGCGGCGCCACCGGCGGGTCCGGGCGCGACGACGAGGCGGTGCAGGGTGCGGCCGCGGTGGCGCAGGTCGGCGACCTTGCCGCCGGCCACGACCCGGCCGGCCGAGAGGACGACGAGGTCGTCGCAGATCCGCTCGACGAGGTCGAGCTGGTGGGACGAGAAGAGGACGGGGACGCCGCGCGCGGCCTGCTCGCGCATCAGGTCGGCCATGGCGTCGACGGCGTCGGGGTCGAGGCCGGAGAACGGCTCGTCGAGGATGAGCGCGATCGGCGACGACATCACCGCGGCGGCGATCTGCACCCGCTGCTGGTTGCCGAGGGACAGCGACTCCAGGTTGTCGTTCGCCCGGTCGGCCAGGCCGAACCGCTCGAGGAACTCCTGGCCCGACCGGCGCGCCGCCGGCGCGCTCATGCCGTGCAGCCGGCCGAGGTAGACCAGCTGGAAGAGCACCGGCTGCTTGGGGTAGAGACCCCGTTCCTCGGGCATGTAGCCGAAGCCCGCGCGGTCGTCGCGGGTCACCGGACGGCCCTTCCAGAGCACCTCGCCCGCGGTGGGGTCGAGGATGCCCATGATCATCCGCATCGTCGTCGTCTTGCCGGCGCCGTTGCCGCCGACGAACCCCGTGAGCCCTCCGGGCCGCACCGTCAGGTCCACCGCGTCGACCGCACGGAGGTCGCCGAACACCCTGGTCAGTCCTCTGGTTTCGAGCATGCCTCCACGCTAGGCACCCCCGCCGGCGGAGGGATCAGCCCGCGAGGCGGAGATCCGCCGTCCACCGCAGGGCGGATGAGCCCGAGCTGGTGGGCGCGGACGACGGCCTGGACGCGGTCGCGCAGGTGCAGCTTGGCCAGGACGTTGGAGACGTGGGTCTTCACGGTCGCCTCGCCGACGAACAGCTCGGCCGCGATCTCGCCGTTGCTGAGGCCGGTGCCGATGAGGACGAGCACCTCCCGCTCCCGGTTGGTGAGCAGGTCGAGCTCCGGTCTCGGGTGCGTTGCCGCCGTTCTCGGCGGTATGCGTGGGGTCACCGCTCGTCATCCGCTCGATGACCCGCCGGGTCACCTCCGGGGCGAGGAGGGCGTGGCCGCTGCCGACGACGCGGACGGCGTCGACCAGCTTCTCCGGTTCGGCGTTCTTGAGCAGGAACCCGCTCGCACCGGCCCGCAGGGCGTCGACGAGGTAGTCGTCGCGGTCGAAGGTCGTGAGGATGATGACCTTGGCCAGGTCGCGCGCGACGATCTCGCGGGTGGCCTCGATGCCGTCGGTGCCCGGCATCTGCACGTCCATGAGGACGACGTCGGGCCGCAGCCGGGTGACCACCTCGATGGCCGCCGCGCCGTCGCTGGCCTCGCCGACGACCTCGAGGTCCGGTTCGACGCCGAGGATCATCGCGAAGCCCGAGCGCACCAGGGCCTGGTCGTCGACGACGACGACCCGCAGGATGTCCGGCGGTCGGTCTCGTCACCGGGTCGACTCGACCGGTTCGGGCGTGCGCGACCGACGGTCGACGTCGTCGGCGCGGCTCGTCCGGGGCGGTCGCGCCGGGCCAGCGGCAGCCGGACCCGGACCCGGAACCCGCCGGTGGCCCGCGGGCCGATCTCGAGCGAGCCGTCCAGGGAGGCGACGCGCTCACGCATACCGAGCAGCCCGAGGCCGGTGCCGGAGGTTCCGGTGCGCGGCCGGCCGGCGTCGAGGACCTCGACCTCCGCGAAGCCGCCCCGCGCCGACCCGTCGACGCGCAGGACCACGGTCGCGGCCGACGCGGTGGAGTGGCGCCGGACGTTGTGGAGGGCCTCCTGGACCGTGCGGTAGAGCGTGAGCCCCACCGCCGGGCCGAGGCGGGTCGCGGCGTCCGGCGGGTCGGCGACGACGGTGTAGGTGACGTCGAGGCCGTCGGCGCGCAGCTGCTCGACCAGACCGGGGATGGCGTCGACCGACGGCTCGGGCGCCCGGCCGGGCTCGGGCGTGACCCGGTCGCCCTGGCGCAGCGTGCCGAGCAGGGCGCGCATCTCGGTCACCGCGTCGCGGGCCGACGACTCGACGGAGGCCAGCGCCGAGGAGGCGGCCGGCGGGTCGACGTCGAGCACCCGGCGGGCGGCGGCCGCCTGGACGCCCATGACCGAGACGTGGTGGGCGACGACGTCGTGCAGCTCGCGGGCGATGCGGAGCCGCTCCTCGACGACGGCGTGCTCCTTGAGCTCGGCCGCCTGGGTGCGCAGGGTCGCCGCCTGGGCGGCGAGCCGGGCCCGGCGGCGGGCGGCGTTCCAGGCCGCCTGCCCGCCGAGGACCGCGCCGCCGAAGTAGACGATGTTGACGAGGAACGTGTAGGTCACCGCGGCGAGGATCGGGTTGACCGCGCCGCGGGAGCGGCCGGGGTCGGCGAGGTCCTCGTTGATCTGGGCGACGGCGCTGCCGATGAGGAACTGGAAGGCCAGCCAGCCGAACATCAGCACGAGGACGCCGGCGATGACCACGAGCGCGACGCGACGGTCGCGGGCCCAGGCCATGGCGCTGAACAGCGCGAAGAAGTACAGCGCCCTGGACCGACAGCTGCATGGCGATCTCGGGCATCCGGATGCCGACCACGAAGAACGCCAGCGACGACACGACGACGACCCCGAGCGGCCACCGGCGGCGGAAGGCGATGGGGACGGCCATGGCGGCGATGCCGAGGTACTCCTGCCAGGCCGGCGTCCCCGTCCGCAGGCCGCCGCCGCTGCGGAGCATCTCCAGACCGATGGCCGACAGGGCGAACAGCACGAGCGCGACGGTGACGTCGCGTCGCTGGGCCACCGCCGAGGGGCGCCGCACCCACGTCGAGTCGAGGGCGAAGAAGTCCGCCACTCGGGTACGCCAGGCCGTCACCCCTCCAGCGTAGGGAGGAGACGCCGCCGGCGCCTCAGCCTGCGGGGGGAGCCGTCGACGGGGCCGGCTGCTCGCCGTAGTGCGAGCGCCAGGCGGCCGTCACCGCGACGATGTTGAGGGCGAGCAGGATCATCGGCGGCCAGACGGTGCCGTGCACCTGCGCCAGCGAGGCGATGGCGACGGCCAGGACGGCGGAGGCCACGCCGATGGTCAGCTGGGTGAACGCCGACACCTCGGGCAGCTCCTCGGGCCGGGCGTGCTCGACGAGGAACGCCGACTTCGCCACGGTGATGGCGTCGGCGGCGAGGGTGGCCAGCAGGATGAAGAGCGCGTGGACGAACGGCGACCCCACGAGGCCGAGCCGCTCGACGGTCACCGCCCCCGCGGCGGCCAACCCGCTGCAGATCGTCCCGCCGACCAGCATCCCCCGGAAGCCCGCGCGCGTGAGCACCCGCTCCCACAGCACCGCGCCGACGACCAGGGCCAGGCTGGTGACGGCGATGATCACGGCGAGGCTGCCCGGGACGCTGCCGTGCAGGGCGGCGACCCGGATGCTGAAGAACGTCGTCCCGAGGGTGACCGACAGGAACAGGATCTGGCGGACGAGGTACGCGCGGAGCCACGGGTACCGCTGCGCCGCCTGGGCGCCCGTGCGCAGCGTCGCGACGAGGCCGCGCCGTGCGACGGGCTTCGCGGGCACGTGCTCGACGCTGACGAGGAGTGTGCACACCGCCGAGACGACGAGGAAGCCGCCGGCGAACCACTCCAGGGCGAGGTGACCGACGATCGGGTCGCGGCCGGCGAACATCCAGGCGGAGACGACCGCGACCACGCTCGCCACGGCGCCGCCGAGCGCCGCCTGCGTGAAGAGCAGCCGCCGGCGGCGGTCGCGGGGTACCGCGCTGGCCAGGACGTTGGTGAAGGCGATGCTGCCGATCCCCGACAGCAGGCCCGTTCCGAGGCCGACGGCGAGGAAGGTGACGTTCACGGCGAGCCGGCTGTCCCGGAGGAACAGCCCCATCGTGGCGAGCGCGAACAGCAGGGCGGCGGTCGCGAGGGTGGTGAGCGCCATCACCGTGCGGCTCGGCAGCCGGCTGGCCAGCAGGCTGGGTCCCAGCGTGTAGCCGACCAGCGTCCCGAGGATGCCGAGCGGGACGAGCAGGCCGGCGACGACGAGCGACCCGCCGAGCGCCGCACAGAGGAACGGCAGCACGATGTTGGTGCTGGCCAGCTTCCCCGCGAGCCCGTAGCTGCCGCCCTGCGCCAGCAGCAGGGGGAAGTTGCGGCGCGGCGGCTCGAACGTCGCCGCCTCGGACGGTTCGGGTGGGACGTCGGTCGCCCCGTGCGTCAGCGCGACCGGCGGGTCGGCCGGGGCGACGGGCAGCGCCGGGTGCGAGTGCGCGCGCACGCTGTCAGCTGAGCGGGGTGAGGACGTCCAGGCCGAGGTACGGGCGCAGTGCCTCCGGGACGACGACCGACCCGTCCGGCTGCTGGTGGGTCTCGAGGATCGCGACCAGCCACCGGGTGGTCGCGAGCGTCCCGTTGAGGGTCGCGACCGTGCGGGTGGCGCCGCCCTCCGGGTCGCGCTCGCGCACACCGAGCCGGCGGGCCTGGTAGGTCGTGCAGTTCGACGTCGAGGTCAGCTCGCGGTAGCGGCCCTGGGTGGGGATCCACGCCTCGCAGTCGAACTTCCGGGCCGCGGGGCCGCCGAGGTCGCCGGCCGCGGTGTCGATGATCCGGTAGGGCACGTCGATGGCGGCGAGCATCTCCCGCTCCCACCCGAGCAGCCGCTCGTGCTCCGCCTCGGCGTCCGCCGCCGTGCAGTAGACGAACATCTCGATCTTCTGGAACTGGTGGACGCGGATGATGCCGCGGGTGTCCTTGCCGTGCGAGCCGGCCTCGCGGCGGTAGCAGGTCGACCACCCCGCATACCGCTTCGGGCCGCCGCTGAGGTCGAGGATCTCGTCGGCGTGGTAGCCGGCGAGCGCCACCTCCGAGGTGCCGGTGAGGTAGAGGTCGTCGGCCTCCAGCCGGTAGACCTCGTCGGCGTGGGCGTCGAGGAAGCCCGCGCCGGCCATGATCTCCGGCCGCACGAGGGTCGGCGTGATCATCGGCGTGAACCCGTGCTCGACGGCGCGCGCGACCCCGAGGTTGAGCAGGGCCAGCTCGAGGCGGGCGCCGACGCCGGTGAGGAAGTAGAACCGCGAGCCCGACACCTTGGCGCCGCGCTCGATGTCGATCGCGCCGAGCCGCTCGCCCAGCGCCAGGTGGTCGAGGGGCGCGAAGCCCTCCGCGGCGAAGTCGCGCGGTGCGCCCACGACCTCCCGCACGACGTAGTCGTCCTCACCGCCGGTCGGCACCCCGTCGACGACGATGTTGCCGACCCGGCGGGTGAGTCCGTCGAGCTCGCGGTCGCGCTCGCCCGCCTCGGTCTCCAGCGCCCGCACCCGGGCCGACAGCTCCTTGGCCTGCGCGACGAGCGCGGCCTTCTCCTCGCCCTTCGCGGTCGCGACCTGCTTGCCGAACGCCTTCTGCTCCGCGCGCACCCGCTCGTACTCGCCCAGCGAGGAGCGGCGCGCCTCGTCGGCGGCGAGGATCGCGTCGACGATCCCCGGGTCCTCCCCACGGGCCTTCTGCGAGGCCCGGACCAGGTCCGGCGTCTCGCGCACGAGCTTGATGTCGATCATCGGGTCAGGGTATCGAGAACCCATGAGCGCCCTGCCGCCCCTTTTCCGCGAGGACCACGTCTGCGAGTCGTGCGGGCTCGCCTACGCATCGATGTCGGTCGAAGAGTGCCTCGCGCTCGTCGACGACTCCGTCGGAGCGATCAGCGGCCTCCTGCCCGACCTGACCGATGCCGCGCTCCGACGACGGCGTACGCCGCAGGAGTGGTCCGCCATCGAGTACGCCTGTCACGTCCGGGACGTGCTCGTGGTCTTCACCGTGCGCGTGCATCGCGGGCTCCATGACGACCGGCCGGTCGTGGATCCCGTGTACAACGACTGGCGCGCACGGCGATTCGGTTATCAGCACGCCTCGGTGGTCGAGGTGTCGGAGAGTATGCGGTGGGCGGCCTCGGGGTTCGCGGCGGAGGCGCGATCGGTACCCGATGACGCCTGGGACCGGACCGTGGAGCGTCAGCCCGGCGAGGTGCGGACGGTGCGGTGGCTGGTTCGCCAGGCGGCTCACGAGGCCGTCCACCACCTCGGCGACATCCGGCGCATCCTGGCCGGACCCGCGGACTGAGTCCGGGCTCGAGCGGCCGGAATTCCGACCGTTCAGGCCCGGAACCGATCGTGCAGCTGCTCGGACGGCGTGGAGGAGCACTAGCCGCGCACGTCCCAGACGTGGTGGAAGAGGTCGTGCAGCAGGTAGCGGCCGAGCGACTCCACGGTGAACGTCGAGCCGTTGCTGCGCACCCCGGTCCGGGCCCAGTCGTCGCCGCCGACCCGGGTGTAGGCCTCGGCCAGCTCGTCGCCGGACTCGGTCACCTCGGTGGCGACGACGGCGGGGTCCTGCTCCCAGTAGCGCGCGGCCAGCGCGGTCTCGTCCTGGTCCCAGTTGGCGAAGGTCGGGTCGTCCTGCTCGAGCATCAGCTCGAGGCGTTCGCGGAACAGCCGGTGGACGTCGCGGACGTGGCCGGCGTACTCGAGCGGGGACCACGTGGTCGGGGCCGGTCGCCGCGCCGCATCCGGGCGGGCCAGGACGTCGGGCCAGCGCGAGGCCGCGTCGCGGACCAGGGCCGGGATGGCGACCGGCTCGACGGCGGCCGCGTCGAAGCCGCATTCCGGACAGGGCCGCTCGAGGGTCCAGGTCCAGTCCTTGCCGTCCGGTTCGGGAGTGGCGGGGGCCGGTCGGTCGGGCTCGGTCACCGGTCGAACCTACTGCCCGGACGGGACGTCGCCGCACCCGCTAGCGTCTGGATGTGTTCGACAGCCCGGCGTTCTGGATCGTCGTCGCGGTCGTCGTCCTCGCCGTCGTCGTCGCCGTGCTCGTGGCCCGGCGCGACACCGTCCTCGAGGCCACCGGGATCACCCGTCGCCGTCGCCGGCCGCACCGCGACGACTTCCGGCCGGAAGGCGTCGACGAGGAGGCCCCTCCGCTCAAGCGGGCGGGGATCATCGTCAACCCGACGAAGTTCGCCGACGCCGCGGCGATGGCCGCCGTCCGCGCCCGGGTCACGACGACCTGCCTCGCGCAGGGGTGGGGCGAGCCGATCTGGCTGGAGACCACCCTCGCCGACCCCGGTACCGGCCAGGCCCGGCAGGCGGTCGAGGAGGGCGCCGCCGTGGTGTGCCCGCTGGGCGGCGACGGGACGGTGCGGGCGGTCGCCGCGGCGCTGGTCGGCACCGAGACACCCCTCGGCCTGCTGCCCGGAGGGACCGGCAACCTCCTGGCCCGCAACCTCGAGCTGCCGATCGACTCGGTCGAGAAGGCCCTCGTCGTCGCCCTCACCGGTCACAACGTCCGCATCGACGTGGGACGGCTCTCGGTGGACCCCTCGGGGCAGCACGAGGTCCCGGACGAGCACATCTTCCTCGTCATGGCCGGGGTCGGTCTCGACGCGGCGATCATGGCCGGGGCACCCGAACGGCTCAAGGCCCGGGTGGGCTCGGCGGCCTACGTCGTCTCCGGGTTCCAGAACTTCCTCGGCCCCCAGTTCCGGGTGCGGATGAAGGTCGACGGCGAGAGCGAGTTCTCGCGCCGGACGCGCACGGTGGTCGTCGGCAACTGCGGCCGGCTGTTCGGCGGCCTGGTGCTCATGCCCGGCGCACGACTCGACGACGGCCTGCTCGACACCGTGGTCCTCTCACCGCGCGGCGTGGTCGGCTGGTCGGCCGTGGCCGGTCACGTCGTCACCCGTCAGCGGCGGGGTCATCCGCTCATCGACCGGCACGCCGGCCAGGAGATCCACATCGAGGTCGACCAGCCGCAGGAGGTGCAGCTCGACGGCGACACCATCGGCACCGCGCGGTCGATGACCGCCCGGGTCGACCCCCTGGCCCTGGTGGTGCGGGTCGGGGCCAGCGCTCAGGCGAAGAGCGTGTCGCCCCAGTAGCGGCCCTCGGTCACGCCGGGCGGGCAGGCGAACAGCGCCGAGCCGTTGTGCTCGATGTACTCGTTGAGCGTGTCCTTGGAGGCGAGCGCCTGCTGCATCGGGACGAACTGCTTGCCCGGGTCGCGGACGAAGGCGATGAAGAACAGCCCGGCGTCGAGGTGCCCGACCCCGTCGGTGCCGTCGGTGAAGTTGTAGCCGCGGCGCAGGATCTCGATCCCGTTGAGGTTGCTCTTGTGGGCCAGCCGGACGTGGGCGTCGACGGGGATGGCCGGCTGGTTGTCGGCGCCCTTGCGGGTGAAGTCGATCTCGTCGAACTCCTTCTCCTGGCCGAGCGGCGCACCGACGGCCTTGGTGCGGCCGATGGTCTGCTCCTGGTCCTGGAGGTTGGTGCGGTCCCACACCTCGATGTGCATCCGGATCCGGCGGGCCACCAGGTAGGTGCCCCCGGCCATCCACGCGGAGGCCCCGGGGACGTCGCCCGGCGCCACCCAGACGTGCTGGTCGATGGCCGCCGGCTCCTCGGCCTTGAGGTTCGCCGTGCCGTCCTTGAAGCCGAACAGGTTCCGGGCCGTGGCCTGGGTGGTGCTGGTCGAGGAGGTCCGGCCGAACCCGAGCTGCGACCAGCGCACCGACACGACGCCGAACCCGAGCCGGACGAGGTTGCGGACGGCGTGGACCGCCACCTGCGGGTCGTTGGCGCAGGCCTGGATGCAGAGGTCGCCGCCGCACCGCGCGGGGTCGAGGTCGTCGCCGCGGAACGCCGGCAGGTCCTGGAGGGCCGCCGGCCGGCGGTCGGCCAGCCCGAACCGGTCGTCGAACAGCGACGGCCCGAAGCCGATGGTGACGGTCAGGCCGGAGGCGGGCAGCCCGTAGGCCTCGCCGGTGTCCTGCGGAACGCCGTAGGGGCCGCCGCCGACCACGCCGCCCGGAGCCGCCTCGGCGCCGGCGGCCATCCGCTCGGCCGCCCGGGTCCACTTCTTCAGCAGGTCGACGAGCAGCGCGCGGTCCTTGGTGACGACGTCGAGGGCGACGAAGTGCATGCGGTCCTGGGCGGGGGTGACGATGCCGGCCTGGTGCGCTCCGCGGAACGGCACCGGCGCGTCGAGGCTGGCGAGGGCGGTCGCGGGGGACGCCTCGGCCGGCGCGGGCGCGGCCGCCGCGCGCGTCGCATACCCGCCACCGAACCCGACCGCGACGCCGGCCACGGCCGCCCCGGCGGAGACGCCGAGGAGCCCCCGCCGGCTGACGCCGTGCGGGGGGCTCTGAGGGGCCGTCGGCTCGGTCACGACGTGGGAGTCGCTCCCGCACCCGACTCGACCACGGCCGGGACCTTGGCGACCTGCTCCGACAGCGCGTCGAGGTGCACGGTGAGGGCCTTGATGTCGTCGGCCGAGACCGCGGTGAGGACCGCGTAGTCGGCGCCGTCGCGGTGCTGGTCCAGCGCCTGGTTGATCGTCGTGAACGCCTGGTCGAGCGCGGTGACGAGGGCGGGCTGGCGCTCCTGGATGACCGGCCGCAGCACCTCGAGGGCGGCCTGCGAGCCCTGCAGGTTGGCCTTCATGTCGGCGAGGTCGGTATGCGAGTAGCGCTCCTCCTCGCCGGTGATCTTCGTCGTGGCGACCTCGTCGAGCAGCTCCTTGGCGCCGTTGGCGATGCTGAGGGCGGTGAAGTCGGCGGTCTTGGCCTTGTCGACGATGGTCTTCACGTCGGCGAGCAGCTGGTCGGCGATCGGCCGAGCTGTCGGACTTGAGTCCGTCGACCCAGAGGTCCTTCTCGAGGCGGTGGTAGCCGGTGAACGGCAGCCCCTCCTCGACGACGTCCTCGCGGCCGTCGATCTTCGGGTCGAGGTCACCGAACGACTCGGCCACCGGCTCGATCCGCTCCCACGGCACGCGGGCCGCGGTGTAGAGCGACTTGGCCTTGGCGACGTCGCCGGCCTTGACGGCGGTGACGAACGCCTCGGTGCCGGCGAGGAGCTCGGTCGACTGCTCGGCGACGTAGGCCTGGTAGTCGGTGATGGCCTTGGCGACCTTCTGGTCCGCGCTGCCCGGCTGGGCCGTGCCGGTGACGGTGAACGCCGCCCGGATGCCGTCGCCGACCATGCCGGGCTTGCAGGCCGTGGTGAACGTGCCGGGCTCGGCGATCTCGACCTTGAGCTCGCGGTTGAGGCCGGGGGTGATGTTCTCGACCTCGCCGACGATGCGGTCGCCCGCGCCGTAGACGTAGAACTCGGTGACCTTCGAGCCGGTGTTCTGCACCTGGAAGGTGATCGTCCCCGCGTTCGCCGTGGCGGTGGAGACGCCGCACTCGGTGTCGGTCGCCTTGACGGCGATGGGCCCACCGGCCGTCGACGACGCCGTGGCGGAGCCGCCGGCGCCGCCGGACGACGAGCACGCGCCGAGCGCCAGGAGGCCGACGACGCCGGCGAGGGCGACCGCGGGGTGCGTGGAGGTGCGGGTGAGGGACATGCAGGGGCTCCCGGAAGATCGAAGAGGGGCGGTCGGGACGGGTCAGGCGCGCGAGCGCGCCGCCGGAGCCGTCGTCGAGGCCGGGGTGCTCGGCACCCGGACCGGCCGCAGGAACAGGGTGAGGACGATGCCGACGTAGAGGACCCAGGCGACCGCCTGCAGCCACGTCGTGTTGGGGCTGAAGTTGAAGATCCCCTTGAGCAGCGTGCCGTACCAGGAGTCCGGCGGGATGGCGGCGCTGACGTCGAAGGCGAGGTTGTTCAGGCCCGGCAGGAAGCCGGCCTCCTGGAGGTCGTGGATGCCGTACGCGAGGATCCCGGCGGCGACGACGACGAGCAGGATCCCGGTGTAGCGGAAGAACTTCCCGAGGTTGATCTGGACGGCGCCCTTGTAGATGGCGAGGCCCAGCAGCACCGCGCCGCCGAGCCCGATGACCCAGCCCAGCATCGGCTGGATCTGGCCCTGGCCGGCGGCCTCGGTGGTCGCGTAGAAGAAGATCGCGGTCTCCAGGCCCTCGCGGCCGACGCCGAGGAAGCCGACGAGCGCCACCGCCCACGGGCCGACGTCGAGGGCCTTGTCCAGCCGCCCCTTGAGCTCACCGGAGATGGTGCGCGCGGCGGTCCGCATCCAGAACACCATCGCGGTCACGAACCCCACGGCGACGATCGAGGCCACGCCGCCGATGAGCTCCTGCTGCTCGAACGACAGCCGGCTGGTGCCGTAGGTGAGCATCGCGCCGAGCCCGACCGACAGCACGATGGCCGCCGCCACCCCGACCCAGACGTAGCGCAGCGCGTAGCGCCGGTCGGTCTTGACGAGGAACGCGGCGAGGATCACGACGACGAGGGCCGCCTCGAGGCCTTCGCGCAGCCCGATGAGGGCATTGCTCACGAGCACGGTGATCCTCCGGGGCGGCGGACGGCACGGGCGACATATAGGTGACGGGTCCGTGCCCTAATCGGGACGGCTCATCACAGCACAGGTAAGCCTCACCTAACAAGTCACCGTCGCTGTGACCCCGGTCTAGTCGCCGTGGAGCCCCTGGAACCAGCGCCGGGCCTCGTCGAACTCGGCGTCGCTCGTGCCCACCAGGGGCCGGGTGGCCTTGCCGTCGGCGCGCGCGTAGGACCCGAGGTAGCGCACCTGCGCGCATACCCGCTTGAGGCCCATGAGGGTCTCCGCGACCCGCGCGTCGGCGATGTGGCCCTCGATGTCGATGGAGAAGCAGTAGGAGCCCATCGCCTCGCCGGTCGGCCGCGACTCGAGCCGGGTCATGTTCACCCCGCGCGCGGCGAACTGCTCGAGCAGCTCGAGCAGACCTCCGGGGTGGTCGTCGCGCTGGTAGAGCACGAGGGTGGTCTTGTCCGCGCCGGTCGGTCCGGGGGTCTGGCCCGGCCGGGCGACCAGCGCGAACCGGGTGACCGCCCGCCCGTTGTCCCCGATGTCCTCGGCGAGGACCTCCAGCCCGTGGATGGCCGCGGCGACGGGGGCGCAGACAGCGGCCTGGTATGCGGCACCGTCACCGGCCTCGACGTCGAGGTCGGCCGCCGCTGCCGCAGTGGACAGGGTGGTCAGGTATGCGGCGGACGGCAGGTTCGCGTTCATCCAGGTGCGCACCTGGGCCCACCCGTGCGGGTGCGTGCCGACGGCCTTGACGTCCGCCAACCGCGTCCCGGGCCGGGCGGCGAGGACGAAGGTGACCGGCACCAGCACCTCGCCGGTGATGACGACGTCCGACCCCACCGAGAGGGCGTCGAGGGTGGCGCTCACCCCGCCCTCGACGGAGTTCTCGATGGGCACCATGGCGGCGTCGAGGCGGCCGGCGCGCAGGGCCTCGAGGGCCGCGACGACCGAGTCGCACGGCACGTGCTCGGCGTCCGCGGCGGGCGTCCAGGCGTCGAGGGCCATCTGGCAGAAGGTGCCGGCGGGGCCGAGGAACCCGTAGCGCTGTGGCGTGGTCATCGGCGCTCCCGCGCGGACGTCCGCGTCGTGGAGCGCACCGGGCCGCCGCGGGCGGCGCTGAGCGCCTCCTGCTCCTCCGGCGTGAGGGTGATCTCGCTGGAGCCGCCGACGATGCCCTTGGCGTAGGTGCGCGACTCCCCTCGGGCGTGGATCGAGGAGATGACCAGGCCGTCACCGTCGTCGTCGACGACCGCGCACGAGAAGCTCAGCCGGCCGCCCATGTCACCGAAGGCGTCGTAGCGGACGACCGCGACGTTGCGCAGCGACTGGCGCAGGTCGCGGCGTACGGCACCGAGGTCCGCGTGGACCGAGGCGACCTCGTCGGTGAGCGTGACGAGCCGGCGCTCCTGGCCCGCGGCCAGGGTGGCGACGTCCGCCTCTCCCCCGCCCCACAGGACGGTGAACCGGCGTCGCATCCGCGACAGGCGCAGGTGCGACCCGATCGCCAGGGCCAGCGCCGCGACCGCGACGACCGCGAGGACGACGGCCAGCCCGGTGAGCTGAGCCGAGGTCAGGGTCACCCGCGCAGGGTATTACGGCCGGGTCGGGTGACTCAGCGGAGCGTGACCTGGCGGTTCAGGAGGCCGGCGCGCGCGCGGCGCTCCTCGGCGGTGAGCGCGGTGGTGACCTGCGTGGCGCTCTCCAGGGCGGCGCCCATCGCCGTCACCGCGTCGGGGAAGTCACCGGCGGTCGCGTCCGGCGGGACCTCCCAGACCGGGACGAGCAGGCCGCACGCGCGGAAGGCGCCGAGCAGCCGGCTCTCCGGGGTGAGCCGGTCGGCATCGTCCGCGTGCAGGCGGGCCAGGGCCGCGGTGGCGGTGTCCTCGTCGTAGGGCAGCACCCACCGGACGTAGCGGCGCCCGTTGATGACGCACCAGTAGACGGACTCGCCGTTGTTGCCGCCACCGGCGACGCGCTCGGTCGGGATGACCGACTCGTTGGCGCGTTCCAGCGACTGCTGGCCCTCCTGGTCGAGCGCGTTGTCGCCGACCCAGAAGTCGAACCCGTCGTGGATCGTCACGGCGAACGGGGTGCTGAGGTCGAGGACGTCCTGCAGCCGCGGGGAGTCGGCTCCGGGGTTGGGGACCGTGGTGATGGGGGTGCCCTCGTCGGCGTCGGCGGCGAGCAGCAGCGCCGCCGCGATGTCGCGGCTGGGGTCGCCGCTGGCCGCACCGGACTGGGTGGCGACGAACACCTCACCGCCGTTGCGGTGCAGCGCCGGCCAGGCCAGGGGCAGGACGGTGCAGACCGTGGCGGCGGTCGTCGACCCGTCGGCGGTCAGCGTGACCTCGCCGGTCGCGGCGGGGAGGATCTCGCGCAGCGCGACCCACTCGGTCTCGGACGGCAGGCCCTCGAACGGCCGTGCGACGAAGGGTGCCGGTGCGGGCCGGCTGTCGGTGGTCGACGGACGGTTCGTGCGTCGACGGCTGGCCTTGCCCATGCGCTGAACCCTAACGGGGCTCGCGGTCGCGGCCGACCAGTGCGCTCAGTGCGAGCGGCGCCGGGACGGGCCGCCGAGCGCGGCCCAGACGGTGCGGCCGTTGCGCTCCTCGGTGACGCCCCACTCGTGGGCCAGGCTGCGCACGATGCGCAGGCCGCGACCCGACGACGCCCACAGCGACTGCGGCGCCGGCTTGGGCGTGGAGTCACCGCCGCCGTCGCTGACCTCGACCTCGACGACGCCGGCCTTGACCTTCCAGTGCACGCGGATCATGCCGTCGGCGAGGGGCCGGGCGTGCCGCAGCGCGTTGGCGATCAGCTCGCTGACGACGATCTCGGCCTCGCCGACGGTCTCCGGGGCGACCTCGCGCGCGTCGAGGTCGGCGACGAGCACCCGGCGGGTCTTGGCGACGGCGGACGGTGCCCAGGGGACGCGGATGGTGCGCGGGCGCTCGCCCGTGTCAGGTGCGGACGCCGTCATCGAGGTCGGCCACGCGGGCTGCGTCGAGACCCGCGCCGTGTCGGCGCGCTGTGCCAATGACTGCTCACCCCTCGTCCTGCACTGCCCCTCCCCGGTCGCATTACCCCCCAGGCGACCGAGCCAGGGCCGAGATTACTGGTTACGGCCCAAGAGGTCGAGCACAGCGGCGGGACGGTTGCTGATGATGGCGTCGACACCCAGGCCGCGGCAGAGGCGCATGTCGTCCTCCTCGTCCACCGTCCACACCCACACGTCGTTGCCGGCCTCGTGCCGCTCCTGGACGATCTCGGGCCGTTCCCGCAGCAGCGCGATGTCGAGACCGGCGGTCCCCGCACCGGCGACCAGGCGGGTCCGCCGCAGCGGCATCGGCTGCTGCGCGGACACCAGGAGGACCAGCGGCAGGTCGGGGCACAGG
Organism: uncultured Actinomycetota bacterium; assembly: GCA_963770005.1. Lineage (GTDB taxonomy): Bacteria > Actinomycetota > Actinomycetes > Actinomycetales > Dermatophilaceae > Lapillicoccus. The sequence continues at coordinate 100,523 of CAVYNX010000009.1, read as the reverse complement.
CTGGCCATCCGGCGAACGGCCATGGCGGAGAACGACATCATCCGCACCCAGACCCGGCCAGAGCCGCGCGCGCCGTCGATCTCATACTCGCGCAACAGCTTCGCGACCTCGTGCTCGACCCGGCCGCCGGCCCGGGAGGGGTGCTTCGTCTCCACCGCTAGCCCGATCTCGCGGCCGGCGCCGAGGGCCAGCTCGACGAGGTCGCGCAGGGTGAGCAGGGAGCCGTCGTCCTCGCTGCGGTCGTCCCCGTGCTTCCAGACGCCCCAGTCCACGGCCCGCAGCTCGGCCAGGGTCATCGTCGAGACGATGCCGGTCGAGCCGCCCGTCCGTTCGAGGGTGCGGTCGTGCAGGCATACCAGCTCGCCGTCCGACGACAGGCGGACGTCGCACTCGAGGCCGTCGGCTCCCTCGGCGATCGCCCGACGGTAGGCACCGACGGTGTGCTCGGCGACCGCGGCCGAGGAACCACGGTGAGCGATGACGAGGGGCTCACGCTGGGGGGTCGCCACCGGCATATCGTGGCACGGTGGGCGAGCCCCGAGACTCACACGCCGGCCCACCGGGGCGTTCCATCCGTGTGAACCTGCCCCCCTTCCAGCGACTGGTCGACGACCACTGGCGCGACGTCGCCCGCCTCGCCCGGGCCCTGGCCGGTCCGGTCGACGGCGACGACGTGGCGCAGCAGGCGTGGACCCAGGCGTACGCCGCGTACCCCGGGCTGACCTCGGCCCGGAACCTGCGCGGCTGGCTGCTGACCATCACCCACCGGTGCGCGATGGACGTGCACCGGTCGCGTGGTCGGCGTGCGGTGCCGACCGACGACGAGACCGTCCTCGCCGGCAGCGCGTCGGTGGACGGCCCGGATGTCGGCCTGGTCGACACCGAGCTGTGGGGGCGGGTCGCCCGGCTGCCCGAACGACAACGGGAGGCGGTGGTCCTCAAGTACGTCGGGGACCTCGACCACCCCGCGATCGCCGAGCTGCTCGGAACCACACCCACGATGAGCCGCCGCCTCGTCAGCGACGGCCTGAAGAACCTGAGAGCGAGCGCCTGATGAACGACACCACCCTCGAGGAGCAGCTGACCGCAGTGCCGGTCGAGGAGCTGCGGCCGCCGACCTTTCCCTCCGCCGACGTCGCTTACGTCGTCGACGACACCGCCGTCGGGCGGATCCTGTTGGCCCGCAACGAGTCCGGCGCTCTGGTGGCGTCGCGCTACGTGACCGACGACGCGGCCGTCGACGGTCGTGCTCGACCGGCTGGCCCACACCGTCTCGCCCCGGGTGCTGCGGTCCCCGGCAGCGCTGGACGACGCGCGCCGCCAGCTCGACGACTTCCTCGCCGGCCGCCGGCACGACTTCGACCTCGAGGTCGACCTGGCGCTCATGACTCCGTTCCAGCGCAGCGTCCTCACGACCCTGGCCCGGACCGTCGGCTACGGCGAGCGGCAGACCTACGGCGGCCTCGCTCGGGCCATCGACCGGCCCACCGCCTCGCGCGCGGTCGGCGCGGCGCTCGGGGCCAACCCGCTGTGCATCGTCGTCCCGTGCCACCGGGTGGTGGGGTCGCACGGCGCCCTCACCGGCTACGCGGGCGGGGTCGCCGCCAAGGAGTACCTGCTCGACCTCGAGCGAGCCTCCTGACGCGGCGGCTACGGCCAGTGGGACGGACGTCCGACCGCGGCGGGTATGCGGGTCGACCGGTCGCCCCGGGCGGCCGCCAGCTGCGGACCGGTGAGGAACAGCGCGTCGGTCAGGTCCGCTCCGCGCAGGTCCGCACCGCGAAGGTCGGCACCGAGCAGGTCGGCGAGGCGGAGGTCAGCGCCGCGCAGGTCGGCGCCGATGAGCAGGCTGCCGCGCAGGTCGGCCCCGCGGAACGGCTCCGTGCGCAGGTCGCGCCCCAGGAGGTCCGCGCCGCGGAGGAGCCGTCCGGACCGACCGGCACGGACCGCCGCGCTCACCCGGTCGAGCAGCTCCCCGACCCGGCGGCGTTCGTCGGCGACGTCCAGCGCGGCGAGCGCGTCGGCGGCGGCCGCCGAGAGCGCCACCAGCCGGTCGGCGGCTCGGCCGACCTCGGCGGCCAGGTCGGCGGCCAGGTCGCGGGTGCGGGCGTCCGCGAGGTACCACCGCATCTCGTGCACGGCGCGCAGCGTCCCGAACGCCGCGAACATCGGACCGGCGATCGCGGGACCGTCCCGCCAGGAACGACCGCCGAAGGTCACCTGGACGACCTGCTGGCCGGCACCGAAGCAGTCGAAGACCTCACACCCCGGGAACCCCTCCGGCCGGAGCCGGTCGTGGATCCCACACCGGTCGTCCCCGCCGAGGTGACGGCACGGCATACCGCCCGGCTTGTCGAACGCGAAGTCCGCCGAACGCGCGAACGGCAGTGCCACGCAACACAGTCCGGCACACCGGCCGCAGTCGGCGCGCAGCTCCACCTGCCGGTCGTCGGCGTCGGTCGGCACGGGAGGAGGCTACGTCGTTAGGGTGGCCGGGTGGCCTACCGGTTCACCGCGGCGCCCCTGACCGCCGACACCTGGGACGACCTGCAGGCGCTGGCCGACCGGCGGGGTTCGGGTGTCCTGCGGGGCTGCTGGTGCATGTTCTACCGGACGACCGGTGACTTCGGGCTGACCGTCGCCTCCGGTCCGGAGCACCGGGCGGACCTGCGCCGGATCGTCGACGCCGGCACGTCGCCCGGCCTGGTCGGCTACGTCGACGGCGAGCCGGCCGGGTGGATCAGCCTCGGCCCACGACCGGAGTACCCGCGCCTCGACGCCTCGCGCGTCATGCGGGCCGTCGACGACGCCCCGGTGTGGTCGATCGTCTGCTCCTTCGTCGCCAGCGACTTCCGGGGTCGCGGGGTGCAGCGCCGGCTGCTGGACGCGGCGATGGGCTTCGCGCGCGAGGCCGGCGTCCGCACCCTGGAGGCGTACCCCGTCGACAAGGCGGCCCGCAGCGCGAGCGGGTCGATGTGGTGGGGGTCGCGGTCGCTCTACGCCAAGGCCGGCTTCCGCGAGGTCGAGCGACGCAGCCCCACCCGACTGGTCATGCGGCGCACGCTGCGGCCCCGGACCCCGGCGTGACCGTCGTCCGGCCGGGAGAACCCGAGGACCTGGCCGCCCTCACGGCGCTCTACAACCACTACGTCACGACGAGCCACGTGACGTTCGACGTCACGCCGTTCACGGTGGACGAGCGGCGGGAGTGGTTCTCGCACTACGCCGGCACCGGGCCGCACCGGCTCCTCGTCGCCGAGGACGAGGGCCGGCTGCTCGGGTATGCGACGAGCGGCCCCTTCCGCCCCAAGCCGGGCTACCGGACGACGGTCGAGACGACGGTGTACGTGGCCGAGGACGCCGGCGGGCGGGGCGTCGGGTCGGCGCTCTACGAGCGGCTGTTCGAGGTGCTCGCCGGCGAGGACCTGCACCGCGCCTACGCCGGCGTGGCGGTGCCCAACCTGCCGTCGCGGGCGCTGCACCGGCGGTTCGGCTTCACCTCGATCGGCGTCTTCCGCGAGGTGGGCACCAAGTTCGGGCGTTACATCGACGTGGAGTGGTTCGAGCGCCCGCTGTGACGGCGGTCTGCTAAGAAGGCGCATGCTCATCGCGGCCCAGCTGGTGGCCGGTCTCGCGGCCGTGCTCCACGTCGTGTTCTTCGTGTTCGAGAGCCTGCTGTGGACCCGGCCCGAGGTCTACGCCCGGTTCGGCATCCGCTCCGGCGAGCAGGCCGAGACCATCCGGCCGATGGCGTTCAACCAGGGGTTCTACAACCTGGCCCTCGCGCTCGGGTTGTTCGTGGGGATCGTCATGCTCGGGCGGGACGGTTCGGCCGGCGTGGTCGGGAAGACGCTGGTGCTGTTCGCGACCGGGTGCATGGTCGTGGCCGGCGTGGTGCTGGCGTCGACCGGGCGCAGCTACTGGCGGGCGGCGGCGATCCAGCTGGTGCCGGCGGCGTTGGCGCTGGTCCTGACGCTGCTGGTCTGACGCGGCTGGTCTGCGAGGGGGTCGGCGGCCGCGAGTAGCGTCGCCGTCATGGCAGACACCCTCAGCAAGCACGAGGCGAACCAGGCCGTCCCCGGCTGGCGAGCACTGGCCAGCGGGCTGCACCTCACCGTCGCGACCGACGACTTCGCGGCGGCGCTCGCGCTCGTCGACCGGATCGGCGCGGTCGCCGAGGAGCAGCAGCACCACCCGGACCTCGACCTGCGCTGGGGCCGCGTGCACGTGTCACGACGAGCCACGACGCCGGCGGGGTGACCGACCGCGACGTGCGCCTGGCGACGGCGGTCAACGAGATCCTCGCCGAGCTGGGGCTGACGCCGGAGACGTCGCGGGTGGCGGAGTTCGAGATGGCCATCGACGCGCTGGACATCCCCGCGGTGCGGCCGTTCTGGGCGGCGGTGCTGGGGTACGACGAGGGCCAGGGTCATGACCTCGTCGACCCCGAAGGTGTCCGGCCGCTGGTGTGGTTCCAGCAGATGGACGAGCCGCGTCCGCAGCGCAACCGGATCCACGTCGACGTGTGGGTCGCGCCCGAGGAGGCCGAGCCCCGCATCGCCCGCGCCATCGAGGCCGGCGGGCGGCTGCTGTCCGACGCGGAGGCGCCGTCGTTCTGGGTCCTCGCCGACCCGGAGGGCAACGAGGCGTGCATCTGCACCGCCCAGGAGCGCGGCTGAGTCAGGCCGCGAGCAGCCGCTCGTAGGCGCGCTCCAGCCGACTCGCGCGCGTCCGGCTCGTCCGGCTCGTCCGGCCACGACGACCGGGGGCGCGGTCGACCGGTAGCGATGCCCCGTCGGGGTCGTCGTGACGACGGTATGCGGCACCCACCGGCACTGTGCTCACGGTCAACGCGATCCTGGTCATCGAGTCCTTGGTCATCAGCCCTCTGTCGCCGCTCTGTCGCCGCCGTCCCCACCGCCCTCGGCTCGGGCTCGCCAGCCGGCCGCCTGTTTCGCGTGGTTGCAGCGCACGCACAGACCCTGACCGTTCGCGGCGGTCGTCGGTCCGCCCGCCGCGTGGTCGACGACGTGGTCGACGTGCCGCACGGGTGCGTCACACCACGGGGTGCGGCAGGTGCCGTCCCGGGCGAGCAGGAACCGCCGCAGCCCACCGTCGAAGAGCCGGCGCTCCGAGTCCATCGCCACCAGGGTGCCGTCGTCCGGGTGGGTGAACAGCCGCCGTACCCACACCCGAGCGCGACCCGCCTCGTCCGAGTCGTCACCACCGCTCTCACCGCGGGTTCGGCACCAGCTCGCGCACCCACGCCGCCGGGAGCGGTCCGTAGCCCGGTATGTGAGCCGGAGTCGCGTCACCGGCGAGGAGCGCCCGGTCGGTGATGACCACCTGGAGCTCGACCGGTGCGGTGTCCGCGGCCTCCATCCCGGTCACCCGGGCCACCAGGGTGTCGGTCATCAGCTGGCCCTGGCTGCGCTCGTCACCGTTGGCTCGCGCTCCGGACGCTGCTCGGAGGAGGGCAGCGTGGACCGCTACGCCCTGGGCCACCGGCAGCAGTGCCGTCACGTAGCACATGGTGTCCGGAGCGGGCCGGATGCTCACCCGACGCCGGCTCTCGGCGATGCGCGCCCGCTCGACCACGGACGCCGCGTCGAACCGGTAGGCCAACGCCCGCACCCGCCGCACGATCTCGCGGTCTCCCAGGCGCACCAGCTCGCCGGACCGGCTGAGCTCGTCCAGCTCGTCGTCGACGAGGAGGCGGTGCTCGCGGTCGAGGACCTCGCACTCCCGGACCACCAGCTGCGCCCGCCACTCCGACAGCTCACCGGCCTCGACGGCCGTCAGCGTCGCCGGCAGGTCGTGCACCAGGGTCATCGCGGCGCGGACCAGACCGGCCGCCCGGGACGGTGACACCCGGCGGGCCAGCGCGATCTGCCCCACCACGCCGATCCCATCCTCGCGCCGTGATCCGACTCGACGGGCCGGCTCTGGCGCTGCCGTCACCGTGTGACGGCGCTCCTCCTCCCGGGCCGCGCGCCAGGCCGCGAAGTCACCGGCGTCCGCGGCCGACCGCACCCGCTCCCGCCACTCGGCGGCGACCCGCTCCTCCTCGTCGACGAACGCCGCCGTCACCCGCGCCTGGGCCGCCGCGGCCGCCGCCTTGACCCGTTCGAGCAGGTCCAGCAGATCCACCCGCTCCGCATTGGTCAGCGCGGTGCTGTCACCACCGTTGCTGGCGTCACCGACCCGCGCCAACACCCGGACGAGGACCGCCAGGTCCACGTCCGCAGAGTCGCCAGGCCGTTCGAACATATGTCCAGTCTAGCGCGCAGGCTCGACAGACGGCCAGCGCTGTCCACAGCCAATGTCGTTCGACAGCAACGTTTTCCGGACGCGCGACTACGACCGGTCCGTGAACGAGTGGTGCTCGTGCGACACCACCCACCGGCCGTCCTCCTTGCGTAGCCCGATGGTCAACCGCAGCCGCCGGTCGGGGTGCTCGGCGAGCTCCTCCGGCGTCGCGCACCTGAGCAGTCCGTGCGCGAACGCCACGTCCGCACCGGCGGTGACGTCCAGCCGGACGATCTCGAACACCGCCCCGCTCGCCTGCCACTCGAAGAACGGCGGCCAGGTCTTCGCATACTCGGCCATCCCGCGGACGCCGTCCTCCGGCGGCGGCACGTCGAACATGACGATGTCGTCGGCGTGGTCCTGCACCACCCGGTCGAGGTCACCCTCGTGGACCGCCCGCGCCCACCCCTCGATGAGCTCCCGGATCTGCTGCTCGTCCTGCGTCATTCGCTCTCCCGTCCCGTAATTCGGTCGACCGCCGTCGCGGCGGGCGTGGTGTGCTCGTCGGGTCCGATCATCCAGCGAGGAGGAAACCGAGCGATGCGAGCAGCCCTCATGTCCCCACAGGTACGCACCCACCGAATGGACGTGAAGGCCGTTGACCACCCCGGAACCCACCCTCAATCTCGGCATCCTCGCGCATGTTGACGCCGGCAAGACCAGCCTGACCGAGCGCCTCCTCTACGAGGCGGGCGTCGTCGCCGACCTCGGCAGCGTCGACGCCGGCGACACCCAGACCGACACGATGGCGCTCGAACGCCGCCGCGGCATCACCATCCGCTCGGCGGTCGCGTCGTTCCGCGTCGACGGCCTCGCCGTCAACCTCGTCGACACCCCCGGCCACTCGGACTTCGTCGCGGAGGTCGAACGCGCCCTCGCGGTGCTCGACGGCTGCGTCCTCGTGGTCTCCGCGGTCGAGGGCGTCCAGGCGCAGACGCTCGTGCTCTTCCGGGCGCTCCGCCGCCTCGGCATCCCGACGGTCTTCTTCGTCAACAAGGTCGACCGCGGCAACGCCGACCCGGCTCGCGTCGTCGGCGAGATCCGGCGAGCGGCTGACCCCGCACACGGTATGCGTCGGGTCGGTCAGCGACGCGGGCTCGCCGACGGCGCCGCGGTCACGCGTCACCGAGAGCCCCGTCGTTCCGCGACCAGCTCGCCGACGTCGACGACCAGGTCCTCGCGGCGGCGGTCGGCGAGCGACCCGCATACCCGTGCGGCGCAGCTGCTCCGGCGACTCGGTGAGCAGACCGCCGCCGGACGCGCGTACCCCGTGCTCTTCGGGTCGGCGATCACCGGCGCCGGCGTGCCCGAGCTGATGCGGCTGCTCCCCGACCTCCTGCCGCCGCCGCCGCCCGATCCCGCGCACCCCTCGGCCGGGGTGGTCTTCGCCATCCGCCGCGGCGACGCCGGCGAGAAGCTGGTGCAGCTGCGGGTCGCGTCCGGCACGCTGCGCGTCCGCGACCGGATCGACCTCGGTCACGGCCGCGAGGAGCGGGTGACCGCACTTCAGGGTTTCACCGACCCGGCGGCCCGGAGACGTCGACAACGTTGGCAGCCGGGCAGATCGGCGTGGTGCGCGGGCTGGAGTCGGCCCGCATCGGCGACCCGGTCGGCGCGTGGACCGCGGCGCAGCAGCGACCAGTTCGTGCGGCCGTCGCTCGAGACCGTCGTCGACCCGGTCGACCCCGCGGACCGGGTCGCCCTCTACGCCGCCCTCGGCCAGCTGGCGGAGCAGGACCCGCTCATCGACGTGCGCCAGGACGACGGCCGCCGCGAGGTCGCGGTCTCGCTCTACGGGGAGGTGCAGAAGGAGGTCGTGGGGAGCCTGCTCGAGACCGACTACGGCGTCCCCGTGACCTTCCGCGAGTCGACGCCGATCTGCGTCGAGCGGCTCGTCGGGGCCGGCGCCGACCACGAGCTGATCGGCATGACCAGCAACCCGTTCCTCGCCACCGTCGGCCTCCGCGTCGAGCCGGCTCCCCTCGGCGCCGGGTCTCCGTCGGCCTCGAGGTCGAGCTCGGCTCGATGCCGTCCGCGTTCTTCACGGCGGTCGAGGAGTCGGTGCGGGCCACGCTCCTCCAGGGTCCGCACGGGTGGGAGATCCCCGACTGCGCGGTCACCATCACCCACTCCGGCTACTGGGGCCGCCACAGCGTCGGCCACGCCGACTTCACCAAGAGCCTGTCGAGCACGGCGGCGGACTATCCGCTGCCTCGCGCCCCTGGTGCTCATGACCGCGCTCGCCCGGGCTCGGACGACGGTCTGCGTACCGGTGCACCGGTTCGAGCTCGAGATCCCCGAGGGCCGGTATGCGTCGGTGCTGGCCGCCCTGCCGCGGCTCGCGGCGACGCCGCTGACCACCCGTCAGAGCGGAGCGCACCTCGTCGTCGAGGGGACCGTCCCCGCGGTCGCCGTCCACGCGCTGCAGCAGCGGGTGCCCGACCTCACCAGCGGTGAGGGGCTGCTGACGACACGGCTCGACCACTTCGCGCCGGCGGTGGGGCCGCCCCCGACGCGGCCGCGTACCGACGACGACCCGACCGACCGCGTCAACTACCTCAAGACGACGACCCGTCGGGTCGGCCGTCAGTGAGGCCGGCCGTCCGCGCCTCCACCGCGCGCAGCACGCCGATCATGTCCAGCCCGCCGTGCCCGAGCCGCTCGGCCTCGGCGAACAGCGCCTCGCTGACGTCGGCGAGGGGGGTGGCGACGCCGGCCTCGCGGGCGGCCTCCGTGATGAGGCGGGCGTTGTAGTGGACGTCGGCGATGGCGGCCTGCACGGAGAGGTCGTCGTCACGCAGCTTGGCCAGCTTCGTCCGCGAGACCGGGCTGGACATCTGACCGCCGTCGACGACCTGCGCGGAACCGTTCGAGGTCGAGACCCTGCTGGTGCGCGAAGTGGTACGCCTCGGCCAGGCCGGTGACCGTGGTGATCGAGGTAGAGGTTCACGGCGAGCTTCATCAACAGGCCCGAGGGCACCGGTCCGCAGCGGACCACGGCGCGACAGGTCGGGCGCGAGCAGCGGCTCGACGACGTCGAGGTCGGCGTCGTCCCCCGCGACCATCGCCACCAGCGCCGCCTGCTCGGCCGGCACGCGCGAACCGGAGACCGGCGCCTCGACGTAGCGTCCGCCCGCCCGGGCCACGTCCCGACCGAGACCCTCGGAGAACGCGGGCGCCATCGTGCCCATGGTGACGACGAGGTGGCCGCGCGACCAGCGTCGTCGAAGCCGGGCGTCCCCCGCAGCAGCACACGGTCGACGACCGCGTCGTTGGCCAGCATCACCAGGACCCGGTCGGTGCGGGCGAAGAGGTCCGCGACGCTGTCGGCGACCTCGGCGCCGGCGCGCCGCGAGCTCCTCGGTGGCCGGGGCGGAGCGGTTCCACACCACGAGCGGCACCCCGCCACGGACCAGGTTGAGGGCCATCGGCCGGCCCATGACGCCGAGCCCGACGAATCCCACGCGAGTCATGAGCGGAGCATCGCCTGCCGGCCGCCGCCCCTACGACGACGGGGACGGACACGCCTCGTCAAGATCCTGCCGGGCGCCGAGGCCCCGGAAACGACGATGCCGTGGCACCACCCGCTCGGGGGTCCGGGTGGCGCCACGACACGTGTTCCATCGGCTCCGTACCCCGGTTCGTTACGCGACCCCCGTGACGGGTTCCCGCCAGTGTCGGAGGCGGGCGTCGCTCCGGCGCGCCGCGACCCGACATGACCCCACGACCGGCTTGGCGACCCTAGGGTCGGGCCACTGTGGCGCGGGGTTGCGTCACATCGTCCACAGACAGGGATGGGGAGCGATGCGGGGATCAACGACGGCGACGAGGTCAACGACGGCAACCGGGTCACGACGTGCCGGCCGCTCACGTCGGGCGTTCCGGGCGTTGACGGCGGTCGCCGCCAGCGCCACGCTCGCGGTGGCCGGGGCGCAGACCTCGTTCGCCGACTCGAGCTACAAGCTCTACGCCGGCGGCCACATGGCCGGCTGGGGCTACTTCCACGCCTACGGTGACAAGTTCGGCGTCTACGACAACTGGCCGGACGGCCACTCGGTCGTCGTCCAGTGGACCGCGTCCTCGAAGAACGGCGCCTACTTCCGGTGCTGGGACCACAACGGCGCCGCGAACGGTCCCGAGGAGTGCAACGACGAGATCCGCGAGGGCGCCAAGGTCACCTGGCGCGTCTGCACCGCCGAGTACTCCACCGGCCGGCTGCTCACCTGCTCCGGCTGGCTCGTGGACTACGCCTGAGCGCCACCGGAGGGTGGCACCTCACCCCGCGGTGGCGCGCAGGTAGCGCCCGAAGTGGGGCACCGTGAAGGCGATCCGACCCCGTTCGCCGGAGTAGATCAGCCCCTTCTTGAGCAGCGAGTCCCGGGCCGGTGACAGCGACTGCGGCTTCCGGTCCAGGTGGGCCGCCACCGCCGCGGTCGGCACCGAGTCGGGCTCCGGCTCACCGGCGTCCCCCTCGGCCACCGCGGTCTCGGCCATGGCCCGCAGGTACTCGCGCTCGGCCGGCGTCGCCCGCTCGTAGCGAGAGCCGAAGAACCCGACCCCCAGCTCGGCCTCCGCCTCGGGTGCCGCGACCCGCACGTCCTCGACGGTGACCGGCGACCCGGCGGCCGCGTCCCACACCGCCTTGCCGTAGGCCTGCACGAAGTACGGGTAGCCGGCGGTCATCGCGTACAGCTCGGCGAGCGAGCCCGGCGTGAACTCGACGTCCTCGTCGCGCGCCGGTGACACCAGGGCCTGGTCGGCGGCGGCGCGGTCCAGCCGGTCGATGCGGCTGTAGCGGAACAGCCGCTCGCTGTAGGACTTGCTGGCGCTGAGCACCGCCGGGAGGTGCGGGAGCCCGGCACCGACGACGACCACCGGGAGCCGGTTCTGCGACAGCTCGTGGCAGGCCGCGCACAGGGCCGAGACGTCCTCGGGGCGCAGGTCCTGCATCTCGTCGACGAAGATCGCGACGCCACGGCCGAGGTCGGCGGCCAGCCCACCGACGTCGGTGAGCAGCTCGACGAGGTCGATCTCCATGTCGCCCGAGTCCGCCCGCCCGGTGGTGGCCGGGACGTCGATGCCCGGGTTCCAGCGGTCGCGCATCCGCCCGCCGGTGCCGACGTCGCGGGCCGCGAACGCCTTGACCGTGCCGAGCACGTCGTCGGACTGCGGGTGGCCGAGCTCGCGGATCGCCATGTGCAGCGCCGCCGCGAGCGGGCGCCGCAACGGCTGGTCCGGTCGCGCCTCGAGCTTGCCCGACCCCCAGTCGGCCCGGACCGCGGCCGACCGCAGCGCGTTGAGCAGCACGGTCTTGCCGACCCCGCGGAGCCCGGTGAGCACCACCGACCGCTCCGGCCGGCCCTTGGCGACGCGCTCCAGGGTGACGTCGAAGGCCGTGAGCTGCTCGTCCCGGCCGGCGAGCTCGGGCGGGCGCTGGCCGGCGCCCGGCGCATACGGGTTCCGCACGGGGTCCATGGATCGCACTGTATGCGCGCGTCTAGCGCCGAACCGATATTGCCCGATCGAGCGGTATGCGTGTCGCCGACCCCGGCCGGCGGGAATCCGGTGGCGGCTGTCGCCGCGTGATGGCACGGTTCGGCGCATGGCTTCCCAGACCAGCAACTTCTGCATCGACGCCGCCGACCCCTACGCCCAGACCCTCTGGTGGAAGGACGTCCTCGAGGACTTCCGGATGACCGACGAGGACCAGAGCCCCGACGACGAGGAGTGCGGCCTCGAGGGCCCGGGCGGGCGCTACCTGCTGTTCCTCAAGGTGCCCGAGCCCAAGACGGTCAAGAACCGGATGCACATGTGCCTGCGCCCCACCGACCGCACCCGCGACGAGGAGATCGATCGCGTCCTCGCCCTCGGCGCGACCATCGTCAACGACCTGCGCAAGCCCGACCGGGGCTGGGCGGTCCTCGCCGACCCGGAGGGCAACGAGTTCTGCATCCTCATGCGGACCTCCGACCTGCCGCCCGAGCTGCCGTAGGTCACCCCCCTACGGTGGGTCCATGACGATGACGTCCCAGGTCGGGTCGGTGGACGTGCCCGGCGGCGCGCTCGCCGTACGAGGTCATCGCCGGCACCAGCGAACCGGTCCTCGCCGTCCACGGCATCAGCAGCCACCGCCGGCTGTGGTCGTGGCTGCACGCCGAGGCCCCCGACCTGACCCTGGTCGCCCCGGACCTGCGCGGCCGGGGCGACAGCGTCGACGTGAGCCGGCCCGTACGGTCTCGCCCGGCACGCCGACGACCTGGCGCTGCTCCTCGACCACCTCGGGCTGGACCGGGTCCCCGTCGTGGGCATGTCGATGGGCGGCTTCGTGTCGGTCCAGCTGCGGCACCGCCACCCCGAGCGCGTCGCCAGCCTCACCCTCGTCGACGGCGGCTTCCCCACGGCCCCGCCCCCGGGGCTGACGCCGGACACCGTCGCGCTGGCCTTCGCCGACCGCACCAGCCGCCTCGGCCGCCGCTGGGACAGCCTCGACGACTACCTCGCCCACTTCTGCGCGAGCACCGGCCCGCTGGTCGACCCGGACGACCCGCTGCTGCGCCACTACCTCGAGCACGACCTGCGCGACGGGCTCGTCCGGCTGTCGACCGAGGCGCTGGTCGAGGACGCGCGGGACGTCTTCTTCGGCGACGTCCCCTGGCGCGACGTCGGCGTCCCCGTCCGGTGGACCCACGCCGAGTGGGGCGCCGGCCCGGACTCCACGCCGATGTACCCCGCCGACGTCGTCGACCGGTATGCGGCCGAGTGCACCTCGGTCATCGCCCTCGACGGTCTCGACCACGCCGGCGCGATCATGACCACCCGGGGCGCCCAGGCGACCGCGCGGCTGCTGCACGAGGCCCTGGAGTGAGCGTCGACGTGGGCGCGCCGCAGCTGCTCGAGGCCCTCTCGCCGGGTCCTCCCGGCCCAGCGGCTCATCACCGACCGCGACGTCGTCGCCAGCCTCTCCGCGGACGACGCCGAGTGGGCACCCGTCGGCTCGGCGCTGGCCGCGCTCCGCGCCCGCTCCGAGGCCGAGGTGCAGGACGCGGTCGCGGGTGTGCGCCGACCTGCGCGTCCCGGTCGTCCCCCGTGGTGCGGGCACCGGCCTGTCCGGCGGCGCCAACGCCGTGGACGGGTGCCTGGTCCTCGACCTCTCGGCGATGAACCAGGTCGTCGAGGTCGACGCCGACAACCTGATCTGCGTCGTCCAGCCGGGCATCGTCAACGACGACCTCAAGGCGGTCGTGCGCGAGCAGGGCCTCTGGTACCCGCCCGACCCGGCCAGCGCCGCCTGGTCGACGATCGGCGGCAACGTCGCGACCAACGCCGGTGGCCTCTGCTGCCTCAAGTACGGCGTGACGCGGGACTACGTGCTCGGTATGCGGGCGGTCATGGGCGGCCCCGCCGGCTACGGCACGGCCGTCCGGCTCGGCCGCCGCACCGCGAAAGGCGTTGCGGGGCTTGACCTCTGCGGCCTGATGGTCGGGTCGGAGGGCACCCTCGGCGTCGTGACCGAGGTGACGCTGCGGCTGCGACCCGCGCTGTCCGGCACGCCGCGCACCATCGTCGGCGCCTTCGACAACCTCGTCGACGCGGGCGTCGCGGTGGCCTCGGTGACCCGCCGCGGCCTCACGCCCTACGCCCTCGAGCTGCTGGACCGCGAGTGCCTCACGGCGGTCGAGGAGTGGAAGCACCTCGGCCTCGAGGCGGAGGCGCAGGTGCTGCTCCTCGCCCGGGTGGACACGCCCGGCGAGGGCGGGGCCGCCGAGGCCCGCGGCATCGTCGCGGCCTTCGAGGACGGGAACCCGCTCTGGGCGGTGGAGTCCAGTGACGACGTCGAGGCGGAGGCGCTGTTCGCCGCCCGGCGCCTCGCCTACCCCGCGCTGGAGCGGCTCGGTCCGGTGCTCACCGAGGACGTCTGCGTGCCGCGCTCCGCGGTGCCGGCGATGCTCGGCCCAGCTGCTCGACATCGCCCAGCGGCACGGCGTCCGGATCGCCACCATCGCCCACGCCGGCGACGGCAACCTGCACCCGCTGCTGCTCACGCCGCCCGGTGACGACGCGGCCCGGGAGGCGGCGCAGGCGGCCTTCGAGGAGATGCTCGACGCGGCCATCGCCCTCGGCGGCACCGTCACCGGCGAGCACGGCGTCGGCCTGCTCAAGCGCGACGGCATGCACCGCGAGCTCGACCCCGCGTCGATCGCCCTGCAGCGGGCGGTCAAGCAGGCCATGGACCCGCTCGACATCTTCAACCCCGGCAAGGTCTGGTGACCGGCGTGCCGGCCAAGGGGAAGGGCACGGGGAAGGCGAAGGCGACGCCCGAGGAGTCCCGCGACGGCGTCCCGCTCACCCACCTCGACGAGCCGCTGTTCGACGGCGCCGACGCGACGAAGCGCGACCTCGTCGACTACATGGAGGTGATGGCCGACCGGATGGTCACGCACCTGCGCGACCGGCCGCTGTCGGTGATCCGGGTGCGGGCCGGGCAGGCGCCGTTCATGCAGAAGAACCTGCCGTCCTACGCGCCGGACTGGGTCGAGTCGGTGTCCATCTGGGCGGACCGCCCCAAGCGCGACGTCGCCTACGCCCTGGCCAACGACCGGCGGACCCTGGTGTGGTTCGCCAACCAGCGGGCCGTCGAGTACCACCCGGGCCTGATGACCACCGACGACCCGACCCACCAGACCCACCTCATCCTCGACCTCGACCCGCCCTCGGACGTCGACGCCGCCGAGGGGTTCCGGCTCGCGGTGGGCGCCGTGCACCTCGTCAAGCAGGTGCTCGACGAGGCCGGGCTCGCCGGCGCCGCCAAGACCAGCGGCGCCAAGGGCATGCACGTGTTCGTCCCGCTCGCCCCCACCGACACCGCCGACGTCGCGGCCGCCACCCGCGCGATCGCCGCCCGGGCCGCGGCGGTCGACCCGCAGCTGGCGACCACGGCGTTCGTCGTCGAGGAGCGTCACGGCAAGGTGTTCGTCGACTCGACCCGGGCCGGCGGGGCGACGGTGATCACCGCGTACAGCCCGCGGATCCGGCCCGGCGTCCCGGTGTCGTTCCCCGTCGCCTGGACCGACCTCGACGCCGTGACCCCACGCGACTTCACGCTGCGGACCGCACCCGGCCTGCTCGGCGACGACGACCGCTGGGCGGACCTCATGCCCGAGCCCCAGACCCTCCCGGCCGACCTCGTCGCCGAGGGACACGACATCCCCATCGCCCGCGTCCTCGCCATGCACGAGGGCAAGCGCCGGGCCGCCGCCGACCGGC
This sequence comes from uncultured Actinomycetota bacterium, assembly GCA_963770005.1. Taxonomy (GTDB): domain Bacteria; phylum Actinomycetota; class Actinomycetes; order Actinomycetales; family Dermatophilaceae; genus Lapillicoccus. The sequence goes on along the minus strand of CAVYNX010000009.1, from coordinate 84,950 downwards.
AGACCAGGAGCCAGTCATGACCGTCCGCGAGCTCCCCGACCTCACGCTGCCCGACGGGCGGCGGCTCAGCCTCTGCGAGGTCGGGGACCCCCAGGGGACCGTCGCCTTCTACTTCCACGGCACCGGCAGCTCCCGGCTGGAGACCGGGCTGTACGCCGACGCCGCCGCCGCGCAGGGCGTCCGGCTGGTCGGGTGGGACCGGCCCGGGTCCGGGGGCTCGCCCGCCCAGCCGGGACGCACGATCCTCGACGTCGTGGCCGACACCCGGGCCGTGGCCGAGCACCTCGGCGTCGACGGTGTCCGGGTCGCCGGGCTGTCCGGAGGTGGCTCGCACGTGCTGGTCCTCGCGGCGGCCGGCGGCCCCCTCGTGAAGGGCGTCGTCGCCGTCAACCCGGGCCCGCCGTCCGACCCGGACGTCCTCGCCATCCTGCCCGGCCAGGTGTCCCGGTACATGGGGCTGGCCCGCACGCGGCCCAAGGTCTTCGCCGTCGTCGCGGGGGTGACGCAGTACCGCGGCCGCGGCAAGGTCGCCGAGCTGCTCGAGACGGCGCGGATGCGCGGTCAGAACCCCGTGGACGTCGAGGTCCTGCACCGGCCGGAGGTCGAGGGCCCCTTCCGCGCCGCCGCCGTCGAGGGCGGTCGCCAGCCGCGGGCCTTCACGACCGAGGCGCTCGTCATCTGGAAGCAGCCGTGGGGCGTCCCGCTCGACCGGTTCGACATGCCGGTCGACGTGTTCACCGGCGCCGACGACCTGTTCCGGCCGTTCGCCGAGCGGCTCACGAGCGCCGGGGCGACGCTGCACGTCTTTCCCGGCGGTCACGTGTCCGGCTTCGTGCCCGAGGTGATGGACGAGGTCGTGGGCCTCTTGTCCGGCCGGGCCGACGAGGCGTCAGGCCCGTAGCCCGCCGTCCACCGTCAGGCACTCGCCGGTGACGAACCCGGACGACGCGTCGTCGAGGAGGAAGCGCACCGCACCCAGCACGTCTCCCGGCGTCGCCAGCCGACGCATGGGGATGAGGTCGAGCACCCGCTCGCGCTGGCCCGGCGCGTCGAGGGTCAGCCGGCCGAGCTCGGTGTCGACGAACGTCGGCGCCACCGCGTTGACCCGCACCCCGCTGGCCGCCCACTCGACCGCGCAGACCCGCGTCGCCATGAGCAGGCCGGCCTTGCTGGCCGCGTATGCCGCACGGTCCGCCACCGCGGTGAGACCGGCGACCGAGGCGATGGCCACGATGCTTCCGGCGCCGCGCGGCACCATCAGCCGGCCACCGGCCTGGACGCAGGCGAACGCCCCGGTCAGGTTGGTGTCCAGCACCTCGTCCCAGTCGTCCGGGGTGACGTCGAGCGCGGCGGCCGAGGCGCTGGACCCCCGCGTTGACCACCAGCCCGGACGAGCGGGCCGAGCTCCTCCTCGACCTCGGCCAGGGCCGGGCCGACGGCGGCGCGGTCCCGCACGTCCAGCGGTACGGCGGCGGCTCGGCCCCCGGCGGCCCGCACCTCGTCCGCGGCCTCCTCGAGGTCGGCGCCGGTCCGTCCCAGCACGGCGACGTCCCACCCGGCCTCGGCGAGCCCAGCGGCCAGGGACCGCCCGAGCCCGCGGCCGCCACCGGTGACCGCCACGACCGGCCGCACCGTGCGCACCACCGTCGTCCGGCACGTGATCCGCCTCCTCCGGTGGCTCGCCCGGGTCGGAGCCTAGCGGCGCGTGCATTCCTATGCGTAACATCCGTGGCACCGACCAGGAGCGTGAGCCGTGGATGTGCTGGTGACTGGGGCGGGTGGCCGGATCGGCACCCACCTGACGAGGCGGCTGCTCGCGGGCGGGCATCGGGTACGGGCCCTCATGGTGGCCGGCGACCCCCGGGCCGAGGCGGTGGTCGACCTCGGCGCCTACGTCGTGACCGGCGACCTGCTCGCGCCCGGAGAGCCTCGCCGAGGCGACCCGCGGGGTGGACGCCGTCTGCCACCTCGCCGCCGCCATGACGCTGCACGGCTCGAGCGACGCGCTGCTCGTCGACGTCAACCTGCGCGGCACCTTCAACCTCCTCGATGCCGTGCGGCGCACCGCCCCCGACGTCCACCGGGTCGTCTACGTCAGCAGCGACGCCGTCTACTGGAAGGGCCTGGGCGCCGCCGAGTACCTCCCGGTCGACGAGTCGCACCCGCTGCTCGGCGGTTCGGTCTACGGGGCCACGAAGGTCGGCGCCGAGCAGCTGTGCCGAGCGTTCTTCGCCACCTACGGCATCCCCTGCGCGATCATGCGGCCGACGGCGACCGCCGACCCGGCGGAGCTGGTCGACCGGTCCGGCGCCTTCGCGCGCCGCTGGTTCCTCCCGGTCGCCCTCGACTGGTACCGGCGGCGCCCCTCCCTCACCGCCGCGGAGGCGTCGGTCGCCGCGGCCCTCGCGCCCTACGACGACGGCACCGAGCGGCTCTACGTGCTCGTGGCTCCCGACGGCACGTCGAGCACGACCATGCTGACCGCCGCCGAGGACGCCGCCGCCGGGCTGGCCGCGATGATCGAGCCGGCGGCCGCGGCCGGCGAGGCGTTCAACATCGGGCCCGCCGCGCCCCACGTCGAGCGCGACCTCGTCGAGCACCTCGGCCGCCGGCTGGGGCTCGAGGTCGTCGAGGTCCGCCACCCGTCCGCGCGCCCCAGCTGGTACGTCTCCAGCGCCAAGGCGACGCGGCTGCTCGGCTACACCCCCACCATCGACGCCTTCGCCATGGTCGACGCCGCCACCGGAGTGCTCCGGTGACCACGCTGCCGACCGCGACGATGACCCCGCCGGAGCCGGCCGACGCCGCCCAGCTCCTGGAGGCGTGCGACGAGGCCGTGCTCCGCGCGAGCCGCTGGCTGGTGCAGCAGCTGCGGCCCGACGGTGCACTGGGCGACCCGGCCGACGGGTTCACCTACCACCGGGCACCGTGGGCGTTCACCCTCGCGGGCCGGCACGACGAGGCGTACGCCGTCTGCGGCTGGGTCCGCCGGCACCTGCTCACGCCGGCGGGTGACCTGGCCGGGCCCGAGCGCCGGTCGACCGACGGCTGGGCCTACCGCGACTCGTCGCTCATCATCGGCGCGCACATGCTGCAGCAGTACGACCTGTCGACCGGCCTGATGCCGAGCCTCCTGCGCTGGCAGGACCCGGTCTCCGGCGGCTTCGCCAACGACAGCACCCCCGACGGTCCCAGCGACGAGATGGACATCCCGTACGCCTGCGGTCCCGGCCTCGCCTGCCTCATCACCGGGGACCTCGCCGCCGCCCACCGCGTCGCCGACTTCCTGCGCGGGGTCTACGACGCCCAGGACCAGCTGCCGGACCGGCTGTTCTGCTTCTGGTCGCGCGAGCGCCAGGCGCCGATCCGGTATGCGGACCCGGGGTTCCAGGAGCGGTTCGTCGTCGAGAACGCCGTCGACCGGATGCAGCGCTGGACCGCGGGCGGCATCGCCGCGGCCTTCCTCGGGCGACTGCACCAGGCCGACCCCGACCCCGACCTCGTGTCGCTCGCCCGGGCGTACCAGTCGTTCTCCATGGCCGCGACGGACGCGCAGTTCGGGTACCCGTCGGCGTGCAAGAGCAGCTGGGGCGCGGCGGTGCTCTACGAGGTGACCGGAGACCAGGCCTACCTCGACTGGCTCGGCCGCTTCGCGCGGTGGTACCTCGCGGCGCAGGAGCCCGAGGGCTACTGGCACCCGTGGGTGGAGCGCACCCGCGGCCAGGTCATCGAGATCACCCTCGAGTTCGTCATGCACCTCGTGACGCTCACCGGCGCCGTCCGCGGCCGCCTCACCGGTTCATTGACCTGAAATGACGTTCCATATAAAGTGCGGTCACGCGTGGGACCGCCCGAAGCGAGAGGGACGCACATGAGAGCTTCACGGTTGAGGGCCGGAGCCCTCCTCGGCGCCGGAATCCTGCTCACGGCGGCCTGCACCTCGGGCAACCCGTCGTCCGGCTCGAGCACCGGCGGCGGCGGCGGGGGCACGCATACGACGCTCAACGCCGTCATGGCGCAGGAGGCGACCGAGCTCAGCCCGCTGACCGCCACCCAGCAGGGCAAGGCCCAGGTGCTCAGCCTGCTCGGCACGCCGCTGCTGCAGTCCGACGACCAGGCGAAGGTGTTCTCGCGGCTGCTCACCTCGTGGGACCCGTCGAGCGACGCGAAGACGGTGACGTTCAAGCTCAAGCCCAACCTCAAGTGGAGCGACGGGCAGCCGATCACCTCCGCCGACATCGTCACGACGCTCAACATCTACCTCGACTCCAACGTCTCGGCGAGCGCCGGACGCATCGGCGGCGTCGAGGGCCAGGACGCCGTGACCAAGAAGACCGCGACGACGGTGTCCGGCGTCACCGCGCCGGACGCGTCCACGGTGGTGGTCAAGCTGCTCACGCCCAACGTCGCGTGGACCGCCAACATCGCCGCCGTCGCGTTCAACCTGCCGCTGCTGCCGGACCACGTCCTCGGCAAGATCACCCACGACCAGCTCAAGGACAACGCCTACTTCAAGAGCTACCCGGTCAGCAGCGGCCCGTTCAAGCTGACGGCGTTCGCGCAGGGCCAGTCGGCCCAGTTCGTGCGCAACGACAGCTACTTCGGGACCAAGCCCTACTTCGAGAAGGTCAACCTCAAGGCGCTGGCCACCGACGTCACCTCGGCCCAGCTGCAGACCGGTGAGACCGACTACATCTTCCCCGTCGACCCCGCCGACGTGCAGCGCATCTCCGCCATCGACGGCGTCGCCGTGCTGTCGCACCAGGGCGTCGCGCCCGAGCTGCTGGCCCTCAACTACGCGAGCCCGAAGCTCAAGGACCCGCGGATCCGCCAGGCCATGATCTACGCCATCGACCGCGCGGGGATCTGCAAGCAGGTGCTCGCCGGCCAGTGCACGACGCCGCTGACCAACATCCGCCAGATCAGCCCGGCGTGGTCGATCCCCACGACCGGCGTGACGTCCTACGACTACAACCCGGACAAGGCCAAGCAGCTCCTCGCCGAGGCCGGCTGGGACCCCAACACCAAGCTGATCCTGCTGACCCGCACCGGCCGCAGCTACGTCGACAAGGCCATGACCATCCTCCAGGGCCAGCTCGCCGCCGTCGGCGTCAACGTCACCCTGCAGAACGTCGACACCGGGCAGCTGCTCGACACCTGGAAGAAGCAGGACGACAGCTGGCAGGCGGCCTGGAACAGCGGCGCCGACTTCACCCTCGACCCGATCGCCATGCAGACCTACGCGATCTGCTCCGCGCGCTACCCCGCCGGCGGCAACACCAGCCAGTACTGCAACCCCGAGGTCGACGCGCTGTTCGCCACCGGCGCGACGCAGACCGACCAGACCGCGCGGGGGGCGACCTACCAGCAGATCTTCACCAAGCTGAGCCAGGACCCGTCCGAGATCTACCTCTACGTGGTCAACTCGATCTCGGCGTTCAACAAGAAGATCACCGGCATCAAGGCGCACGGCAACCTCTCGCAGCCCTACTGGAACATCGAGGACTGGACCTGGCAGGGGTGAGCGACGCCCCCGTAGGGTCGTCGGGCGGCGGTCCGGCGTCGTCGAGCGAGGAGGTGAGCGCTCGTGCTGGCCTTCCTCACCCGGCGGATCGGCGTCGCCATCCCGGTGCTCTTCGGGATCATGCTGCTGGGCTTCGTCTTCGTGCACCTGCTGCCGGGCGACCCGGTGTCGCTGCTCATCAGCCCTGACCAGCTCGCGGGGCCGGACTCCGCCGCATACCTCGAGCGCGCCCGGCAGGAGCTCGGGCTGGACAAGCCGCTGCCCGTCCAGTTCCTGCTCTGGGCCAAGGACGTGCTCACCGGGCAACCTCGGGTTCTCGTATGCGCAGCGCATCCCGGTCACCGAGCTGCTCGGGCCGCGGTGGTCGGCGACGGTGACCCTCGCGCTGTCGGCCGTCGTCGTCGCGCTCGTCATCGGCATCCCCGTCGGCGTCGTCTCGGCGCTGCGGCAGAACACCTGGGTCGACTACACGTCGGCGACCGTGAGCATGCTGGCGATCTCGATCCCGGTGTTCTTCCTCGGCCTCATCGCCATCTACGTCTTCGCGATCCTGCTGCACCTGCTGCCCTCGGGCGGGATGAACACCCTGGGCGAGCAGTCGTTCGGCGACTCGCTGCGACATCTGATCCTGCCCGCGTGCACGCTCGCGGCGGTGCTCGTCGGGCCGTTCGTCCGCTACACGCGGGCCAGCCTGCTCGACGTGCTGCGCCAGGACTACATCACGACCGCCGAGGCCAAGGGCGTGCCGCAGCCGCGGGTCGTCGTCGCGCACGCCCTGCGCAACGCGCTGATCCCGCTGGTGACCGTGCTCGCCGTGCAGGTGCCGGCGCTGCTGGCCGGCACGGTCATCACCGAGACGATCTTCTCCTGGCCCGGCCTGGGCAAGGCGACGCTCGACGCCATCAGCTCCCGCGACTACCCGGTGATCCTCGCCGTCGTCCTCATCAGCGCCGTGCTCGTCATGGTGTTCAACCTGCTGGCCGACATCGCCGCGGCCCTGCTCGACCCGAGGATCCGGCTGTGAGCGGCCAGCCGTCGATGCCGTCGCAGACCACCGACCTGCTCAGCGACGGTCCGGTCTCCGACCTCGGCCTGCTGGACGGCCCGGAGGACGACGGCTCCACGTCGGTCGCCCCCGCCTCGCCGCTGGCGGATGGCGATGCGCCGGTTCCGGCGGCACCGCCTCGCGCGTGCTCGGCCTCGTGGTCCTCGTCCTGCTGGTCCTCGTGGCGGTCTTCGCGCCGCTGCATCGCGCCGTACGACCCCAACCTCGTCGACCTCGCCAGCTTCCAGCAGGCGCCGAGCGCGACGCACTGGCTCGGTACCGACTCCGCCGGCCGGGACGTGCTCAGCCGGCTGATCTTCGGCACCCAGGTCTCGCTCACCGTGGGCATCGCGGCGGCGGTGTCGGCCGGCGTGCTGGGCCTCGCCCTCGGCCTGCTGGCCGGCATCCTCGGCGGCAAGGTCGACACCGTGATCATGCGGATCGTCGAGGTGTTCCTGTCCTTCCCGTCGCTGATCGTCATCATCCTGCTGGTCGCCGTCCTCGGCCCGAGCATCTCGACGATCGTGCTGGTCATCGCGGTCTTCGAGTGGCCCACCGCGTGCCGCATCGTGCGCCAGATGGCGCTGTCCCTGCGCGAGATGGACTTCGTCCTCGCGGCCCGCGCCATCGGCTGCAGCAAGCTGCGGATCATGACCCGGCACATCGTCGGCGGGGTGGTGTCGCCGCTGACCGTCGTGGTGACCCTGCTCAGCGCCCAGGCCATCCTCCTCGAGGCGGCCCTGTCGTTCCTCGGGCTCGGGGTCACCCAGCCGCAGGCCAGCTGGGGCGGGATGCTCCAGCGGGCGCAGTCCCTCACCATCCTCGAGGGGATGCCGTGGCTGTGGCTGCCGCCGGGCATCGCCATCGCGGTGACGGTGCTGGCCATCAACTTCGTCGGGGACGGGCTGCGCGACGCGCTCGACCCCCGGCAGCAGATGTGAGCCGGTGGCGATGACCAGCCCGGCGACGGCGACCCAGCCGGCCGCCGAGCCGCTGCTGTCGGTGCGCGACCTGCATACCTCGTTCGCCATGGACACCGGCGTGGTCGAGGCGGTCCGCGGCGTCGGGTTCGACCTCTACCCGGGCGAGATCCTCGGCCTGGTCGGCGAGTCCGGGTCGGGCAAGAGCGCCCTGGCCAGCTCGGTGCTGGGGCTGCTGCGCTCGCCGCCCGCGACGGTGTCCGGGTGGGCCGGTGACGTTCGGTGGTCGCAACCTGCTCACCGAGCGCCGGTCGGCGCTCCGGCGGCTGCGGGGCGAGGAGATCGCGATGATCTTCCAGGACCCGATGACGTCGTTCAACCCGGTCCGCAGCATCGGTCAGCAGATCTCCGAGGCCATCCGGGTGCACCACAAGGTGAGCCGCTCGGCCGCCCGGGCCCGGACCGTGCAGCTGCTCAGCCTGGTCGGGATGCCCAGCCCCGAGGTGCGCTACAAGCAGTTCCCGCACGAGTTCTCCGGCGGGATGCGGCAGCGCGCGATGATCGCCATGGCGATGGCCAACGAGCCCAAGGTGATCATCGCCGACGAGCCGACCACCGCCCTCGACGTCACCGTCCAGGCGCAGGTCCTCCAGGTCCTGCAGGCGGCCCAGGCCGAGACCGACGCGGCGATCCTGCTCATCACCCACGACCTCGGCGTCATCGCCGAGCTCGCCGACCGCGTGCTCGTCATGTATGCCGGTCGGGTCGTCGAGTCGGCCACGGTCTACTCGCTGTTCGCCCGGCCGCGCCACCCCTACACGCTCGGGCTGCTGGCCAGCCTGCCCCGGGTGGACGCCGAGACCGACGAGCTCGTCGCCATCCCCGGCCGGCCGCCGAGCCTCAGCCCGCCGCCGCGCGGCTGCGCCTTCCGCGCCCGCTGCCCGCTGACCCAGGGCCGGCAGATCTGCCGCGACGAGGACCCCGCCCTGCTGCCCGTGGCCGACGGCCACCTCAGCGCCTGCCACTTCTCCGACGAGCTGCCGCCGGCCGCGGCCGCGACCGAGGTGGTGGACCCGTGACGACGACCACCGCAGACCACCGGTCCGGCCAGCGGCGCGACCCGGTCGCGGCTCGCCCGCGGCGAGGAGCTGCTGCGCGTCGAGGACCTGTCCGTGCACTTCCCGATCAAGTCGCGGGTGATGCGGCGGACCACCGGCACCGTCCGCGCCGTCGACGGCATCGACCTCACCCTCGCCGCCGGCGAGACCCTCGGGCTGGTCGGCGAGTCCGGCTGCGGCAAGTCGACGACGGGGCAGGCGATCCTCCAGCTCATCCCGCCGACCTCCGGGCGGGTGCTGTTCCGCGGCGAGGAGCTGACGACGAAGAGCCGGCGCGAGCTGCAGCCCTACCGCCGCGAGATGCAGATCGTCCTGCAGGACCCGTTCTCGTCGCTCGACCCCCGGATGACGGTCGGCCAGATCATCGCCGAGCCGCTGGCGGTGCACGGCCTCTACCGGGGCGCCGCGCGCCGGCAGCGCGTCGCCGAGCTCATGGACCTCGTCGGCCTGCCGCCGGCGTTGAGTGCCCGGTTCCCCCACCAGTTCTCCGGCGGCCAGCGCCAGCGGATCGGCATCGCCCGCGCCCTGTCCCTGGACCCGCAGCTGCTGATCCTCGACGAGCCGGTGTCCTCGCTCGACGTGTCGATCCAGGCGCAGATCGTCAACCTCCTCAAGCGGCTGCAGGACGAGCTGTCGCTGGCCTACCTGTTCATCGCCCACGACCTCGCCGTCGTCAAGCACCTCTGCGACCGGATCGCCGTGATGTACCTCGGCAAGGTCGTCGAGACCGGGACCAAGGAGGAGGTCTACGCCAACGCCACGCACCCCTACACGCAGTCGCTGCTCTCGGCGATCCCCCGTCCCGACCCGACGCTGCGGAGCACGCGACAGCGGCTGGTCCTCACCGGTGACCTGCCGAGCCCGGCCAACCCGCCGTCGGGCTGCCGCTTCCGCACCCGGTGCTGGGCGGCGCAGGACGTCTGCGCCCAGGAGGAGCCGGCGCTCGTCGACCGGTTCGGCGACGGGCACCCGTCGGCCTGCCACTTCGCCAGCCACGACCTCGCCCACGCCTACCGTCCGAGCGACGCGGCCTCCGACCTCGTGAGCCGGCACGGCTCCGCACGTCCGGCGCACGACCAGCTCCGGTCGCAGGACCACCTCGACCGGGTCCCCGGTGCTGGCCCCGGTGATCCGGTCCATCAGCAGACCGACCGCACGGCGCCCCATCTCGGCCACCGGCTGGCGGACCGTGGTCAACGCGACCCGGCGCAGCGCCGCGACCGGCACGTCGTCGAACCCCACCACCGCCACGTCGCCCGGGATGGTGAGGCCGAGGTCGAGCGCGGCGTCCATCACCCCGAGGGCGATGAGGTCGTCCGCGCAGATGAGCGCCGTCGGGCGCGAGCGCCCGGTCAGCAGCGTGGTGGCGGCGGCATACCCGTGGCGCCAGGTGAACTCGCCGTCGACGACCCGCTGCGGGCGCAACGGGTGGCCCCGTTCGCGGAGTGCGGCGCGTACGCCGGCCAGCCGGTCGGTGTTGGTCGACGCCGACGCCAGCCCGCCCACGAACCCGATCCGGCGGTGCCCGAGGCCCACCAGGTGATCGGCGACGAGCCGACCGGCCGCGAGGTTGTCGAGGTGCACCGAGTCGAAGCGCTGGCCGGTCATCCGCCGGTTGACGGTGACGAGGGGCACCCGGTCGAGGCCGCGACGGGCGACGGCGGTCGCACTCTCGCGCAGCGGCGAGGTGAGGATGGCCCCGTCGACCTGCTGCTCGATGAGCAGGTCGAGCAGCGAGAGCTGGAGGTCCTCGCTCTCCTGGGTGTTGCCGAGCACCACGGTGTAGTCGTGCTCCGCGGCCGCCGCGACGATGCTCTCGATCATCTCCGGGTAGAACGGGTTGGTGATGTTGGAGACCACCAGGCCCATGAGGTGGCTCCGGCCGGTGATGAGGGTGCGCGCCGCGGCGTTCGGCCGGTAGCCCAGCCGGGTCATCGCCTGCTCGACCCGCTCGCGCGTCGTCTCGCTGATCCGCGGGTCGTGGTTCATCACCCGCGAGACCGTGGACTGCGAGACCCCGGCCACCCGCGCGATGTCCCAGCCGCTGGGCATCCGGCGGGCCTGGCTCATGGTCCGCTCCGGCTCCCCTCGGCAGTCGTTCCCGTCAGCCGGACCTGGTCAGGATAGGTTTATGCATTCGTATTCTCAACTGTCCGCGCAGGTAGACGCCCTCTGGCCCCGCTACCGGGACGCCCTGCGGGAGCTCGTCCGCTCGCCCAGCGTCCTCGGTGCCGAGACGCCGGCGCAGCACCTCGTCGCGGGACTCGCCGAGGCCGCGGGCCTCGACGTGGAGGTCTGGGACGTCGACCCCGTGGCCCTGGCCGCCGACGACCGCTACGCGCCGGTCGACGGGGGCGAGGGCGTCCGGCCGAACGTCACCGCCGTGCTGCCCGGGCCGGGGCGGCGGGCGGTCGATCGCCGTCTCCGGCCACATCGACGTCGTCAGCCCCGAGCCGCGGGGCCAGTGGACGCACGACCCGTTCGGTGGCGACATCGTCGGTGACCGGCTCTACGGGCGCGGCGCGCTGGACATGAAGGGCGGCCTGCTCGCCGGCCTGCTCGCCGTGCACGCGGTACGCGAGGCCCACGGCGCCCTCGCCGGCGACGTGGTGTTCGAGTCGGTCATCGAGGAGGAGTGCAGCGGCAACGGCACGCTCGCCGCCCGGCTCCACGGTCCCCGCGTCGACGCCGCCCTCATCCCCGAGATCAGCGGCGAGGACGTGCAGGTCGCCAACGTCGGCGTCGTGTGGTTCGAGGTCACCGTCACCGGCAAGCCCGCGTACGTGGGCCTCGCCGGCGAGTCGGTCAACGCCGTCGACGTGGCGATCGACCTGGCCCGCGCGTTGCGCACCCTGCCCGACGCCTTCAACGCCGGCCCCCGGCACCCGGTCTACGCCCACGTCGACCGGCCCTACACGCTCAACCTCGGCGTGCTGTCCGGCGGCGACTGGCCGTCCAACGTGCCGCTCGAGTGCCGGATCGGCGCCCGCCTGTCCTTCCCCCCGGACTGGCCGGTGGAGCGTGCGCAGCAGGCGGTGACCGACGCCGTCGAGCGGTATGCCGCCGCCGACCCCTGGCTCTCGACCGCGCCGCCGCGGGTGCGCTGGCACGGCTTCCGCGCGCACGGCTTCACCATCGAGGCCGAGCACCCGCTGGTGGCGCTGCTGACCGACTCGGTCGAGAGCGTCACCGGTGCGCCGGCGCGGCTCTCGCCGATGTTCGGGACGGCCGACGCCCGCTACTTCGCCGACGACGGCATCCCGGCGGTCTACTACGGTCCGGCCGGCGGCGGCATGCACGCGCCGGACGAGTGGGTCGACCTCACCAGCGTCCACCGGGTGGCGCACGTGCTGGCCCGCACCGTCGTGGCGTGGTCCGGCACCGGTCGGCAGGACTGACCGGTGCCGACCGTCGTCCACGTCGAGAACGTCGGGGTCCTCGCCCCGTACGACGTCGAGCGCGCCACCCTCGCGGCCGCCGGCGTCGACCTCCGGGTGGTCCGTTGTGCCGACGAGCACGAGCTCGCGCGCGAGGCCGCGGCCGCCGACGTCCTCTGGCTGGAGTGGCGACCGCCGGTGACCCGCGACGTGCTGGCCGCGGCCGACCGGCTGGGGCTGGTCATGCGCTGGGGGGTCGGCTACGAGCAGATCGACGTGGCCGCCGCGACCGAGCTGGGCGTCGCGGTGGCCAACTCGCCCGCGCACTGCACCGAGGACGTCGCCGAGCACGCCCTCGCCCTCATCCTCGCGGTCACCCGGCAGGTGGTGGTCGGGCAGCGCAGCCTGGCCGGCGGGGGCTGGGCGGTGCCCTCGGCGGTCCACCGCCGGGTCCAGGGCAGCGTCGTCGGCATCGTCGGGCTCGGCCGCATCGGACGACGCGTGGCCGAGCTGTGCGCCGCCCTCGGCGCCGAGGTCATCGGGTACGACCCGGTCGCGCCGGACGTTCCCGGCGTCCGCTCCACGAGTCTCGGCGAGCTGCTGCAGCGGGCCGACATCGTCAGCCTCCACGTCCCGCACACCCCGGCGACCGCCGGCCTCGTGGACGCCGCGGCGCTCGGGCGGATGCGGGACGGCGCGGTCCTCGTCAACACCGGGCGCGGCGAGGTGGTCGACGAGGACGCCCTGCTCGCCGAGCTGCGGACCGGCCGGCTGTGGGCCGCGCTCGACGTCTACGCGACCGAGCCGCTCCCCGCCGACCACCCGCTGCGCTCGGCGCCCAACACCGTCCTCACGCCGCACACCGGAGCGAGCTCGGCGGCCAGCGTCGCGCAGCTGCGCGCGGCGATGTGCGACACGACCCTGCAGTGGCTCACGACCGGCTGGGCCGACGCCGTCGTCAATCCGCAGGTGCGAGAACGCCTTCGGACCCGACCGGGGGTGTCGCGATGAGCGGCCCGCCGCCGGAGGTCCCCGACGACCTCGACCCGGTCGTCGCCGCATACGTCCGCTCCGGCGGTGACACCGGGCTCACCGTCGAGCTCAACCAGCAGGCCTGGTCGCGGTGGTCCATCCGGCCGCGGATGCTCCGGGACGTCTCCGCGCTGGACCCCGGCGTCACCGTCCTCGGCCGGCGTCTGGCGCACCCGGTGCTGGTCGCCCCCATGTCGGGGCTGTCGCTGCTGCACGCCGGCGGCGAGACGGAGTGCGCGCGAGGAGCGGCCGCGGCGGGGGCCGGGTTCTGCCTGACGTCGGGCAGCTCGCGGACCATCGCCGAGGTCGCCGCGGTGAGCGGACCGTTCCTGCAGCAGGTCTACCTGTGGCCCGAGCGCGACCGGATGCTGCCGTTCGTCGAGGCGGTGGTCGCCGCCGGCGCCCTGGGGTTCCTCCTCACCGTGGACTCGCCACCCCAGGCGGCGCGCTACGGGTTCCGCCGGCGCGTCACCGGTATGCGGGCGGTCACCTCCCCGAACTTCGCCGGCGGCGGACCGCCCCCCGGGTCTCCGGCCGACACCGGCCCCGAGGACATCCGCTGGCTGACCGAGGTCAGCGGGCTGCCGGTGGTCGTCAAGGGCGTCCTGCGCGGCGACGACGCCGAGGTCGCCATGGACGCCGGGGCCGCGGGGATCGCCGTGTCGAACCACGGCGGACGAGGGATCGACGGATCCGTGACGACGGCCGAGGCGCTGCCGGAAGTCGCCGAGGCGGTGGCCGGACGCGGGCTGGTCCTTGCGGACGGCGGTATCCGTCAGGGCGAGGACGTCGTGCGGGCGCTGGCCCTGGGGGCGGACGCCGTGCTCGTCGGCCGCCCCGTGGCCTGGGCGCTGGCGCGCAGCGGCGCCGACGGCGTCACCGCGCTGCTCGCCGCGCTCGCCGACGACGTGGTCGCCCAGATGGCGCTGTGCGGTGCCGCGACCGTCGCCGACCTCACCCCCGACCTCGTCCGGTGGCGGGACTGGGGCTGAGCCGTCAGGAGAAGAGCGCGCTGTAGCCGTTGAGCGCGGGCTGCCCGCCGAGGTGGGCGTAGAGCACCGTCGAGTCGGCGGGAATCTCCTTGCGGGCCACCAGGTCGATCATCGCCGCCATCGACTTCCCCTCGTAGACCGGGTCGGTGATCATCCCCTCGGTCCGGGCGGCGAGCCGCATGGCGTCGAGGGTGGCCTCGTCGGGGATGCCGTAGGTGCCGGCGTGGTAGCGCTCGTCGAGCTCGATCTCGTCGTCGCGCAGGTCGCGGCCCAGGCCGATGAGGCCGGCGGTGTTGCGGGCGATGCGCGCGACCTGGTCACGGGTCTCGGCCGGCTTGGCCGACCCGTCGATCCCGAGCACGCGACGCGGCCGTCCACCGGCCTCGGCCAGGGCGGCGAACCCCGCGACCATCCCGGCCTGGGTGGAGCCGGTCACCGAGCACACGACGACGGTGTCGAAGAAGACGCCGAGGGCCTCCTCCTGCTCCGCCACCTCGGTCGCCCAGCGGGCGAAGCCCAGACCGCCGAGCGGGTGGTCGGAGGCGCCGGCGGGGATGGCGTAGGGCTTGCCGCCGGCCGCCTCGACGTCGGCCAGCGCCTGCTCCCAGCTCTCCTTGAACCCGATCCCGAACCCCGACCGGACCAGCCGCACGTCGGCGCCGGCGAGCCGGCTGAGCAGGATGTTGCCGACCTTGTCGTAGACCGGGTCCGGCCAGTCGACCCAGCTCTCCTGCACCAGCACGCACCCGAGCCCGAGGTGCGCCGCGACCGCCGCGACCTGGCGGGTGTGGTTGGACTGCACCCCGCCGATGGACACGAGGGTGTCGCAGCCCTGGGCCAGGGCGTCGGCCACGAGGTACTCGAGCTTGCGGGTCTTGTTGCCGCCGTAGGCGATCCCGGAGTTGCAGTCCTCGCGCTTGGCCCAGAGCTGCGCGCCGCCGAGGTGGCTGGTCAGCCGCTCGAGCCGGTGGACCGGGGAGGGACCGAACAGCAGCGGGCGGCGCTCGAACGACTCGATCGACACGGCGGCTCCTAGAGACTCACGACGTCGAACCGCTCGTCGGGACGGGCGATGGCGTCCTGCTCGGCGACGAGGGCCATCTCCTCGAGTCCCGCCGCGTGGGTGGCCTCCAGGATGGCGTACATCGTCGCCGCCGTGCGCGAGAGGGCCACCCGCGGACCGTCGGTGAGGGTATGCGCGAGGAAGACCGCCGCGGTGACGTCGCCGCCGCCGCGCACCGTCATCGGCAGCAGCGGCGTCGAGACGAGCCACCGCCCCTCGGGCGTCGAGCAGAGCATCTGGATCGTGCCGTCCGGCGTGTCCGTCGTCAGCACGCTGGTGACGAGCACCGTCGACGGGCCCATCCGGTGCAGCTGCTCGGCGGCCGCCACGACGTCGTCCACGCGTGGTCACCGGGCGGCCGGTGAGGAACTCCAGCTCGAACTGGTTCGGGGTGACGATGTCCGCCGCGGGGACGACCTGGTCGCGCATGTACTCGGGGATGCCCGGCCGGACGAAGAACCCGCGGCCCACGTCACCCATGACCGGGTCGCAGCAGTAGACCGCTCGCGGGGTTGGCGGCCTTGACCCGGGCCACCGCGTCGAGGACCACCTCGCCGACGGCCTCGGCGCCCTGGTAGCCGGACAGGACCGCGTCGATGGTCGGGAACGCACCGCGGTCCTCGACGCCGTTGATGACCTCACGGACGTCGTCGGGGGCGATGAGCGGGCCGCGGGTGGCGCCGTAGCCGGTGTGGTTGGAGAACGTCACCGTCAGCACCGGGTAGACGTCGTGCCCGAGCCGCTGGAGCGGGAACACGGCGGCCGAGTTGCCGGCGTGGCCGTAGGCGACGTGCGACTGGATCGAGAGGATGCGCATACGAGACGAGCCCTGGCCGCCGGGTCAGGCGACCCGCGCCGGACCGCTGCCCTCGGCGACCATCGGCTTGCCGGCGGCGTCCCAGGCCTGCATGCCGCCGGCGACGTTGACGGCGTCGATGCCCTGCTGGGTCAGCCAGGCGACGACCCGGCCGGACCGGTTGCCGCTGCGGCAGACCACCGCGAGCGGGCCGTCGCCGAGCGGCAGCTCCTCGATCTGGCCGGGCAGGTCGCCCATCGGGATCAGCAGCGCCTGGGGCGCGTGACCGGCCACCCACTCGTCCCGCTCGCGGACGTCCACCATGACGGCGTCGTCGGGCAGGTCGGAGACGGAGACGACGGGGACGTTCGGCTGGCTCGACATGGGACCCATTCTGGCAAACCCGGCCGGGCGGCCCTACTTCAGCAGCCGGGACATCCGCCGGTCGGCCAGCGGCTTGCCGCCGGTCTGGCAGGTGGCGCAGTACTGGAGGGACGAGTCGGCGAAGGACACCTCGCGGACGGTGTCGCCGCAGACGGGGCAGGGCTGACCGGTGCGGCCGTGGACGCGCATACCCTCGCGCTTGGCGTCCTTGAGCTCGGCGGCCGGCTTGCCGGAGGCCGCCACCACCGCCCCGGCCAGGGTGTCGCGGAGGGCGGCGTAGAGGCGCTCCACCTCCGACGGCTTGAGCGACCCGGCGATGGCGAACGGCGACAGCTTGGCGACGTGGAGGATCTCGTCGGAGTAGGCGTTGCCGACGCCGGCGAGGAACTCCTGGTCGCGCAGCAGCCCCTTGATCTGCGTGCGGCGGCCCTCGAGCATGCCCGCGAAGGTGGCCTCGTCGAAGTCGTCGGCCATCGGGTCGGGCCCGAGCCGCGCGATGCCCGGCACCGCGGCCACGTCACGGACGATGTAGGCGGCGAGGGACTTCTTGGTCCCGGCCTCGGTGAGGTCGAAGCCCGAGTCGTCGTCGAACCGGACGCGGAGGGCGATGGGTCCCTTGCCCGGGCGCATCACGGTATGCGGCAGAGCGTCCGACCAGCGCAGCCAGCCGGCGCGGGCCAGGTGGAAGACCAGGTGGATGCCGTCGACGTCGAGGTCGAGGAACTTGCCGTGGCGCGACCAGCCGTCGACCGGGCCGCCGGCGAGCGCGGTGGGTGGCGGGTCGAAGGTCTTGAGGACCGAGAACGACGCGAGCTCGACGCTCGCGACGGCGAGCCCGTCCGTGCGCTCGCCGAGGAAGTCGACGAGCGCCTGCACCTCGGGCAGCTCCGGCACGCCGTCATCCTCTCACCGGGTCGTGCTCTGAACCGCACCGAAAAAGGGTCGGTTCAGAGCACGAACCGATCAGGAGGAGGAGGGAGGAGGTGGGGGAGGAGGACGGGGAGGGGGAGGACGGGGCGGACGTGGAGGGGGCGCCGACCTTGCCGGCGGCGCGGAGGATCTCGAGCAGGCCGTAGCCGTCCGGGGCGTAGTAGACCGGCACCTCGCGCGGGGCGCGGCTGGTGCGGGGCTGCAGCTCCTCGTTGGAGACCGGCAGACCGTGGGACAGCACCTGCTCCGTCGGCGTCAGCTGGCGGATCGCGATGGCGTCGACGACCTCGGGCCGGGCCTCGGCGAAGTCCTGGTAGATCTTCGGGTCGTGCTGGCCGTCGTCGCCGACGAGCAGCCAGCGGATGCGGGGGAAGTCCTTGGCCAGCCGGTCCAGCGACGCCCGCTTGTGGTCCTGGCCGCTGCGGAACCAGCCGGTGTTGGTCGGCCCCCAGTCGGTGAGCAGCAGCGGACCGACGGGGTAGCCGTGGCTGCGGAGGAACCGGTTGAGCGTCGGCGCGGTGTTCCAGGCGCCGGTCGACACGTAGACGATGGGCGCGCCCGGGTGCTCGGCCAGCAGGTCGCGGTACATCGGCGCCATGCCGGGCACCACGCGCCGGGCGCCCTCGTGCTTCACGAAGGTGTTCCAGGCGGCGATCATCATCCGCGGCAGCGACGTGGAGATGACGGTGTCGTCGATGTCGCTGACCAGGCCCCATCGTGACGTCCTCGCCGACGACGATGATCTCGGCCTCGATGTCCTTGGCGCCCTGGGCCGAGATGGTGACCCGGTGCCAGCCCGGCTCGAGGCCGTGGTCGCGGAACGTCGCGTCGATGTGCCCGGAGCGGTCGCTGCGGGCGTGGAACGTCCGGTCGCCGACGCGGACCGAGATGGGGACGCCCATGGCCGGCGCCGTGACGAACGCCCGCCATCCCCGGTCGCGCAGGAACGGCGAGCGCATCCCGCCGTAGGTGGGGTCCGGCTCGTCACTGTCGCCGCCCTCGTCCCGGGCCCGGCCGAGCAGGACCCGGCCGAAGACCCGGAGGAGCGAGGGGGAGCCGTAGCCGACGTGCCCGATGATCCGGTTCTGCCAGCCGCGGCGCCGCAGGCCGCGCTCCAGCTGCCGGTGCCACGTGTCCTCGACGAGCGCGGCGACGTGCGGGCGCGACATGCGGTCAATCTATGGCACCGGCGGTGCCGGGGCCCGCTGCGGCGGGGTCAGACCGAGCGGGGACCCGAGTGGCGACCGGAGCGGCGACCCGAGGAGGCCGCGCAGCTCGTCGAGGACGCGGAGGGTGTCGCGGTCGCGGCCGCGCTCGCGGCCGGCGGAGGCGCCGAGGTCGGCGCCGTAGGGAGCGTGGCCCAGGCCGCTCTCGCGGCGGTGGGTGCGCTCGAGGAGCACGACGACGAGGGTCGCGAGGGCCGCGACCACGACGACGGCACCGAGGGTGTTGGCGATGCTGGCGAGGAGTTCGGTGGTCATGGCAGTAATCCTGCGCCCGTCGACTTCCCGCCACGAGTGGCAGATATGACGCGTGTCGCAAACTTCCTGCCAGATGTGCCATCATCACCGGTATGCCACTCTCCCGGGTCGCCGTGCTGCTCGCCGACCAGGCCGCCGCGTTCGAGTTCGGTGTCGTCCACGAGGTGTTCGGCATCGACCGGACGGCCCAGGGCGTCCCGGACTTCGACTTCCGGGTCTGCGCCGAGCACCCGGAGCGGCCGGTCGACCTGCTCAACGGGCTGTCGCTCAACGTGCCCTACGGGCTGGAGGCGCTCGAGGGGGCGGACCTCGTCGCGGTCCCGGCGACCAAGAGCCGCGAGTTCTCGCCGGTGCTGCTCGACGCGCTGCGCCGGGCCCACGCCGCCGGCGCCACGCTCATCTCGGTCTGCAGCGGGGCCTTCGTCCTCGGCGCCGCCGGGCTGCTCGACGACCGCGCCTGCGCCACGCACTGGATGAACGCCGACGAGCTGGTGGCGGCCTACCCGCGGGCCCGGGTCGACCGCGACGTGCTCTTCGTCGACGACGGCGACATCATCACCAGCGCCGGCACCGCGGCGGGCATCGACGCGTGCCTGCACCTGGTCCGCCGCGAGCTCGGCGCGGCGATCGCGACGACGATCGCCCGCCGGATGGTCGTGCCGCCGCAGCGGGACGGCGGCCAGCGCCAGTTCGTCGAGACCCCGATCCCCGAGTGCGCGACCGACAGCCTGCGCACCGTGCTGCTGTGGATGGAGGAGAACCTCGACACCGAGCAGCCGGTGGCGGTGCTCGCCCGCCGGGCCGCCATGTCGGACCGCACCTTCGCCCGCCGGTTCGTGCAGGAGACCGGGACCACCCCGGCGAAATGGCTTGTCCTGCAACGGGTCCACCGCGCCCGCCACCTGCTGGAGAGCAGCGACCTCGGCATCGACCAGGTCGCCGCCCGCAGCGGGTTCGGCAGCGCCGCGCTGCTGCGGCACCACTTCACCCGGCACGTCGGCGTCGCCCCGAGCGACTACCGCCGCACGTTCAGCCACACGGAGGCGCCGCTGCTCGGCGCCGGTCTGAGCGCATGACGGTCGACCTCCAGGCGCTCACCCCCGACCGGCTGCGCGCCCGCAGGACCCTCAAGTGGGCCAGCCAGCCCCCCGACGTGCTCGCGATGTGGGTCGCCGAGATGGACTACCCCGCGGCGCCGGTCATCACGGAGGCCCTGCACCGGGGCGTCGACGCCGAGACCTTCGGCTACCCGCTCAACGCCGGCAGGTCCGGGCTGGCCGAGGTCCTCGTGGCCGACCTCGCCGGGCGGTACGGCTGGACCGTCGACCCCCACGACGTCTTCCTCGTCGCCGACGTCATGCGCGGGATGACGCTCGCGCTGGAGAAGTTCAGCGACCAGGACGACGCCGTGGTCATCACGACCCCGGTCTACATGCCGTTCTTCGACGTCGTCGAGATGTCCGGCCGCCCGCAGGTGCACGTGCCGATGGCCGACGTGGCCGGGCGCGCGACCTTCGACCTCGAGGCGCTGGACCGCGCCCTGGCCGGCGGTGCCCGCACGGTGCTGCTCTGCAACCCCTACAACCCGCTCGGCCGGGTGTTCGAGCGGTCCGAGCTGCTGGCCTTCGCCGAGGTCGTCGACCGGCACGGGGCCCGGGTCATCGCCGACGAGATCCACGCGCCGCTCGTCCTGCGCGGGCACCCACCTGCCGTATGCGTCGCTGTCGCCGACGACGGCCGACCACACGGTGACGCTGGTCTCGGCCAGCAAGGCGTGGAACCTGCCCGGCCTCAAGTGCGCCCAGGTCATCACGACGAACGCGTCCGACCGGGCCGCGTGGCGGCGGATGCCGATGTGGGCCAAGGTCGGCGTCTCCTCGCTCGGCGTCGAGGCGACCATCGCCGCATACCGCGACGGCGACCCCTGGCTGCAGGACGTGCTGGCCCTGCTCGACCGCCACGCGCAGGTCGTCGCCGACGCCGTCGAGCGGATGCCGGGAGTCAGCCACCGCCGCAACGAGGGCACCTACCTGGCGTGGCTCGACTTCACCGGGCTCGAGCTCGACGTCGACCCGGCCGACTGGTTCCTCGAGCACGCGCGGGTCGCGATGAGCCCCGGCCGGCCGTTCGGGGCGCCGGCCCACCGGTTCGCGCGGCTGAACTTCGCCACGACGACGGCGATCCTCGAGGAGTCGCTCGAGCGCATGGCGGAGGCCGATCGAGAAGCGCTGACCGCTCAGGCGCGCACCTGCGCCAACGGCACGGCCGGGTCGGCCAGCTTCGCGCGGTCCACGGCGGCCCGCGACGCGATGAGCGCCTGGATGTCGTCCTGGACGTCCCAGACGTTGACGTTCATCCCGGCCGTGACGCGGTCGCCGTCGAGCCAGAAGGCGATGTACTCGCGGCCGTCCAGGTCGCCGCGGACCACCACGTCGTCCTCCCGGCCGCCGCGACCGGCGTACTCGAGCCCGAGGTCGTACTGGTCGGAGTAGAAGAACGGCAGCTTGTCGAAGTCGCCGGGCTTGCCCAGCACGCCCTTGGCCACGGTCGGGGGACGGTCGAGCGCGTTGGCCCAGTGCTCCACCCGGACCCGCTGCCCGAGCGCGGGGGTGTCGGCGTTGGCGACGTCGCCGACGGCGAAGACGTCGGGGTCGCTGGACCGGCCCTGGGCGTCGACGACGATCCCGTTGTCGAGCTCCAGGCCGGCGGTCACGGCGAGCTCGGTGTTGGGGATCGCGCCGATGCCGACGAGGACCACGTCGGCCGGGATCACCGTGCCGTCGCCCAGCCGGACGCCCGCCGACCCGGTGGCGGTCGGCGGCCGGCTCGATGGCCGCGACCGTCACCCCGGTGCGCAGGTCGACCCCGTGCTCGCGGTGGAGCTCGGCGAACGACCGGCCCAGCGTCGGACCGAGCACGGCGAGCAGCGGCTGCTCGGCCATCTCGAGGACCGTCACCGTCGCGCCGGCCTCGCGGGCGGCCGACGCGGCCTCCAGCCCGATCCAGCCGCCGCCGACGATGACGACGTTCGCGTCCTTCCGGAACGCCTCGCGCAGCCGCTCGGCGTCCTCCAGGGTGCGGAGGTAGAGCACGCCCTCGAGGTCGGCGCCGGGCAGGTCGCTGCGCCGGGGCGACGCGCCGGTGGCGAGGACGAGCTTGTCGTATGCGGTGCGGCTCCCGTCGCTCGCGACCACCTCGTGCGCACCGGCGTCGACCGAGGTCACCGACGTGCCGATCCGCAGCTCGACGTCGTGCTCCGCGTACCAGGACTCCGGCAGGACGAACCCGTCCTCGGCGCTCTGCTCACCCTTGAGGAACGCCTTGGAGAGCGGCGGACGGTCGTAGGGCAGGTGCCGCTCGGCGGCGAAGAGGACGATCGCCCCGGCGTACCCCTCGGCCCGCAGCGCCTCGGCGGTCTTGGCGGCGGCGAGCCCTCCGCCGACGATGACAACCTGCTGGACATCCGCTGTAGGCATGGGTGCGCCTTTCCTTCCTCGTCGTCGTCGATGTGAGGATGGGCGTCATGCGGCACCCGGAACGAAACCTACGGCAGCGCGTGGCCGTCGGCGCTGTCGGTGCGCTTACGCTCGTCGGCACGCTGACCGGCTGCGACATCGTCAACAAACCGCCCACCCCCGACCAGGCGGCGAAGGCGCTGGCCGGCGGCCTCGCCGGCGGCGACCTCAACCAGGTGCGGTTCGACGGCGCGACGTCGGCGAACGTCGCCGCGTTCCTCACCACGGCGGTCGGCGACCTCAAGGACGTCAAGCGCACCGTCACGGTGAGCCAGGTGTCGGAGCCCAAGTCCAACGAGCGCACCGCCACCGCCACGCTGGCCTTCGCGTGGACGCTGCCGTCGGCCGCACCGGTGGCCCGGCGCCCGTCCACCGCGTCGGGCACCGCCACCGCGTCGAGCACCGCGCCGGCGACGACGTCCGCCACGGGCGGCGGCACCGACGTGGTGTGGAGCTACACGACCACCGCCAACCTCACCCGGGCCCAGGACGACACCTGGCACGTCACCTGGACGCCGGCGGTGTTCGCGCCGAACCTCACCGGCACCGAGAAGCTCGCGCTGACCACCGTCGAGGCGAAGCGCGGCGACATCGTCGGCGCCAACTCCGTCCCGCTGATGACCCCGCGCGACACCGCGCAGGTCGGGATCGACAAGACCAAGGTGTCCGCGGACCAGCAGGCCGCCGCCGCGACGGCCCTCGCCCAGCTGGCCGGGGCCGACCCCGCGGCCTACGCCAAGTCGGTCGCCGCCGCCGGCGCCAAGGCCTTCGTCACCCTCCTCACCGTGCGCGCCGACGACCCCCTGGTCACGACGCAGACCGGCGCTCTGGCGGCCATCCCCGGCGCCGTCAGCATCCCCGGGAAGTCGGTCATCGGGCCGTCGCCGAACTTCGCCCGCTCCATCCTCGGCACCGTCGGGGAGGCCACCGCCGAGCTGGTCCAGAAGTCCAACGGGGCGCTCGCGCCCGGCGACGTCGTCGGGCTGTCCGGGCTCGAGCAGCGCTACGACGCCCGGCTGCGGGGTACGCCGGGCCGCACCATCCAGGCCGTCGGCACCGACGCGGCCGGCAAGAAGACGACCCGCGACCTGTTCACGTCGCCGGCGGCGGACGGCAAGCCCCTGGTGGTCACCCTCGACGCGACCGCCCAGACCGTCGCCGAGGCGGTGCTCCAGGGTGGCTCCACCGACACCCCCACCTCACTGGTCGCCGTGCGGCCCTCCACCGGCGAGATCGTCGCCGCGGCCAACGGTCCGGGCAGCAAGGGACTGGCCCTCGGGACCACCGGCCAGACCGCCCCCGGCTCGACCTTCAAGATCGTCACCGCCCTGGCGCTGCTGCGCGCGGGCCTCACCCCCGACTCGCCGGTCGCGTGCACCCCGACGGTGACCGTCGGCGGCCGGTCGTTCAAGAACTACAACGACTACCCGGCGGACAAGCTCGGCACCATCCCGTTGCGGACCGCGTTCGCGAACTCCTGCAACACCGCGTTCATCTCCAACCAGGCCAAGGTGTCGCAGGCCGACCTCGCCTCCGCGGCGGCCGCGCTGGGAGCCGGCGTCGACCTCGACCTCGGCTTCCCCGCATACCTCGGCTCGGTGCCGACCACCGCCACCGACACCGAGCACGCGGCGTCGATGATCGGCCAGGGCAAGGTCCTCGTCTCGCCGATGGACATGGCCGCCGTCCTCGCCTCGGCGGTCAAGGGGTCGGTGGTCCGTCCCAAGCTCATCGACGACAACCCCGCCGTGGCGGGCTTCCCCACGCCGGACAAGCCGCTGCAGCCCGCCGAGGCCCAGGCCCTGCAGTCGATGCTCGGTGCCGTGGTCTCGGAGGGCAGCGGCGCGGCGTTGGCCGCCGAGGGCGTCACGGCGGCCAAGACCGGCACCGCCGAGTACGGCACGGCCACCCCGCCGGCCACCCACGCCTGGATGGTCGCGGCCAAGGGTGACCTCGCCGTCGCGGTCTACGTCGAGACCGGCGACTCCGGGTCGAAGACCGCCGGTCCCCTGCTCAAGGCGTTCCTCGAGGCCTACTCCGGCTGACGGTCCCGCCGACCCTCGGCGTCGGCGTCGCGGCGGTCGATGACGTCGTCGGCCCGGTCCCGAGCCCGGTCGAGTGCGCTGCGGTCCCGTGTGCGTCCGGGTCGCCGTCGTGGTCGTGGTCGTGGTCGTGGTCGTGGTCGTGGTCGTGCTCGTCGTCGAGCCCGCGCATGTTGCCGATCCGGCCGCCCAGCGTCTGGTCGGTGCCCTCGCCCGCGCGGCCCCCGCTGTGCTCGAGCCCGGCCGCCGAGGCCCCGATCCCCGACGTGCCGCGCTCGGCCCGCTCACCACCATGCCGGCTCGAGGCGGTTGCCCTCCTTGTCGGTGGGGACGTCCGGGTCCAGCGCGTCCGCGCGGCGCAGCTGCTCCGCGTTGGTCTCCGCGGCGCTGTCCCGGTCCATGCCCGGCGCGCTGCGCCTGGACCTCGAGGTGCTGCGCCTGCGCCGCCCGCTGGTCGGCCTCGGCGCGGACCCGCCGCGCCTCGGCCTCGGACGCCGCGGCGGCCGCCTCCTTCTCGCGGAGCTCCATCTGGTGGTCGGCGGTGGGGTCGCGCAGCTCGGCGGCCTCTGCCCGCCGGCTCTCCTGCTGCCGGGAGCGCGACAGGAGCACTCCGACGATCACGGCGAGGACGACGACCAACAACAGGATCCAGACCCAGGCGTCCATGGGGGCTCTCCTTGGTTTCGGGGGTTCGGCTCGACGGTGAGCCTCTCGCCACGCTAGTGGCGGCTCCTTCCCGCCGCGCGGTGAGCAGCGGGCAAATTGGTGGCGCGAAAGGGTGGCGCCCGGGCCCCGGACGCGATGACATGGTGCCCTGGGCCCGAACCTGCAGACCGCCGGCAGCGAGGCACGGCGGGGCCCGACCAAGGAGGCTGGAATGTCCGACACGGCACCGAGCGAGGCGGTCGACGAGAAGGCGGATCAGGTGGTGGAGATCGACACGGTGCTCGCGCACTCGGTCGACCACGTGTGGCGGGTCCTCACCACCAACGACGGCGCCCAGGCCCTGCTGGGTCCCGGCGCCCGCCTCGGCGGCAAGGGCGAACCCTGGCACGCCGACGACGGCAGCCACGGCGTGTGGCGCAGCTACCACCCGTTGGAACAGGTCCGCGTCTCGTGGCACGCCGACGCCGACGCCCCCCGCTCGTTCGTCGACCTCCACCTCGCCGCCGAGGGCGACGGCACCCGGGTCTCGCTGCGCCACGAGCCGGCCGGGCCGGACCGCACCGCCGTCGAGCGGCGCTGGTCCGACGCCCTCGAGCGCCTCGACGCGCTGGCCTGAGCCGGCCGCGACGCCGTCCCGGCCTCAGCCGGCCGGGACGATGTCGACGTCGGCCGCGCGCACGTATGCCGTCCGGTGCCCCAGCGACACCTGGTAGTAGGTGTCCTGGCCGCGGATGTCGACGTGGTCGGTCGGCGGGGTGCCCGCGAAGGTCGTCGCGCGGTAGTAGTCGGTCACGATGGTGGCGTCCTGCAGCGCGTACTTCTGTCCGGCGAGGATCGAGTACTGCAGCGGCGTGACCGCCTGCACCGGGACCCCCGGGTACGGCGCGTACGCGGCCGCCTCCGGGTACGCCCGGCCGTAGACCGGGACCGAGGCGCGGCCGGCCTTCGGCACGACGACCGAGCCCTTGACCGGGATCGCCGTCGGCTGGCTCCTGGTGTTGAGGAACCACGCCTTCTGCCCCAGCCACCAGATGGCGGTCCAGTCACCCGAGCGGTCGGCGACCGCGTACTCGACCCCGGCGGTCGCGCGGGCCCCGATGTCGGCGACGTCCGTCGTGCTCGGCGCCCCGCTGGGGCGCAGGCCGATGTCGGTGACCAGCGGCGCGGACTCGCTCGGCTGGGTGTGGAGGTAGACGAAGTTCGCGCCCTGCGGCTCGCACGGCGTCCCCGGGGTGGTGCAGCCGGTCACCGGCGGCTGGTTGCGGTCGAACCGGGGCAGGATGCGGACGACGTCGGACTGGAGGACCCGGCCCACGGCCTGCAGCGGCGCGCCCATGAGCTGGAAGTAGTGCTGCCAGTCCCAGTACGGGCCCGGGTCCCAGTGCATCCCCGAGACGAGGCTCGGGAGGGTGCCGGGGACCTGGTCGTGACCGATGATGTGGGCGCGGTCGAGGGGGATGTCGTACTTGTCGGCGAGGTAGCGCACGAGCCGCGCGGAGTTCCGGTAGAGCGGCTCGGAGTACCACGTCGCACCCGTGGCGGCGAAGCCCTCGTGCTCGATGCCGATGGAGTGCTCGTTGACGTACCAGTTGCCGGCGTGCCAGGCGACGTCCTTGGTCGGCACGTGCTGCGCGACGAGGCCGTCGGCCGAGCGGACGGTGTAGTGCCAGCTGACGTAGGTCGGGTCCTGCACCAGCTTGAGCGTGGTCGCCCAGTCGGCCTCGGTGTCGTGGATGACGATGTAGTCGACCCTCGGCCCCGCCGCCGTGTCGCGCGCCGCGAGGTCGTGGTTGCCGTAGTCGCCCGGGTTGGGCCCGTACTGCACGTAGGGAGCGGGGACCGACTCGCAGCGGATGCTCGCCGGGCACTCGAGGTTCGGGTCGGACTTCGGGGACGCGAGGCCCAGCCGGGCCAGCTGACCCCGCTGCGGGGTCGCCGGCCGGGCGCTCACGGCGACCGCCTGCCCGTCCGTCGTCGTGCGGGACGCGCCGCTCGCGAGGACGTCGAAGGCCGCGTCGGCGAAGTCCTCGGCGCCCGCGGCGTCCGCCGAGCCACTGGCGGCGGCCACCGCCGCGTACCACTGGCCGGCATCGGTCCCCGCCCCGACGGGCAGGTTCAGCGAGGCCTGGGTGGACTTCAGCAACGCGGCGCCGCCGCGGATGTTCATGGCCGGGTCGCGGCGCAGGACGTCGCGGTCCACGCCGAGCAGCCGGGCCGCCCGGCCCAGGGTGTCGACCGACGACGGCACGGCGGCCGTGGACCCCGCGCCGTCCCGCTGCTGAGCGACGTCGGCGGTGAACAGCGTGGCGTCCACGAGGTTCATCGGTCCGTAGCCGCCGCTGGTGTTGTGCTCGCCCGCGTGGCCCTCCCAGCGGGTCTGCGCGTAGGAGACCGCCTCGAGCAGCGAGGCCGGGAGACCGAACTCACCGGCCGCGGCGGCGAAGGCCAGCTGTCTCGCGCCGGAGCCGGCGCCCGCACTCGGGTGCGGCCGTGGCCGAGGTGGTGGTCGAGGCGGCCGTGACGGTGGCCAGGGCGAGAGCGGCGAGGGCCGCGACGGTGTGGACGGCACGTGGCATACCTCCAGCGTGGCGGCAATGGTTGCCGGCCGGAACTGTCGTTTCGTAAAATCTTGCCCAAGAACCGCCCGGCCCCGGCGCAGCGATACTGGCGGGATGGTCCGGGTCCGGCGCTGGCGAGCGGCACTGGCCGCCGGGGTCGCGGTGGCCGCCCTCGCGGCGTGCACCGCGTCGGACCCGCCCGGCGACGTCGCCGACCACCGGCTCGGGCCCGCGACTGTCCTGGGCACCGGTCACCCTGCCGGGCGGGGTGGAGGTCAAGACCCTGACGACGATGGGCGACCGCCTCCTCGTCGGCGGGCTCCAGGCCGGCGCCACCCCGGACACCCCGTCACCGGTGATGCTCACCATCGACGCCGCCGGGGCCCAGACGCCGGTCCCGCTCACACCCTCAGTCCCCGTATGCGCCGCTCGCCCGGTGGTACTCCGTCGCCACCGACGGCACCCGGATCGTCGCCATCGGCGGCGCCAACGGCGGGGCCCACGCCAACGTGCGATGGACCACGTGGGCCGGCACGGCCGCCGGGGTCGACGAGCTGCCGCAGAGCTTCTACGCCTTCGGCGGCTGGGGCGCCGGCGACCTCGTCGACGCCGTCATCACGCCCGGCCGGTGACGCCCTCGTCGGGAGCTGGGGTGGCGCCAAGGCGGGACTGGACGCGGCGGTGTGGACCTTCGCCGACCCGACCTGGACCCGCCAGGACCCCGCGGGCACCGCGCTGGAGAGCACGTCCGCCCTGCTGGTCGGGCCCCGTGGCGCCACCGACGACGGCAGCGGGATCCTCGTCACCGGATCCGCGCTGCACCTCGACGACGGCGTGGGGCAGACCGCCGCCGTCTGGCGGTCGACCGGCGTGAATGCCGGCTGGCACCGCGTCGACCTGCCGGACGTGGGCCGTCACAGCGAGAGCGTCTCGGCCCGCTGCGCGAGCGGCGGCGACTGCCTGGTCACCGGGCAGGTCGACGGTCGGCTCGCGCTGTGGTCCCTGACCGGCGACGTCGCGACCCGGCAGACCGGTGTGCCCGTCGTCGCCGTGGGCGACCAGGACGTCATCCCCCGGCCGATGGGTACCGGGCCGGGCGCCACGGTGGTGAGCCCGTCGGCCGACGGGACGGTGGTCCTGAGCAGCGCCGCCGAGGGGTGGGCCACCTCGGCCGGACCCACCGGGCAGCCGGTGGCCGCCGCCCTCGTCGGTGACCGGCTCTACGTCGCGACCCGGCCCCAGGCCGGCGCGCCGGCGACGCTGTTCGTGGCCCGCCGGTCCGGCTGAGCGGTCAGGCGGGCAGCTCGAGCGGGAGCCCGAACCGCTCGAACAGGTGCAGGTCGAAGTAGGCGGTCACCCGCTCGACGCCCTTGCGGCCCGACGGTGAGCTGCTGCAGGTGGAACGCCCGCATCCGCCCGTCGTCCGCGCGCATGTAGAGCCCGAAGGCCGGCTGCCCGTTGGCGGTCGTCGGCAGCATCCGCATGTCGCCGGGCTTGCTCGCCGGGCACTGCGTGTCGATGAGCGTGCCGATCGCCCGGTTGCCCTGGTACCAGCCGGTGAACGGCGGCATGTCCCAGATCGCGTCCTTGGTGAGCATCTCGACGATGGTCTCGATGTCGTAGGCCTCGAACGCCGCGACGTAGCGCTCCAGCTTGGCCTTGACCTCGGGGTCGTCGGCGCTCAGGTGGGAGGACGCCTCCTCGGCGGGGGCCAGCTTCTCGACCTGGGCCCGGGCCCGCTGCAGGGCGCTGTTGACCGCGGCCACGGTGGTGTCGAGGGCGGTGGCGACCTCGGCGGCCCGCCAGTTGAGCACGTCGCGCAGGATGAGGACCGCGCGCTGCGTCGGGGTGAGGTGCTGCAGCGCGGCGATGAACGCGATCCGGATCGAGTCGTGGGTGACCGCCGTGGCCTCCGGATCCTGCGGCGCGGTGCCGGCCACGAGGGTGTCGGGCATCGGCTCGAGCCACGAGATCTCCGGCCGGGCCTGCACCGGGTCGGTCGGGTCGGCGGC
The DNA here is from genome assembly GCA_963770005.1 of uncultured Actinomycetota bacterium. Taxonomy (GTDB): domain Bacteria; phylum Actinomycetota; class Actinomycetes; order Actinomycetales; family Dermatophilaceae; genus Lapillicoccus. The sequence continues at coordinate 55,495 of CAVYNX010000009.1, read as the reverse complement.
CGGCGCCCCGAGGCCGGTGGGCAGCGGCCGGCGCTTGCGGCTCTGCAGCGCGGTCAGGCAGGTGTTGGTGGCGATCTGGTACATCCACGTGCGCAGCGAGGAGCGCCCCTCGAAGCCGTGGAACGAGCGCCAGGCCCGGATGTAGGTCTCCTGCACGAGGTCCTCGGCGTCGTGGACCGAGCCGAGCATCCGGTAGCAGTGCGCCATCAGCTCGCCCCGCATCGGCTCGACCAGCGCCATGAACTCCCGGTCGGTCTCCGGCTGGTCGGTCTCCCTTCTCGTCGAAGGGCCTGTCGGGCTCACCACCGAGGTCATGGGACGAACGTACGCGAGATCGCCGACACCGGGCCGACAGAATTCGGAGGTTGTCGGAGTCACACCCGTACATGAGGCGGATGATCTTCGTGAACCTGCCGGTCTCGGACCTGCCGGCGTCGCGGGCGTTCTACACGTCGTTGGGGTTCGCCGTGAACGAGACGTTCTCCGACGACCAGGTCACCGCGGTCGTCGTCTCGGACACCATCGTCCTCATGCTCCTCACCCGCGACCGGTTCGCGGACTTCGTCACCGGCGCGGTCGGCGACCCCCGGGACGGGCCCACCGCGATCACCTGCCTCAGCGCCGAGTCCCCGGCCGAGGTGGACCGGCTGGTCAGCACGGCGATCGCCTCGCGGCGGGTCGGCCTGGCTGCCGAGGCTGGAGGACGGCCCGATGTACGGCCACAGCTTCGCCGACCCCGACGGGCACGTCTGGGAGGTCCTCCACATGGACCTCGGCGCCCCCTGACCGCCGGTCCGGGCGTCAGCCGCGCAGGGTGGCGAGCGCGAGCCGCACCTGGTGCTCGAACAGCGCTGCCGGCTCCCCGAAGGTGTCCGTGCCGTACTGCCCGAAGACCTCGAGGCTGACCGCCCCGAACAGCACCGACCACAGCATCACCGCCCGGGCCAGCACCGCGGCGTCCACGTCCAGGCCGAGCTCGCCGCGCACCGCGGTCAGGTCGGCGCGCAGGGCGCGCGGGACGGGCACCGCGGTCGGGCCGTCGACGACGTCACCGGCGCGGACGCCCTCGACGACGAGGGTGAGGAGCGCCCGGATCACGCGCGTCCCCGGCTCCGTGGTCTGCTCGCCCGGCGCCTCGTAGCCCGGGCACCGGGCTGCCGTAGAGCAGCGCGTAGCGGGCCGGCTCCCGCAGCGCCCACTCGCGGACGGCGACGCAGGCCGCGAGCGCGCGGGTGTCCCAGGCGGCCCGCGACAGCTCGGCCAGGCGGGCGTCCACGGCGTCCCCGAGCTCGGTGTAGGCGTCGACGACGAGCAGCGTCAGCAGCTCGTCCCGGCTCGCGACGTAGCGGTAGACCGCCGAGGACACCATGCCGAGGTCCCGCGTCACCGCCCGGAGGGACAGTGCGGCCGCGCCGTACTCGGCGAGGTGACGCCGGCCGGTCTCGAGCACCCGGCGGGTGACGTCGTCACGGCGGCGGGCCCGCACTCCTTCGCTCATGGGCCGCAGTCTCGCACAGATTCGAGAGCACTGCTCTTGACACGACCGCTCCGCTCGGCGCATACTCGTCACAAGCGAGAGCAGTGCTCTCGAAAACCACGAAGGAGCGAACCATGACGGAGCAGCCCACCTCCCCCGCCCGCTACATCCGCGCCACCCGCGGCGACGTCGCGTTCATGAAGGCCGTGCGCTGGCTGACCGAGCACGGCGTCAGCCTCATGGGCTCGCGCGTCCTCACCGTGCCGGGCCGGCGTTCCGGCACCCCGCAGTCGGTGCCGGTCAACCTCCTCCACCTCGACGGCGAGCGGTTCCTCGTCGCGCCGCGCGGCAACACCCAGTGGGTGCGCAACGTGCGGGCCGCCGGCGGCGCCCAGCTGCGGGTCGGCCGCCGCGTGGAGCAGGTGCGGCTGGTCGAGGTCCCCGCCGCCGACCGCGTGCCGGTCCTGCGCGTCTACCTCAAGCGGTGGGGCTGGGAGGTCGGCCGGTTCGTCGAGGGCCTCACCACCAAGTCCACGGACGACGAGCTCGCGGTGGCCGCGCCGGGCATGCCGGTTTTCCGGCTGGAGGCCGGTCCCCGGCGCTACGTTGGCGGCGTGACGACGCAGGTGACCGGCTCCGTCCGCTCGGTATGCGTGGTGCTGGCCGGTGTCGGCCTCGCCGCCGCGCTCGGGGCGTGCAGCAGCACACCGCCCACCCCGACGCCCGCGCCGAGCACCTCCACGGCCGCGAGCACCACCACGAGTGCGTCTCCGACCTCGTCGGGCAGCTCGTCGCCGACCTCGACGGGGACGCGGACCGGCGCGGGCAACCTCTGCACGATCGCGACGGCGAAGGCCGTGGTGGAGCCGTCGCCCGGGGGAAACTCGGCGGGACACATCGGGCTCCAGGTGACGGTGACCAACGCCGGCTCCACGGCGTGCGTCGTGGAGGGCTTCCCGGGGGTCTCCCTGGTCACCGGCACCGCGGGCCAGCAGCTCGGCGCCCCGGCCAAGCGCACCAGCGCGACCCCGGCGGCCGTCACGCTGGCGCCCGGCGCCAAGGCCAGCGCACCGCTGCAGCTGGCCCAGGCCGGCAACTTCCCCGACTGCACCGTCACCCCGGCCATGGGCTTCCGGGTCTACCTGCCGGACGACACGGCGGCGCAGTTCGCGCCGCAGAGCCAGCAGGGCTGCGCCAACGCCGCCGTCGTCCTCATGGAGATCGGACCGTTCGCGCGCTGACCCGGCCCGGCGACCGCCCGCGTTGTGACGTCGGGAGCTGTTGCGTGTCTGTCCAGGGTTCGTACCATGTTGCATGACCTTCGTCGCGCACCATCTCGACCCCGACGCCGCGGTGGGAGTGCGCATCGGCGAGCTGAGCCGCCGGGTGGGCGTCAGCACCGAGCTGCTGCGGGCGTGGGAACGCCGCTACCAGCTGCTCCAGCCCGCCCGCTCCCCCAAGGGCTACCGCCTCTACACCGCCTCGGACGAGCTGCGCGTGCGGGCCATGCAGGACCAGCTGGCCCGCGGGCTGTCGGCGGCCGAAGCGGCCCGGGCGGCCCGCGGTGCGGCGCCCGGTGACGCCTCCGGCCTACCGGGTCGGGAGGGGTGGACCGAGCCGACGGCGGCCGAGTCCGACGCGGCGATGCGGCACTACCCGGCACTGCGCCGAGCCCTCGACGCCTACGACGAGTCCGACGCGCAGCACGTGTTCGACACCATGCTGCGCGAGCTCAGCCTCACGACCGTGCTGCGCGACGTCGTGCTGCCCTACCTCGGCGAGCTCGGGACGCGCTGGGAGGCCGGCACCGTCGACGTCGCGCAGGAGCACTTCGCCAGCAACCTCATCCGCGGCCGGCTCGCCGGGCTGGCCCTCGGCTGGGGGCAGGGCGTCGGCCCGCGCGCCGTGATCGCCTGCCCGAAGGGCGAGCTGCACGACCTGCCGCTGATGATCTTCGGCATCGCGCTCAACCGCTGCGGTTGGCGCGTGACCTTCTTGGGCAACGACACTCCTGTGACTGACCTCGACAGTGCCGTCCGCCATCTCGACCCCCAGGTCGTCGTCCTCTCGGCGACGACGAGCGGGCCCTTCGACACGGCGGTCGACGGGCTGCGCTCGCTCGCCGAGCGGGTGCCGGTGGTCCTGGCCGGCGCCGGCGCGACCGACGAGGTCGTCGCCCGCACCGGCATACCCGCCCTGCGCGGCGACCCCGTGACCGAGGCGGCGCGCCTCCGCGTACCCCAGCGGGCCGGCGCGCTGGAGGCCCGCTCATGAAGGTCCTCGTCGCCGGCGCGTCCGGGTTCGTGGGACGCCGGCTGTGCCCGGCGCTGGAGGAGGCCGGGCACGAGGTGCGGGCCATGACCCGGCACCCCGAGACCTACGACGGGGCCGGCACCGCGGTCGGGGCCGACGTCCAGGACGCCGACTCCCTCGACACCGCCATGGCCGGCTGCGACGCCGCCTACTACCTCGTCCACTCCCTCGACGACGACGACTTCGAGAACAAGGACGCGGCCGGCGCGACGACGTTCGGTGCCGCGGCGAAGCGGGCCGGGGTGCAGCGGATCATCTACCTCGGCGGGCTCGGCGACGACGGCGAGCAGCTCTCGGCCCACCTGCGCAGCCGCCGGGAGGTCGAGTCGGCGCTCGCCGAGTCCGGCGTCCCGGTCACCACCCTGCGGGCCGGCATCATCATCGGCGACGGCGGCATCTCCTGGGAGCTGACCCGCCAGCTCGTCGACCACCTGCCGGCCATGATCACGCCGCGGTGGGTGATGACCCGCACCCAGCCGATCGCCGTGGCCGACGTCGTCCGCTACCTCGTCGGCGTGCTCGAGCTGCCCGAGGCGGCCGGCCAGGCGCTCGACGTCGGCGGTCCGGAAGTGCTGCGCTACAAGACGATGCTGCAGCGGGTGGCGAGGATCCAGGGCCGCGACCTACCACTGGTGCCGGTCCCGTTCCTCACGCCGTCGCTGTCGTCCCGCTGGCTGTCGCTGGTCACCGACGTCGACACGACGACGGGCCGCAACCTCGTCGACTCGATGACCAACGAGGTCGTCGTCAAGGACGACCGCATCCGCCGGATGGTGCCGTTCGACCCGATGGGCTACGACGACGCCGTGCGGACCGCACTGAAGGAGCGGACCGACCGGGGCGCCGACGCGTCCGGTGCCTCGCCGGCCGACACCGTCCACCGGGTCTCGGGCCGGCTGCCCAAGCCGTTCCACCTGCAGGAGCCCGTCGTCCCGGACGAGACGGAGGCGGTCCGCAACCGGCGCCGGCGCATCGTGCTCGGCGTCGGGGTCGCCGGCGCCACCCTGCTCGGGGTCTCGCTCAGCGCGGAGCCCGGGTCGAAGCGGTTCTACTGGCTCACCGGCGCGCTCGCGGCGACGTGGACCGCGGGCGCCGTCGCGTCAGGCCCGCTCCACCTCGGGTGGATCAAGAGCCGGGACAACAACCTGCGCCGCCCGATCGTCACGCCGGTCGCCACCGGCGTCGCGGCCTTCGGCGTGTTCTACGGCGCCGCCCTGGTGGCTCGCGAGATCCCGGTCCTCAACCGCGCCATCGGCAACGTCCTGCGCTACGCCGACCAGGGCAGCCTGCCGCTCGTCGCCGCCACCACCGCGGTCAACGGCATCGCCGAGGAGCTGTTCTTCCGCGGCGCGTTCTACACCGCGGCGGCGGACCGGCCGATCCTCATCTCGACGGCCGCCTACACCGTCGCCACCGCCGCCAGCCGCAACCCGGCGCTGACCATCGCCGGCGCGGTGATGGGCGGCCTGTTCGGTATGCAGCGCCGCGCCTCCGGGGGCGTCCAGGCGCCGATGCTCACCCACGTCACGTGGGGCATGCTCATGCTGCGCTACCTGCCGCCGCTGTTCGAGCGGTCGATCCGCCGGGAGGAGTTCACGGCGTGACCCCGTCGGTGATGTGGTTCCGTCGCGACCTGCGGCTGCGCGACCATCCCGCGCTGGACGCCGCGGCCAAGGCCGGCCCGGTGTGCGCGCTGTTCGTGCTCGACGACGTCCTGCTCAAGGTCGACAACGGGCCGCGGACCGCCTACCTCTACCGCAGCCTGCGGTCCCTCGACGCCGACCTGAGGTCGCACGGCGGCCGGCTCACGGTCAAGCGCGGCCGGCCGGAGAACGTCGTGCCGCGGGTGGCCAAGGAGATCGGGGCCGGCTCGGTCCACGTCAGCGAGGACTTCGCGCCCTACGGCAAGGCCCGGGACGCCCGCGTCGAGAAGGCCCTCGGTGACGTGCCCCTCGTCCGCACCGGCAGCCCGTACGCGGTGTCGCCCGGCCACGTGCTCAAGCAGGACGGCGAGCCGTTCAAGGTGTTCACCCCGTTCTACCGCGCGTGGTCCGAGCGCGGCTGGCACAGCCCCTCGACCTCGGACCCGGGCCGGGTCGAGTGGCACCCCGTCGACGGCATCGACATCCCCCGCGACCCGACGATCGCCGCCGAGCTCTTCGAGGCCGGAGAGGCCGCCGCCCACCAGGCCTGGCGCGACTTCCAGGACGGTGACCTCGCCCGCTACAACGAGGGGCGCAACCGACCCGACCTCGACAGCACCTCGCACATGTCGGTACACCTGAAGTTCGGGGAGATCCACCCGCGCACCATGCTCACCGACCTCGGCCGGTCCGGACCGGCATACCGGCGGCAGCTGTGCTGGCGCGACTTCTACGCCCAGGTGCTCCACTTCTGGCCGCAGAGCGCGCACGGCTACTTCCAGCCCTCGATGGCGCAGATGCGCTACGACACCGGGAAGCAGGCCGACGAGCGGTTCGAGGCCTGGCGGGCCGGGCAGACCGGCTTCCCCATCGTCGACGCCGGTATGCGGCAGCTGCTGGCCACCGGGCTGGATGCACAACCGGCTCCGCATGATCGTCGCCTCGTTCCTCGTCAAGGACCTCCACCTGGAGTGGACGCTCGGCGCCACAGCACTTCATGGACGCCCTCGTCGACGGCGACCTGGCCAACAACCAGCACGGCTGGCAGTGGACCGCGGGGACCGGCACCGACCCGGCTCCCTACTTCCGCATCTTCAACCCGATCCTGCAGGCGAAGAAGTTCGACCCCGACGGCGCCTACGTGCGGCGGTGGGTGCCCGAGCTGAAGTCCTTGTCGGCCAAGGAGATCCACGAGCCGTGGAAGCTCGCCGAGCCGCCCGAGGGCTATCCCCGGCCCATCGTCGACCACGACACCGAGCGCAAGGAGTCGCTGGCCCGCTACCAGGAGGTCCGGAGCGACCGCTCCTGAGTTCGGCCGACGTCCGCACCCCCGGCGCCGGCGGCGGCTAGCCTCACGCCCAGGCCCGTCGGCGGAGGAGGGACGTGGTGATCTTCGAGCTGAGCACCCCGGTGCTGACGCTCGGCGTGTTCGTCGTCATCCTCGGGGCGACGGCGGTCGGCCACGTCATCGGCCGGTCCGTCCGGTCGCGGTCGGACGGGTCCCGGGAGCCGTTCGCCGTCATCCAGGCGGCGATGCTGGGGTTCATGGCCCTGGTCCTCGCCTTCGGCCTCAGCCTGGCCGTCGGCCGCTACGAGAGCCGTCGCGCCGCGGTGGTGGCCGAGGCCAACGCCATCGGCACGTCCTACCTGCGGGCGCAGACGCTCGACGAGCCGCAGCGCGCGCGGAGCCTGGACCTGATGCGCCGCTACACCGACACCACCATCGAGGTCGCCCGGACGGTCCCCGGGAAGCCCGGAGCAGGTCGCCGCGGTCGCCGCCGCCGGCGAGCTCCAGCGGGCGCTCTGGGCCGAGGCCGGCACGGCGGTCACCTCGGCCCCCACCGCCACCGCGCCGCGGCTCTACGTCGAGGGCCTCAACGAGGCGTTCGACGCGCTGACCACCCGGATCGCCGGCCTGGCCAACCGGGTGCCCACCCCGGTGCTGCTGCTCGAGCTGGTCGGCGCGGCCCTCGCCCTCGGGCTGCTCGCCCTCCACCTCGCCACGCTGGGCCGCGGACCGTCCATCGCGCTGCTGGCGGCCGCCCTCGTCGCCGGCATGCTGTTCATCACCTTCGACCTCGACCGCCCGGTGCGCGGGCTCATCAACGTCCCGGCCGACCCGCTCACCAGCCTGCGCGCCTCCATGGACGCGCCACCCGCGTACCCCGGACCCGCTGACCGGTGCCGCGCGGGCCACAGCAAGCGCCTAGCGTAGCGGCCAAGGTGTCGTGATCACGACGCGTTCGCCGCTACGCACGCCGCTCCCCGCGATGTTGCTCCGACGGTCAGTCCAGCTGGTAGTCGAACCAGATCCGGTGGGTGTCGTCCTCGTCGACGGCCATGCCACCGCCGCCGGAGATGCCGGCCAGGTCGCCGACCCCGCTGCCCGGGACGATGACGAACAGCTCGTCCCGCCGGTCGGACCCCAGGGTCGTCGCCGAGTGGGCGTAGGCGAAGCCGCCCTCGCGGTCGCCGAGCCGGCCGGTGAACGTCTCCAGCGCGACGTAGGTGCCGACACCGGTGCCCATGTCGAAGGCCGAGACGAAGATCGTGGCGGACCGGCCCTCGACGCCGCCGGCGTAGGCCTTCTCCATGGTCGCCGTCCCGACCGGGATCCCCACCTCGACGGCCACCGGCGGCGGCTCGAGCGCGGCGGGGACGAACGACGTGACGGTGAAGGTGCCTTCGGCTCGCATGGTCGGGACCCTAGTGGCGCCCACTGTCGGTGCCCCGCGCGACGATCGGTGGGTGACGACGGCGACGACGGTGACCACGACGAGCATCCCGACCCGCGGGCCGTTCTCGCTCGAGGAGCTGGCCCTGTTCGGCTTCGGGCACCGCAACGAGCGGTCGTTCGACGGCGTCATGCGGATGGCCTTCCGCGTCGACCACGACCTCGAGACGGCGACGGGCGTCGAGGTCCGGCAGCAGGGCGACCGGCTCGACCTCACGGTGCACGGCCCGGCCGACCCCGACGTCGTCGCGGCCCAGGTCGCGCGGATCCTCTCCTGCGACCACGACGGCGAGGGGTTCGCCGAGCTCGGGCGACGCGACCCGGTGATCGGCGCCCTCCAGCGGGCCGCGCCCGGCCTCCGGCCGGCCCTGTTCTACTCGCCCTACGAGGCCGCCGTCTGGTCGGTCATCAGCGCCCGCCGCGCGCGCGCCCCAGGGCATCACCCTGCGCGACCGGCTCAACGCGGCCCACGGCGAGTCCTTCGACCTCGCCGGGCAGACGGTGCACGCGCTGCCGGCGCCGTCCCGGCTCGCCGCCCTCACCGAGCTGCCCGGGACTGCCCGGCCGACCGCATCCCCCGGCTGCAGGCCATTGCCGCCGCCGCCCAGCGGGGCGACCTCGACGCCGACCGCCTGGTCGCGCTCGGCCCGGAGGCGGCCCGGCAGGCCGTGCAGGAGCTGCCCGGCATCGGCCCGTTCTACGCCACGCTCATCGTCGTGCGCGCCTGCGGGTTCGTCGACGTGCTGCCCACCGAGGAGGCTCGCAGCCGTCAGGCGGTGCACGACCTCTACGGCCTCACCACCCCGATGACCGACGAGGAGTACGCGTCGTTCGCCGAGCGCTGGACGCCCTACCGCACCTGGGCCGCCGTGCTGGTCCGGGCCGCGGCGCACCGGCTCCCGGCGTAGGCCTCAGACGACGGCGGTCATCCCCCCGTCGACGTAGAGGACCTGACCGTTGACGAACGCCGACGCGTCGGAGGCGAGGAACACCAGCGCGCCCACGAGGTCCTCGACCCGGCCCCAGCGCCCGGCCGGCGTGCGCCCGGCGACCCACCGGCTGAACTCCGGGTCGTCGACCAGCGCCCGGGTCAGCTCGGTGTCGATGTAGCCGGGACACAGCGCGTTGGCCTGGACGCCGTGCGGTCCGAGGTCGGCGCACAGCCCGCGGGTCAGCATGACCAGGCCGCCCTTGGTGGCGGAGTAGGGCGCGATGCCCGGCCGGGCCAGCCGGCTCTGCACCGACCCGATCATGACGATCTTGCCGCTGCCGCGCTCGACCATGCCTCGGCCGACCCGCTGCGACACGAGGAACGCGCTGGTGAGGTTGGTGGCGACCAGCTCGTCCCAGTCGGCGACGGTGAAGTCGAGGACCGGCGCCCGGCGCTGCACGCCGGCGTTGTTGACGAGGATGTCCGGCGTCCCCCACTCCGCCTCGACCCGGGCGATGCCCTCGTCCACCGCCGTCGCCGCCGTCACGTCGAAGGCGACCGGGAGGGTCTCGCCCCCGCTCTCGCCCGCCGAGGTCCGACGCGGCGGTCGCCGCACGTCCCGCGTCGCGGCCGTGGACCACGACGCGAGCGCCGGCCGCGAGCAGCCCTCGGGCGAGCGCATACCCGATCCCCCGGGTCGACCCGGTGACCAGGGCGGTTCGTCCGGTGAGGTCGAACAGGCCGTCCGGCATGATGCACAGCATGCCCGAGCCCGCACCGCGCGAGGTGACCCCGAACGGCGACCGCGTCGGCGTGATCGGGCTCGGTGCCATGGGCCGGCCGATGACCGGACACCTGCTGCGCCGGCCGGGCGCGCGGGTGGGGATCCACGGTCGCGGCCGGGACCGCTACACCGACCTCGTCGACGCGGGCGCGTCGTGGCACGACACTCCGCGGTCGCTGGCGGCCGACGCCGACGTCGTCGTCCTCATGCTTCCCGACCTCCCCCAGGTCGAGGAGGTCCTGGCCGGTGCGGACGGCCTGCTGGCCGCCACGCCCGAGGACCTGCTCCTCGTCGTCTCGTCGACGTCGTCACCGACCGAGGTCCGTCGTCTGGGCGAGCGGCTCATCCGCGAGACCGACGGCCGGGTGCGGGTCGTCGACGCCCCGGTCTCCGGCGGCGTGGACGGCGCCGAGGCCGGCACGCTGTCGATCATGGTCGGCGGCACCGACGCCGACGCCCGCCGGGCGATGGCGGTCCTCGAGGCCTGCGGGCGGCCCTTCCACCTGGGGCCGCTGGGCTCCGGCGAGGTGGCCAAGGCCTGCAACCAGCTCATCGTCGTCGGCCGCCGTCCTCGCCCTCGGGGAGGCCGCGGTCCTCGCCGACCGCAGCGGGCTCGAGCTCGAGACGCTGTTCGAGCTCTTCGCCGGCGGCTACGCCGACAGCCGCATCCTGCGCACCCGCGGCGGTCGGATGACCACCGACGACTTCAGCCCCTCGGCGGCCGCCCGCTACCTGCTCAAGGACCTCGACTTCGCCACCGACGTCGCCACCGCGACGCGGACCGACGCGGCGCTGCTGCCCGCCCTGCGCGCGGCGTTCGCCGACCTCGTGACCCGGGGCATGGGCGACTCCGACATGGCCGTGACGAAGCGCTACACCGAGGAGCGGAGCCGCCGCCGGTGACCGACACCCCCGCGCCGGCGCGGCGCCCGAACATCCTGTTCCTCCTCAGCGACGACCACGCCGCGCACGCGATCAGCGCCTACGGCTCGGTGGTCAACACGACGCCGCACATCGACGCCATCGGCGAGGCCGGCGTCCGGTTCGAGAACCTCTTCGCGACCAACTCCCTGTGCGCGCCGAGCCGGGCCTCCCTGCTCACCGGCACCTACAGCCACGTCAACGGCGTCAGCACCCTCGACACCCCCATCGACGCGGCCCAGCCGACCTTCGTCTCCGCCCTGCGCGACGCCGGCTACCGCACCGGGTTCGTCGGTAAGTGGCACATGGGCGACGGCGCGACCGACGGGGTGAGCCACGACCCGCACGGGTTCGACTACTGGGACGCCCTCATCGACCAGGGCGAGTACCACGACCCGCGGTTCCTCTCCGCGGACGGCCTGCGCGTCGAGCCGGGCTACGCCACCGACCTCATCACCGACCTGGCCATGCGCTGGCTGGGGACGCTCGAGGGCGACGACCCGTGGTGCCTGCTGGTGTGGCACAAGGCGCCGCACCGGCCCTGGGAGCCGGACGACGCGCATACCGGCATGTATGCGGGCGCGCCCGTCCCCGTGCCGCCGCACCTTCACCGACGACCTGGCCACCCGCTCCGACACCGCGCGGCGGGCGGTCATGAGCGTCGCCGACGACCTCACCGAGGTGGACCTCAAACAGCCTGTGCCGCAAGGACTTTCGCGGGAGGACGAGGCGCTGTGGAAGTACCAGCGCTACATGGAGGACTACCTCGCCTGCGTCGCCTCCGTGGACGACAACGTCGGCGCCTCGTCGGCTGGCTGCGCGACCGCGGCGACCTCGACGACACCGTGCTGCTCTACGGGTCGGACCAGGGCTTCTTCCTCGGCGACCACGGCTGGTTCGACAAGCGGTTCATGTACGAGGAGTCGATCCGGATGCCGTTCCTCGTCTCCTACCCCCGGGCGGTCGGCTCCCGGCACGACGCATACCGGCATCGTCAGCAACGTCGACGTGGCGCAGACCCTGCTCGAGGCGGCCGGCGTCCCCGCCGACCCGCGGATGCAGGGGCGCTCGTTCTGGCCGGACGTCGCGGGGACCCGGGATCCCGACCCGCCGCACGACGGCCTCTACTACCGCTACTGGATGCACGACGACAGCAGCCACCACGTCGGCGCGCACTACGGGTTCCGCACCGAGCGCTACTGCCTCGTCTACTTCTACAACGACGGCCTCGGCGTCCCCGGCTGCTCCGACGAGCGCTACCCGGCCGAGTGGGAGCTCTACGACCTGCGCGAGGACCCCGCCGAGCTGCACAACGTCGCGGACGACCCGGCGTACGCGTCGGTGCGGGCCGACCTCGAGCGCCGCCTCTGGCGGGCGCAGGCCGCCGTCGGCGACCAGCCGCACCCGGAGCAGCCGCGGCCGCCGGGCCTGTGACCGTTCCTATGACTGCGGTATGAGTCGCGGTCCCACCCTGCCGCTCACGCCTCACCGAACGTACAGTCAGGAGGTGGCCCGCGTCATCGCCCCGCCGGAGGCGGACACCGCTGGAAGCAGCGGCAACGGCGATCCCCGGCGTCCCGGCGAGCCCGGCCCCCGCGGACGCCTCCGCCGCACGGGCGACCAGGTCGCGCGGCCGTTCGTCGCCGGGTACGACGCGGGCCCGCACCGTGCCCGGCCGCGTGTGGCTCGTGGGCGTCATCGCCGTCGTCCTCCTCGTCGTCGTCGGCGGCTACGCCCTGACCCGGCCGAACCCCACCCCGCCGGTGACCCAGCAGGACATCGACGCGACGGTCAAGAAGGGCATCGAGGACCAGGCCAAGGCGGAGGCCGCGACGCCGCCCGACGGCACCGTCGCCTACCAGGCGATCCAGCCGTCGCTCGTCCTCATCAACGCCACCCGGCCGGGCGGCAGCGGCGGGAGCTCGGGCAGCGGGGCCGGCGTCATCGTCAAGGACGACGGCACCATCCTCACCGCCCTGCACGTCGTCAGCGGCGCGACGACGATCACCGTCGGCTACACCGACGGCACCTCCTCGCCCGCGACCATCGCCAGCCAGGAGCCGGCCAGCGACATCGCGACCCTCCTGCCGTCGGTGCTGCCGCAGACGCTCGTCCCCGCGGTCCTCGGCGGCGGGGTCCCGGTGGGCACGCCGGTGTTCGCCGTCGGGCACCCGTTGGGGCTCACCGACTCGCTGTCCGCCGGCGTGGTGTCCGCGCTCGACCGGCAGGTCGACGTCGGCAACGGGCAGAAGCTCGAGCACCTCATCCAGTTCGACGCCGCGGTGAACCCCGGCAACTCCGGTGGCCCCCTGCTCAACAAGGCCGGCCAGGTGGTCGGCATCGTCACCGGGCTCGCCAACCCCAGCCAGCAGGGGTTCTTCGTCGGGATCGGGTTCGCCGTCCCCATCGCCACGGCCGGCGGCGGCGCCGGCGCCCCCGCCCAGTGAGGACCCCACCATGACCGACCAGACCCCCGCCACCGCCGCACCCGCGGCCGCACCCGCTGGAGCAGGCGCTCTACGAGGTCAAGCGGACCATCGTCGGCCAGGACGACCTGCTCGAGCGGATGATCGTCGCGCTGCTGGCCCGCGGCCACCTGCTCGTCGAGGGCGTGCCCGGGCTGGCCAAGACCATGGCCATCAAGACCCTCGCCGACGCCATCGGCGGCGAGTTCCAGCGCATCCAGTTCACCCCCGACCTCGTGCCCGCCGACCTCGTCGGCACCCGGATCTACAACCAGCGCGACGGCGAGTTCCAGGTCTCGCTCGGCCCGGTCTTCGCCAACCTCGTCCTCGCGGACGAGATCAACCGGGCGCCGGCCAAGGTGCAGAGCGCCCTGCTCGAGGTCATGCAGGAGCGCCAGGTCACCATCGGCCGCGAGACCTACCCGGCGCCGGACCCGTTCCTCGTCATGGCCACCCAGAACCCGATCGAGTCCGAGGGCACCTACCAGCTGCCCGAGGCGCAGGTCGACCGGTTCATGCTCAAGGTGCTCATCGGCTACCCCTCGCCGCCGGAGGAGTTCGTCGTCGTCGAGCGGATGATCAGCCGGCTCGCGCCGACGCAGCAGGTGCTCACCGCGGACTCCGCTGCGCGAGTTCCAGCGGCAGGCCGACCAGGTCTACGTCGACCCCGGCGTCATCGAGTACGCGGTCCACCTCGTCGAACGCGACCCGCAACCCGGCGATCGTCGGCAAGGCCGAGCTGGCCCGCTACGTCACCTACGGGGCCAGCCCGCGCGCCTCGATCAACCTGGTCCTCGCGGCCCGCGCGCTGGCCTTCCTGCGCGGCCGGGACTACGCCCTGGCCACCGACGTGCGCGACCTCGCCCGTGACGTGCTGCGGCACCGCATCGTGCTGTCCTACGAGGCGCTCGCCGAGGACATGAGCGCCGACGACCTGCTGACCCCGATCCTCGCCGCGACCCCGATCCCGCAGGCTCCGCTGCGCGAGCGGCCGGCGCACGCCAACGCTCCTGGTGACTCGCCGTGGACCAGGCCGCCACGCTGACGCCGGAGCGCCTGCTCCGGCAGCTCGAGTGGCGCGTCGTCCGGCGGTTGGACGGCCAGCTGCAGGGTGACTACCGCAGCCTGTTCCGGGGCAGCGGCATCGACTTCACCAACCTGCGCGAGTACGAGCCCGGTGACGACCTGCGCCACATCGAGTGGAACGTCACGGCCCGCATGGACACGCCCTACGTCCGCGAGTACGTCGAGGACCGCGAGGTCACCGCGTGGCTGCTGCTCGACCACTCGGCGTCCATGGGGTTCGGCCCGGTCGACCGGCAGAAGGACCTCGTCCTCGCCGAGGTCGCGACGACCCTCGCGCTGGTCCTCAGCCGCCGGGGCAACCGCATCGGCATGGTGGTGTTCGACCAGGACGTCGAGCGCGTCCTGCCCGCCCGGTCGGGACGCAACCAGGTGCTGCAGATCGCCGACCTCCTGCTGGACCGGAGGAACGCGCGCGCGGCCGCGACCGAGGCCGCCGCCGGCGCCGCGCGGCCGGCGCCGGAAGGGCCGCGCCGAGAGCGACCCGGAGCGCCACGTCACCGACCTCGGGGCGATGCTGCACCGCTCGGCCGGGATGATCCGGCGGCGGTCGCTGGTGGTCGTCGTGTCCGACTTCATCAGCGAGCCCGGCTGGGAGCAGGCGCTGAGCCGCCTCGCGCGCCGCCACGAGGTCGTCGCCATGCAGGTACGCGACCCGCGCGAGGACGAGCTGCCCGACGTCGGCTCGATCTACGTCGAGGACGCCGAGACCGGTGAGCAGATCTTCGTCGACACCTCCGACGCGGCGTTCCGCTCCCGGCTCCGGGCCGCCGCCGACCAGCGGCAGGCGGCCCTCGAGGAGGCCACCCGCTCGGTCGGCGTCGACCTGCACCAGATCCGCACCGACGAGGACCTCGTCCGGTCCCTGCTGCGGATCTCCGCCCTGCGCCGGAGGCGCCGATGACGCTGCAATGGCCCTGGGCCCTGCTTCGGCGCTGCTCGCCCTCCCGCTGGTCGTCGTCGCCTACCGGCGGCTGATCCGCGCGCAGGCGGCGCGCCGGGCCGACCTCGCCCGGCAGGGCCTGGTGGTCCCGACGCCGCGCCGCGACCGGTGGCGGCACCTCGCCCCGGCCCTGCTCGTCGCCGCCCTGGCCGTGATGCTGCTCGCCCTCACCCGGCCGACCGCCGCCATCGCGGAGCCGCGGCGCGAGGGGACGGTCATCCTGGCCTTCGACGTGTCGACGAGCATGGCCGCCGAGGACGTGAAGCCGACCCGCCTCGACTCGGCCAAGGCCGCCGCCAAGGGGTTCGTCGAGAAGCAGCCGGCGACGGTCAAGATCGGCGTCGTCGCCTTCGGCGGCAACGGGATCATCGCGCAGCAGCCGACCACCGACAAGGCCCAGGTGCTCGCCTCGGTGAACCGCCTCGAGCCGCAGGGCGACACCTCCCTCGGGCGCGGGATCCTCACGTCGCTCAGCGCCATCGCCGGCAAGCCGATCGTCAGCAACGGCGACACCGAGCAGGGCGGCGATGAGACCCCGATCGGCTACTACGGCGGCACCGCGATCGTCCTGCTGACCGACGGCGAGAACACCAGTGGCCCCGACCCGGCCAACCTCGCCGACCTGGCGTCCGCGGCCGGCGTGAAGATCTACCCCATCGGGCTCGGCAGCGCCGCCGGAACGGTGTTGGAGATCAACGGGTTCAGCATCGCGACGCACCTGGACGAGGACACCTTGAAGCAGATCGCCGAGGTCTCCGGGGGGACCTACTACAACGCGACCGACGCCACGTCGCTGGCGCAGGTGTACGACTCGGTGCAGCTCAACTGGGTCTCCCGGAGCGTCCCGCACGAGATCACCTCCCTGGTGGCGGGCGTCGCCACGCTGCTGCTGCTCGCCGGAGCGGTCGTCTCCGTCCTGCGCCGGGGCCGGGTGATCTGAGTGGGCTTCGACCAGCCGTACCTCCTGCTCGGCCTCCTGGCCGTGCCCCTCCTGCTCGCCGCATACCTGTGGCAGACCCGGCGCCGGAAGCCCGTCGCGGTCCGGTACTCGAACGTCGCGCTGGTGCGGTCGGCGGCCGGACCGAGCCGCCGCTGGCGCCGCCACGTGCCGGTGGCCCTGGTCATCGGCAGCCTCGCCCTGCTCGGCGTCGCCGCCGCGCGGCCGCAGGTCAAGGCCGACGTGCCGGTCTCCAGCTCGACGGTGATCCTCGCCCTGGACGTCTCCGGATCCATGTGCGCGACCGACGTCGAGCCCAACCGGCTGGGCGCCGCGCAGGCCGCGGTGCGCAAGTTCGTCGAGGCCCAGGGCGACGAGACCAAGATCGGGCTGGTGCTGTTCTCCGGCTTCGCCCAGCTCGCCGTGGCGCCCGACCACCAACAAGACCGACCTGCTCAGCACGCTCGACGCCGTCACGACCGGCCGGGCACGACCATCGGCGCCGCGATCCTCAAGTCCATCGACGCGATCGCCGAGCTCGACCCCAACGTCGCGCCGAGCGACGCGGGCGACGCCCCGAACCCCGACGGCTCCTCGATCCCCCGGTCCCCCGAGGGCAACGGCGGGTCGACCCCGACCCCGACCCCGAACGCCAGCGGCGACAAGGCGCCGGAGATCGTCGTGCTGCTGACCGACGGGGCGAACACCCGCGGCATCACCCCGCAGGACGCCGCGGTGCAGGCCGCCGCGCGTGGCGTCCGGGTCTACCCGATCGGCTTCGGCACCAAGAACCCCACCCAGATGGTCTGCTCGCGCTCGCAGCTCGGCGGGATGAACCAGCAGCAGGGGTTCGGCGGCCGGGACTTCGGCGGCGGCGGCCCCGGCGGCGGCCGCAACTTCCTCGTCGTCGACGAGGACGCGCTGAAGACCGTGGCGTCGACGACCGGCGGCGAGTACTTCGCGGCGACCGACGCCGACCAGCTCCAGAACGTCCTGACCAACCTGCCGAAGCACGTCACGACCCAGCAGCAGGACGTCGACATCAGCGCCGGGTTCGTCGCGGTGGCCGCCCTCGTCCTGCTCCTCGGGCTCGGGCTCTCGATCCGGTGGAGCACCCTGTCCGGGTAGCCGGAGCGCTCAGTCGTCCGCCGGCTCGCCCCCGAGGCGGCGGGCCATGAGCGGCGTCGAGTGCCGGCGCCACACCCGCCACGTCCCCGTCCTCCCGCCGCCAGAGGTCGGACATGACGAACACCCCGCTGCGGTCCTCGCCCATCACCGTGGCCGACATCCGCACCCGCCGGAGCACGGCGGCGCGGTCGCCGTCGAGGTCGACGATCTCCTCCTCGACGTCCCACTCGTGCACGACGTAGTCCGGGAGCATCTCCAGCCACACCTGTCGGTGCATGACGTTGCGCACCGGCTGGACCAGCTCGAGGGCGAAGTCACCGGCCAGCAGCTCGGCCGCCGCCGCCTCGTCGCGGTCGACGACCGCCGTGTCCCACTGCGCCAACCGCTCGCGCAGCTCGTCGACGTCCGACTCACCGGTCTCGACGACGGTGACGGATGGGGGTTCGGGGTGCAGCTCTCGGTCGGGCACGACGTCCACGGGTGTCCTCTCTCGGCCCCGAGCGGGCCTCGTGACACGCTGCCGTCGTGTCCTCCCCGCCCGCGGCAGAGTCTGCCATCCTCGTCCGCCGATCCGGGTGGCGAGCGGCCGTCGGTGTGCTGTGGGTCGTCGGCGCCGTGGTGTGTGCGGTCCTCAGCCGGGAGTCCCTGCTCGCCAGCCACCCGGCGTATGCGGTCACCCTCATCTCGGTCGCGGTGGTCGGCGTGCTCCTGGCGGTCACCGGCGGCCAGCGAGTGCCCGCGCGACCGGCCGCGCCGTCGGGGCGCCACCGTCGTCGGGCCGGGTCCTCGGGGCGGTGGGCACGGTGCTGGTGCTCGGCGCCATCGGCTACCTCGTGCCCCTGCCGGCCACGGCCGACGCGGTCGCGTCGATGTCCGGCGACGCCGCGGTCCGGGTCGAGTCCTCGCCCACCCGGATCGTGCTGACCCCGAGCGCCGCCCCCAAGGCCGGGCTGGTCTTCCTGCCCGGGGCGAAGGTCGACCCGCGGGCGTACGTCCCGCTGCTGACCCAGGTCAGTGCGGCCGGCTACCTCGTCGTCATCGTCAAGGAGCCCTACGACATCGGGTTCCTGTCCACCGGCGAGCCGGCCAAGGTCGTCGCCGCCACCCCGGGCGTCACCCGCTGGGCGGTCGGCGGCCACAGCCTCGGCGGCGTCGCCGCGGGCTCGCTGTGGGCAACGGGACTCCGGCCTGTCCGGGGCTGCTGCTCTGGGCGTCGTACCCGCTGGGCTCGCTGGCCGACCGCACCGACCTCGTCGTCGCCTCCGTCTCGGGTACCGCCGACGGCCTCAGCACGCCGGCCGACATCGAGTCCAGCCGGACCAGCTGCCGCCGTCGACGAGTTCACGGCCGTGGCCGGCGGCGTGCACGCCTACTTCGGCGACTACGGCACGCAGCCCGGCGACGGCACCCCCGGCGTCGACCGCGCGACCGCGCAGCAGCAGATCGTCGCCGCGTCGGTGACCTTCATGGACGCGGTGGCAGCGGGCGGATAACGACAGCCGGTGATGTCACCGCGACATCGCGGTGGCGTCATTGGCTTGACATGACGTCACTTTGACGTCATGATGACGTCATGGATCTCAACCCCTATGTCGACACCCTCCGCCACGAGATCGCGGTGGCGGCCCGGTTCGCCGGGCCGGACGCCGAGTCCCTCGCCGAGCGGCTCACCGCGCCGCTGGAGTCGGCCGCCCGGCTGGTGCTCCAGGAGGCGATCTCCGACGCCGCGCAGGAGATCAGCCGCGACCTGGCCCCCGGCTCGGTGGACGTGCGCCTGCGGGGACGCGACCTCGGCTTCGTCGTGGACCGCGGCCCGCGCGACCGGGACGCGTCCGGCCCGACACCTCGGCCTGGCCGCCGATCGCTCCCAGCGCCACCACCGCCGCCCCACAGGACACCGCCGGCCGCGAGAGCGACGCCGGTACCGCTCGGATCACCGTCCGCCTGCCCGAGACGCTGAAGTCCCAGGTCGAGGCGGCCGCCGAGCGCGAGGGCGTCTCGGTCAACGCCTACCTCGTCCGGACCCTGGGTGCGGCGCTCCAGCCGGGTGGCCGCCCGCAGCCCGACCGGTTCGTCCGACTGGCCGCAGGCCGGCAACCAGCTGAGCGGGTGGGTGCAGTGACCGAGCCCCAGGACGCTCCGCTGGGCGCCCCCCAGGACGCGCGCCGGGCACCGGCCGACGGCGCGCACGCATACCCCGTCACCGGTCCCGTCACCCTCACCGTGTCCCTGGAGTTCGGCAGCGTGCGCGTCCACGCCCGGGCCACCGACACGGTGACCGCCCAGGTCCGACCGGCCCGCACCAGCCGCCGGGTCGACGTCGACGCCGCCGAGCGCACCCGGGTCCACGTCGCCGGCGACACGGTGGAGGTCCGGGTCCCCGGGTCCACCCGTCGGTTCTTCGGCAGCCCCGGCTCCGTCGACCTCGACCTCGTCGTCCCGACCGGGTCGTCCCTGCGGGTCGACGCCGGCTACGCCGAGGTCGAGGTCACCGGCACGGTCGACGCCTGCGCCGTCACGACGTCCTACGGCGACATCCGGCTCGACGACACCGGTCGGCTCGACGTCGACAGCCAGGGCGGCACGGTCACCACCGGCCGGGTCGCCGGGCCGGCCAAGGTCAGCAGCACCTACGGCCGGATCCGGATCCGCGAAGCGGCCGGGGCGGCGGACCTCGCCACCTCGTCCGGCGACATCACCGTCACCCGGGCCACCGCCGACGTCACCGCCCGGTCGGCATACGGCCAGATCGACATCGGCGAGCAGGTCCGCGACACCGCCTCGGTTCCGGGTCCTACGGCGCGGTGACCGTCGGGGTCCCCACCGGCACCGCCGCATACCTCGACGTGCGGTCCGACCACGGCCGGTCCGCAGCGAGCTGGGCCGGGCCGCGGAGCCCCGTCCCGACATCGAGCGCGCGGCGATCCGCGCGCGGACGTCCTACGGCGACATCACGATCCGACGAGCCTAAGGAGCAGACACAGATGACCGCCTCCAGATCCAGGCACCGGCGATCCAGGTGCAGGGCCTGGAGAAGTCCTACAAGGAGCTCCAGGTCCTGCAGCGGCGTCGACTTCGACGTCGAGCGGGGGAGCATCTTCGCCCTGCTCGGCTCGAACGGCGCCGGCAAGACGACCGTCGTGCGCATCCTGTCGACGCTGCTCAAGGCGGATGCGGGGACGGCCACGTCAACGGCTTCGACGTCGCCACGCAGGCGGCGGAGGTCCGGCAGTCCTTCAGCCTGACCGGCCAGTTCGCCGCCGTCGACGAGATCCTTAGCGGCCGCGAGAACCTCGTGCTCGTCGCCAAGCTGCGGCACCTCGACCGACCCGGGCACGATCGCCGACGACCTGCTCGAGCGCTTCTCGCTCACCGACGCGGCCGGCCGCAAGGTGGCGACGTACTCGGGCGGTATGCGCCGCCGGCTCGACATCGCCATGAGCCTGATCGGCACCCGCCGGTCATCTTCCTCGACGAGCCGACGACGGGGCTCGACCCGCAGTCCGCATCGAGGTGTGGCAGACGTCAAGGAGCTCGCCGACCAGGGCACGACGGTGCTGCTGACGACGCAGTACCTCGACGAGGCCGAGCAGCTCGCCGACCGGATCGCGATCCTCCACCAGGGCCGGATCATCGTGAACGGCACCCTCGCGGAGCTCAAGCAGCTCCTCCCACCGGCCACCGTCGAGTACATCGAGAAGCAGCCGACGCTCGAGGACGTCTTCCTCGCCCTCGTCGGCACGACCCACTCCGAGACCAGAAGGAACAGCGATGAACCCACTTCCTCGGCGACACCGTCCGCCCTGCAGGGGCGGTCCCT
The DNA here is from genome assembly GCA_963770005.1 of uncultured Actinomycetota bacterium. GTDB lineage: Bacteria > Actinomycetota > Actinomycetes > Actinomycetales > Dermatophilaceae > Lapillicoccus. The sequence continues at coordinate 34,316 of CAVYNX010000009.1, read as the reverse complement.
GCGTCACATCCTGCGCAGCCCGGACACGATCATCACGACCGCGGTCATGCCGATCGGCTTCATGCTGCTGTTCGTCTACGTGTTCGGCGGCGCCATCGACGCCGGGTACGGACTCCTACGTGAACTACCTGCTGCCCGGCATCCTCTCATCACCATCGCGTCGGGATCTCCTACACCGCGTACCGGCTCTTCCAGGACCTCCAGACGGCATCTTCGAGCGGTTCCAGTCCATGCCGATCGCCCGGTCGTCCGTGCTCTGGGCCCACGTCGGGACCTCGATGGTCTCCAACCTGATCTCCGTCGTGGTCGTCTTGCTGGTCGCCCTGCTCATGGGCTTCCGCACGGGGGCGGGCCTGCTGGCGTGGCTCGCCGTCGCCGGCATCCTGGTCCTGTTCACTCTCGCGCTGACCTGGGTCGCCGTCATTCCCGGGCTGACCGCCAAGACCCAGGACGGCGCCATCGCGTTCTCCTACCCGCTGATCTTCCTGCCGTTCATCAGCTCCGCGTTCGTGCCGACTGCGACGATGCCCGGACCGGTTCGCTGGTTCGCGGAGCACCAGCCGGTGACGTCCATCGTCAACGCCATCCGGGCCCTGTTCGCGCAGCAGCCGGTCGGCACCGACATCTGGGTCGCCCTCGGGTGGATCGTCGGCATCCTCGTCGTCGGCCTACGTCTTCGCGATGCTGGCCTACCGCCGCCGGATGGCGTGAGCGGTCGGACTAGAGCTGGCTGAGCTCGGTCAGCGTGACACTGCGCAGGCCGCGCTGGCCAGCCGGGTCAGCAGCCAGTCGAGGGTGTCGACGACGTCGCGGCGCTCGTCGGTCCCCTCGTGGAGGACGACGACGGCACCCGCGCTGATCTGCCCGAGCAGCCGCTGCTCCCGCCACGACCCGGGTTCGGCTGGCGGGCCGTCGGCGACGGCCACCGTGCCGAGGACGCACCGCATACCGAGGGCATGGGCCTCTCGGACCATCGCCCGGGTGGTCCACCCCGAACCGGGCCGCCACCAGCTCACCGCCTGGTAGGGCGCGAGGAGGTCGCGGGTCTCGCTGAGATCCTCGCGGAACTGGTTGCGGGACAGGCGGATCGACGGCTCGTCGTGCATGAGGTGGTCGCCGACTCGTGGCCCTCCTCGACGATGCGGGCACCACCGCCTCGTTGCCGACGACGCGGTCGCCGATGAGGAAGAACGTCGCCTTGGCCCCGTGCCGGGCCAGCACGTCGAGGATCGCGCCGTCAGCTCCGGGTGCGGGCCGTCGTCGAAGGTCAGCCCCACGACCGGTTCGTCGGTCTCGCGGGCGCAGCAGACCGTCGGCAGCGCCACGCCGGTCGCCCACCGCGCCGACGCGTCGAGGGCATGCCCGGCGGCCTCCCCCGCCCACTTGCCGTTCATCGCGCGGCGGCCCGCCCGGCCTCGAAGAAGGTCACGACCGCGCTCAACGTCCGCGAGGTCGCCAGCGTCCCGGAGCGCGCCGAACGGCGCGTTCCAGACTCTCCCTCGCGGGGGTCCAGGGCCGACGTAGGCGTAGGGGCCGGTATGCGTCGAGTCGCCGGGCGACGCGCCGTAGTTCACCTCGTCGACCGCGAAGCCGACGTCGAAGTGCTCCGGCCACAGGACCGGCTCCACGTCGGGGGCGAACGCCCGGAGCGCCGCGTCACCGCGGACGAACCAGCCGAGCAGCCGGTCGAGCGCCTCGGCGTCGACGGCCAGCGTCTCGTCGGGGTCGACGCCGGACCCGACCGCGTAGACGTCGGCGAGGTCCGAGACCTCCTGGCCCGACGCGGCGGCGAGCTCGCGGCAGGTGCCCTCCAGCGGCGTACGCCCGCCGTCCCAGACCAGGTCCGCGCCTCGACCCGGACCGACGAGAGGTGCCCGCCGAACCCGCCCGGACGCACCCGCAGCTCGATCGAGCCCTGGGTCCGGAACTGCGGCCCCGCGATGACCAGCTCGGCCACCCCGTGCAGCGCCCGTCGCGTGGCGACCAGTGTCGACTCGTCCATCACGCTCCTCCACCGTCGCGGAAGGACCACCGTCTCACGCGAATCGGGAGCGCAGGAGCGGGAGTCCGGCTCCGGAGAGCTCGTCGAGGGTCACGGTGCGCCCCGCCATCGCCAGTAGGAGCGCCTCCCCCGTCCCGGTGACCTCGGGGCCGGAGCCGCCCACCTCCCAGTCCACGTCGGTGGCGCGGAGGGTCACACCTCGCCGATGCTGCCGGGCACGGATGGTGGGCGCCGTCTTCGCGAAGTCGAGCGCCGAGAGGAGGCGGTCAGTGGGTATCTTCCGGGGCCGGCCCAGGGAGCGGCGGATGTCCTGTTGGTGGATCCGTCCCGTCGACGAGCGCGATCGCGCCACGGAAGCCCTCTGGGAAGGCCGCGTGGTCGGAGGCTGCGCCGGGCCAGGGCGAGGAGCTCGTCGGCCTCCGCGTGCGCCATACCGCTCCATGACGAGGGCGTTGACCCGCGAACCGTCCAACCCCGACCTCGCACGAAGGCGGCCGCCGTGGCCCGGCGGGACAGCTCCTCGTAGCTGAACACGTGGGCCACGACGTCCCGCACGCTCCCACTGCGCGCAGAGGGTCGGGTGTCCCCACTCGTCCGGCGAGAGTCCCTCCAGCAGCCCCGACGAGTTCTGCGCCGTTCCTGCTCCGCCAAGCGTCATCCGGTCGTCCATCACACTGGTCCTTTCCTCTTGTCCTCTGCCTATCTGAAGCAGACACCTGCACAAGTGAGCAGTGACGACCCGGCGGTCCTCGGCTTGCTCGGTGACCCCAGCCGCCGGGCGATCTTCGAGCTGCTCGCCAGGCGGCCGAGGTCGGTCGGGAGCTGGCCGAGGAGCTGCCGATCACGCGGCAGGCGGTGTCACAGCACCTCACCGCCCTGCGCGCGGGCGGGCTAGTGGTCTCGACGGCGGAGGGCGCCCGCCGCATCTACCGCCTGGACCCGAAGCGGGATCGCGGCCATGCACGCCTACCTCACCCGGGTGTGGGAGGCCGCCATGACCGACTTCCAGAAGGCCGCAGACGCCGCCGCGGTACCGGAGCAGCCGTGACGATCCTTACCCTCCCCCCGCTGTTCGGCTCGGCCACCGTGAACCTCCCGGTCGACGAGGCGTTCGCGTTCTTCACCGGCTCCATGACCGCGTGGTGGCCCACGGAGTACCACATCGGTGCCACCGCCATGGTGGCGACAGTCGTCGAGCCCCGGGTCGGCGGACGTTGGTACGAGCGCGGGGACGACGGGACGGAGTGCGACTGGGGCCGGGTCCTGGTGTGGGAGCCGCCGAGCCGTCTCATCGTGACCTTTCCTGCTGATGCTCCTGTCGTTCCGCTCGCTGACGATCGCGATCACCTCGATCGTCCTCAACCTCCTCTCGGTGGGGGCGGCCTACGGCATCCTGGTCGCCGTCTTCCAGCACGGCTGGGGCGCGTCGCTGGTGGGCGCGGAGGGCGTGGGCGCCATCATCACCTGGCTGCCGCTGTTCCTCTTCGTGATCCTCTTCGGGCTCTCGATGGACTACCACGTGTTCGTGGTCTCGCGAATCCGTGAGGCGCGGCTGCGGGGGCTGACGACCCGGGACGCCATCCAGCACGGGGTGGTCACGACGGCCGGTGTCATCACCAGCGCCGCCGTCATCATGGTCGCCGTCTTCGCGATCTTCGGCACGCTGTCCATGCAGTCCATGAAGCAGATGGGTGTGGGCCTCGCGGCCGCGGTCCTCATCGACGCGACGATCATCCGCGGTGTGCTGCTCCCGGCGGTCATGGCCATGCTCGGCGAACGCAACTGGTACTTCCCGAAGTGGCTGAACCGTCTGCCGGACCTCAGCCACGACGAGTCCCCCGAGGCCGCGGCCTCGCCGCCGCCTCCGGCGGTCGAGGGGGAGAGGGTCCGGGTCTGACGACCTGAACCACCGCACAGCGACGGCGTGGCCGGGGCACTCGCCCCGGCCACGCCTTCGTGTGCGGCACGCCGGATCAGGCCGCCGTGGCCACCTCGTCCCGCTCGAAGGAGTCGATGGTGCGGGTGAAGTCACGGGTGGAGAGCAACAGCTTGTAGATGATGGCGAGTTCGAAGACGAGAAGCAGGGCGCCGGAGACCAGGGTCGCCTCGATGACCGCGTCGAGGAGCGGGCCGACGATGAAGACGCCCATCTGGAATTCGATGCCGCTCACCAGGTGCGTACGAATCCGGTGGCGCAGGAGGAAGGACCGCATCCGGAGATAGACCGGGAAGCGGTGGCGGAACTCCTGCTGGAGATCGATGACCTGGCCCCGGGGCTTCTGGGGAGCGTCGATGGTTCCCTCGGAGGCCGGTTCGGACAGGTCGGGGGCCGATTCGGCCGGGTAGGAGGCCGATTCGGCCGGGACGGAGCCCGGTTCGGACAGGGCCGACGTCTTGCGGATGTCGTGTTCGATGTCCGCCGAGGGATTGTTGCGCAAGAGGTCTTCCATGAAGGCGACCTCGGCGGAGTTCTCCGAGCGGCGGGCCTCCCGCACACGCGCCTTGATCTGCTTGCGCATGTTGTAGCGGATCTTGAAGATCTCCAGGGAGTTGATGTACCGCAGCGTGTCGAGGCCGACGACCGCGAGGGCCAGCCAGATGTAGATCGTGTCACCGGTGCGGTCGTACTGCCCGGCCATCAGCGCGACCCCGCACACCGCCACCCGGATACGGTCGAAGACGAAGTCCAGCCAGGCCCCGAAGACGGAGCCCTGGCCGGTCAGCCGGGCCACCTTCCCGTCCATGCAGTCGAGGATGAAACTCAGGTGGTAGACAAGTGCGCCGGCGATCAGCCACCGCCAGTCGCCGAAGGCGAAGCAGGCCGCCGAGACCAGGCCGAGCAGGAACGCCCCCCAGGTGATCTGGTTCGGCGTGATCCTCGTACGCATCGCGGTGAGCCTCACCAACGGTGTGGCCACCGGGTCGACGAGCAGCACGGTCCACCACGCGTCACGCTTCTTCTCGGTGATGCGGCGCACCTCGGCGAGGGGCGGTATGTCTCGGCGCATTGATCAACTTCCCAGCGTTCGTAGTGAGTTCACCTCAAGCTAGGAAGGTGTTCATACAAGGAACAAGAAGAGACCCGTGCAACCTTCGGCAGGGGTCAGCCGTCCAACCCGATAACCCTGTCCATGCCCTGATCGGGCGGATGCCGCGTTACCCGAGCGTTATCGAATGACCGTCCCGTTATCCAAAGGGCGCCATGGCTTCACCATTGGCGTACAACCGTGACCCGTGGGAATTCCGAGTTCGCGGACGGTCACCCGATTTCGCAGACGGTTACCCGATCACGCCCCTTCCGGTCTCGGTAAAGCTTCGGTCATGTACCCGTGACGCTCTTGGGGATTTCCGCCTCGATCAGATCCGCCGCGCGTGCCGTGCCGCCCTCGGTCGCCATTCCCTCCTGGATCTCCTTGAGCCGCCGCGCCACGTCCGGGTCGCCGGTGAGGGTGAGTACGGCCTCGCGCAGGGTCTCGGCCGTCGCCTCCTCCATCGGCAGGTGCCGGGCGACACCGAGCGCCTGAAGCATGTCCGCGTTGCCGAACTGGTCGACGGCCTGGGGCACGCACACCATCGGTGTGGCGGTGGCCAGCCCTTCCTGGCTGCCGCCGGCGCCCGCATGCGTGACGAAGGCGTCGGCCTGCTTGAGGATCGCCAACTGCGGCACCCAGTCCCGCACTTCGACGTTCCCCGGGACCTCGCCGAGCTCCGCGGGGTCGACGTGCTTGCCGATCTGCAGCACCACGTGCCAGCCCGGCAGGTCGCTGAACGCCTTCACACACTCGCGGTAGAAGGCGGGCTGCTTGGTGAAGGAGGAGCCCAGGGACACGAGGACGACGCGCTCGGCACCGTCGGGCCGCCGCCACTCCCCCTGGGCGGCGCGGTCGCCCTGGCAGGCGCCGACGAAGGTGTACACCGACTCGTCGACCCGGTCGGCGTTCGGCTGGAGGGCCTTCGGGATCAGGACGACGGAACGGTCGGGGCGGCCGGCGAACGGATCGGGATGCTGGGTGATCCCGTTCTCCTCCAGCCAGGCATGGAAGCGCGCGTAGTACGCCCTGCCCCGCTCGGTCTTCTTCGGCTCCGCCCACATGGGTTCGGCGACCTCCTCCTCGTACCCCTCCCAGGCGACGAGGTTCGGCGAGAGCGAGACGGCCGGGACGCCCCAGCGGTGCGCGAGGACACGGGCCGGGTACGAGGTGATGTCGTGCAGTACGAGGTCCGGCTCGTCGCCCTCGTACGCCTCGATGAGCTGCGGAAGCGCCTGGATCGCGTCGGCAAGGAAAGGCTCCACGTTGTCCAGGAGTGTGGTCCCCCATGCCGAGGGATCGTCGTCGGGGGACGGCAGCGTGGAATTCCAGAGCTTCGGCTCGGCGCCCGTCTCCGCGACCTTCTCGGCGAAGGCGGGCGGAATCGCGTACGTGACCCGGTGCCCGCGGGCGACGAGCTCCCGGATCACCTCGAGGCTCGGGTTCACGTGCCCGTGGGCGGCGATGGAGAACATGGCGATGTGGGCGGGGTGTGGGGTGGTCATGAGCCGACCATAAGCGAGACGATACGTCTCGTACAACTTAATTGCGACCGCCCTCCGTACGCGACTCACCGCGCCGCCAGCACGTCGTGGAGCCCCAGCCACTGCTCGGGCGCCACTTCCCCGACAAGCGCACGAGGGTCGAGACGTGCGGCCCGGAACGCGGCATCCACCCGGCGCCTCGGATGGGCCCGGCGCAGCGAGGCGTGCAGCGATCCGCCCACCCCGGAGAAACCGAGCTCGACCAGGTGCCGCCAGTCGTCGTACGAGGTCCGGTCGAGCAGCGGGGTACGGCGTCGCTCGATGCGTACGATTCCGGCGTCGACCCGGGGCACGGGCCGGAACCTGGTCCTGGTGACCCGGCCGAGGAACCGCCACTCGAAGCGCGGCCAGGTGCGGACGGTGAGCAGGGTCCAACTCCCGTAGTCCCCGGTGCGTTTGCGGGCGTATTCGAGCTGGGTGAGGAGCGTGGCGTCCATCAGGCCGGGCGCGCGCAGACACCAGTCGACGACGTCCGCGGTGCGCGAGAAGGGCACGTTTCCGGCGACGGAGAAGGGGCTGCCCGGTGGCCGCGCGGCAAGGAAGTCACCGCCGATCACCCGCACTTGAGGGGTTCCGGAGAATCGGGTGCGCAGGGCGGGGACCAGTCGTGGGTCGATCTCGTAGGCCAGCAGTTCCCGGCAGCGGGGGGCGAGCACCTCGGTCAACGCGCCCTTGCCCGCGCCCACTTCGAGCACGAGGGGTGGGTGGTGCGGCCGCGGTACGGCGAGCCGGGCGAAGCGGTCTGCGGTGGCGCGGTCGGTGAGAAAGTTCTGCGAGAGCGCGCGCGAAACGTGGGTGGGGCGGGCCATGGCCTGCGGTCCTTGTCTTCCGTGAGGGCGAAACGGGCAGACGAAGGCCCCGACCGGAAGGGAGGAGAAAAGGACGCGCGCGGGCGGGCACGCGTCAGCCGCGTACCTGCTTCAAGGCGTACGTGAGAGGGGGCGCCCCTGCGGCGATTGCCGTCAGCGGGCGCAGATCCCCGGGCCGGTCAGGGCACCGGGGGCACGACGCATCCGAATGGAATGCGTGCAGCCCCGGCCGAGACCGGAAGAAAAAATCGCATTGATACCCACGACCGGCACGCTAGACGTCCGGGGCGGCCCCGGCCAACCGATTTTCACCCGCACGTTCCTCCAGGGGCTCACCTCCAGAGGCGCGGGGAACGGCGCAGTTTGGGGGCGCGGGGAACGGCGCAATCTTTTAGGGGCGCGGGGAACGCCGCGACCAGCCCCCACCGGCCGGCATCCGACAAACCACCCGCGTCCCCAAGGCCCGCGCCGGCGAACCGTCACCTCTGATACCGCGCGAGCACCAGATTCCCGTCCCCCACCAACCGCTCACGCAACTCACCGAGCCCGATGGCCCCGCTGTAGTACTCCTGGAACGCAGGCGTGGCCACCTTGTCCTTCCACTCCGGATACCCCCGCACGGACTGCGCCGGCGCCGACCGCAGATACCGCGCGAGCCCCGTCCCGATCGCCCACCCGTCCTTCTCGACACGCAGCGCCGGATCCCGGAGCGCCCCCGTACCGGTCGGCAGCATCCAGTCGCCGAGCGCGAGCCGCACCATGTTCCGAGGCCGGAGCAGGAAGTCGATGAACGCGGCGGCCTCCTTCTTGTGCGGACTGTCCTCCGCGACGGACAGCGTCTGAGGGCTCACCCCCTGAGTGAGCCCATCCGCACCGGCCGGCGCGGGCAGCACCTGCCATTCGAAGCCCTTCGGCGCCTGCTGCACGATCTGCTGCCGGTAGGAGAACCCGAGCGGAACCATCGCGTACTTGCCGCCGAAGAAGCCGGGCAGCGTGTCGGACCCACCGCTGCCGAGCGTCGAACTCGACGCGCTGCCATCGGTGTTGACCTGGTCGTGGATGGTGCGCGGCACCACCTCGTCACCCGCCTCGAACCGGATCCGCACCTTGCCGTCCGAGCCACGGTGGAACAGCTGCCCGCCGGTCGAGAGCGAGAGGTTGAGCGTGGCCGACACGGGCTCCTTGAGCGGCCAGGCCACCCCGTACTTCCCTTCCCCATCTCCCAGTTCGTCGGTGATCGCCCTGAACTCGTCCCAGCTCCACGGCTTCTCGGGCGTGGGAATCCGTACGCCCGACTCCCGCAGCCACTTGGCGTTGGCGATCAGAACGCGCGGCTCCTGGAGGAACGGCACGCCGTAGATCCCGTCCCCGAAGGTCACGGTCTCCCAACTCCGTTGTGGGATGTCGGACTTGAGCCGCTCGGGCAGCAGCTCACGCAGATCCGCGAGATACCCGCCGTACGCGAAGTCCGCGAGGTCGTCCGAGGCGTCATGGATGATGTCCGGTGCCTCACCGCCCTCGAAGGAGGTGAGCAGCTGGTCGTGGACGCTCTCCCAACTCCCCTGTACGTACTCGACCTTGACGTCCGGATGGGTGGCGTTCCACTCCTTCACCAGCTCCTTGTTGACGTCGACGGACTCCTCCTGCCAGGCGAGGGACTGGAAGCGGAGGGTGATCCTGCCGTCCTCCGAACCGCCGTCACCGCCGGTGCAGGCCGCGCTGCCCATGAGCAGCAGCGCCACCACCATCGCGACGAGCCGTTTCGTCCGCATCAGCTCTTCACCGCCCCGGCGAGCATCCCGCCCGTGATCCGTTTCTGGATGACCGCGAAGACGACCAGCGAGGGCAGGGTCGCCAGGAACGCGGCGGCCGCGAGGGGCCCGAGGTCCGCCACGCCCTCCGCGCCGAGGAAGTGCGTGAGGACGACCGGAAGGGTCTGTTTCTCCGGGGTCTTGAGCAGCACCAGCGCGAAGAAGAACTCGTTCCACGCGCTGATGAACGCGAACAGCGCCGTGGCCACGATCCCCGGCGCGAGCAACGGCGCGGTGATCGAGACAAGCGTCCGCAGCCTTGCCGGCTCCGTCCACCGCCGCGGCCTCCTCCAGCTCGGTCGGCACGGCCCGTACGTATCCCACGAGCATCCACAGTGCGAACGGCAGCGCCCACACGACGTACACCATGATCAGACCCGGTACGGAGTTGATCAGCCGCAGGTTCTTCAGGACCAGGAACAGCGGGATGATCACCAGCACGAACGGGAACGCCTGGCTGACCACGACCCAGCCGGTCGCCGCCTTCGCGAGCCGTGTGCGGTGCCGGGCCATGACGTACGCCATCGGGGTCGCGATCAGTACGGCGATCACCGCCGCGCCGACCGCCGCGATCAGGGAGTTCAACGCGGCGTCCAGCAGCGGCTGTTCGTCGAAGGCCTGCCGGAAGTTGGCGAGGGTCGGGTCCTTGGGGATCCAGGTCGGATGCAGACTCCCCAGCTCGCGCGGCGGTTTGAAGGCGGTGGAGATCAGCCAGAGGAAGGGGAAGGCGAGAAAGACGAGATAGGCGAGGAGCGCGAGGTACTGGCCCGCGCGAGCCGATTTCCGAGTCCTCACGCGTCCTCGCCTCCCCTCAGCCGGCCGACCAGATGGAGGGCGAGGATCACCGAGATCACCGCGACCATCACACAGCCCATCGCCGCCGCGTACCCGAACTGCCCGTAGCGGAAGGCCTCTTCGTACGCGAACAGCATCGGCAGCCGGGTGCGCCCGCCCGGGCCGCCGTTGGTCAGGACGTACACCAGGGCGAAGGAGTTGAAGTTCCAGATGAAGTTGAGCGCGGTGATGGCGAGGGCGACCGGTTTGAGGGCGGGCCAGGTCACCGTGCGGAAGCGGCGCCAGGCGCCCGCGCCGTCCATCGCGGCCGCCTCGTGCAGTTCGCGCGGTGTGTTCTGCAGTCCGGCGAGCAGGGCGACCGTCGTCTGGGGCATGCCCGCCCAGACGCCGACCACGATCACCGCGGGCAGGGCGGTGGCCAGGCCGCTCAGCCAGTCGCGGCCATCGCCCAGACCCAGGTCGCGGATCGTCTCGTTGAGGATGCCCGCGTCCGGGTTGTAGACGAGCCGCCACATGATGCCGACGACCACCTCGGGCATCGCCCACGGGATGATCGCGAGCGACCGTGCCAGCCAGCGGAAGCGGAGGTTCTCGTTGAGCAGCAGGGCGAGGCCGAGGGCGAGGAGGAACTGCGGGACCGTGACCCCCACCGCCCACAGCAGGCCGATCCGGAACGAGTCCCAGAACAGGGTGTCGTGCAGCAGGTCCTGGAAGTTGAGGGTCCCGATCCACTGTGTGGGCTCGGTGCGGCCCGACTGGGAGTCGGTGAACGCCAGCGCGATGCCGTAGAGGAGCGGTCCGACGCTGAGCACCAGGATCGGGATCAGCGCGGGCAGCACCAGGAACCAGGCGCCGTGGTCGACGAGACGGTCCCCGCGCGCCTCCGCCTCCGCCCGGCGCACCCCTCGCCGACCGCTTCACTGACCGCTTCCTCACGGTCGCCGATGTCACGGAATCAGCTCCTCTGGGCGGCTCGTACGGGTCTGGCCGTCCCGGCGGCCCCCGTCATCGTGCTGACGTACTGACACGCCGTCAAGACAGCGCACACACCCTCCCGAGGGCTCTCACCAGTGTGAATGCGACACTGGGCGGCGTATGGCGTGATCTCGACCGCCGACGCGACGAGAACCGCAGGACAACCGGACGAGAACCAAGGGCTCCACGGGAGGCGAGTGATGGACGAGGCACAGGCGCGGGACGTGCTCGCCGAGGCGGGGTTCGACCGGGGCGCGGAGCTGCTCGCGCTGGGCGAGAACGCCGTGTTCGCCGCCGGTGACCTGGTGGTCAAGGTGGGCCGCGACGCCGAACTCCTCGACCGGGCGCGGCGGGAACTGGCCATCGCCGTCTGGCTCGCCGAGGCGGGCGTCCCCGCGGTGCGGGCCGCCGAGTCCGAGGCGCGGTCCGTGGCCGGTCACCCGGTGACGGTGTGGCACCGGCTGCCCGCTCCCGTACGTCCCGCCGAACCCCGCGATCTCGCCGAGCTGCTGCGACTGGTGCACGCCCTGCCCTCCCCCGCCTTCACGCTGCCGCGCCGCGAGCTGCTGGGCGGCGTCGAGCGGTGGCTGCGGCTCGCGGGCGACGCGATCGACCCGGCGGACGCCGCGTTCCTGCGGGACCGGCGCGACGGTTTCGCCACGGCCGCCGCCGCGCTCACCCCGCATCTGCCGCCGGGCCCGATCCACGGCGACGCGCTGCCCCGCAACGTCCACATCGGCCCCGACGGGCCGGTCCTGGTCGACCTGGAGACCTTCTCCACCGACCTGCGCGAACACGACCTCGTGGTCATGGCGCTGTCCCGCGACCGGTACGGGCTGCCCGCCGAGGCGTACGACGCGTTCACCCGGACGTACGGCTGGGACGTACGCGAGTGGGACGGCTGCGGGGTGCTGCGCGGGGCCCGCGAGACGGCCAGCTGCGCCTGGGTCTCCCAGCACGCGCCGAGCAATCCGAAGGCACTGGCGGAGTTCGAGCGCCGGGTGGCGTCACTGCGGGACGGCGACGAAACGGTTCGCTGGTATCCCTTCTGAGGCTGCTCTCGACACCGGCTGCAGCTGCGGTCCGTGGCTGGTCGCGCCGAGCCGCGAAGTGGCGGGTCAGTCAGCCCCGGTCGCGGATCGTCCCGGCCGCCCGGTGCAGTTCGGCGAGTACCGTCCGTACGGCCTTGCGGGCCGTGCGCTCGGGGCGGTGGAGCGCGTCGATGTGCCGCCGTGCCTGGACGCCGCTGAGCGGTCTTGAGCACCAGCGCGGGGTGCGGGCGCATCGTCCAGCGGGGCATCAGGGCGAGGCCCCCGCCGGCGGCGACGGCCTCGGCGGCCACCGCGAACTCGTTGATGCGGTGGGCGAGACGGAGTCGGCGGCCCGCGGCCGTGGCGATGGCGTCGATGGTCGCCACGACCGGGAAGCCGTCGTGCGCCGTGATCCAGGGCTCGTCGGCCACGTCGCGCGGGGTGAGCCGCCGCTTGACGGCCAGCGGGTGGTCGGCGGGCATCGCCACGTCGAGCGGTTCGCGCAGGAGGGTGGTGGCCGTGACCGTGCGCGGCCAGCCCGGGGTGTGTTCGAGGCGGTGGGCGAGCACGAGGTCGTACTCCCTGGTCAGCGGCGGGAAGTCGTCCTGCGTGACATCCGCGTCGGCGAGGGACAGCTGCGGCCCGCCGGGCTCGGCGAGCGCCTGGAGCAGCAGCGGGAAGAACGCCGAAGCCGCGCTGTGGAAGGCCGCCACCGACACCTCGCCGTCCGGCCGGTCGACGAACTCCGCGACGGTGTGCCGGGCCCGCTCCAGCGCCGTCTCCACCTCGATCGCCGCCCCGGCCAGCGCCTGCCCGGCGTCGGTGAGCACCAGCCGCCGCCCCTGGCGCTCGGTGAGCGGGACGGGGATCGCGCGCTGGAGCAGCCGCAGTTGCTGGGAGATCGCCGAGGGCGTCACGAGCAGCGCCTCGGCGACCGCGGTGACGCTGCCCAGTTCGCCCAGCTCACGCAGGATCCTCAGCTGCCGTTCGTCCATGTCCTCGTCCCAGTCGATCGCATCGTCCCGATGTAGGGATGCTAAAGGATCGTTTAAGAAGTTGGCTCTGGGCTTCAGGGACGTGGACGGTGCAGGGTGAGCGCGTGCCCGATGCCCGCCGTACCGATGCGGTACTCCTCCTCGTCGCCCTCGTCTGGGGTTCCAGCTATCTGTCCGCCCAGACGGCCACCGCCGTACTGCCCGTCCTGGTCGTGCTGTTCGCGCGGTACGCCCTGTCCGCGCTCGCCTGTCTCGGTCTGGTCGCCACCGACCGGAAGTCCGGCGGGTGGACCCGCGACGAGATCCGGATCGGTGTGCCTCTGGGGGTCACCCAGGCGGCCGTCCTGGTGGTGGAGACATACGGCGTCGCCCACACGAGTGCCGCGAACGCGGGGCTGATCATCAGCCTGACCATCGTGATCACTCCCCTCCTCGACCGCACGGGCCACCGCGGCGGCCTCCCGCTCGTCCTTCTACGCGGCCGCCGGCGTGTGCCTGCTGGCCGTCGGCCTCCTCATGTCGGGCAACGGCTTCCACGCGCCCCGCCTCGGCGACCTGCTGATGCTCGCCGCGGCGCTGATCCGGGCGGTGCATGTGGCACTCGTCGGCCGGCTCACCGTGAACCGTGCGATCCGCCCGCTGCGGCTGACCACCGTGCAGACCCTCGTCGGCTCGGCGCTGTTCCTGCTGCCCGCGTCCGGCGAACTGTCCACGCTCGCCCACATCGGCGTCGCGGGCTGGGCCCAGCTGCTCTATCTCGCCCTGTTCTGCAGTGTGTTCGCCTTCCTCGCGCAGACCTGGGCCGTCCAGCGCACCTCGGCGAGCCGCGCCAGCCTCCTGCTCGGCACCGAACCGATCTGGGCCGCCGCGGTCGGCATCGCCCTGGCCGGCGACCACTTCACCCCGCTCACCGCCCTCGGCGCGACCCTGCTGATCACCGGAACGTACTGGGGCCAGGCAGTGGAACGCGCCCACCGAGCCGCTGCCCCACCAGGGGGCTACCCGCCCCGTCAGGGGCGCGGGGAACCGCGCGACCAGCCACAGCGGACCCGCAGCTCAAGGACAACCTCATTCAGCAGGCCCTCCCAGCGGAGCGCCAAGGCACTGAAGAGGCCCAGCGACCGGCGTGAACGACCGGTGTCACGAGCGGTTCAGACCCGCTCGTCCGTCAGGTCCCGCAACGGCCACACCCCGTCCACCACCGCCGTCGCGTCCCCCTTGCGGCGCAGGAAGCTCTGGAAGTCGGCCGCCCATTCCGCGTACCACTCGATCTGGCGGCGGTGCAGCTCCGCCGGGCCGAGGGCCGCGACCTTGGGATGGCGGGCGGCTATCGCGCCGGCGAGACGGGCCGCCGCCAGGGCGTCCGCCGAGGCGTCGTGGGCGGAGTCGAGCGCGATCCCGTACTCCGCGCAGACCGCTTCGAGATTCCGCTTGCCGCGGCGGTAGCGGTCCACGGAGCGGTCGATCGTGTACGGGTCGATGACCGGCGCGGGATCGACTCCGCCGAGCCGGTCGCGCAGTGACGGCAGTCCGTACCGCCGCAGTTCGGCGGAGAGCAGGGTCAGGTCGAAGGCCGCGTTGTACGCCACGACCGGGACGCCCGACTGCCAGTACGAGACGAGGACCGAGGCGATCGCGTCGGCCACCTGGTCGGCGGGCCTGCCGTCGGCCGTCGCCCTTTCGTTGCTGATCCCGTGCACCGCCACCGCGTCCGCCGGGATCTCGACTCCCGGGTCGGCGAGCCATTCGCGGTGCCCGACCGGCTCTGTTCCCCTGACCTCGATCACGGCCCCGGTGACGATGCGCGCCTCGCGCGGATCCGTCCCGGTCGTCTCCAGGTCGAAGCCGACCAGCAGCTCCCCGTGCCAACCCATGCCGGCCCCCTTCTTCGTGGTGCGATCCCCCAATGACCTCCACGATCCCATGGGCCACTGACAATCCGACGACCGCATTCCGCTTGACGCCCGTCAGGCCGACCGCGGAGGCGGACACAGGCCCGTCACGGGAACCGTCAGGACACAGGCCGTGAATCGGCCCAAGCCACCTCGAACTCCTCGCGATACGTCCCGAAAAGCCCTTCTTCGCCGACCTCGTCCGGCTTCAACACCCGCCCTCCGCCGCGCAGCACGAGCACCGGCGCCTCCATCCCGCGCGTCCGCCGCAGATACGACTGCACGACCGCTATCCCGTCCGAGCCGTCCCCGTCGACGAGGTACGCCGTGAAGCGGGGCGTCTCGTCGTAGACCTGGATCTCGAAGGCGCCGGGATCGCGCAGCCGGGCCCGGACCCGGCGCATGTGCAGGATGTTCATCTCGACGGAGCGGCTCAACTCGCCCCTCTTGATGCCGAGTTCACGCTCACGGCGCTTCACCGCGCTGGAGGCCGGGTTCAGGAACAGCAGCCGCACCCGGCAGCCGGACTCGGCCAGCCTGACGAGCCGCCGTCCGGAGAAGTTCTGCACGAGGAGGTTGAGGCCGATGCCGATGGCGTCGAGGCGGCGCGCTCCGCCGAAGATGTCCTCGGCGGGGAACTGCCGCATCAGCCGCACCCGGTCCGAGTGCACGCCCACCACGTCCGCGTACCGGTCGCCGACCAGGTTCTCGACCGCGTCGACGGGGAGCCGGCGCGCGGACGGTACGTCGCTGCCCGCGCCGAGTATCTCCAGGAGCTTCGCGGAGGCGCGCTCGGCCTGGGCGAGGACGGCCTCGGACAGCGCCCTGTTGCGCGAGACGACGTTGCGGGTGACTTCCAGTTCGTCCAGGGCGAGTTCGACGTCCCGGCGCTCGTCGAAGTACGGCTCGAAGCACGGCCAGTGCTGCACCATCAGCTCGCGCAGCTGGGGCAACGTGAGGAAACTGATGACGTTGTCGTCGGCGGGGTCGAGCAAGTAGCCCTTGCGGCGGCTGACTTCGCGTACGGCGACGGCGCGCTGCACCCACTCCTGCCCCGCGGGTCCGGCGGCGGCGACCACCCAGTCGTCCTCGCCGTGGACGGGTTCGTAGATCGGGCGCAGAACAGCGGCCACGACCGCGCGCAGCCGCTGTTCGACGAGGTTCAGCCAGATGTAGGCCCGGCCGGCCCGCTGGGCGCGCGTACGCACCTCGCGCCAGGCGTCGGCGCCCCAGTCCAGCTCCGCTCCGATTTCCATCGGTCGCGCCAGGGACACCGCGCCCGGTGGGGCATCCGTGGAGCTCCCCTCGTGACCGCCGTCACCAGGGGGCAACTCCAGCCCTCCGGACCCCACCCGCGCACCGCCTTCCGCTCCCCCGAGCACTCCCCCAGCCAACGATCAAGGAAGGGTACTCCGGGAGCGGCCGACGGTGCAGCCGGATGGACAGGTCGTTTCTCAACTACCGTTGTCCGGCTTGCCGTTCTGATCGGCCAGCTCCGGCGGAGTGAGCGGATTCATAGCGGTGACGTCACGCGGGGCCAGCGAGAAGCCCTGCCAGTGGACCGGCATGGGCTGCTGGTCCTCGTCCCGGGCGACGTGGTGGAACCCGATGTTCACCCAGGCCACGGGGTGCGTGAGGTTCTGTCCGTTGACCCACTTGTCGACGGACTTACCGGCTCCGGTACCGCAGTTGCGCAGGTTGTTGCTGGCGAACTGCTCGCACTTCTTGTACTGGGTGAAATAGACGTCGCGCTTGGTGTAGCTGCGGCCCGGGTACTTGGAGCTGGCGCCCGGGACGAGTTCGTACGAGCGGGCGTGGTCGTCCTTGTTCTTGCCGGTCGTGCTGACCACGCGCCACCAGCGCATGTTCTTGGCGTCGCCCGCGAGTTCCTTGGTGATCGTCGTGCGGGTGGTCTTGTTGCGCGGGGCCTCGCCGTTGGCGGCGGGCGGGCTGACCACGGAGTCGTACTGCTCGACCTTGTTCTTGGAGTTGCCGTCGAGGCCGAAGTTGAGCCGCCAGAAGACGTTGTGGCTGTGGCTGGTGGCGTACGCCTTGGCGCCCTTGCCGATCGGCCAGCCACGGCCGTCACCGGCGTCGTAGTCACCGGGCGAGAGGCTGCCGGTGGCGCCGACGTTCATGTTGATCGCGCCGTCGTCCGAGAAGCGCCACTCGGTGATGTACTCGTACCAGCCGACCTGGTTGACGGTGTAGACGAGCAGGTCCTTGCCCTGCTGCTGGAAGACCTTGCTCGCCGAGTCGCCCTGCATGCGGTAGGCGTGGCCGCGCGAACGGGTCGTGGTGCACAGGCCCTTGACGTTCGGGTGCTCCGGGTCCCAGGCGTCCGGGACCTTGACCGTCTTGATGGTGCCGCCGGGGCACTCGCCGGGGGCCATGTTCATCAGGCCCTGGCCGAATCCGGCGCCGGTGAGGTCGTCGTACTCGACCGAGCCGTCGTCGTAGGGGACGTGGATCTGGGCGAGCTTCGCACTCGTCAGGACACGTATGGGGGCCGCCTCGCCCTTGGGCTGGTACGAGACGTTCTCCAGGACGAGCCCGGCCTCGCTCTCGTAGTGCCAGCACATCGACCACTTGGTGCCGGTGGTGAGTGTCTGCTCGATCTTGTACGCCGCGCTGCAGTCGGCGGCTGCCGCGGGGGCGGCCTTGGGCTGGGCGACGGCCGGTCCCGCGGCCGTGGTGGCGCCGACGGTCAGGGCGGCCACCGAGAGGCCCACCGCCGTCCGCCTGCGGGCGCGGTTGACTCTGTTCACGCGCATGAAGAAGTGACTCCCTTGCACAAGCAGGAAAGTTGGAAAGGTGAACCGAGCCCCCGGTGCTCCGAGGCCGGTGAACGCGAGAGGCTGAACGGAACGGAAGGTCAGCCGACCTTGGCGATCTTCCGGGCGCTCAGATCGACCACCAGGTCACGGCTGTCGATCCAGGGACCGTTCTTGGCCTTCACGAAGAGCCGCAGGCAGCGGTGCTTGCCGCAGTCGGCGAGGGCCGCGGGCGTGCCGGCGTTCGCCCGGTAGACCATGCTGTTGAGCAGCAGCTGGTCGGGAGTGGTCAGCTCCTTGCCGGTGGCGTCCTTGAAGTCGGCCTTCAGACCGGCGCCGAGCCGGTCGGCGATCAGCAGCTGCGCGGCCTCGACGGTCTCGGCACGGCTGAGCGGCGGCTGGACGCCGTGCTGGGTGTCGGTCCCCTCGACCTTGCCGGTGTCGAGGTTCACGGTCTTGGTGACGAGCGAGTCGTCCTTGTAGTCGTAGAACGACACCTCGGCGCGGCGCGGCGCGTTCGGGTCGTCCAGTTCGCTCTCGTCGGGCTCGGCGAGGTCGACGGTGATCCGCTGGGGACCCTTGTCGCCCTCGACGTTCTCGCTGGAGCGGAACAGCTGCCGGTCGAGGGCGAGCTTCTCGACACGCTCGGTCTCGTCGTCGGTGAGCGGGTCGCGTCCCTTGCCCTTGTCGCCCTCGGCCGGGGCCTCTTCGACGACGCCGGGCTGCACGGCCCCCTGGGCCTGGTCCTGGCCCTGTCCGGCCTGCTGGGAGGTCTGGCCCGCCCCGTTGCCGCCACCGGAGTCGTCGGCGCCCGCCGAGCCCGGCAGGGTGATCCCGACCATGACGGCGGTCCCGGCGACCGCGATGGCCGCACCCGCCACCACCTTGCCCAGATGGCGGTGCACTATCGTGCGCACATTTCCCCCTACTTCCCCTGTGTCTTTAGGAGTCGCTCGAGTCCCACTGGTTCGGCATACCGCGTATGCACTGGTCGCTCGGTAAGAGGGACGTAAGTCATAGGTGGTTCCATCACTTTCGGGGAGACTCGGGCGGGAGTCGCCCCCGGCGACGTCGACAACTGGAAGAGTTGCATCCATGCAGGTCTGGCCTGGACAGGCGTACCCACTCGGTGCCACGTACGACGGCGCCGGCACCAACTTCGCGGTCTTCTCGGAGGCCGCCGACCGGATCGAGCTGTGTCTGCTGCACGACGACGGCTCGGAGACGGCGATAGAGCTGCGCGAGACCGACGCGTTCGTACGGCACGCGTACCTGCCCGGCATCATGCCGGGCCAGCGGTACGGCTTCCGTGTGCACGGTCCGTACGCGCCCGAGCGGGGGCAGCGCTGCAACTCCGCGAAGCTGCTGCTCGACCCCTACGCGAAGGCCATAAGCGGCGGCATCGAATGGGGCGAGGAGGTGTACGGCTACCACTTCGGGTCGCCCGGCAAGCGCAACGACCTGGACTCGGCGCCCCACACGATGAGTTCCGTGGTGGTCAACCCGTACTTCGACTGGGGCGACGACCGGCGCCCGCGCACCGAGTACCACCACACGCTCCTGTACGAGGCCCATGTGAAGGGCCTGACGATGCGGCACCCGGGGCTGCCGGACGAGCTGCGCGGCACGTACGCGGCCCTCGCCCACCCTGCCATCATCGAACACCTGACCGAACTGGGCGTCACGGCACTGGAACTGATGCCCGTTCACCAGTTCGTGAACGACCACCGTCTGGTCGACATGGGCCTCAACAACTACTGGGGCTACAACACCATCGGTTTCTTCGCCCCGCACAACGCGTACGCCTCCTGGGGCGACCGCGGACAGCAGGTCCTGGAGTTCAAGTCGGCGGTACGGGCACTGCACGAGGCCGGTATCGAGGTCATTCTCGACGTGGTCTACAACCACACCGCCGAGGGCAACCACCTGGGACCGACGCTGTCCTTCAAGGGGCTCGACAACGCCTCGTACTACCGGCTCACCGACGATCCCCGCTACTACATGGACACCACGGGGACGGGCAACTCGCTGCTCATGCGCTCCCCGCACGTGCTCCAGCTGATCATGGACTCGCTGCGCTACTGGGTCACCGAGATGCACGTCGACGGGTTCCGCTTCGACCTGGCGGCGACCCTGGCCCGGCAGTTCCACGAGGTGGACCGGCTGTCGTCGTTCTTCGACCTCGTGCAGCAGGACCCGGTGGTCTCCCAGGTGAAGCTGATCGCCGAGCCCTGGGACGTCGGCGAGGGCGGCTACCAGGTGGGCAACTTCCCGCCCCTGTGGACCGAGTGGAACGGAAAGTACCGCGACACCGTACGGGACATGTGGCGGGGCGAGCCCCAGACGCTCGCCGAGTTCGCGTCCCGGCTGACGGGCTCCTCGGACCTCTACCAGGACGACGGGCGGCGCCCGCTGGCGTCCATCAACTTCGTCACCTGCCACGACGGGTTCACGCTGCACGACCTGGTGTCGTACAACGAGAAGCGCAACGACGCGAACGGCGAGGACAACCGCGACGGCGAGAGCCACAACCGGTCGTGGAACTGCGGGGCCGAGGGCGACACCGACGACCCGGAGGTCCTGGCCCTTCGAGCCCGTCAGATGCGGAACTTCACCGCGACACTGATGCTCTCCCAGGGCGTGCCGATGCTGAGCCACGGCGACGAGTTCGGGCGCACGCAGAGCGGCAACAACAACGCGTACTGCCAGGACAACGAGCTGTCCTGGGTGCCGTGGCCCGAGGACGCCGAGGGCGACGCCGAGCTGCTGGAGTTCACGCGCGCGATGGTGTGGCTGCGCCGCGACCATCCGGTGTTCCGGCGGCGCCGCTTCTTCCACGGCCGGCCCGTGGAGGGCACCCACGACGAGCTGTCGGACATCGCGTGGTTCACCCCCGGGGGCGAGGAGATGACCCAGCGCGACTGGAACTCCACGCAGGCGCGGGCGCTGTCCGTGTTCCTCAACGGCAACGCGATCTCGGAACCGGGGCCGCGCGGTGAGCGCATCGGCGACGACTCGTTCCTGCTGATGTTCAACGCCTCTCCGAAGACCCTGGAGTTCGTGGTGCCGGTCAACCACGGACGCCAGTGGCAGGTCGTCGTCGACACGGCGCTGCCGTCCGGCCTGGAACGGGGCACGGGTGCGAAGGTCCAGGCGGGCGACCGCCTGTCCCTGGTGGACCGAAGCATGATGGTGCTGCAGCGGCCCGCTTAGTCGGATCGGCTGGCGGCGGCGGTCGGCTCGCGCGTGCAGCGCGCGAGCCGACCACCGCCGCCCTTCAGGGGCGCGGGGAACTGCGCGCCCAGCCACAACGAACCCGCACCTTCAAACGGCGCACCCCGCGGAGCGCAGGCGTGTCGATGGCACAAACCGCCCCCGGGCGGGTACGTAGGTTCCCATGACACCTGAGCGTCCCGACCCGGTGCCCCCCGCCGCGCCGACCGCCACCTACCGGCTCCAGCTGCAACCGGAGTTCCCCTTCGGGGCGGCCGAGGCGGCCGTCCCGTATCTGGCCTCGCTCGGCGTCTCGCATCTGCATCTGTCGCCGGTCCTGGAGTCGGTTCCGGGTTCGGCGCACGGCTACGACGTCGTGGACCACGCGCGCGTGCGCGACGAACTCGGCGGCGAGACGGGGCTGCGGTCCCTGTCGCGCACCGCGCGGGAGCACGGTCTGGGGCTCGTGGTGGACATCGTGCCGAACCACATGGCGATGGCCCCGCGCCACAACCGCCCCCTGTGGGAGGTGCTGCGCGAGGGCCCCGACTCGCCGTACGCGCGCTGGTTCGACATCGACTGGCGGGCCCACGAGGGGCGGATGCTGCTGCCGGTACTGGGACAGCCGCTCGGCGCGGAGAGCGGCGCCCTGGAGGTCGACGGGGACGTCCTGCGCTACTACGACCACGTGTTCCCGCTGCGGGCCGGCACGGAGAAGCTGCCGCTGCCCCGGCTGCTGGACGCGCAGTGGTACCGGCTGGGGTGGTGGCGACTGGCCCGCACCGAGCTCAACTACCGGCGGTTCTTCAGCATCTCGGAGCTCATCGGGGTGCGCGTGGAGGACCCGGAGGTGTTCGCGGCCACGCACGGGAAGATCCTTCAGCTGCTGGACGAGGGCGTGGTCGACGGGCTGCGGATCGACCACCCGGACGGCCTCGCCGACCCCGACGCGTACCTCCGCCGTCTGAACGAGGCGACGGGCGGGCGCTGGACGGTCGTCGAGAAGATCCTCGCGGACGGCGAGCCGCTGCCCGCCGCCTGGCCGGTCGCGGGCACCACCGGATACGACGCGCTGCGGCACGTGGACGGCCTCTTCACGGACCCGGCGGGCGCGGGGGAACTCCTCGGCCAGTACCGGCGTTTCGCGGCCCCCCAGGCCGACCGTGGGGGCGTCTGGGAGGCGACCGTGCGGCGGGCCGCGTACAAGGTGGTCCATCACGAGCTGGCCGCCGAGGTCGGCCGGCTCACACGCGAGGCCGACCGCCTGTGCCGCACCTCGCCCGTCGCCGCGCTGCGCGACCGCGCCCCCTGGGCCCTGCGCACCGCGCTGCGGGAGCTCCTCGTCCGCATGGAGGTCTACCGGCCCTACACCTCCGGGGACGCCGCGGCGGTCGTCACCGAGGAGGCCGCCGCCGAGGCACGCCTGGCCTTCAAGGTGCCCGAGGAGGCCGACGCGGTCGATCTCGTACGGGACCTGGTGCTCGGCCGGGCCGGCGAGGGACCCGAGTACGAGGCGTTCCGGGCGCGGTTCGCGCAGACCGCGTCGGCGCTGCGGGCCAAGTCCGTGGAGGACACCGCGTTCTACCGGTACGTTCCGCTGCTGTCGGCGACCGAGGTGGGCGGCGAACCGGGGTCCCCGGCCGTGTCCCCGGAGGACTTCCACGCGTACTGCGCGCGCGTGCAGCGCGACTGGCCCGCCACCGGAACCGTCCTGTCCACGCACGACACCAAGCGCAGCGCCGACGTACGGGCGGCGATCTCGGTGCTCACGCAGGTGCCGTCGCGCTGGGCCGACCTGCTGGCCGAGGTGACCGGGTGGACGGCGGCCGAAGGGGTCGGCGCGCCGGATCCGCAGGTGGCCTGGGCCGCGTGGCAGACAGCGGTCGGGCTCGGTCCCGCAACCGGGGAGCGGCTCCAGGACGCGCTGCTGAAGCACGTCCGGGAGGCGGGCCTGAGCACCTCGTGGACCGAGCAGGATCCCGCGTACGAGGCCGCCGTGGCCGAGTTCCTCAAGGCTGGGCCGTGCGGGACGCCCGGGCAGCTGGTGGCCCGGTTCAGGAGCTCCGTCGAGCCGCATGTGCGCGCGAACGTCCTGGGGGCCGCGCTGGTCCATCTGACGATGCCGGGCGTGCCGGACCTCTATCAGGGCACGGAGGTCGAGTACCGGGCGCTCGTGGACCCGGACAACCGGCGGCCCGCGGACTTCCCGCCGGTCGACCCGGACGGCCTGTCCGCCGAGAAGGCCGCGCTCACCGCGGGCGCGCTGCGGCTGCGCGGGCGGCGGCCCGCGGTCTTCGGCGAGTCGGCGACGTACACCCCGCTTCTCGCGGAGGGGCCGGGCGCCGGGCACTGTGTGGCGTTCGTGCGCTCCGGAGAGGTGGTCACGGCCGTCACCCGGCTGTCGCTGCGCCTGGAGGAGGCGGGCGGCTGGCGCGACACGGTGCTGCCGTTGCCCGCGGGGCGGTGGGCCGATCCGCTCGCTCCGGGACGGGAGTTCACCGGGCACGCGCGCGTGGAGGAGCTTTTCGGACCGTTGCCCGTGGTGCTGCTGGAGCGGGTCGACGACTCCGGCGCCGGCTCCGGGGCGAGCGGCTGACCGGCGGCGCCCGGCGGAGGGCGTGGGCCGCGCCCGCCGTCCGGGGGTGAATTGCCCCCCGGCTACCGGTAAATGCTGCTGGGCGCTCCCCGGTGGCGCCCCTTCACGTCCTTGACAGTTCCTCCGGTCCGTGGAGTACTGCGGATTGCGACGCCGGGCGGACCTAGTCGGGGGTGAGTCTCCTGCCGGAGCTGCGCTACCCCAGTGTGACCGAAATCGTCTCCTCGGCCCGGGCGTTGGCGGCCCACCGGCCGGGCCTGTGTTCGCTCAGACAGGTCGGCTCCTCGCGCGCCGGCCGGCCCCTGCACCTGCTCTCCGTGGGCCACGCCACGCGCTCGGTACTGGTCGTCGCGGGCGCCCACGCCAACGAGCCCACGGGCGGCTCCACCCTCCTGTCGCTGGCCGAACGGGTGCTGCGCGAGCGGGAGTTGCGGGCCGACACCTCCTGGCACTTCCTGCTCTGCGCGGACCCGGACGGCGCCAGCCTCCATGTGACACCGGCGCCGCGCACCCTGCTCGACTACCACCTCGGCTTCTTCCGCCCGGCGGGCCCCGAGCAGCCCGAGTGGTCGCCGTCCGTGCTGCCGCCCGACCGTCTGCCGCCCGAGACGCGGGCCCTGACCCGGGTCATCGACGAACTGCGCCCCTACCTCCAGGTGACCCTCCACGGAACGGATCTGGGCGGCAGCTGGGTGCAGTTGACCAAGGACGTCCCGGGTCTCGCCGAACCGTTCGCCAAGTCCGCCGCTGAGCTGAACATCCCGGTGGAGACGGGCGCCTCGGACGCCGCCGGCTGGCCCGCCTCCGGGCCGGGTGTGCATGTGATGCCCGACCCGGACTCGGACCCGGCGTACCCGAGCATGCCGGACGACGCCCGGCACAGCACCTGGTACCACGCCCACCGGTACGGCGGTCTGACCGCGGTCGTCGAGGTGCCGATGTGGGCGAGCGACCTGGTCGACGATCCCGCGCCGCATCCCGCCCCGGCGGCGGCGATGCGGCGTCTGGCCCGTCGCCTCCTCCAGGACGCGATCCAGGTCGAGAGTGTCCTCGCCGAAGTGCTGCCACGTCTTCCCGGGCCGGACGGTCCGCTGCTGCGCGCCGCCAAGTGGGCGCTGGAGCTGGTGCCGGGGCTGGCGGGCGACTGGGCGCAGACGCCGCCCGCGGGCACGACGATGGCGTACGTGGGCAGCGTGGACGCGTTCGGCCGACGGCTCCCGCTGCGGGCCGCGGCGATGCTCCTACGGGTCCTCCAGGAGGCCGACGACCGCTCCGCGCCCTCTCTGGAGCGTCTGGTCGCGTCCTGGAGCGAGGCGTTCGCCGAGCGCTTCCGGGCGCGCTGGGTGCCGCTGGAGCATCAGGTCGAGCACCAGAGCCGCACGGTGGTGGCGGCGGCACGGCACGCCCGGGACCGGGCGGCGTGAGGCACGCGCGCGTGGAGGCCATTTTCTGCGGCACGCGCGCGTGCCCGGCGGTCGGCTCACGCGCGTGCCCGGCGGTTCACTGCGAACGGCTCAGTCCGAGAGGGCGAACACCGATCCCGTCCGCGCCGCCATCACACAGGAGTTGGAGTGCGTCTCCTTGTACGTGACCGCGCGGCCGCCCCACTCTCCGCGCGCGGAGGTCGTCACCGGCGCGTAGATCATCGGGCAGTAGACCTCCTTGGGCGGGATGCGGCCGATGTCGCCGCCCGCGGCGCGGAGTTCCTCGCAGGCCCGTACCGCGTGCGCGTGGCCCTGGGGCGGGTCGCACAGCAGCAGCGTGCCGCGCGTGTCGCTGGAGCGGGCGTCGCCGCGGGTGACGGTGACGTAGAGCCAGTTGCCCGCGAGCGACTCCGGGGGCGCCGCCGCCCGGGCCGGCCCGGAACCCGCCACGAGGAGGGCACAGGCGGTCAGCAGACAGGCCCGTACCGCCGCCGTCGCTTTGTGAGTGTTCGTCATTGCCTGTGCATCGGCACACAAGGCCCCGAGGCCCACCCCGACTCACTCGAACGGCACTTCGGCCCTCCTCGGAGGCGTGCCGAGCGGACTCGCGCCGGGAGGCGGGACGGGTGCCTGGTGCCGCGCCAGGTCGAACGCGGCGAGCACCACGCGCGCGTGGTACTCGACCTGCCGCGCCACCGGGATCCAGCGTGCCCCGTGGCCGTCGTGGTAGTCCGCGCACCACTCGTCGATGAGCCGGTCGAGGTCCGCCGTCGCGCCGGACGGATCGTGCCCGGCAGCGGTAACCAGCTGGCGCAGCAGCCCCGCCGTGCGCAGCGCTATCCGCCGCCCGGAGATGCGCAGCGCGGTCAGCCGGGCCGTGTCGAGCGGAGGCAGCGGGCGCGCGCCGCCGTCCGCGTCGGTGTCCGGACCGGTGTCGGGGTCCCAGGAGTCGGCGAGGCCGGGGCAGACCAGTAAATAGTCGTCGACCGGTGCGAGGAGACGGTCCGCGTCCGGAGCCGTGTCCAGGGAGGGGCGGATACGGGCCAGCAGGGCCTCCAGAAGGGCCGTGTCGCGCCGCAGCGTGCGGCTGACGGCCCGCAGGGCCCCGTCGGCGTCCGCGGGCGTCGAGGCGTCCCCCACGGCCGCCACGCCCCACATGGGCGCCTCGACGACGGCGGTCACCGTGCCGTACGGGTGCGGGTGGAACCAGGTGGACTCGACCGCCGCCTCCGTGATGGCCGCGGCCAGGTCGCCCCGCCGCGGGGGCGGGATCCGGTAGACGGCGGGCCCGAGGGTCGGCCAGTACAGCGTGTCGTACGACCCGAGTTCCAGCGGGATGCCCAGGCGCCCCGCGATGTGCGCGAGGCGCGGCGCGAGTCCGGGCAGGTCGCGGGTCAGCTCGACGAAACCGCCGCCCACGTCGACGCCGTGCAGGGAGCACTGGAAGAAGGGCCGCAGTTCGTCCTGGAGGGCGAGCAGGGCGCGGGTCTCCGGCAGGGCGGCCGCCGCCGCGCCGTCGGGCAGCCACTCGGGCTGTTCGAGGAAACCGGGGCGGAAGAAGTGCCGGAAGTAGTGGCCGAGGGTGTACGGGCCCGACAGCCAGCCCTCGTTGCGGCGGGCACCGTCGGGGTCGAGGCACAGCAGCAGGTTCCAGGTCACGTCGGCGCCGTCGCACAACCGGGGGTCGGCGAGGGCCCGTTCGGCCAGTCGCAGGGCGGTGGCGCCGCCCACCGGCTCGTTGGCGTGGGGTCCCGCGACGATCAGGGCCTGGCGGCTGCCGTGTCCGACGGACAGCAGCAACAGGGGCAGTCCGGCCCGTGACGTGCCCACTTGGCGCAGCCGGGCGTCCCGTGGGCGGCGGTCGACGAGCGCGGCCGCCCGCACGCCAAGCTCGTCGACGGACAGATAGCGGAGGAGTGGCGGCAGCGTCTTGACCTCCGCTGTGAAGAGCCATCGGATCACTTGTTGTGCATGGCGTACGCACAGTGAGTCACGACTACGGAGGTACGTCAACACCACGACACGGCCGAAACGTTCACATCGGCCGGGACGGCCCGGGTGGAGACTTCGGCTCCGCGCCCCGATAGGGGCGCGGGGAACTGCGCGACCGGCCACAGCGAACCCGCAGCCGACGAACGAGCAGCTGCAGGACCACCCTCCCGCACAGCGAAGCGTCAGTCCGCAGCGAGCCGGAACGCCATCCGCCCGAAGCTGACCTGGTCACCGACCTGGACAACGGCGGCACCGATCACACGCCGCCCGTTCACGGACGTACCGTTGGTCGAGCCCAGATCCCGCAGCACCCACATACCGCCCTGGCGGGTGAGTTCGGCGTGCACACGGGACACCGTCTCGTGGCTGAGCCGAAGACCGCTGGCCGGGTCGCGCCCGATGCGCAGCGGGTACCGGTTGTCCGGCCGCGGCAGCAGCAGCTTGGGCAGCCGCTCCGCCTGCCACGCCCTGCGCAGCCGCACGGTGAAGCCGGAGACCGCCTCGACCGCGCCGAACAGCACCCGCGACCAACGGCTCTCCGTCTGCAGGTCGGCGGTGAGCGCGGCGAGTTCGTCCAACGTGCGGGCGGCGAACGCGAGTTCCATCCGCAGTACGAACGTGTCGTGCGAGAGCCTTCCCAGGGCGACGCCCTCCCGCAGCACCCTCAGCGCCCGGTCGCGCTCGGCGTCCGACAACCGCGCGGGAGCGGGATAGGTGTGGAACTCGGAGGACGACGTCACGGAGCCGATTGTCTGGCAGCGCGGCCGGAGTGTCCAGAAAACGCAGCACTTCAGAGGAGCACCTACGTCGGATCCGGTCCTTTCAAGTCGTTCGATCCGGAGGATTCGAAGGTGAATTGATCTCGTTTGACGCACCATGGGACCGGCGACGTCACGGTGAGCAGCGAGGGAGAACCGTCCGTGCAGTTCGAGGTGTGGGCACCACAGGCCGACCGCATGACGCTCCACTGCGCGGACACCACGCGCGCGCTGGAGCCCGATCCGGAGCGCGTGGGGTGGTGGACGGGGGAGGCCGAGGCGCAGGACGGGACGCGGTACGGGTTCGCGGTGGACGACGGCCCCGTACTGCCCGATCCGCGCTCGCGCAGGCAGCCGGACGGGCCCGACGGGCTGAGCGCGGTCGTCGACCACGAGCGGTACGCGTGGCGTGCGGAATGGGCGGGGCGCGGGCTGCCGGGCGCCGTCCTGTACGAGCTGCACGTGGGCACGTACACGCGCGAGGGAACGCTGGACGCGGCCGCCGAGCGGCTCGGGCATCTGGTGGAACTGGGCGTGACGCACGTCGAGTTGATGCCGCTGTGCCCGTTCCCCGGGCGGCACGGCTGGGGGTACGAAGGGGTGTCGCTGTGGGCCGTGCACGAGCCGTACGGCGGCCCCGAGGCGCTGAAGCGCTTTGTCGACCGGGCGCACGAGCTGGGGCTCGGTGTGGTCCTGGACGTCGTGCACAACCATCTGGGGCCGTCCGGCAACTACCTGCCCGCCTTCGGGCCGTACTTCACGGAGACGCACCACACGCCCTGGGGCGCCGCCGTGAACCTGGACGCGCCCGGTTCGGACGAGGTGCGTGCGTTCCTGCTCGGCAGCGCGCTGGCGTGGCTGCGCGACTACCGGTTCGACGGGCTGCGGCTGGACGCCGTGCACGCGCTGCACGACACGCGCGCGTGTCACTTCCTGGAGGAGCTGTCGGCCGCCGTCGACGAGTTCGCCGAGGAGCAGGGCCGGCCGTTGTTCCTCGTCGCCGAGTCGGACCTGGCGGACCCGCGGATCATCACGCCCCGCAAGGAGAACGGGCTCGGGCTGCACGCGCAGTGGAACGACGACTTCCACCACGCGCTGCACACCGCGCTGACCGGTGAGGCGCAGGGCTACTACGCGGACTTCGGCCGTTCCCCGCTCGCCTCGGTCGCGAAGACGCTGACCACGGGCTTCTTCCACGACGGCACGTATTCGAGCTTCCGCGGTCGCCGTCACGGCCGCCCGCTGGACCTCACGAAGGTCTCCGCACACCGCCTCCTGGGGTACACGCAGACCCACGACCAGATCGGCAACCGCGCACAGGGCGACCGGCTCTCGGCCTCCCTCTCCCCCGGCCTGCTGGCCTGCGCGGCCGCGCTGACGCTGACCGGGCCGTTCACGCCGATGCTGTTCATGGGCGAGGAGTGGGCGGCGGGCACGCCCTGGCAGTTCTTCACGGACCACACGGATCCCGAGCTCGCGGAGGCCGTACGCCGGGGCAGGCGCCGGGAGTTCGCGGCGCACGGGTGGGCCGAGGAGGACGTCCCCGACCCGCAGGACCCCGCCACCCGTGACCGCTCCTGCCTGGACTGGTCCGAACCGGAGAACGGGCTCCACGCGCGCGTGCTCGACTGGTACCGCGAACTCATCGCCCTGCGGCACACCCAGCCGGACCTCACCGACCCCGACCTCGCGGACGTCAAGGTCGCCTTCGACGAGCGCACCCGCTGGCTCGCCTTCCGCCGCGGTGACGTCCGGGTGGCCGTGAACCTCGGCAAGGACCCCGCGGCGATCCCCCTCGGCAGTCGGCCGGCCCGCGTACTGGCGGCGTGGGAGCCGGTGGAGGTTCCGGGGGCGGACGGGGTACTGAGCCTGCCGGGCGAGTCGTGCGTGGTGCTTCTGCAGGGGTGACGTAAACGCTTGCGCAAGCGTTTACGCGCGCCGCCCCCGGCCCCCGCTTTCGAACTCCCCCTAGAGCGTCTCGTCCGTCTCGTCCCGCAGTTCCGTGACCCGCTCCAGCAGGATCGCCTCCCAGGAGCGCCGCAGTTGGGAGCGGAGGAGCGGCAAAGGGCTGTTGTCACGGTTCCGGAGGCGGTCGGCGAGGCGGGTCAGGGTGTCGCAGCGGGCGAGCCACAGGCCGCGCAGACAGGGGCGGGCGCCGTAACCGGCGAGGGTGGCCGCGCGGACGGCGGCGGGGGCGCCGACGGCGAGGGCGAGGCCCGCGATGTCCTCGGCCGGGTCGCCGACCACCGCGTCGGTCCAGTCGAGGACGCCGCGTACGCGTCCGTCGGCGCTGACCACGAGGTGCTCGCCCTTGAGGTCGTGGTGGACGAGGAAGGCGGCGCCGGGCTGCACGGCGAGCTGACCGGCCGCGGCCGCGGTGAGCTGCTGGAGCCGGGCGGGGTCGAACTCGTCGGCCGCGGCGAGTTGTTCGGCGGCGCGTTCGGCGGCGGTCCGGAGCACTTCGAGGGACCGGGGCGCTGCCCTGGGCACGCCGAACGCCTCGGCCTGGCGCACCGGCACCTCGCGCAGCCCCGTGAGCAGTCCCGCCAGGTCGGCCTCGCCCACGGCGGACACGTCCTGCCGCTCGCCGGAGCCGCCGGGGATCAGCGTGTCGAGCGTGTACGTCAGACCGCTCGCCCACTCGCCGTGCGCGATGCTCACCGGCACGGAGACCCCGATGTGGGGGCGCACCAGGTCGCGCAGCCGCAGTTCGCGTCGCTGGCGCTGGGAGGCCTCGCGGTCCGGGGCGAGCCGCAGCACATGGCGTGCGCCCACGAACCAGGTGGAGTGCTCGCCGCCCTCGGCGACGGGCCGGATCTCGGGCCCGTCGCCGTCCGGGAGCAGGGAGCGGACGAGCCGTCTCACGGTGTCCGCGGTGGGTGTCGCTGCCTGGGTCATGGTCGCGCCGTCTGCCGTTCGGGGTCCGGGGTCTCCTGGGGGTGGTCAGTGCACGACGGCCAACTCCCGGGAGGTGTTGTTGAGGCGGCGTCCGCCGTCCTCGGTGACCGTCACGATGTCCTCTATACGTACTCCGAAACGGCCCGGCAGATAGATTCCGGGCTCCACGGAGAAGCACATCCCGGGCACGAGCCGCTGTTCCTCGCCCTCGATCATGTAGGGCGGTTCATGGGTGGTGACGCCGATGCCGTGTCCGGTGCGATGGATGAAGCGGTCGCCGTACCCGGCCTCGGTGATGTGCGCGCGGGCCACCCGGTCGACGTCCTGGCAGGCGATGCCCGGCCGCACGGCCCGGAACGCCGCTTCCTGGGCCTCGCGGACGACGTCGTGGACCCGCCGCTCCTCGGCGCTCGGCTCGCCGACGTGCACGGTGCGTGAGGTGTCGGAGCCGTAGCCGTGCTTCAGTCCCCCGAAGTCGAGGACGACCATGTCGCCGTTCTCGATGACGCGTTCGCCCGCCTCGTGGTGCGGGTTGGCGCCGTTCGGTCCCGAGCCGACGACCGTGAAGTCCACCTGTGAGTGCCCGAACCGCCGCAGCAGGTCCGCGAGATCACCGGCGACCTCCGACTCACGGCGACCGGCGAAGGAGACCTTGAGGATCTCCTCGTACGTCGTGTCCGCGGCCGCTCCCGCCGCCGCCAGACGCTCCAGTTCCGCCGTGTCCTTGACGGCCCGGAGCATCGGCAGTCCCTCGGTGAGCGAGACGTACGAGGTGCCGGGCAGCGCCGTCTGGAGGCCCAGCAGATGCAGCGCCCAGGCGTTGTCGCTGACCCCGAAGCGGCCCGCGGCGTCGAGGAGCGGGGCCGTCGTCGCGTACGGGTCCTTGCCGTCGGTCCAGTCGCGCAGCGTCAGCGCGGGCGCGCCCGCCGCCTTCTCGGCGTCCGGGGCCTCCAGGGTGGGCACGACGAGTACGGGGTCCTGTCCGGCGGCGAGCACCAGCAGGGTGAGCCGCTCGGTGGCCGCGGGCGGCGCGTAGCCGGTGAGCCATACGAGGTCGGGTCCGGGCGCGACCAGCACCCCGGCGAGCCCCGCGTCGGCGGCGGCCCGCGCGGCGCGCTCCATCCGTGCCTGGTAGTCGTCGGCGGTGAAGGGCGCGGGCGTGCCGGTCATCCGGGCCTCCGTGGGTCAAAAGGGGCTACGGGCAGCATCCTGCCCGGACAGCGGGGGCTGCGCGAGCCGGTCACCACGACTTTCGCGACAGCGTCTTCCGGTGACGGCATCAGCTCTCCAGGGCGAGGCGGGCGCCGAGGAGCAGCAGCACTCCTCCGGAGACCTGCTCCAGCCTGCGCCGTACGCCGGCCCGGGACAGCACGGTCTTCATCCGGCCGACGAACCAGACGTACAGGCTGTAGTAGCCGATCTCGTAGACCGCCCAGAGGGCGGCGAGCCCGACCATGGTGGGCAGGTGCGGGGCGCCCTCCGGCACGAACTGAGGGAGGAAGGACATCGCGAAGATCGCCGCCTTGGGGTTGGCGAGGTTGATCAGCAGGCCGGTCCGGTAGGAGGTCCAGCCGCTCTTCCCGCCGTCCTGGCCCGGGCCGTCGTCCGCCGCGCCCTTGGCGCGCCGCGCCTGCCACAGCATCTGCACGCCGAAGACGACGAGCACGACGGCGCCCACGACGCGCATCACGTCGTACGCCATCTCGGAGGCGGCGAGCAGCGCGGTGAGGCCGAACGCGGCGACGACTCCCCACACGAAGACGCCGGTCTCGTTGCCCAGCACCGTCAGGAATCCGGAACGCCTGCTCTGCAGGGACTGCCTGATGATCAGCACCGTGCTCGGTCCGGGCGAGGCCGCGATCAGGGTGCAGGCGCCGAGGAAGGCGAGAAGGGTGCTCAGCATGGGCCCCATCGTGGCCCGGCGGAGGGGGCATGGCCAAGACATTTAACGATCCCCGATTGCCCAACCATTAGTTCTAATGCTTGGATACGCACAAGCCATTAACTGTCACCCTGGGGGGGGCGGAAACCACCATGCTCGTGCTCGCGCACATCAGCGACCTGCATCTCGACGGGACCGGGCGGGCGACGGAGCGCGCCGAGCGGGTGCGGGACCGGCTGTGGGAGCTGCCGGGCCAGGTGGACGCCCTGCTGGTCACCGGGGACATCGCGGACCACGGGACGGAGGCCGAGTACGAGGAGGCCGCGCGCATCCTGGGGCTGCGCGACCGCGCCGCCCCGTTCCCCGTGCTGACGTGTCCGGGCAACCACGACAGCCGCGCCCCCTACCGCAAGGCACTGCTCGGCGAACCGGCGGGCGACGGGCCCGTCAACAGCGTGCGGGTCTTCGACGACGCGGCCGTCCTGATGTGCGACTCCAGCGTGCCGGGCAGCGACGAGGGAGAGCTGGACGAGGAGACGTACGGCTGGATCGAGGAGACGCTCGACGAACTCGACGGGCTGCCCGCACTGCTCGCCTTCCACCACCCGCCGGTGGCGCTGCACCATCCGCTGCCGGACGCCTATCAGTTGCGCCGGCCGTCGGCGCTGGCCGCGCTGCTAGCGCGCAGGGGCGAGGTCGCCGGGATCATCACCGGGCACGCCCACACGCCCGCGGCCACGGCGTTCGGCGGGCGGCCGCTGGTCGTCGGGCCCGGAGTGACCTGGACCCTGCGGCTGCCGTGGGAGGGCGAGGGTGCGGCGGACCGGGAGGCGCCTCCCGGATTCGCCTTTCATGTGCTGGACGACGAGGGCCGGTTGACGAGCCACTTCAGGGTGGCCGTGTGACGCCGGTCCGGCGTGACCGTTGCGCCGGTGCGTCAGGTGACGACGCCGGGGGTCACCGACAGCTGCTGGTAGCCGCCGCTCGCGTGCCGCAGTGTGAGCGTGACCGCGGTGCCGGGGCGGGCCGCGGCTACGGCCCGCGCGAGGTCGGCGGCCGAGTCGACACGGGTCCTGCCGAAGACGAGCAGCACGTCACCCCGTACGAGACCCGCGGTGTAGCCGGGTCCGGGGACGTGCACGCCGACGAGGAGCGCGCCCGGGCCCTTGGCGGAGTCGACGGCCTCCACACCCAGGGTGGGCCGCTCTCGGTGCTGCTCGCTCCGCGGATCCCGGGACGGGTTCTTCGGCGAGGCGGAACTCCCGTCTCCTGGGGCCGACTTGGAGCCGCCCGGCCCCTGAACCGATCCCTCCGCCGGGCCTTCCGCCGACTCCTGCGCCGGGCCGGACGCCCCCGGCGCACCGCCCGCTTCGCCCGCCTCCCTCCGCAGGTCGGCGAGCTTGCTCATCCCGATCACCGTGGCGCCCACGGTGCCGAGGCCGATCCCCGACAGCACGAGGACCGCCCCGACGAACAGGCTGAACAGCAGGGTCATGAGCCGTCGCCCGCGCCGTCGTGCGGCGTGCGGGCGGCGGACCGGGCCGGGAGTCGGGCGGCCGCCACCCGGCTCCCGGCCCGGCATCGGTTTGGGACGCAACGCGGTCTGTTCCATGGATGATCGCCTCCGGCCAGAGCCCTACCCTCCGCACCGGCACGCCACGATCCTCGAACGGGTGAAGCGATTCGTTCCCGATCGACCGGTCTGTCCATCAGAACGCTCGGCCCGTCAGAGGGCGCCGATCGACGCCCTCTGACGACTGGCGGCGATCGGCAGGCCCGGGAGCTGTCCCGGTACGAAGCCGTGGGCGCGGCGGGCCAGGTCGGCGGCCCCGTATCGGCGGCAGTCGTAGTGCCACTTCAGGATGCCGGCCATCCAGTTCTGCAGCTCGACCACAT
>CAVYNX010000008.1:0-125373 GCA_963770005.1 uncultured Actinomycetota bacterium | reverse complement strand
GGAAGTACGCGACCGGGTAGCGACCGGGCTCGAAGAGCAGGACGGCATCGTCGCTCTGCACCACGGTGCTGCCGCCGAGCACGGCGCGCAGCCGGCGCCGCAGCGGCTCGGCGTAGAGCAGGCGCTCCGGCATCCCCGGAGTCAGGAACCGCCCGCTGGGGTTGCGGCCCAGCGGCCCTTGCTGCCATGAGAGACCCATCGGTGCTCCAATCGTTCGGACTCGTCGGGGCGTTGGTGACATGCCCGCGGCTCGTCTTACCGCACGCCCGGAAGATGGGTCAAACGTCTCATGACCCGCGCTCTCGCCGCGCCTAGCCTGCCGTCACACACCAACGAAGGAGGCGACGGAATGCCGAAGGTTTCGAGGGACAGCGCGACGCGGGGCGGGGAATTCGGCCCGGTGGTGGACCGGTCCGACCTGCTCGAGGGCTACACCGTGAACTTCACGACGTTCCGCGAGGACATCGACGCGACGCCGCTGATGAAGGGCCTCCCGGACGATCGGTGCCAGTGCCCGCACTGGGGCTACGTGGTCACCGGCAGGGTGACGTTCCGCTACGCCGATCGCGACGAGGTGTTCGAGGCCGGCGACGCCTTCTACACGCCGCCCGGCCACGTCCCGGTCAAGCACGAGCCCGGCACCGAGATCGTGATGTTCAGCCCCGCCGACGAGCTGCACAAGACCGAGGCGGTGATGATGAAGAACATGCAGGCGCTGCAGGTCGGCTGATCGCTCAGGCCGGGACGCGCGCGGGGAACTCCTCCTCGGGCAGGAGGCCGTGCTGCATCGCGAACAGGCCGGCGGCGGCGCGGGTCGGGGCGTCGATCTTCGCGTAGATGTGCTCGGCGTGGTTGGCCGACCGTCTTCGGGGAGATCACGAGCCGCTCGGCGATCTCCTTGTTCGAGAGCCCGCGCGCGAGCAGCCTCAGCACCTCGACCTCGCGCGGCGTCAGTCCCGCCGGTCCCTCGCGGCGACGCGGGACGCGGTGGCCGGCGGCGCCGAGCACCGCCTCGACGGCGTCGGCGTCGAAGCGGCCGGCCTTGACGTCGGCCCGCAGCTCGGCCGCGGCGTCTTCGGCGGAGCGCTCTGGGCGGTGCGGACGTGGCTCGCGCATCGCCTGGTAGGCGTCCGCGGCGGCGAGGATCCGCGCCTCGCGGGAGATCGCGGCGCCGAGAGCCCGCGCGGGTAGCCGGAGCCGTCGAGGCGCTCCCGGTGCTGCACCGCGATCCGCGCGACCGGCGCGAGCGCCTCCGACTGGCGCAGCATGCGATCGGTCAGATACGGCTGCAGGCGGACGCGCTCCCACTCGCCGGCGCCGAGCGGCCCGCGCTTGTCCAGGATCGCGTTCGAGACCCCGAGCCGGCCGAGGCCGTGCACGAGACCGGCGCGGCGAGCACGCGCACGTCCGCCTCGGGCAGCCCGAAGCGCCCGCCTCTGCGGCGAGGTCGGCGACCGCTCGCGCGTGGCCGAGGAAGTACGGCGACTTGAGGTCGACGAAGCCCGCGATCGCCAGGAGCGCGGCGTCGAACCGCTCGCCGTCAGCACGACCGCGAGCCCAGGCTCGGCGTCGATGACGGCGCGCCACGCCGACGGTGTCCAGGCCCGACAGGATGACGTCCGCCTCGGCCTCCATCAGGTCGGCGACCACCGGGTCGAAGTGCCTCCGCGCCGCTCGCGCGCGAGGCGCTTCGCGCCCGCGACGCCGCCGAGGCGGTTCGCGACCTCGAGGTACTCGGCGACCTGCGAGATGCGGGAGGCGAGCGGGACGTCCTCGCCCTCGAGCTCGCCCGGCCAGCCGCGGCCGTCCCAGCGCTCGTACGCGGCGCCGAGCGCGTCGAGCACGGCGTCCGACAGCGAGAGCTGCTCCGCCATGGAGCGCGCGATCGGGCGTGATGCGCGATCATCCCGTCGACCTCGCGGCGGCCCGAGAGGGCGAACTCGAGCCCGAGCCGGAACCGGTGGAGCGGGGGATGGCCGGACCGAGAAACCGCATCCCCGTCGCCGCCATCCGCAGGCTCCGCGGCTCGTGGTCGTACTTGATCGACTTCAAGGCGATGTCGTCGCCGAACCACTTCGCCTGCTCGTGGGCGTCCGAATGGCAGCCGACGTTGATCAGCAGGGCGGTGTAGTAGACGACCGCGCGCTGCTCTCGTCGAGCCCGAGCCCCTCGGCGAGCCGCAGCGCGATCAGGCACTGGCGCAGCACGTGCTCCATCGGCTGCCCGAAACCGAGGTCGATGCCGAGCGAGAGCGCGCCGACCAGTTCCGCGAGCCGGACCTGGGCGCGGTCGATCCCGCCGGAAGCTCCCTGGCCCATGGGTGAGACCATACGGCCGTTTCGCTCGGGGGCCGTACCATGGCGGGCATGGCGACGTCGGCGAGTTCGAGGCTCGGTGAGCGGGGCCCTAGAGCGTCTCCCTTCCGGCAGCGCCCGCCTCGGTGAGCGCGGCGAGGGCGTGGCTCGCCTCGCGCTGCTCGGACCTGGTGCCCCCCTCACCGACTCGACTCGCTGGTCCTCATCCTGAGCGAGATCGTCACCAACGCCGTGCGGCACGGCGGCAGCGCGGGCGACGTGGTCGTCGCGGCGACCCCGAATAACGAAAACCTCTGGCGTGCAGGTCACCGACGGCGGCGTGGGGTTCGTCCCGAACCCCGGCGCGATGGCGTCCGACGGCAACGGCGGCTTCGGGCTCTTCCTGGTCGAGCGGCTCACGCGCCGGTGGGGCATGACGCGCGAGGGCCGCCGGACCAGGGTGTGGTTCGAGTTCGACTACGTGGACGGCTGACGGCCACGAGCCCGCGCGACATCTCCTACCGGTGCTCGGGGTTGGGGAAGTCGAACCGGGCGCCGGCGTCCCATTCGGAGCGCTGGTTGCCGTGCGCCGGGGATGCCGCCGGCGTCCTTGAGCATGCGGGCCATGTGGAGCAGGTTCCAGGTGGCGAACGTGGTGTTGCGGTTGGTGAAGTCGTTCTCGGGCCCGCCCGAGCCCTCGTCGAGGTAGGACGAACCGGGTCCGGCTTCGCCGATCCAGCCCGCATCTCGGCCACAGGCGGGATGGCGTAACCGAGGTGCTGCAGCGAGTACAAGACGTTCATCGCGCAGTGCTTGATGCCGTCTTCGTTGCCGGTCACGAGGCAGCCGCCGGTGCGGCCGTAGTAGCGGTACTGGCCCGCCTCGTTGAGCAGATGCGAGTTGCCGTAGAGCCGCTCGATGACCTGCGTCGCGACCGACGACTTCTCACCGAGCCAGATCGGCATCCCGATCACCAGGATGTCGGCCGCCATCACCCGCTCGAAGATCTCCGGCCAGTCGTCGGCTCCCAGCCGTGCTCGGTCATGTCGGGCCAGACGCCGGTGGCGATCCGGTGGTCGATCGCACGGATGCCGTCGACCTCGACGCCGTTGCGGCGCATGATCTCCATCGAGATGTCCATCAGCCCCTGCGTGTGGGAGTGCTCGGGGCTGCGCTTGAGCGTGCAGTTGATGAAGAACGCCTTGAGGTCGGAGTAATCGGTCCGGCTCGCTCGCACAGCTCCGCCTGCCTCGGCGGTGAGCTCGTTCACGGCGCCTTCGCGTCCTGTTCGTGCTCAGATGAGGTCGGGGTCGGTCATCACCTCGACCATCGCCGGGCCGTCGTACGCGACGGCCTCGGCGAGCGCGGCGTCGAGCTTCGGCGCGGTCGGTCACGCGGATCGCCGAGCGCGCCGCAGTTGCGCGCGTAGGCCGAGAAGTCCGGGTTGTGCAGCGACGTCTGCCAGACGTCCCACTCGCCGGCGCGCTGCTCCTTGCTGATCTTGCCGAGCTGCCCGTTGTTGAGCAGCACGTGCGTGATGTTCATCCCGTGCTTGACCGCGGTCGTGAGCTCGGCCATGTACTGGGCGAACCCGCCGTCGCCGGTGACGGCGACGATCGGGCGGTCCGGCGCCGCGGCCCAGGCGCCCATCGCCGCCGGGTAGCCGAACCCGATCGAGCCGAGATACCCCGACATCAGCACCGTGTGCCGGTGCACTCGAAGTAGCGGCCGAACGAGTAGGCGTGGTTGCCGACGTCGACCGCGATCACGGCATCGTCGGGCATCTGGCGGTCAGCGCGGCGAACACCGCGGCGGAGTTGACGCCCGGCGCCGCGGTCGTCGGCGGCCCGGCTCGCCTTCTCGGCGCGCCAGATCGCCCAGCGCTCGGCGAGCTGCGCCGCCTGGTCGTCGGTCTGCGATCCGCCTGGCGAGCCGTGCGCGCAGCAGCTCGACGGTCGACGCCGATCTCACCCAACACCGGGACCGCGACGGGATGGAACTTGCCCGAGCTGCATCGGGTCGAAGTCGACCTGGATGATCGGGTGGCCGGCGTAGATCCCGGTGTGGTTGGAGAACGACGCCCCGAGCACGAGCAGCAGGTCGGCCTCGTTCATCACCCAGCTCGCGACCGGCGTGCCGCTGCGGCCGAGCACGCCGGCGGCGAGCGGGTGCTCGTCCGCGATCTGGCCCTTGGCCTTGAACGTCGTGATCACCGGCGCGCCGAGCTGCTCGGCGAGCGCGGTGACCGCCGCCATGTCGAAGCGGGCGCCGTGGCCGACGACGATCACCGGCCGCCGTGCACCGCGAGCAGCGCCAGCGCCGTGCTCGATCGACTCGGCCGGCGGCTCGATCTCCTGCGCCGTGATCCGGCCGTCGGGACCGCCGGCCCCCGTCCTCCGGGGCCCGCAGCGTCTGGACCTCGTCCGGGAAGATCAGGTGCGCGACGTCGCGCCGAGCAGCGCGTTCTTGCAGGCGATGTTCATCAGCTCCACCGGGTTCGAGTCGCGCAGCACCGGCTGGCTCCAGCGGCGACGGCGCCGAACGCGCCGGCGAGGTCGACCTCCTGGAACGCGCCGGGGCCGAGCACCTGGGTGTCGACCTGGCCGGTCAGCGCGAGCACCGGCGCGCGGTCGACCTTCGCGTCCTAGAGCCCGGTCAGCAGGTTCGTCGCGCCCGGGCCGGCGATCGTCAGGCAGGCGGCGGGCCGGCCGGTGAGCTTGCCGTAGGCGGACGCCGCGAACGCGGCGGCGCCTTCGTGCCGGATCCCGATGTAGGTCAGCTTGCCGCCTCCTCCTGGCGGCGCAGCGCGTCCGCGAGCCCGAGGTTCGAGTGGCCGACCATCCCGAAGACGTGCGTGACGCCCCAGCCGACCATCGTCTCGCGCCATCACGTCGGAGACGGTGCGGACGTGCGGGTCCTCCTCGACCCGACGTAGACCTCGCCGTCACGAATCTCGAGCGGGTAGGTGATCGCCGCGTCCTCGAACCCGGGCGAGCTTGCCGTCGAGCGGGCAGTAGTCGTAGCCGTGCCACGGGCAGCGCAGCAGCCCGTTCTCGATCGAGCCCTCGCCGAGCGGGCCACCCTGGTGGGGGCAGTGGTTGTCGAGCGCCGAGAACCGCCCGTCGAAGTGCACGAGCGCCACGCTCTTGTGACCGGCCGCGACGGTCGTGACGCGACCCTCGGAAGCTCCGCGGCCGCGAGCACCCGATGCCACTCGTCACGCGTCACACCGACCTGTTCTCGTTTATGCCTCGCTCCTTCCGGTGTCGTCGCCAGTGCGACAGCTTGCGCGTCGTGAAGAACTCGAGCGCGGCGGCGGCTGATCGCGATCCGCGAGCAGCTCGGCGTAGGCCGAGCTCGGCGCCGCGGAAGCCGGTCGCGTTCCACAGCTCGCCCGCGACCTTGGCGGTCCAGGGGCCGACGTAGGGTAGGGCTCGGCGATGCCGCCGTCCCCGGGCGAGACGCCGTAGTTCGCGCGTCGCCCGCCGGCCTCCGCCCATCTCGATCGCGATGTCGAAGTGCTCGGGCCACAGGCGGACCGGCGTGGGGGTCTCCTCCGCGCGGCGGCCGTCCCGAACCGGGCGAGCATCGCGGCGGCGAACGCGTACCAGCGGCGAGCCCCGCGCCGCTGCCGGATCGACCCCGAGCGGCCTCGTCGCGAGATGCGCCGTCCGCCGGCAGCAGCTCGGCGACCAGCAGTGCGTCCCGGCCGGCGTGCTCGGTGGCGCGCGGCGCTCCTCGCGCCCGCGTTAGACGAGCTCCGCCCCCTTCGACCCGCACCTGCCGGCGCGTGCCTGCCGCGCTCGAACTCCGGCGTCCCGAAGCCGCCGGGGGTCGCCCGCAGCGCGATCTCGTTGTGGGGTTTGCGCGCCGGCGCGACGACCTGCTCGGCGACCCGGTGCAGCGCGTCGCCGGTGGACGGGAACGCCGCCGGCAGCGGGCTCAGCCGCGGGATTGTCTCCTGGCTCATGGCCCCTCTGTCCGGCGACGAACCCATTCGTTACACCGCGGGTCAGGCGGGCGCCGGCGCGGGCACCTCCCTTCCACGGGACTCGTGCCGGCGCGTCGTCGCGCGAGGGCAGGCAGGCCGAGCGCGATCGGGGCACCGACCAGCGCGACGCCCCCGGCGAGCGTCGCGGTGGTCGCCATCGCGCCGACGAACGCCTGGTCGGCGGCCGCCGACGAGCGTCGGCCGTGCCGTCGCCGACCTGCGCGGCGATGTCGTGCGCCGCGCCGACGCGGTCGCTGGCGGCCTCGGCCGCGTCGGCCGGGAGCCCGGCGACCGTCGGCCGTCCATCCCGGACGAGTAGCCGCTGCCGAGCATGCTCCCCAGGACCGCCACGCCGAGCGTGCCGCCGACCTCGCGGACGACGTCGTTCATGGCCGAGCCGACGCCGGCCTTGGCTCGCGGCAGCGCGCCCATGATCGCCTCGGTCGCGGGTGACATGGCAAGGCCCATGCCGATGCCCAGCATCGACAGGGCCCACGCCGATCGACCCGAGCTCGGTTCGACCCTCGAAGCCCGTGGCCGCCCAGCGCCGCGGCCACGGGGTCATTCCGCCGGTGACGACGACCGCGCGCCGAGCCGGTCGTCGAGCGCACCGACGGTGCGGGAGGCGACGATCATGCCGAACGGCGACGGGGAGCATCCGCACGCCGGTGCTCGAACGCGGTGTAGCCGAGCACGGTCTGCAGGTAGGTCGTCAGGAAGTAGACGACGCCCATCAGCGCGAAGAACACGAACGTGACCGACAGGCTCGCCGCGCTGAAGCGCAGGTTGCGAAACACGCTGACCTCGAGCATCGGGTGCGTCGGTGCGGCGCTCCCAGGCGACGAAGGCCGCGAGCGATCGCGGCGCCGCCGGCGAACGCCGCCGAGGATCGCGGGTCGCGTCCAGCCGCGCTCCGGCGCCTCGATGAGGCCCCACACGATGGCGGAGAGCCCGGCGATCGAGAGGCCGGCGCCGACCATGTCCAGCCGCGGGCGACTCGGGTCACGCGACTCCGGCACGAGCGCGGCGGCGCCGAGCAGGCCCGACCGCGACGATCGGCAGGTTGACGAGGAACACGCTGTTCCAGCCGAAGTGCTCGAGCAGCCAGCCGCCGGTGATCGGCCCGATCGCGATCCCGAGTCCCGGACACGCCGGCCCAGACCGCGATGGCCTTCGGCCGTTCGTTCGCCGGGAAGATGTTCGTGAGGATCGAGAGGGTCGTCGGCATGATCGCCGCCGCGCCGAGCCCCATCAGAGCACGCGAGGCGATCAGCTCGTTGGCGCTGCTCGGAGAACGCCGCCAGCATCGATCCGCGCCGAAGACGACGAGGCCCGCGACGAGCGCCCGGCTGCGACCGAAGCGATCGCCGAGGCTCCCGGCGGTCAGCAGCAGCCCGGCGAACACGAGCAGATAGCCGTCGACGATCCATTGCAGCTGGCTCGAGCTCGCGTCCAGGTCGTCGCGGATCGTCGGCAGCGCGACGTTGAGGATGGTGTTGCCGACCGTCACGATGAACAGGCTCAGGGCCAGCACGACGAGCGCCTGCCAGCGGCGCGGGATACGGGTTGGGCATCGGTGTACACGTGCTCCTCCTTCAGGTTGTGAGCTCACGGGATGACGACGTCGGCCACCTGGGCGACCGTCGAGCGCTCGCGGCCACGAACAAGGGAAGCCGGCCCAGCGCTTCCTGCGCGTCCGCACCGCCGTCCACCGTCCACCAGATCTCGTGGCCGCCGAACGCGCAGGACGCCAGCGCCGGCCCGATGGCGCAGGCGGGCTCCGGTGCCGCGGAAGGCGGCGAACGCGACGCCGCATTCGTGCGGCTCATGGCGATGGTGGATGAGGAAGCGGGGCACGTGTCGAGCCTGACCGCGACGGGCTTCCCGCACATCGACGACGGACCCTGATCCCGACCCCAAGCTCGGCGTGCCGCAGCAGTGATCGCGGCTCAGCAGGCGGCCGCGCAGAACGCCGCGCGAGTGGCGGCGCCTCCGGCCGGGGGACTGCTGACGCCGGCCGGGTTCGGTAGCGCTCCGGGTGGCTTGATGACGGCGTTGCCGGGCGGAGCGGGGTTCGGGACGTACAACCCCGGTCTGTTGCTCGCGCCGCCGGGGAGTCCGCTGCGGACGTTGACCGGCCAGGACGGGGGCTCCCCGGTGACCACCGCGAGCCAGGTCCAGTCGATGGCCTTCGACAACCTGCCCGGGGGCCGGGCGCGCCGGTCGTGCTGGGTGTGCTGATCCTTTCGGCTCTCGGTGCCTTTGCCCTGGGCCCCCGGGTCCTCGTCGGGCGCGGGCGGCGGCCGACACGGATGCGGCGCTCGGCGCCGACGCCGCCACGCAGGAGACCGCGACCGTCTGACCGACGCGAGTGACATTCTCCTTCTCGGTGACGATCGGCCGCACATCTGCGGGGATTCGTCACCGTGAAGGAGATTTTCCCGCCAAGATCACCGCGGCTGCTCCCTCCGGCCCCGCCCGACGAGCCTCGCGGGAGCACTCGCCGCGATCATGACGCCCCACGCCCCACGTCGGCGAGCGAGCGGCCGGAAACGCACCCATGATCGCCGCCACTGCTCCGTCAGGCCCACCTCATGAGCCGCGAGGAGCACTCGCCGCGATCATGAGCAGAGCTACGGCGAGACCGCGACGCGCAGGTGCTTGATGCCGTTGACGAAGATGCTGGCGAGCCGGTCGGGCTCGCCGACGACCTGCAGGCCGGGCATCGTCGCGAAGAGCTCCGGAAGGCCATGGCGATCTCGCGGCGCGCGAGGTGGGCGCCGAGGCAGAAGTGCGGGCCGTGGGCGCCGAACCCGGGTGCGGGTTCGGAGAGCGCCCGAGCCGAACGCGTCGGGGTCGTCGAACACCGCTCGTCGCGGTTGGCCGAGCCGTAGACCAGCAGGAGCTTGTCCCCCGCGGGACACGGGCTCGCCGACCG
Source organism: uncultured Actinomycetota bacterium (assembly GCA_963770005.1). Taxonomy (GTDB): domain Bacteria; phylum Actinomycetota; class Actinomycetes; order Actinomycetales; family Dermatophilaceae; genus Lapillicoccus. Next base: position 116,150 of record CAVYNX010000008.1, on the reverse strand, counting down.
TCGTCTCGGCGTGGCCGTGCGGCGCATCCAGTTGATCGGCGACGCCCAGCGGACGATCTCGTCGACCGCGGTCTGGATCAGGCCCTCGAGTCGGCGTTCCAGCGCTGCGCGCTGCTCGGGGAACGGTGCAGGCCCCAGACGCCCTGGGTGATCGCGTTGCGGGTGGTCTCGTTGCCGGCGACGCAGAGCAGGATGAAGAACGAGGCGATCTCCTGGTGGGTCAGCCGCTCGCCGTCGATCGTCGCCGTGCACGAGCGCCGAGGTGACGTCGTCCGTCGGCTCCGCCTCGCGGTCGGCGGCGAGCTCGGTCATCAGCCCCGAGAGGCCGGCGCCGGCGGTCAGGTAGTCGGCGAGCGGGTTGTCGGAGACGTACTCCGGGTCCTCGCCGGCCAGGATGACGTTGGACCGCGTGAAGACCTCGTCGCGCCGCGACTCGGGGACGCCCATCATGTCGCACACCACCAGCAGCGGCACCGGCGCCGCGACCTCCGTGACGAGGTCGAACGTGCCGTCCCCCCGAGCGCGGCGGCCTCGGTCGACGACGACGGAGGCCGCGAAGCGCTCGACGTCGTCGATGAGGGCCTGGATCCGGCGCGGGGTGAACGCCTGGGCCACCAGCCGCCGGATTCGGTGTGGCGAGGGGCGTCCATGCTGATCAGCGAGCCGAAGAACTCGTGCGCCTCGGCCGGCAGGTCGAGGATCGACACCGCGCCCTGGCCGGAACAGAACAGCTCGGGGTGGCGGCTGACGTGGTCGACGTCGGCGTGGCGGACCACGCCCGGAAGCCGGGGCCGGGTCGAACCCGGGGAACTCCGGCTCGGTGAAGCCCGCGAGGGGGTCGTCGCGGCAGAGCGTCGAAGGCCGCGTAGCGCCGGTCCCACGGCGCCGCCCAGAACGTCCGGTCGCCGAGGTCCACCGGCGTCGCCGGGGTCGATGTCGTCACGCTGCCAAAAAGGACCGCGGGGCGAAAGGGTCAGGCGAGCGTCGTCGAGCCAGTCGTAGACCACGCGCGCCCACTGCAGCCGGGCCGTGCCCGCGCAGTGCCCGTCGGCGCCGGTCGCGGCGGTCAGCGGGACCTGGGTCGTCGGCGCCGTCATCGCGGCGGCCAGGGTCGCGCCGCCCCCGCCGACGAAGTCGTGCTCGGCCTCGACGATCAGCGTCGGGCAGGTGATGTCCCCGGCGTGGTCGAGCATCGAGAAGCGCTTGAGCTCCGCGAAGTAGTCCCCCACGGAGGACAGGCCGTGCGCGACCATCCGGGCGCCGAAGAACTCCCGACGCTCCGCCGACACCTTGGTCACGGCCGACATCAGCGGGGCCGCCACCGCGCCCGCCACTCCCGAGGGCAGATGGGCGGCCACGTCGGGCTGGGCGGGGTCGGCGACCAGGGCGGCGAAGCGGTGCTCGACCGTGGCGGCGCGGGGGGCGAGGTAGCCGGCGAAGGAGCGCCCGACCAGCCCGATGCGCTCGGGGTCGACCTCGGGCCGCGTCAGCAGCCAGTCGATGATGGGCGTGAGCACCTGCTCCCAGTCGGGCCGGAAGTACCGGCGCTGCACGTAGAGCGTCTCGCCCTGGCCGGGCCCCTCGACGACGATTGCGTGGTAGCCGTGGGCGAGGGCCTCGGTGACGTCGAGCCAGCCCGCCTCGGCGGTCGAGTCGTAGCCGCAGGGAACACCAGCGTCGCCCGCCGGCGGCCCGAGTCGTCGGGGGAGAAGAAGTAGCCCCGCAGGGTCGTCGCGCCGGCGTCGTCCGCGTAGGGGACCCGGACCAGCTCGGCGGGATGGTCGAACAGGTCGAGGGCCGCGACGAAGGAGTCCCGGTGGGCGGCGTAGGTCTGCTGCAGGACCGGGGCGTCGAGGTCGTGGCGCACGAAGTAGAACGCCTGGCGCCAGTACTCCGAGGCCCGCAGCAGGCCCAGCCGGGCGCTGCGGCGGTGGCCGCGGGCCAGCGAGTCCTCGGCCTCGCCGCGCACCCGCGTCGCGGTGGCGCTCCACTCGCTGCACCAGCGCTCGCCGTCGGCGTGGGTGAGGCGGCGGGCGGTGGCGTAGGCCTCGCCGAGGTCGGCCGCTTCTGCGTAGGCCGCGGTCAGCGTGCGGGCGATGCTGTCGAGGATGAAGAATCGGTCGAGCAGGATGCGGGCCGGGTCGTCGCTGCTCACGAGTGCCCCGCAAAGCTCCGCTGGGTGTTGGCGTCCGAGAAGATCTCCGAGACGATGCGCCACGTCGCGTCGTCGCCGCGCAAGCAGGACGCGGAACGAGAAGTTGTCGCGCACCGCCATCTCGCCGCCACCGACGGCGAGCAGCTGGCCGCGGATTCCGCAGGTGGGACGAGACGATCACCGCGTCGGCCCCGACCGTGCGCAGCCGGATGGCGGGCGGCTCGATCAGCTCGCCGGCGTCGAAGTTGCCGTCGGCGAACAGGAGGCGCAGGTAGGCGACGATCTCGTCGTTGCCGCGCTTGACGCTGCCGAACGCGTTCACCCAGTCGGCGTCCTCGGTGTACAGGCCGTCGAGAGCGTCGGCGTCGCGCTGCTGGAACCCCGTGAGGAGGGCGCCGAGCGTCGCTCCGACCCCGGCCTGGTCCTGGGGGTCGAGGGTCTCCAGTCCCTCGACCGGGGGTGCGGTCTGCATGTCCTGCTCCTTCGCGGGAGGTCGGCGGGGCGTGGTCCCCGTACGCACGAGAGCGTGCGGCGGCGGCCTCTCACCGACCTCACACACGCCCGTGAGATGTCCGTTCCTGGTTACGGTGTCGGGGTGCGCTGTCGTCTGTGATCTCGGGGCGCTCGCGGTCGAACGCGACGGGGTGGCGCACGCGCTGGGCGGCCGCCGGGTGGAGACCGTCCTGGCGGCCCTGCTGGTCCACCGCGACCAGCCGCTCACCGCCGCGCGGCTCGTCGACCTCGTGTGGTCCGACGCCGCACCGCCGCGGGCCGCCGCGGCGCTGGACTCGCTGGTGTGGCGGCTCCGGCGCGTCCTCGATCCGGGTGTGCCCGCCTCGGCGTCGGTCCTGCTCCGCGACGAGCGCGGGTTCCGCCTCGACCTCGACCCGGCCGACGTCGACTCCCACGTCTTCCTCGCCGACGCCGAACGGGTCCGCGTCCTCGCCGGCGAGGGCGACCCGGCCCTGGTCGCGGTCGCCGACCGGGCCCTGCACCACTGGCGGGGGCGCCCGTACGACGGCGTCCCGGACGGCGGGTGGCTCGACCCGGTGCGCGCCCGGCTGGAGGAGGGCGACGCCAGCCCGCACGTGCTGTCTCGACGCGCTGGTCGCCGCCGGACACGTCGAGCGCGCCCTGGACGACCTCGTCCCGCTGCTGGCCGACGCCCCGCTGAGGGAGGGTCTGTGGGCCACGCGGATGCTCGCGCTCTACCGCGCAGGCCGCCAGGCCGACGCCCTCGACGTGTTCGCCACCGTCCGGGGCCTGCTCGACGCCGAGCTGGGGCTCGAGCCCGGGCCGGAGCTGCGCCGCCTGCAGGCGCGCATCCTGGCGCAGGACCCCGCGCTCGAGGCGGCGCCGGCTCCCGCGGTCGTCGACACCGGGCCGTTGCCCGGCCGGCACCACCGCCTCGTGGGTCGCGCCCCCGAGCGCGAGGCCCTGGCCGCGGCCCTGAGCGCGCACCGACTGGTCACCGTGGTCGGACCCCCGGGTGCGGCAAGCCCCGGTGGCGCCCGAGGCCGCCGACGACCGCCGCCCCGACATCGACGGGGTGTCCTTCGTCGACCTCGCGCAGATCGCCGACCCCGCGGCGGTGGGCGACCGGGTCATCGCCGCGCTCGGCGCCGTCCCGGGCCCGGGCAGCGCGCTCGCCACCCTGCTGCGCGACCGTGCGCTGCTGGTGGTGCTCGACAACTGCGAGCACGTCGCGGGAGCGGTCGCCGACACCGTCGACCTCCTGCTCGACGCCGGACCGAAGGTCACCGTGCTCGCCACCAGTCGCGGGAGCCTCGACGTCGACGACGAGCGGGTCGTGGCCCTCGGCCCCCTGCCGGTGCCCGCGGGTCCCTCGCTCGCCGCGCTCACCGCCAGCGACGCGGTCCGCCTGCTGCTCGAGCGCGCCGCCCACCCCGGGGCCGCCACCCTCGACGGCGCCGACCGCGAGGCCGTCGCTGCGGTGTGCCGGGCCGTGGACGGGCTCCCGCTCGGCCTGGAGCTCGCTGCCGCGCGCGCCGACGTCTTCACCTGGGCCGAGATCGCCGATGGACTGGACCGCGACCCCGGCGCGCTCACCCGTCCCGGCCCTGCGGCCCGCGCCATCGCCGCAGCCTTCGCGACAACGTCGCCTGGAGCCTCGCCCACGCCTCCCCGGAGGAGAACGCGCTGCACCGGCGCCTGTCGGTGCTGCCGGGGCCGTTCACCCTCGACGCGGCGGTCGCCGTCGGACGGGGGAGCGGGGACGGACGTCACCGTCGCCGACGTGCCGGAGGTCCTCGGCGTGCTGGTGCACCGCAGCCTCGTCCTCGCGCTCGGTCCGGCGCGGCCGGGCGGGCCGTCCCGGTTCCGGCAGCTCACCACCGTGCGGGCCCACGGCACGGACGCGCTGGGGGCCGCCGGCGAGGCCGAGGCGACGGCGGCGGCCCGCGACGGATGGATCGCCGACCGGGTGGCGGGGGTGTCCGACTGGGGCGACCGGGCCAGCGGTCCTGGTACCGGTGGCTCGACGACCGGCTGCCCATCGTCCGCGCGGCCGTCGACGAGATAGTGGCCGGCGACGACCCCGCCCGAGCCGCGCTGACCGTGGCGCGTCTCGCTCCCTGGTGCTCGGACCGGCTGCACGCGGTGGACGGCCTGCGCTGGGCCGCCGCCGCCCGCGCGATCCCCGGGGTCCCGCCCGTGCCCGCCGCGCTCGCGGTGCTCGCCGGCGAGGCCCTGCTGGCCGTCCACCACCAGCAGCGCGACGCCACGGCCGATGTCGAGGGCGCCCTCGCGGTGCTCAGCGGGGCCGTCCCCGAGGACCTGGCGGGCGACCGCGCCGCGACCCTCGTGGAGTACGCCGCCGCACTGTGGGTGGGCGACGCCTGGGCCGACGCCGCGCGCGTCGCCGCGGTGGCCGAGTCGCTGGCCGGCGGCGACGCCGAGGTGATCCGCCAGGCGCGGGCGGTGCGGGCGGCCGCGGGTGTCGTGCTGGGCGAGGCCGGGGCGCCGGAGGCGGCGCGCGCGGTCGTCGACGACGCGCCGCCCGGGCACGCCTCGATCCTCGCGGGCGTCGCGCTCCTGCTGGTCGCGGCGGCCGCCGGCGACGCTGCCGGTGCGCTGGCGTGGACCGGGCGGGTCCTGCGGGATCACGTCCGGGCGGGGGGCGGCGACGTCGGCGACATCCTCGAGCAGCGCGGGGTCCGGTGGGCGATGGTGGGCGAACCGGGTGTCGCGGTGCGGTCGCTGGCGGCGTCGTCGGCGTTCCACGGTCGCCTCGGCCGGGGTGGCCGCGCCATCCGGGAACCGTGGACGTCGTGGCGGGGCTGCGCGACGCGCTGGACGCCGACGAGTTTCCGCGCCGGGACGCGGGTGTGCGCGTCGGCACCCGGGCGGCGGTGCGGTCCGCCGGGCCCCCGACCGCGGGTTGACGGGGTCGCTGTTGCCCCGATCGGGGGCACGCGCGAGGATTCCGGGCGTGGTCTGTGGTGATCTCGAAGGTTTCTGGCCGAGTCGACGTCTCGACGCCTTCGACGAGCTGTGTCGGTGAGGGGAGCACCCCACCGGCCCGTCCGCCCGACCCACACACGACGGAGTGAGCACCTGATGACCGAGAGCACGTCCGGCTGGTCCTTCGAGACCAAGCAGATCCACGCGGGCGCCGCGCCCGACCCGGCCACCGGCGCCCGGGCCACGCCGATCTACCAGACGACGTCGTACGTCTTCCGCGACACCCAGCACGGCGCCGACCTGTTCAGCCTCGCCGAGCCCGGCAACATCTACACGCGGATCATGAACCCGACCCAGGACGTGCTCGAGCAGCGGCTCGCCGCGCTCGAAGGCGGGGTCGCGGCGCTCGCGTTCGCGTCCGGGCAGCGCGGCCGACCACGGCGGCGATCCTGAACCTCGCCGAGCGCCGGCGACCACTTCGTGTCGAGCCCGTCGCTCTACGGCGGCACCTACAACCTCTTCCACTACACGCTGCCCAAGCTCGGGCATCGAGGTCACCTTCGTCGACGACCAGGACGACCTGGAGCAGTGGCGGGCCGCGGTCCGGCCGAACACCAAGCTGTTCTTCGCCGAGACGCTGGCCAACCCGGGCAGCAACGTCCTCGACATCCGCGGGGTCGCCGACGTCGCGCACGAGGCCGGCGTCCCGCTCGTCGTCGACAACACCGTGCCGACGCCGTACCTGGTGCGCCCGATCGAGCACGGCGCCGACATCGTCGTCCACTCCGCGACGAAGTACCTCGGCGGCCACGGCACCACGATCGCCGGCGTGCTGGTCGACGGCGGCACGTTCGACTTCGGCGGACCACGGCGACGTTCCCGGGCTTCAACGAGCCGGACCCGAGCTACCACGGCCTCAAGTACTGGGAGGCGCTCGGCCCGGGCGCGTACGCGGCGAAGGCGCGGGTCCAGCTCCTGCGCGACACCGGCGCGGCGATCGCGCCGTTCAACAGCTTCCTGATCCTGCAGGGCATCGAGACGCTGTCGCTGCGCATCGAGCGGCACGTGTCCGAACGCGCAGGCGCTGGCCGAGTGGCTGGAGCAGCGCGACGAGGTCGAGAAGGTGCTACTACGCCGGCCTGCCGTCGAGCCCGTTCCACGCCGCGGCGCAGAAGTACCTGCCGCGCGGCGCGGGCGCGGTCGCTGTCGTTCGACCTGCGCGGCGGGGTCGAGGCCGGCCGGAAGTTCGTCGACGGCACCGAGCTGCACAGCCAGCTGGTCAACATCGGCGACGTCCGCAGCCTGATCGTGCACCCGGCGTCCACCACGCACAGCCAGCTCGACCGGAAGAGCAGCTGTCGCAGCGGCGTGACGCCGGGCCTGGTGCGGCTCGCCGTCGGGCTCGAAGGTCGTCGAGGACCTCAAGGCCGACCTGGAAGCCGGATTCAGGGCGGCGAAGGCCGCGTGACTCGTCCGACGCCTCGGGCCCCTCCCGTCGCGGCGCCTGGCGGGTCGGTGATCCGCCGGGCCGCCGGCAGTTCGTCACCGTCGCGGGCCGTCCGCTCGAGGCCGGTGGTGCGCTGCCCGCGGTTCCGCTCGCGTACGAGACCTGGGGCACGCTAACTCCGACGGTCCAACGCGGTCCTCGTGCTGCACGCGCTCACCGGCGACAGCCACGCGGCCGGGCCGCCGGGCCCGGGCACCCCACGCCGGGCTGGTGGGACGGCGCTGATCGGGCCCGGACGGGCGTTCGACACCGACCGAGTTCTTCGTGGTGGTGCCCGAACGTGCTCGGCGGGTGCCAGGGCACGACCGGGCCGTCCTCGCCGGCGCCCCGACGGGCAGCCGTGGGGCAGCGCGGTTCCCGCGCACTGACCGTGCGCGACCAGGTCGCCGTCGAGGCGGTGCTCGCCGACGCGCCTGGGCATCGACGCGTGGGCGGCCGTCGTCGGCGGGTCGATGGGCGGGATGCGCGCGCTGGAGTGGGCGGTGACGCTGCCCTCGCGGGTGGCGTCGCTGCTGGTGCTGGCGTCGCCGGCGCAGGCCTCGGCCGAACAGATCGCCTGGGCGTCGCCGCAGCTGCACGCGATCCGCAGCGACCCCTGCTGGCACGGCGGTGACTACCACGACGCGCGTCTTCAGGGCCCCCACCTGCGGCCTGGGCATCGCGCGGCGGATCGCGCACGTCACCTACCGCAGCGAGCCGGAGCTGGCCCAGCGGTTCGGCCGCGGCCGCAGCCCGGCGAGGACCGTTGCGGGGCGGGCGGTTCGCCGTCGAGTCCTATTTGGACCACCACGCCGAGAAGCTGGTGCGCCGCTTCGACGCGAGCAGCTACGTGGTGCTCACCGAGTCGATGAACACCCACGACGTCGGCCGCGACCGTGGCGGCGTGGCGGCGGCGCTGGCGCGCGTGACGGCTCGCACGGTCGATCGGCGGTGTCGACAGCGACCGGCTCTACCCGCTGTACCAGCAGGCGGAGATCGCGGCCGGGCCCGGCGCGAGCCGGACCGGGTGATCTCGTCGCCGTACGGCCACGACTCGTTCCTCATCGAGACCCGCCGCCTCGAGCAGATCCTCGCCGAGGTGCTGGAGCGCTGGTCCGCTGAGGGGGGGGGAGGGGGGAGAGGGGGGGGGGGGGGGGGAGGGGGGGGAGGGGGGGGGGGGGGGGGGGAGAGGGGGGGGAGGGGGGGGGGGGGGGGGAGGGGGGGGGGGGGGGGGGGGGGGGGGGGAGGGAGGGAGAGGAGAGGGGAGGGGGGAGGGGGGAGGGGAGGGGGGGGAGGGAAGGGGGGGGGGGGAGGAGGCAGAGAGGAGGGGGCGGCCTGCGCGGTGGGCGCGACTGGTGGGCGCCGGCGACCTCGTGCAGCAGGGCGTGCGCGGTCTCGTCCTCGAGCCGGTAGCGCACGACGCGACCGGCTCGCGCTGGGCCGATGACCAGGCCCTGGGCGCGCAGCAGGCGCAGCGCCTGGGACGTCGTCGTGTCCTTCAGGCCGGCGGCCAGCGCCGAGGTCGGACACGCAGATTCTCGCCGGCGTGTGTGGATGCACAGCAGCAGCGTCAGGCGGGTCGGGTCGGCGAGGAGCGCGAAGCGGGTGACCCAGGCGTGCATCGTCCCCGCGTCGGGCAGCGCCTCGACGGCCTCGCAGACACGGTGGTCCCCGTCGACGGGCGTGCCGTCGGGGGAGTCGGTGAGGTGCACCCGTCCATGGTGTCACCCCGGCGGGGCCCGGCTCGCGCGACCGGGACCGGAGGGCCAGGATGCGCCACGACGGCGGCGGGACCGGGGGCGGCGGCAGGCGGCCGGCGCCCCCGAGGAGGCACATCGGACCCTGCGGGCGGGCGAGGCGCCCGACCTGGCGCGCGGGGCTGATGCTCGCTGCTCATCGCCCTCGCGAACGTGCACCTCTTCCTGCACACCGGCGCCCGATCGGCGTCCGCGGCTACCCCGACGCCGTGCGAGCGACCTCGACCGTGGCGTGGCCGTCGTCCAGCTGCGCTCGTCGACGGCCGCGCCTACCCGCTCTTCGGTGCGCTGCTCGGGTACGGCCTCGTGCGGCTGGCGGAGCGCGCGCCCGCAGCGGGTGCTCCGCCGGCGGGGCTGGCCCTGCTGGTGCTGGGCCTGCTGCACGGCGTGCTGCTGTTCTCCGGCGACATCCTCGGGGCCTACGGCCTGGTCGCGCTGCTGATCGCGCCTGCGTTGGCGCGCGACGGCGCGGGTCCGGCCTCGTCACGCACGCTGCTCGGCGCGGCCGGGGTGATCACGGTGATGGCCGTGATCCTCGGGTCGTTCACCGGGCTGCCGCAGCGGGTGCCGACCGAGCCCACGATCGCGTTGTCGACCTACCTCGCCGCGCTCGCCGCCCACCCCGCGGCCTGGCTGAACACGACGCTGTACTCGGCGCTGCTCACCGCACCCGGGGTGCTGGTCGGCGTGGTGATCGCGCGACGAGGGATTCCTCGATGACCCCGCCGCCCACCGCCGGGTCCTCGCCCGCTGGGCCGTCGGCGGGCTCGGGGCCGCGGTGGTGCTCGGGCTGCCGCTGGCCCTCGCGGTCGGCGACGGTGTGGGCGCCGACCGGCGCAGCGGCCTCCCTCGCCGGCGCCGCCCACACCGCCGGGGGCTACGCCGGCGCGCTGGGCTTCCTGGGCCTGTTCGGCCTGATGGCCATCGGGCGGGGGTCCCTGCGCGCGGTGTTCGCGGCGGCGGGCACCTGGTCGATGACGCTGTACCTGTCGCAGTCGGTGGTGTTCTGCGCGGTGTTCGCCCTCTGGGCGGGCGGCTGGGGCGCGAGCGCGACCCTCGCCGAGGCCACCCTCGTCGGCCTCGCGACGTGGCTGCTCGGGGTCCTCGTCGCGGGTCGCCTCGCGCTCGCCGGGCACCGCGGCCCGGCGGAGCTCGTCGTGCGACGCCTGACGTACCCCCGGACGCAGGCCTGACCCTGCGCGATCGGACGCACACCTCGCGTACCGGTCGTTGCCCCCCGGTGTTCCAGAGCTGACACTTCCCCTGACCCGTCACCCGTGAGGCGGGCCGACGACTGCTCACGGTGACCGGGGGAGTGTCTCGATGACCACGACCGACGAGCCGGCGGAGGGCACCGCGGGGGCCGACGACGAACCGTCGGGCGCGGGGACCCGGGCCGCGCCGTCCGGGATCGGGGCGCTCCTGCGCCGGGTGCCGTTCACCGCAAGGGTGTGCGGGTCGATGTCGTCGACACGGATCGTTGATCGATCTCGTTCGACACAGCCCGATAACAAGCAGTTCCTCGTCGGCGTCGCCGTGCGGGCCCATGGCCTGCACGGCGAGGTCGCCGTCGAGATCAAGACCGACTCCCCTCAGGAGCGGTTCGCTCCGGGCACCCGGCTCGCCACGAGCCGTCCTGGTAGCCCGCCGGGCACGGTCACCGTCGAGGCGGCCCGCCCCCACTCGCTGGATGCTCGTCCGGTTCGTCGAGGTTCCCGACCGCACGGCCGCGGAAGCGCTGCGCGGCACCCGCCTGCTCGTGGGCGCCGACGAGCTGATCCCCGTCGCCGATCCCGACCAGTTCCACGTCCACCAGCTGGAGGGCCTCGCGGTCGAGCTGGTCTACGGCACCCCGGTCGGCACCGTGCGCGAGATCGTGCACGGCCCCGGCGGCGAGCTGCTCGTGCTCGACCGTCCCGAGCTCCCAGCTGAGGAGGAGGTTGTGGTCGAGGGAGAGCCCGTCGAGGTTGGCCGAGCCGATGGTGGCCCAGGTGTCGTCGACGACCGCCGTCTTGGCGTGCAGGTAGATCGGCGCGACCCACGGGCGGGGATGGGCGTGGTCGTAGGACCAGCGGGTGAAGATGCCGACCCGGTCCGGGGCGGCGTCGCGGATCCGCTTGACCAGCCGCGCCTGACGGCCGGGGTAGAGCATCACGTCCGGCTTGATGTTGAGCAGGAAGATCAGCTCCAGCCTCGGCTTGTCCTTGAGGGCCCGAGCCAGCGCGTCGGCGATGATCGCGTCGGTGAAGTACTGGTTCTCCAGGTAGATGAACCGCGTCGCCGGGCCGATCGCCCGCAGGTAGCTCTCGAGGATGCCCTTCTCGCTGGTCCCGTCGAGGAAGCTGAACCGGCCGGCGCTGAGGGTGCGGACGACCTGGACCTTGACGACGCCGTCGGTCCCGCTGGTCTGCGGCCTTGGCGACCTGCTCGGGCTGGAGCGCGGGATCTGGTCGCCCGGGGTCTGGTCCTCGTTCCAGTACGCGCGGAACGTCTCGTGCAGGTCGCCGACCACCGGGCCGACCAGGCCGATGCTGACGTCGTGGACGATGTCGGACGTGGTGTCGCCCCGCTCGGGGTTGTCGATCTGGTGCCGCTGGTCGTCGAAGTACCGCTGGGAGTAGGGCGATCCGAGGACGGTGGCCCGCTGGCCGTCGGCGATGACCATCTTGGTGTGCAGCACCCCGTTGTCCGGTGCCGGCTGCTCGAAGCCGCGGACGATGATGTCGCCCCGGGGCGGCGGGATGTCGGCCAGACCCTTGTCCATGTAGGCCTTCAGCTCCTGGACGTCGGAGCCGCTGTCGAGCGCCTGCCGCGACGAAGTAGGCCTCGAGGAGCGTACACGACGAGGGCCAGGCCGATGAAGACCGGCAGCAGGGCCACCCCCGCGCCCATGACCAGGGCCACCAGCCCGACCGCCCCGCGTCCCGAGTCCGGCGACCGCCGCCGGCAGGCCGGCAGCCAGAACACCCCCTCCGGCCAGCTGGCGACCGGCTCGTTGAGCAGGATGCGCACCGCGACCTTGCGTCGGGCCGCGTCCAGCACGAGGCGTTCCGGGCGGCTTGTCCTTGGGTCGGGGGACCGGCGTCGGCTCCTGGCCCGGCGGCAGCGGGTCGAGCGGGACGATCGGCCGGCGGCCCGAACGAGAAGACCAGTTTCGGGTGCTCGTCGGCCGGGTCGAGCTTGAAGTCCGGCGTGCCGAAGAACAGCTGGGTCATGTTGAGCGTCGTCGTCGCGGCCTCCATGTCGTCGGCGGCCGAGCCGAACGCCTCCTTGCCGTCGATGAGGAGGGTCATCGCGTTGCCCTCGCTGACCATCCGGGCCTCGCCCTTGCCGTTGGTCACCAGCAGGCCGGTCCGGTCGGCGGTGCGGACGGTGATCCGGCCCAGGGCCCGGTTGCCGTCGGTCCCGGGCACCTCGTGCCGTCGCTGATCGGCCGCCCGAGGTCGTCGACGACCCGGACGCGGCACGACGACGGGTGGGTCGGCTCGCCGACCATCCCGGCCAGCACCAGGGTGAAGTCGCCGGTGTTGCGGGTCGTGGTCGAGTCGACGACTTCGCTGGTCAGCAGCCAGTCGCCGCGCGCCTCGACGAGCAGCCCGCCGCAGCCCGGCTGCCGTTCTCGTCGACCACGGTGCCGGTGACGGTGAGGCTCATGGGCAGGCCTCGGCCCGGCCCACCGTCGACCCGTCGTCACGCGCATACGCCGACCCCTTCGCCAGCACCGCTCCGAACTCTGATGCTTCTCGGTTTTGGCGCCCTTGTCCGCAAAAACCGCGAAGAATCTGAGTTCGGGGGTCCGGGTGGCCGCTCGAGCTGACGGCTAGAGGACGTGCTGGCCGTACATCTCGCCGAGCGGGTCGGCGATCAGCTCGATCCGGGCGCCGTCGGGGTCGGTGAAGTACATCGACACCTCGCTGTGGACGACGTACTCGACCCCGGCCTCGTCGAACCGGCCCGCGATCTCGCGCCACTTCTCCGGCTCCACCGAGATGGCCATGTGGTGCAGGCCGCCGAGCACCTCGGCGTAGGGGCCGACGCCGAGCCCCGGGAAGTCGAAGAACGCCAGCAGGTTGTCGTGCCCGATGTCGAAGAAGAAGTGGGACGACCCGGGGTAGTCCCGGTTCTCGATCAGCTCGGTCAGCGGGAAGCCCAATAGGTCCTGGTAGAAGCCGATCGTCCGCTCGACGTCGCTGCTGATGAGCGCGGTGTGGTGCAGCCCGCGCGCCGTCGAGGCCGGCCGGCGGTCGGGCGGCCGCACGTGGCGCTCGCGGAGCTCGGCGCGGCGCGCCTCCAGCGTGTCGAGGTCGGGGCGGTCCACCGGGCCGTCGGTCATCGTCGTTCTCCTCAGTTCGGGTGGGACGATCCTGCACCCGATGCGGCACCCGTGGGGCTGGCCTCGAGCAGCCGGCGACCCAGCAGGGCGACGGCGTGGCGGATCTCCAGGCCGCCGACGACGCGGAACGGGTCGGGCACGGCGGCGAGCTGCTCGGCATACCAGGCGGGGTTGCTCGTGGAGCCGGTCAGCCGCGTGAGCCGCGCGCCGCCCGGCTGGTCCGGCTCGACCGGGTCGAGCCGGCCGAGCGCGGGGGAGAGGTAGCGCCGGACCCGCTCGACCGGGGCCTGACGAGCACCTCCACCGCGTACTCCCAGCCCACCGCGAGGTGGTGCTCGAGCATCGCCACGGCGTCCAGGTCGGCCGGCCGCTCGAACGCCTCGTCCAACGGTTCCACCTCGCTCACCCGGTCGACCCGGTATGCGCGGACGGCCTGCTGCGGACCGGTCCGGCACAGCAGGTACCACCGCCCGTGCCGCACCACGACGGCCCACGGCTCGACCTCCGAGGTGAACTCCGTGCCCGCCTCCGACCGGTACCGCATCCGCACCCGGCTTCTGCTGCGAACACGCCTGCACCAGAGCGATGGTCGTCGCCGGGTCGGGTCGAGCCGCCCCACGGTCGGGCGCCGGCGCGGTCGTGCGGCGGATGGCCTCGACCTGCTCGGCCACGGCCGGGGGAAGGGCCCGGACGACCTTGCCGAGAGCCGCGCCGACGGGCGCCGTCTCGTCGCCGGCGTCGTGGTGACCGTCGAGCACGGCCATCACCAGACCGAGCGCCTCGGTGGCGCTGAACATCACCGGTGGCGGGCGGACGCCGCTGCCCAGCCGGTACCCGCCGTACGGCCCTCGAGTCGACGACACCGGGACCCCCGCCTCGCGCAGCACCGCGACGTAGCGGCGTGCGGCGCGCTCCGAGCACCCCAGGCCGCGGGCCAGGCGCCCGGCGGTGATGCCGGGCTGGTCCTGCAGCAGCTGCAGGCACAGCAGCGCCCGCGCGGTGGGGTTGGCCTCGTCCACCGCGCCAGGCTCCCACGAGTTCCGGTCGTGATCCGTCCGCAACCCTCCCTACGCTGACCGGACCCGACCCCGACCCGACACCTGAGGAAGCCCACCCATGGCCACCGTCCTGCTCTTCCACCACCTCCAGGGCCTCACCCCCGGAGTCACGGCGTTCGCCGACGCCCTGCGCGCCGGCGGCCACACCGTCCACGCGCCGGACCTCTTCGGAGGGCGCACCTTCGCCACCCTCGAGGAGGGCTCCGCGTTCACCCACGCGGACGACGCCCCGGACGTCGACGCCCTCGCCGACGCCGCGGCCGCGGCCCTGCCGGCGGACCTCGTCTACGTCGGGCTGTCGTTCGGCGTCATGCCCGCCCAGCGGCTCGCCCAGACGCGTCCGGGTGCTGCGGGAGCCGTGCTGTGCGAGGCGTGCATCCCCGTCACGGGGGAGTGGGCGTTCGGACCCTGGCCGGACGGCGTCCCGGTGCAGGTCCACGGCATGGACGCCGACCCGTTCTTCGCCGGCGAGGGCGACATCGAGGCCGCCCGCGAGCTCGTGTCGCTGGTGCCGGGCGCCGAGCTGTTCGTCTATCCCGGGGACGTCCATCTCTTCATGGACTCGTCGCTGCCGCAGTACGACGCGGACGCCACGGCGTTGCTGACCACCCGCGTCCTGGAGCTGCTCGACCGAGTCGGGTGATGCCCGCCACCGCAGCGGTATCGCGTCGGGAAGTGACACCTCGGCCACGAACCGACGGGAGGGTGGACCGGTGGACAGGCAGGACTGCGTCTTCTGCGGCGGAACGGCCTGAACCGGTCTTCGTGCCTCTTTTTACACCTCGGCCACGAACGGCTCGCTCCGGGGTCAGAGGAAGGCCCGTCCCTCGCCGCGGTAGGTCGGGACGACGTCGACCACGGTGTCGCCGCGCACCAGGTGCAGCTCGTCCACCCGCTCGCACAGCTCGCCGCCCTTGGCGTGGCGGAACCACACCCGGTCGCCGAGGCGGAGGGCGGCCGCCGCCTTCCCGAGCAGCGGCGTCTGGACCTCGCCGGCCCCCTCGGTGCCGCTGAGGTGCAGGCCGCGGGGCCAGGACGGCGTCGGCAGTCGGTCCTTGCCGCTGGGTCCCGACGCGACCCAGCCGCCGCCCAGCACGGTCGCGGTGTCGGGCGTGGGCTTGCGGACCACGGCGACGACGAAGAACGCCGCCGGCTCGTAGCGGAAGCGGCGGTAGGTGTCGAACAGGGCGGGGGAGTAGAGGCCGGACCCGGCGCTGAGCTCGGTGACGGCGTCCTCCGCGGCGGTCGCCTCGAGGCTGCCGGTGCCGCCGCCGTTGACGTACTCCAGCGGGACCAGCGACCGGACCGCGGCGACGACCTCGGCCCGACGGTCGCGCAGCTCGGCCGCAGACGCCCGCTGCATCGCGCGGATCACCTTGCGCCGTAGCGGGTTCGGCGCGTTGTCGCCGATACCGGCGATCTGGCCCTCGTAGGCCATCAGGCCGACCAGGGTGAGTCCGGGGTATGCCTCGACGGCGCGGACCATGGCGGCGGCGTCGGCCGCCGACCGTACCGGCGACCGGCGCGGGCCGACGTGGACGCGGTCGCCGAGCAGGTGCAGCGAGGCGTCCAGGTCCAGGCAGACGCGAACCGGCAGGGCGGCCTCGCCGACGGCCGCCGCCACGAACGACAGGTGCTCGGGCGAGTCGACCAGGACGGTGACCCGCTGCGCGAGCTCCTCGTCGTGCGCCAGCGTATGCAGCGCAGTGCGGTCCACCGTGGGGTACCCGACGAGGACGTCCGCCACTGCGTCCTCGCCGCCCGCGAGCCACAGCGCCTCGGGGAGCGTGAACGCCAGGACGCCCCGGAACCCCGTCGTGCCGAGGACCCGCCGTTGGATGGAGCGGCAGCGAACCGACTTGCTGGCCAACCGGATCGGCGTACCGGCGGCCCGGCGGGCCATCTCTCGGGCGTTCGCGTCGAGGGCGTCGAGGTCGACCACGGCGTAGGGCGGTTCGAGGTGCTCCGTGGCCCGCGCCAGCGACGCATACCGGCTCATCGCGCGGCTCCGGGCGGCGGGCCGAGCAGCCGGTCGAGGTGGTCGTTGGTGAAGACGCCGGTCGGGTCGAGCTCGTCCCGGAGGGCCACGAAGTCGGCGAACCGCGGGTACCGGGCGGCGAGCTCGTCGGCGCCGAGCCGGTGCATCTTGCCCCAGTGCGGGCGCCCCTCGACGGCGGCGAAGACGTCCTCGACGGCGTCGAAGAACGGCTGCGTGGGGCATGGACCGGTACTGGTGGAAGGCGATGTACGCGCTCGACCGGCGGTAGGTGGGGGCGAGCGGGATGTCGTCGGCGGCGACGAACCGGCACTCGAACGGGAAGGCCACCGGGTGGTCGAGCCGTCCCAGCAGTGAACGGAGCTCGGCGAACACCTCCCGGAACCGTCCGCGCTCGAACGCGTACTCGCCCTCGTTGAACCGCACGTCCCGCCGGGAGGCGAAGACGCGGTGCGACAGGTCGGTGTACTCGCGGGCGCTGAGCGAGCCGCTGACGAAGCGGTTGACGCGCGGCACCAGCCCCGGCCGCCGGGTGGCCACGCGCAGCAGCGCTTCCCAGCCGACGTTGGTGACGACCGCCTCGTCCAGCCAGTGTGCGAACCGGTTCTTGGGGCGGACCTCGGCGTCACCGGGGAGCCGCCGGAACCGGCGGGTCAGCGCCGTGTCGGTGTAGGGGAACCAGAAGAACTCGAAGTGGTCGTTGGACTCCACCAGGTCGTCCACCTCGTCGAGCACCCGGTCCAGCGGCATCGGCTCGTCGACGACGTGGAGGGCGAACTGCGGCACGCACTGGAGCGTCATCGCCGTGACCACGCCGAGGGCGCCGAGGCCCACGCGCCCGAGGTCCAGCAGCTCGGCGTTCTCGTCGGCGGTCGCGCGGACGACCGAGCCGTCGGCGAGCACCAGCTCCAGCCCGCGGATCTGGGTGGCGATGCCCCCGAACCGGCCGCCGGTGCCGTGGGTACCGGTGGAGGTCGCGCCCGCCAGGGTCTGCCGGTCGATGTCGCCGAGGTTCTCCATGGCCAGGCCGTGCTCGGCCGAGGGCGGCGGTCAGCCGGTGCAGCGGGATGCCGGCCCCGACGGTGACGAGCCCGGACGTCGCGTCCACGTCGACGAGGCGGTCCAGCCGGTCCAGCCGCAGCTGCACGCCGTCGGCCACCGCGATCTCGCTGAACGAGTGCCCCGAGCCGACCGCCTTGACCCGCAGACCGTCCCGGACGGCGGTCTTGACCTCCGCCGCCACGTCCGCGGCATCCGAGGGCACCACGACGCGCTCCGGCGTGGCGCGGACGCGCCCGCTCCAGTTCTGCCACGTCGTCGGTGTCCCCACGGGTCGCGACCCTAATCGACGCGTTCGTAAGCCACACTCGGTCCCGATGAACACGCCCCCCGCCAGCCGCTGGTCCGTCGTCGCCGCGTTCACCGTGGTCGGCGCGGCCACCCAGATGGTCTGGCTCACCTACGCCCCGGTCACGACCTCGGCCGCCGACCGCTTCGGCGTCTCCGAGAACGCGGTCGGCTGGCTCGCCAACCTCTTCCCGCTGTTCTACGTGCTGCTGGCGATTCCCGCCGGCCTCCTGCTCGACCGGTACTTCCGCGGCGCCGTCGTCGCCGGTGCCGTGCTCACCGCGGCCGGTGCCCTGCTGCGGTTGGCCGGGGACTCGTACGGCTGGGCGCTGGCCGGGCAGTGCCTCGCGGCCATCGCACAACCGTTGGTGCTCAACGCGATCACCGGTGTCGCCGGCCGCTACCTGCGCGCGGAGGACCGCGCCGGTGGGCATCGCCGTCGGGACGGCCAGCGTCTTCGCCGGGATGGTGGTGGCCTTCCTCCTCGGCGCCGCCCTGCCGGACCCGGGGCAGCTCACCACGCTGGTCGCCGTCGGTGCGGCGTTCGCCGTCGTGGGTGCCGTCGGCGTCTCCGTCGCCCTGCGCCGCCCGGGAGCGCAGCCGCATACCGCTCCGGTCGAGGCCCGCGGCGCCGTGCGCGCGGCCGTCCGCGACCCCTTCGTGCGGAGGGTCTGCCTGCTGGTCTTCTTCCCGTTCGGCACGTTCATCGCCCTGACGACCTACGGGCAGGCGCTGCTCGAGCCGGCCGGGGTGTCCGGCTCGACGGCCAGCGTGATCCTGCTGGTGTCGGTCGTCGCCGGCGTCATCGGGTGCGCCATCGTGCCGGTCGTGGCCGCCCGGCGCCGGGCCGAGCTGCCGGTCCTCGCGACGAGCCTCGGGCTCAGTGCGCTGGCGTGCCTGGCACCTCGCCGCCGTCCCCGCGGTGCTCACCGGGTTCGTGTCGATGAGCCTGGTCGGCTTCCTCCTGCTGCCCGCGCTCCCGATCGTGCTGGAGCTGGTGAGCCGGCGCACCGGCGAGGCGGAGGGCACCGCCGCCGGCCTGGTGTGGCTGTCCGGCAACCTCGGCGGGCTCATCGTCGCCCTCGTCGTCGGACTCCTGGTCGGTCAGCCCGGCGCTCGCCTTCCTCACGTGCGGCGTGCTCTGCCTTGTCGCGGTACCCGGCGTCTGGTTGTTGCGACCGCACCTCCGACGGCCGGACGTCGACGCGCCGGCCCTCCCGCACGTCGGTTAGCGTGGCGACGAGATGACCAGAGTCGGACTCGTCGGTGCCGGGCCGTGGGCCACGATGTTCCACGCGCCGATGCTGGCCGGTGCCCCCGACCTCGAGCTGACCGCGGTGTGGGCCCGCCGGCCCGAGGCCGCCGCCGAGCTCGCCGCCCGGTTCGGGGCCGAGCCGGTCGACTCGGTCGACGACCTGTTCGCCCGGTGCGACGTGGTGGCCTTCGCCGTGCCACCGGACGTCCAGGCCGCCCTGGCGGTCCGGGCGGCGGAGGCGGGCCGACACCTGCTCCTCGAGAAGCCGGTCGCGACGACCCTCGCCGACGCGGAACGGCTGGCGGCGGCGGTGGACCGGACGGGCGTGCGGTCGCAGCTGGTGCTGACGCTCCGCTACCGCCCGGAGGTGCGGGCGTACCTCGACGGCCTGCGCTCCGCCGAGGTCCGGTACGTCCGCGGCTCCTACCTGGGCACCGGCGGGCTCCCCGGGTCGCCGTTCGCGACGCCGTGGCGGCAGCAGTCCCCGTCGGCGGCGCTGCTCGACGTCGGACCGCACACCGTCGACCTCCTCGAGGCGGTGGCCGGTCCGGTGACCGAGGTGCGAGCGGCGGTCCACGGCGGCGTCACGACCGCCTCGACGGTGCACGCCGGCGGCGCCGTGGGCCAGCTGGCGCTGTCCATCACGACCGCGGACGGTCCGGGTGGCGTCGACCTCGACGTCGTGACGGACGCCGGCTTCACGTCCATGCCCACCGCGCCGGCCGACGAGGCCACGGTGTGGCGCACGATCACCGACGAGCTCGCCGCGACCGTCAGCGGTGGCCCGCCGCACCCGCTCGACGTGCACCACGGCGTCCGGCTCCAGCGGGTCCTGGAGGCCATCGCCCGCTCCGCGGAGTCGGGTCACCCCGTCCTTCTCCCGGCCTGAAGGGCCGTCGTGGCCGTCCGTCCGTGAGGCCCTGGCCCGGCCGTAGCGCGGCCGGTCGCTACGGTGAGGGCATGCGGCTCGGCGTCATCGACATCGGGTCGAACACGGTGCACCTGCTGGTCGTCGACGCCTACCCCGGCGCCCACCCGCTCCCGTCGTCGTCGCACAAGATCGCCCTCCGGCTGTCCGAGGGGATGGCCGCCGACGGCTCGGTGAGTGCCGAACAGGTCGACCGCCTGGTCGAGTTCGTGCGCGACTGCGTGAAGCAGTCGGACGACCAGGGCGTCGAGGACGTCGTGTCGTTCGCGACGTCGGCACTGCGCGAGGCGCCCAACGGCCAGGACGTCATCGACCGCGTCCTGCGGGAGACCGGCGTCGAGCTGCAGGTCCTCTCGGGCCGCGACGAGGCCCGGCTCACCTTCCTCGCGGTACGCCGGTGGTTCGGCTGGTCGAGTGGCCGGCTGCTGGTGCTCGACATCGGCGGCGGCTCCCTCGAGCTGGCGTCCGGCCTCGACGAGGAGCCCGACGTCGCCATCAGCGTGCCGCTGGGCGCCGGCCGGCTGACCCGCGACCGCCTCGACGGCGACCCGCCGTCGGCGGAGTCGGTCGCCGCCGCGCGCCGCCACGTGCGCACCGTCCTCGCGCGCGAGCTGCGGCCGCTGCTGGTGGCGGCAGCGCCCGACCGGGTGGTCGGCACGTCGAAGACCTTCCGGTCGCTCGCCCGCGTCGCCGGGGCCGCACCGCGGGACGACGGGCCCTACGTGCCCCGCTCGCTGGCCCACCGCGACGTCACCGCGTGGGTGCCCCGGCTGGCCGGCATGGACCGAGCGGCCCGGGCCGGTCTCCCCGGCGTCTCGCCGGACCGGGCGGGCCAGCTGCTCGGTGGCGCGCTGGTCGCCGAGGCGGCGCTCGACCTGCTCGACGTGAGGGAGCTGACCATCTGCCCGTGGGCGTTGCGCGAGGGCATCATCCTGCGCCGTCTCGACCACCTGGCCTGAGCGACGCGGGGGTCCCGTCGCCGCCTAGGGTGTCGTCACGTGAAGGTACTGCTGCTGGAGAACGTCCACCCGGTCGCCGCCGAGGCGTTCCGCGCGCGACGGGCTTCGACGTCGAGGTGCGTCCGGGCTCGCTGCAGCGAGGGACGAGCTGGCCGAGGCGCTGGCCGGGGTGTCGCTGCTCGGGATCCGCTCCAACACCAAGGTCACCCCCGAGGTACTCGACGCGGCCAAGGACCTGCTGGCCGTCGGGTGCTTCTGCATCGGGACCAACCAGGTCGACCTCGGCACGCCGCGGCCGACGCGGGATCGCGGTGTTCAACGCGCCGTTCTCCAACACGCGCAGCGTCGTCGAGCTGGTCCTCGGCGAGATCGTCGCGCTCGCCCGCCGGCTGCCCGAGAAGACCCAGCGGATGCACGACGGGCATCTGGGACAAGTCGGCGCGGGGCAGCCACGAGGTCCGCGGCCGCACGCTCGGCATCGTCGGCTACGGCAACATCGGCACGCAGCTGTCCAGCGTCGCCGAGGCCGTCGGCATGCGGGTGATCTTCTACGACACCGCCGACCGGCTCGCGCTCGGCAACGCCCGGCGGGTCGGCACGCTCGACGAGCTGCTGGCGCAGTCCGACTTCGTGAGCATCCACGTCGACGGGCGACCCGGGAACGCCGGGCTGTTCGGCGCGGAGCAGTTCGCCGCTGATGAAGCCCGGCGTCGGTCTTCATCAACGCCTCGCGCGGGATGGTCGTCGACGACGTCGCGCTGCGCGAGAACATCGAGTCCGGGCACCTCTCCGGCGCCGCGATCGACGTGTTCCCGATCGAGCCGAAGGCCCAGGGCGACGAGTTCGAGTCCCCGTTGCGCGGCCTGGCCAACGTCATCCTCACCCCGCACGTCGGCGGCTCGACGCAGGAGGCGCAGGAGGAGATCGGGCACTTCGTGTCCGGCAAGCTGCTCGGCTTCGTGGCCTCCGGGGCGACCGCGCTGTCGGTCAACCTGCCGCGAGGTGCGTCCCGCAGCCGCAGGGCGCGTTCCGGATGGGCTACCTGCACCGCACGTGCCGGGCGTGCTCGCTCGGCATCAACCAGACGCTCGCCGACGCGAAGGCCAACATCGTCGGGCAGTCGCTGTCCACCCGCGGCGAGTTCGGCTACGTCGTCACCGACACCGACGTCGAGATCTCCGAGGAGACCCTGGCCGCGCTGCGCGGGTCACCGCAGACGGTCTGGCTGCGCACCTGGGCGACCTGATGCGCCCGCCCGCCCCACCGGTGGACGAGCTCCTCGCCGCCCTCCCGGGCCGGGTGCTGACCGCTCCGGCCGAGGTCGCGGCATACGGGACCGACGCGTCGCGGGCGAGCCTCGACGGCCTGCCGGCCGCGGTCGTGACCGCCCGGACCACCGACGACGTGGCGGTGGCCCTGCGGTGGGCCGGCCGCCACCGCGTCAAGGTGTCGGTGCGGGGGAGTGGCACCGGGCTGACCGGCGGCGCCGTCGCCTACCCCGACGGGCTGGTGGTCTCGCTCGCCGCGATGGACGCCATCCTCGGCATCGACCCCGCCAACCGGCTGGCCGACGTGCAGGCCGGTGTCGTGACCGCCGAGATCGACCGCGCCGCAGCGGCATACGGGCTGATGTATGCGCCGGACCCGGCGAGCTACCGGGAGTCGACCATCGGCGGCAACATCGCGACGAACGCGGGTGGGCTGCGGTGCGTCAAGTACGGCGTCACTGCCGACAGCGTGGCGGGGCTGGAGGTGGTCCTGGCCTCCGGGGACGTCATCCGGACCGGCGGCCGGACGCGCAAGGACGTCGTGGGCTACGACCTGACCCGGCTGTTCGTCGGGTCGGAGGGGACCCTCGGGGTGGTGACCGCCGCGACGGTGCGGCTGGTGCCGCGGCCGACCGGTGACACGGTGACGTTCCGGGCGGTGTTCCCCACGCTGGCCAGCGCGGGGGAGGCGGTCGACGGCGGTCATGCGGACGTCCGCGGTCCCGGAGGTCATGGAGCTGATGGACCGGCCCAGCGTGGACGCGGTCGAGAAGCACCACCCGACCGGGCTGACCACCGACGGTGCGGCGGCGGTCCTCGTGGGCCAGTTCATCGGGCCGTCGGCCCGAATGCAGTCGGCCGAGGTCGCCCGCCTGTGCCGGGCCGCCGGAGCGCTGAGCGTCGACGAGGCGGACGGCGACGTCCTCCTGGAGGCCCGCCGGGTCACCGGCCGCGCGCTGTCGGCCGAGGGGCTGCGGGTGTCCTCCGACGTGGCCGTCCCGATCGCGCGGCTGGCCGAGATGTTCACCGCCATCGAGGCGATCAGCCGCGAGGAGGGCGTCGGCATCCCGACCTTCGCCCACGCCGGCGACGGCAACCTGCACCCGTCGGTCATCGTCGACCCGACCGACGAGGTGGCGCGCGAGCACGGCGAGCGGGTCCTCGACCGGGTGAGCGACGCGGCGCTCGCGCTGGGCGGGACGCTGTCCGGCGAGCACGGGATCGGCTCGCTCAAGCGACACGCGCTGCCGAAGCAGCTGGACCCGGCGACGTTGGCGGCGCACCGCCTGGTCAAGGACGCGTTCGACCCGCACCACATCCTGTCGCCGGGTCGCGGCATCTGACCGCGTCCGGCCCCCACCTCCAACGCCAGCGGGGAGCGAAACCGGTGTGGGAACACCGGTTCCGCTCCCCGCAGAGCGTCAGAAGGACGGTCAGCGCACGTCGTAGCGGTCCAGCTCCATGACGTGGACCCACGCGGCGACGAAGTCCCGGACGAACTTGTCCTGGGCGTCGGCGCTGGCGTAGACCTCGGCGAGCGCCCGCAGCTGCGAGTGCGACCCGAAGACGAGGTCGACGGCCGTGGCGGTCCAGCGCGGCTCGCCGGTCACCCGGTCGCGGCCGTCGTAGACGTTCTCGGTCGACTCCGACGGCTTCCACTCGGTCGCCATGTCGAGCAGGTTGACGAACACGTCGTTGGTGAGCACGCCGGGCCGGTCGGTGAGCACACCGAGCGAGCTGCCACCGGTGTTCGCGCCGAGCGCCCGCATACCGCCGACGAGCACCGTCATCTGCGGGGCGGTCAGCTCGAGCAGGTATGCCCGGTCGAGCAGGAGGGTCTCCGGCGGCAGCTTCTCGCCGGCGCGCAGGTAGTTGCGGAACCCGTCGGCCTTCGGCTCGAGGACGGAGAACGCCTCGACGTCGGTCTGCTCCTGCGTCGCGTCGGTGCGGCCCGGCGTGAACGGCACCGTGACGGTGCGCCCCGCCGCCGTCGCCGCCTGCTCGATCGCGGCGCCACCGGCCAGGACGATGAGGTCGGCCAGCGAGATCCGCTTGCCGCCGGAGGCGTTCGCGTTGAAGTCGCCCTGGATCCCCTCGAGGGTCTCCAGCACGGTCGCCAGTGCGGCCGGGTCGTTGGACTCCCAGCTGCGCTGCGGCTCCAGCCGGATCCGGGCGCCGTTGGCGCCACCGCGGTGGTCGGTGCCGCGGAAGCTGGCGGCCGACGCCCACGCCGTCCCGACCAGCTGCGCGACGGACAGCCCCGAGTCGAGCACCGCGGCCTTGAGCGCCGCGACGTCCGCGTCGTCGACCAGCGCGTGGTCGACGGCCGGCACCGGGTCCTGCCACAGCTGCGGCTCCGGCACCCACGGCCCGAGGTAGCGGCTGACCGGACCCATGTCGCGGTGCAGCAGCTTGTACCAGGCCTTGGCGAAGGCCAGCGCGAGCTCGTCCGGGTGCTCCAGGAAGCGCCGCGAGATCTTCTCGTACGCGGGGTCGGTGCGCAGCGCGAGGTCGCTGGTCAGCATCATCGGCGCGTGCCGCACCGACGGGTCGTGCGCGTCGGGCACGGCGTCCGAACCGGCACCGGCCTGCGGCCGCCACTGCTTCGCGCCGGCCGGGCTCTCGGTGAGCTCCCACTCGTACCCGAAGAGGGTCTCGAAGTAGGTGTTGTCCCACGTGGTCGGCGTCGGCGTCCACGCGCCCTCGAGACCGCTGGTGATGGTGTCCCTGCCCTTGCCGGTGCCGTTGGCGTTCTTCCAGCCGAGGCCCTGGTGCTCGACCGGGCAGCCCTCGGGCTCCGGGCCGAGCAGGCTCGGGTCGCCGTTGCCGTGGCACTTGCCGAACGTGTGGCCACCCGCGATCAGCGCGACGGTCTCCTCGTCGTTCATCGCCATCCGGCGGAACGTCTCGCGGATGTCGCGCGCCGAGGCCATCGGGTCCGGGTTGCCGTTCGGGCCCTCGGGGTTCACGTAGATGAGGCCCATCTGCACGGCGCCGAGCGGGCCGGACAGCTCGCGGTCGTCGCTGTAGCGCTCGTCGCCGAGCCACGTGTCCTCGGGTCCCCAGAAGATCTCCTCCGGCTCCCAGGTGTCCTCGCGCCCGAACCCGAACCCGAAGGTCTGGAACCCCATCGACTCCAGGGCGACGTTGCCGGTGAACACCAGCAGGTCGGCCCACGAGATGGCGCTCCCGTACTTCTGCTTCACCGGCCACAGCAGCCGGCGCGCCTTGTCGAGGCTGACGTTGTCCGGCCAGCTGTTGAGCGGGGCGAACCGCTGCGCACCGTCGCCGGCGCCGCCGCGGCCGTCGTGGATCCGGTAGGTGCCGGCCGAGTGCCAGCTCATCCGGATGAACAGCGGCCCGTAGTGGCCGTAGTCCGCCGGCCACCAGTCCTGGGTCGCCGTCATCACCTCGGTGACGTCCCGCTTCAGCGCCTCGACGTCGACGCCGCCGAACGCCGCGGCGTAGTCGAACGACTCACCCAACGGGTTCGACCGCTCCGAGTGCTGGCTCAGCACCTGGAGGTCCAGCTGGTTCGGCCACCAGTCCTGGTTCGTGTGCGGCCGGCCCTTGGCGGGCTCGGGGGCGGGGATGACCGGGTTTTCGCTCTCGCTGCCGTGTTCGGACACGTTCGGTGCCTCTCCTGTTGGGGTCGGAACTGGATGGTCAGTCGGTGACTGGGGCACCCGCGCAGCTCGCGCAGAGACCCCAGTAGGTCACCTCGGCCTCGTCGACGACGAAGCCGGGCTGGGTGTGGGACGGGACGAGGCAGGGGGCCGCGCCGACCGCACAGTCCACGTCGGCGATCGTCCCGCACGAGCGGCAGACGACGTGG
This sequence comes from uncultured Actinomycetota bacterium, assembly GCA_963770005.1. Taxonomy (GTDB): domain Bacteria; phylum Actinomycetota; class Actinomycetes; order Actinomycetales; family Dermatophilaceae; genus Lapillicoccus. Next base: position 90,350 of record CAVYNX010000008.1, on the reverse strand, counting down.
TGGTGGTTGTCGCCGACGCGGGCCTCGTAGCGGGCCACCGACCCGGACGGCTGGATGCGCCGGGCCAGTCCGGCCACGCTCAGCGCCCGCAGGACGTCGTACACGGCCTGGTGGGAGACCGTCGGCAGCTCGCTGCGGACCACGCCGATGATCGAGTCGGTGTCGGCGTGCGGGTGGGCGTGTACCGCCGCCAGGACGGCGACCCGCGGGGCGGTGACCCGCAGGGCGGCGGCGCGGAGCATCCCCTCGAGCTCCACGGTGGTCGGCACGTCGGCCACTATGTCGGCTTTTCTGGAACGGATCAAGAAGTCACCCGCCATCCGGACGCGAGCGGCCGCGTCCAGAATCCGGACGCGGTGCACGACGACGCTCGCGGCGGGTCCACGATAGATAAGTCCTACTTATCAGATGGGAAATGCCGAGTTATGTGACTCGCTCTCCCCGTGACCCGCCCTGGAGCATCATGTCCCTCCCTCGTCGCCGCCCAGTCCTCGTCGCCGCCCTCGGTGCGGCCCTCGCCCTGGTGACGACGTCCGCCTGCAGCGGCGGGTCCAGCGACGTCGTCGGCGGAGCGGCCGGTTCCACCGCGGCCCCGGCGGCCGACGGTTCCGGCGGAACCATCAACCTGTACGCGTACGCCGTCCCGAAGCCGGGCTTCGACAAGCTGATCCCGGCGTTCAGCGCCACCCCGGCCGGCAAGGGCGTCACCTTCCAGCAGTCCTACGGCGCCTCCGGCGACCAGTCGCGCAAGGTCGCGGCCGGCGCCACCGCCGACGTCGTGAACTTCTCCGTCGAGCCGGACATCACCCGGCTGGTCGACGCCGGCCTCGTGGACCCGAGCTGGAACGCCGGTCCCCAGAAGGGCATCCCGTTCGGCTCGGTCGTCACCATCGTCGTCCGCAAGGGCAACCCCAAGGGCATCAAGGACTGGGACGACCTGCTCAAGCCCGGCGTCAACGTCGTCACGCCCAACCCGTTCAGCTCCGGCTCGGCGAAGTGGAACCTCCTCGCGCCCTACACCGCCAAGAGCGAGGGCGGCACGAACGCCCAGGCCGGGCTGGACTACGTCTCGGCCCTGGTGAAGGACCACGTCACCACCCAGCCGAAGTCCGGCCGCGAGGCCAGCGACACCTTCCTCCAGGGCACCGGCGACGCGCTCATCAGCTACGAGAACGAGGCGATCTTCCTCGAGCGCGACGGCGACCCGGTCGAGCACGTGACGCCGCCGACGACGTTCAAGATCGAGAACCCCGTCGCCGTCGTGAAGAACAGTGCCAACCTCGCCACCGCCAAGGCGTTCAACGACTTCATCTACACGCCCGCGGCGCAGACCCTGTTGGCCCAGGCGGGATTCCGTCCCGTCGACGAGGCGGTCGCCAAGGAGTACGCGTCGAGCTTCCCCGCGCCGACGAAGCTGTGGACCATCGCCGACCTCGGCGGCTGGAAGACCGTCGACAAGGCGCTCTTCGCCAAGGACACCGGCACCATCGCCACCATCTACGACGCCGCGACGAAGTGACGCCATGACCCTGACGGCGACGTCCCCGGCCGGTGCTCCGGCCGCGGGGGCACCTCCCGAGGCCGGTCCCACCCGCCCGGCCCGTATGCGCCGCGTCACCGGCGCGGTGGGCCCGCTGGGCATCGGGGTGTCGGTGCTGTGGCTCAGCGTGATCGTCCTGCTGCCCCTGGCGGCCATGACGTTCACGGGGCTGTCCGGCGGGCTCGGCGAGTTCTGGGACGCGATCACGGCGCCGGCGGCGCTCGCCGCGCTGCGGGTGACCCTCGGCACGTCGGCGGTCGTCGCCCTCGTCAACGTCGTCATGGGCACCCTGGTCGCGTGGGTGCTGGTCCGCGACGACTTCCGCGGCAAGAGCCTGGTCAACGCGCTCATCGACCTGCCGTTCGCGCTGCCGACCATCGTGGCCAGCATCGTCCTGCTGTCGCTGTACGGGCCCTACAGCCCGATCGGCGTCCACCTCAACGCCACCACGCCGGGCCTCGCGGTGGCGCTGGCCTTCGTCACGCTGCCGTTCGTCGTCCGCGCCGTGCAGCCGGTCCTCATCGAGGCCGACCGCGAGGTGGAGGAGGCCGCCGCCTCGCTCGGAGCCGGCAACCTGACCATCTTCCGGCGGGTGCTGCTGCCGACGCTGCTGCCCGCCATCCTCAGTGGTGGCGGACTGGCGTTCGCCCGGGCCATCGGCGAGTACGGCTCGGTCGTCCTCATCGGCGGCAACATCCCCGGCCTGACCCAGGTGGCGTCGCAGTACATCCAGCAGCAGATCGAGATCGACCGCCCGGTCAACGCCGCCGCCGTCTCGGTGGCCCTCCTGCTCGTCGCGTTCGTCGTCCTCCTGCTGCTGCGGCTGCTCGCCGGACGCCAGCGCCGTCGCGAGGAGCAGGCGCCGTGAGGCTGGGCACGAGGGCCCGGCTGACGGCGCGGACCATCGCCCTCGCATACCTGGGCGTGCTCGTCGTGCTCCCCGTCGTCGTCATCCTCTGGCGCTCGTTCGGGGAGGGGATCGGCGCCTTCGTCGCCTCGGTGACGACGCCGGCCGCGATCTCGGCGTTCAACCTGTCGGTCCTCATCGTCGCGATCGTGGTGCCGGTCAACGTGGTCTTCGGGATCACGGTGGCGCTGGCCCTGGTCCGCGGCCGCTTCCCGGGACGCGGCGCGCTGCAGGCGGTGGTGGACCTCCCGTTCGCCGTGTCGCCGGTGGTCGTCGGCGTCGCGCTCATCCTGCTGTGGGGGGCCGGCGGATGGTTCGGGGGAGTGGAGTCCCTGGGGTTCCGGGTCATCTTCGGCCTGCCGGGGATGGTGCTGGCCACGATCTTCGTCACCCTGCCGTTCGTCGTCCGCGAGGTCGAGCCGGTCCTCTACGAGATCGGCCAGGAGCAGGAGCAGGCCGCGGCGACGCTGGGCGCGTCCGGTTGGCAGACGTTCTGGCGCATCACCCTGCCGGCCATCCGTTGGGGCCTGACCTACGGGGTCGTCCTCACGGTCGCGCGCTCCCTCGGCGAGTTCGGCGCGGTGATCATGGTTTCCTCCGGGTTCCCCGGCGTCTCGCAGACGCTCACGCTGCTCGTCCACGGCCGCTACCTGGACGACCACAACACGTTCGGCGCCTACTCGGCCGCCACCCTGCTCATGGGGATGGCCGTCGTGGCGCTCACGCTGATGACCCTGCTCGACCGGAAGAGGTCCACCCGATGATCACGGTTTCCCACGCCCGCAAGGCGTTCGGCGCCTTCGTCGCCCTCGACGACGTCTCGCTGGACATCCCCGCGGGGTCGCTCACGGCGCTGCTCGGGCCGAGCGGCTCGGGCAAGTCGACCCTGCTCCGGGCGATCGCCGGGCTCGACGACCTCGACGAGGGCGTGGTCCGGATCGGCGGCGCCGACGTCACCCGGCTCGTCCCGCAGAAGCGGGGGATCGGCTTCGTCTTCCAGCACTACGCCGCCTTCACGCACATGACCGTCCGCGACAACATCGCCTTCGGACTCTCGATCCGGCGCCGTCCCAAGGCCGAGATCGAGCAGCGGGTGGACGAGCTGCTCCGGGTCGTCGGGCTGGAGGTGTTCCAGAGCCGCTACCCCGCCCAGCTGTCCGGTGGCCAGCGGCAGCGCATGGCCCTGGCCCGCGCACTCGCGGTGGATCCCAAGGTGCTGCTGCTCGACGAGCCGTTCGGCGCGCTGGACGCCAAGGTCCGGGCCGACCTGCGCACCTGGCTGCGCCGCCTGCACGACGAGGTCCACGTCACGACGGTCCTCGTGACGCACGACCAGGAGGAGGCGCTCGACGTCGCGGACCGGATCGCGTTGCTGCACCAGGGCCGCATCGAGCAGGTCGGCTCGCCGGACGACCTCTACGACCGCCCCGCCAACGAGTTCGTCATGTCGTTCCTGGGCTCGGTGTCCCGGCTGGGCGGCCGGCTGGTCCGGCCGCACGACATCGTCCTCGACCGGACCGTCGGCCACGACGACTCGCGGGAGGGCGTGCCCGCCACGGTTCGCCGGATCGTGCGGCTGGGCTTCGAGGTTCGCGTCGAGCTGCGTGACGACGCGGGCACCGAGTTCACCGCCCAGCTCACCCGCGGCGACGTCGACGCCCTGTCCCTGCACGAGGGTGACCGGGTGCTGGCCCGGACCGTCCGGGTGTCGCCGTTCGGCGTGTCCGCCGCAACGCCCGAGCCGGCATCCGAGCCGGACCTCGCTGGGCGAGACGAGCACTTCGCCGACGACGAGGCGCCGGTCGCCGTGGCGCGCTGACGTGCGCTGCCGGCGACCGCATACGTAACCCTGCGCGGACCATTCCGCTGCGACCGGTCGGAGAGGACCCTGGAGGCGTGGCCGACGTCGCCGCCCCACCGAGGAGCCTGTCCGTCCCGCTGACCGCGTTCGCCGCCGGCGCCGTGGTCGCCGTCCTCGTGGGCGTGTTCGGCAAGGTGCACGACCCCACGCTCGACGGCACGACGACGCTCGGCTTCCGCACGGTCATCGACATGAAGGTGGTCCTCGCCACCGTGGTCGGCGTGCTGGCCGTGCTGCAGGTGGTCGGCGGTCTCTGGGTCTACGGGCGGCTCGGCCGTCCTGCGCCGTCCTGGGTCGGACCGGTCCACCGGGTCTCCGGCGCGGTCGCCGTCGTCCTCGCCGTGTTCGTGTCCTACAGCTGCCTCTGGGCGCTGGGACTGGAGAGCGGGACGCTGAAGAACGGCGAGCCGGTCGGCACGCGGACCGTCGCCCACGGCCTGCTGGGCTGCGCGGTCATGGGCGCCTTCGTCGTCAAGGCCGCCGCGGTGCGCGCCCGCCGAGCGCCCGGCTGGTTCCTGCCGGTCGCCGGTGGGCTGCTGTTCGCGCTGCTCATCGCCGCGGTGCTGACGTCGGCGGGGTGGTACCTCACCACCCGCGGCTGGCCGACCCGTCCCTAGATCGGCATGGCCACGAACGGCGACTCGTAGGCGCCGTCGGACGACAGCTGCTCCTCGGCCTCGGTCGGGGGAGACCCGGTTCCGCTCGGCCTCGATGAACAGGGGCAGGAGCGCGACGTCCCCGGCGGTCGGGATCCCCGTCACCTCGTCGTGGGCCAGCACCCAGGACACCGCGGCCGTGATGCGGGCCTGCTCGTCGAACGGCTCGTACCAGGTCGTATGCGTGTGCTCGGCGCCCTCCGGCCAGTTGCGGCGCGACCCGGTCTTGATGGTCATCAGGCCGGCGTCCTGCCGGCGCACCTCGTCGACGAGGGCCAGGTAGTCGGCGCGGTACTCCTCGGTGCGCCACAGCACGGGGTTGAGCGGCGTCAGCACGGTGGCGAAGGGGTACCGGCGCAGCGCCTCGAGGTGCGTGGCGGGGGCGTCCCACCCGTGGCCGGTGATGCCGACCGCACCGACGAGGCCCTCGTCGACCGCCCGGGTCGCGGCCTCGAGGGCACCGTCGGGACCCGTCGCCAGGTCCAGCTCGCCGGTGTCGCCCACGGCGTGCAGCTGCAGCAGGTCGACCCGGTCGGTCTGCAGCCGCTCCAGCGAGGCGTTGATCTCCCGCCACGCCGACTCGCGGTCGCGCTGACCGGTCTTCGTGGCCAGGAAGATCCGGTCGCGGATCCGCGGGATCCACGGGCCGAGCCGCAGCTCGGCGTCGCCGTAGCTCGCGGCGACGTCGAAGTGGTTGATGCCGGCGTCCAGCGCCTCCTGGACCGACCGGTCGGCGACGTCCTGGGTCACGTCACTGAGCGCCGCCGCGCCGTAGATGAGCACCGAGCTCTGGTGGCCGAGACGTCCGAGCCTGCGGGTTTCCATGGTCCCCACCCTGGCGCTCCCGGGGCCGGCGGGCAACTCGCCGGGCCCGTCCTCAGCCGGCGGTCAGGAACTCGCGCACCACGAGCGACGACTCCGGCCGGCACTCCTCGAAGTACGCGTGTCTCGCGCCGTCGAACAGCCGCAGCGTCGCTCCGGGAATGCGTTCGGCGATGAGCCGCGCGTTGACGACCGGCGCGAACTCGTCGTCGCTGCCGTGGAGCACGAGGGTCGGGCAGCCGATGAGCGGGAGCGCGTCGTACGCGTCGTGCCGGGCGCTGGCGCGCAGGTGCCGGCGGGCGCTCACGGCGGAGATGTCCGGGTCGCCGAGCGTGGCGTAGGGGCCGGGATGGCCGGCGCGCCACGTGGGCGTGTACATGAGGTCGGCGAGGGCCTCGCGCACCGCGTCCCGGTCGGGGACGCGCCAGGCGGCGGCGCACCTCCTGGCTGCGCTCCACGGCCTGTGGACCCCCGGGTGTGGTGCAGCCGAGGACGAGGCGGCGGACCCGCTCGGGGTGGTCCACCGCCAGCCACTGGGCCACTCGACCGCCCATCGAGGTCCCGTAGACGTCGACCGTCGTCGAACCCCACGGCGTCGAGGACGTCGACGACGTCGCCGGCGAGGGTTCGCGTCGTGAAGTCCACCGCTCCGTCCTCGCTGGCACCGGTCCCGCGCCAGTCCAGGGTGATCGTCCGGAAGTCCGCGAAGTCGGGGCGTACCGGGTCCCACCACCCGTGGTGGTTGGCCTGGCCGGCCAGCAGGAGGAGCGGCGGTCCGGCCCCGTCCAGCTGGTACGCGAGCCGGGTGCCGTCCGCGGCCAGCACGGTGCCGGAGGTCCGCATACCGGCCAACAGTAGGTCGGAAGAGGCGCGCCTCCGGCGGTGTTAGGCCTACCGATGCCCGACCACCCCGTAGCCCATCTGGCCCCCGAACCCGAAGGAGCACCCGTGACCACGACGGCCGCCAGCTGGAACGACGCGATCATCGAGGAGTTCCGCGCCAACGACGGACGGGTCGGCGGCAGCTTCGAAGGTGCACCGATGGTCCTCGTCCACCACATCGGCGCCAGGTCGGGCACCGAGCGGGTGAGCCCGCTGGTCTACCTGCGCGACGGTGACGACATGGTCGTCGCGGCGACCAAGGGCGGTTCGCCCACGCACCCGGACTGGTACCACAACCTCCGGGCCCACCCCCGGGTCACCGTGGAGGTCGGCTCGGACCGCTTCGAGGTCGACGCCGTCGAGACGAGCGGCGCCGAGCGCGACGAGCTGTGGCGGCGTCTGGTCGAGGCGCGCCCGGGGTTCGCGAGCTACGAGTCGAAGACCACGCGGGTCTTCCCGATGTTCCGGCTACGCCGGGTCGGCTGAGTCACCCCGACTGGCGGCGATCAGCCGGGTCAGCCCGTCGCGCAGGTCCTCGAGGTCGGCCACGCTCATCCCGAGCCGGTCGAGGATCGCCGGCGGTATGCGTTCGGCCCGGTGGCGTAGTCGGCGCCCCTTGCCGGTCAACGCGATCGCGAGGGCTCGGACGTCGCGCGGGTCGCGCTCCCGGGTCACCATGCCGCCCGCCTCGAGACGCTTGAGCAGCGGCGAGAGGGTGGCCGGCTCGAGGCTCAACCGCCGACCGAGCTCGGTGACGCTGAGGGGGCTCTCCTCCCAGAGGGCGAGCATGACGAGGTACTGCGGATGGGTCAGGCCCATCGGCTCGAGCAGCGGGCGGTAGAGGGCGATGACGTTCCGGGACGCGACGGCGAGGGCGAAGCAGACCTGCCGGTCGAGGGCCAGCAGGTCCCCGGTCGGGGCGGCGACGGGGGCGGGGGAGACGCGGCTCACGTCCCGATCATACGCGAAACTGGTCTATACTTAGTGCACTGATCATCAGTCCACTAAGGATGTGTGAACGTCATGGCTAGGGCCGACTCCGAGGGCCTGTCCGTCGGCTACCGGATCCTCTACCGGATCCGCTACATCGGGCTGCACGTGTTCGGCCCCGCCCAGCTGGGCGACACCGATGACCCGCACGCGCGGATGCGCCGCGAGCGCGAGCGCAAGGTGGCCGCCGCCCGTCGGGCGCGAGCCGACCGACCCTGAGACCGGCTGGCTACCGGCTCGGCTCAGGAGCGCGCCTTGGCCGACGCCCGGTTGTTGGCCTTCCGCAGGGCGTCGACGAGCTGGGCCTTGCTCATCCGCGACCGGCCCTTGACCTCGAGGCGGGTGGCCAGCTCGTAGAGGTGCTGCTTGCTCGCGTTGGCGTCGACGCCGCCGGCGGTCGGCGTGTCCGAGTCGTTCGGCCGGTCCTCGGCCGCCCGCGCGTCGGAGGGGCCGTACTCGTCCTTGGGCTCCCAGTGGTCGCCCACCTTCTCGTGGGTGTGCTTGAGCGACGCGAACGCCGTCTGGTAGGAGCGCCGTTCGTCGTCGTCGTAGGTCTCCATGGCCGAGTCGTAGGTCTCGGCGAAGGTCTGCTGCGCCTTGCGGCCCGACCGTTGCAGGGTGCTGGGCAGCTCGTCCTTCTTCGCGGCGCCGCTTCTCGTCGTCTTCGGCATCGGTCCAGCGTGGCACCAAGCGACGGCTCCCGCGACCGGCCGGGGCCGGCGGTGACCGGCCGTGACCGGCCGCTGACCGGCTCGGGCGAGAACCACCCGTTCGGTTCGTCGCGTTCACGGCACCCGTGAGAGATGCTTCGGTCGTGACCTATGACTGCGTGGTGGTGGGAGCCGGTGCGGCCGGCGTGACCACCAGCCGGGCCCTGGCCGAGGCCGAGGTGGAGCACGTCGTCCTCGAACGGGCCGACATCGGCAACACGTGGGCGACCCAGCGGTGGGACGCCTTCCGGCTCAACACCCCGGGCTCGATGAACTCGCTGCTCGGCGACGTCGGCCCCGGGGAGTACTCGTCCCGGGACGAGACGGTGCAGCGGCTCAAGGACCTGGCTGCCGACCTGCCGGTACGCACCCGGACCGCGGTCACCGACGTCCGGCGGGTCGGCGACGTCCTGCGGGTGACGACGGCGGACGAGGAGCTGGAGACCCGCACGGTGGTCGTCGCCAGCGGCCCCAAGAACGTCGCGCTCGTGCCCGCGGCCGCCGCCGCTCTGGCGGGCCACGTCACGGCGGTCAACGCCGACGACTACCGCAACGCCGCGGCACTTCCCGACGGTGGGGTGCTCGTCGTCGGCGGCGGCCAGTCCGGCGGACAGATCGCCGAGGACCTCGCCCGCGCCGGCCGGACGGTGTGGTGGTCGACGAGCCGGATCGGGCGGTACCGCGCGCACTACCGGGGCAAGGCGCTGCTGGACTGGCACGTCGAGGCGGGCTGGTGGGCGACGCCGCCGGAGGCGCTACCGGACCCGGCCGCCATGCGGACTCCCACGCCCCTCATCGCGTCCAACGGGCGCGACCTGGGCATCCCGCAGCTGGGCCGGATGGGGGTCAACCTGCTCGCCCGGCTCACCTCGGTCGACGGCACCCGGCTGCGCTTCGAGGGTGACGTCAACGAGTTCGTCGCCTTCGGCGACCAGGTCGCCGTCAACCTCGAGAAGGTCGCGGACGCCTACATCGACGCGGCCGGGATCGACGCCCCGCCGCCCGAGCCCGACGGTGGCCGCGGCCCGGTGGACGCCCCGGCCCGGGACCACCTCGACCTGGACCGCGAAGGGATCACCACGGTGATCTGGTGCACGGGGTTCGGCGGCGACTACACGTACCTGCCCGAGGTGGACAAGGACGCGTACGGCTTCCCGCTCCTGGACGGGAGCGGTGCCGCGGTCGGGGACCCCGCGGTGCGGTTCGTGGGCATGCCGTGGCAGAGCACGCGGGCGTCCGCGATCCTGCACGGTATGCCGCTCGATGTGCGCCGGGCCGTCGACGGCGTGACGGCGCACATCTCGGGGTGACGTCAGCACGCCCGAGCTGCGTGGCCTTCTGGGAACGGGCGCGCTGTTCGGCCATCTGCGCGTCGAACTCCTCGCGCCACGCCTCGCTCATGGCGACACCGGTGCGCTGCGCCTCCTCGGTGCTCAGCTCGACCGGGAACCCGAAGGTGTCGTAGAGGACGAACAGCTCGGCGCCCGTGACGCCGGTCTTGCGGTAGCCGCGCAGCTGCTTGATGCCCTTGCGGAGCGTCCGTCGGAACGCCTGCTCCTCCTTGGACAGCACCGCCTCGACGAAGGTGGCGAGCTCGCCCACCTCGGGGTAGGGGGCCTCGTAGATGCCGGCGACGGTGGGGATGATCTTCGGGAAGAAGTTCTCCTCGAGACCGAGGTCGAACGCATACCGCACCGCCCGGCGGATGAGCCGCCGCATGACGTAGCCCTGGGACTTGTTGCTGGGCCGGACGCCGTCGACCGCCAGGAACGTCGCTCCGCGCAGGTGGTCGGCGATGACCCGCATGGCGACGGTCTCGTCCTCGTAGGACTTGCCGGACAGCTCCTGCAGCTTCTCGATGATCGGCCACAGCGTGCTGATCCGGAACACGTCCGAGGTGTCGACCGAGGCCGCCGCGATCCGGGCCAGGCCGCCGCCGAAGTCGACGTTCTTGCGCGGCAGCGGGGCGAACCCGGTCTCCGTGCGCTGGTACTCCATGAAGACCGAGTTGCCGATCTCGAGGTACCGGCCGCAGTCGCAGTTCTGGTGGCACTGGGCGCCCCAGGCCGGGTCGTGCTCGAGGTCGGGGAACAGGTAGAACAGCTCGCTGTCGGGTCCGCCGGGCTCGCCGACCGGCATGCTGTCGGCGTCGCCGCCGCGGCACCACCAGTTCTTCTTGCCGTAGAACGCGATTCGCGCGCCGCCGTTGCCGACCTCGCCGCCGTGCTCCTCGCTGTCGAGGTCGACCTGGTCGGCGCTGACCCCGGCCTCGGTGAACAGCCGGGTCCAGATCTCGGCCGACTCGGTGTCCTTGGGGATGCCGTGCTCAGGGTCGCCGATGAAGCACGAGACGTAGATGCGGTTGGGGTCGAGGCCGACCTTCTCGGTGAGGAACGTCCAGATCTGCGGCAGCTGCTCCTGCTTGAAGTAGTCGCCGAGGCTCCAGTTGCCGAGCATCTCGAAGAACGTCGTGTGCCGGTTGTCGCCGACCTCGTCGATGTCCTGCACGCGCAGACAGGTCTGGCTGTCGGCCACTCGCGTGCCCGGCCGGGTGGTGGCGCGCCGAGCAGGTAGGGCAGCAACGGCTGCATCCCGCTGCCGGTGAACAACGTGGTCGGGTCGTCCTTGGGGATCAGGGGCGCGCGGGGGATGACCACGTGGCCGGTCTCGGCCATGTACTCGAGGTATCCCCGGCGGATGTCGTCGGCCTTCATGGCGTGATTCCACACCAGCGCAGACACCCTGTCGAGGACATCGCCGGTTATTCGCGGTTATTCGCGCGACTTCCTCGGATCGGCTTGTCGCCGCGGACCGGGTACGTTAACGTCGTCACTCCACGGGGGATGCACACTTGAGGTGCCTCGCCAGGTGCGATTCCTGGGTCCTCCACCAGCCCGAGGCCCGCGAGCAACGCTCGCGGGCCTCGGTCATGTCCGGGCCGGTTCGGCCCCGGGCTGGGTTGGCGGACGGCGTTCAGGCCGCAACGACTGACGTTGTTGTCAGTTGTTGAGGCTGATCCGCAGTTGCGACCGCAACGACTGACGCTGTTGTCAGTTGTTGCGGCGATCCGCGGCCGGGCGGTGCCGGGCTGAGCCTCAGCGCGGCATCTGGTGACCCTCGGGCCGGTCGTCGGTGTAGGCGTACTCGCGGCCGTTGCTGCCGTCGGCGCGCACCCACCGGACCACCAGCTCGTCCCGGACGCCGAACCGGACCAGATGCCGGCCGACGACGTCCTCGATGAGGTCCAGGCGGGCCACCGCGACCGCCGGCTCGGTGCCGTCGTTGAGGTCCACCCGCAGGAGCAGCTGCTCCGGGGTCGCGGTCAGCTCGCAGCGCCCACCGTCGAACACGACCAGCCCGGTGCCGCGGTGCTCGTCCCACTCGGTCACCACGCGCCGGCCCAGATGAGCCGCCAGCTGCTTGCCGTAGCGGCCCGCCCGTGGCGTGTCCACGGCGGCGGAGCTGGAGAGGGAGTCGGTGGTGGTCATGGCGCGATTCTCCGACCGCCGGCTGTGAGGCGGGTATGCGTTCCGCAGTCCCAGGCAGATTGCCGGGCGAGCGGTGCATCCCTGGACACGCCCGTCGACGAAAGGAGGGCGTACCGCCGTTCGACGATGCCGGCGGGTCGCCACGTTCCGGAGGAGTTGTGATGAAGCTGCGTCGCTCGATCGCCCTTTCTGTTGCGGCAGGAGCCGCCATCCTGATGGCCGCCCCGTCGGCGGCCTCGGCCGCACCGACCGCACCCGCCCCCACCGGCACCCGAAGCCTGGCCGCGGTGCTCACCGCCAACGGCAACGGCCAGTTCGACAGCAACCCGTTCGACTACGACATCGTCACCCAGGCCGTGCTCGCGGTCGTGGGCGCCAAGCCGAACAGCCCGGTCGCGTTGCTCACCAACGGCGACGTGGCGCTGACGGCGTTCCTGCCGCCGGACTTCGCCTTCCGTGACTTCGTGCGGCAGCTGACCGGCAAGTCCTACGCCTCCGAGAAGGACGTGTTCAACGCCCTCGTCGCCGCCGCCGGGGTGGACACCATCGAGACCGTCCTGCTCTACCACGTCGTCCCCGGCGCCACGATCACCTCGAGCGACGCCCTCAACGCCGACGGGGCCGCGCTGGCCACCGCGCAGGGCGGGACCGTCAAGGTCGACGTCGTCGTGAAGTTCCTCGGCGTGGTCAAGCTCATCGACCAGGACCCGACGGACGCGAACCCCTACCTCAACCCGTTCGCGCTGAACATCAACAAGGGCAACAAGCAGATCGCGCACGGCATCACCGCGGTGCTGCGCCCGATCGACCTGCCCTGACCCCTCGCCGCCGAGCGCGGCGACACCCGAGCACCCCGGGCGGGCGACGGCCCACTCCCCGCCCGCCCGGGGCCCCCGTGGCGCGAGTCGAGCACCGTCACGACGGCGGGGAGTGCTGGCCACACCCGGAGGTGGCCAGCACTCCACCCGCCCCGCGCCGCCAGCGCGCGGCTAACCGGGCCGGACGACCACCAGCTGCGTGACCGACTGCGCCAGCGCCGCCCGAGCCCGGTTCGAGATGCCGTTGTCGGTGATGAGCAGGTCGACGTCCTCGAGGGCGACGAAGCTGCTCAGCCCGACCACGCCCCACTTGGTGTGGTCCGCGAGGATGCACAGCTGTCGGGCGGCCGCCACGAGAGCGCGGTTGGTCTCCGCCTCGACGATGTTCGGCGTCGTGAGCCCGGCCTCGAGATCGATGCCGTGGGCGCCGAGGAACAGCCGGTCGACGTGCAGCGAGTGCAGGGCCTGGACCGCGACCGGCCCGACGAGCGCGTCCGACGGGGTGCGCATACCTCCGGTCAGCACGACGGTCTGGCCCGGGGTGTGCGACTCGTGCAGCAGCTGGGCGACGGGCACCGAGTTGGTGACGACGGTGATGTCGGGCACCGAGCGCAGGCTGCGGGCCAGCTCGTAGGTCGTCGTGCCCGCCGAGATGGCCGACGGCCGAGCCGGGCTCGACCAGGGTGGCCGCGTGCTCGGCGATCGCCCGCTTCTGCCGGGTCATCAGCGAGGACTTCGCGAGGAACCCCGGCTCGTGGGCGCTGGCCCGCCCCACCGAGATCGCGCCGCCGTGGACGCGTTCGACCCGTCCCTCGCGCGCGAGCAGCTCGATGTCGCGGCGGACGGTCATGTCCGAGACCCCGAGGTGCTCCACGAGGTCGGAGACGCGGACCGCCCCCGAGTCGTCCAGCAACGCCAGGATGGTGCTCCGGCGTTGGCTGGCCAGCACCGGGCTCACGGTTCGCGGACCACGGCGACCTCGCCGGGGCCGAGGCGCACCACGTCGACGTCTCGTTCGGCGACGAGGTCGTGTCCGGCGACGGCCACCTCCTGCGCGTCGCCGGTGTCGTTGGCGAGGAACAGCCAGCTGCCGTCGGCGGACCGTCGGCGGACCGCCTCGACCCCGGCGGGCAGCCCGGCGACCACCGGCGCGACTCCCGCGGCGTCGAGCAGGTCGCCCAGCAGCGCGTCCAGCGTCGTCGTCGTCGGGCAGCGTGCGACAGGTACCACGCGGCCCCGCTGCCGGCGCTCGCGTCGGGTGGCCGCCGGACGCCCGGCGAGCGGGCCCGACGCATACCGGTCGAGCACCGTCGCCGTCGTCGCGGTGACGTCCTCGCTCCACAGCGTCGCCGTGCCGCCGTTCTCCAGCGCCGCGGTCTCGGTCGCCGCCGAGCGGGAAGAACTCCTCCACGCGGACCCCGAGGAGGTCGACGGAACGCCCCGGGGTAGCCGCCGAGCCGCACGTGGTCGTGCTCGTCGCTGATGCCGGAGAAGAACGTGACCAGGACCTGGGCACCGGCGTCGGCCGCCGTCGGCGATCGCGCGCCGCGTGCTCGTCGGTGACGAGGTAGAGGGTGGGGACCACGACGAGCCGGTATGCGTCGAGGTCGGCGGACGGGTGCACGACGTCGACGGTCACCCCGCGGGCGCGCAGCAGCCGGTGCACGGTCTCGGCGACGAGCGAGTAGTCGAGGCGCGACGACGGCATGCGCCGGTCCGCCCACGGCCCAGGCCGCCTGGTAGTCCCACAGCAGCGCGACCGACGGCCTCGACGCGGCTGCCTCGGACCTCGCCGAGCCGGTGGGCCAGCTCGCCGAGACGGCACACCTCGCGGAACCGCGCGGAGTCCGCGCCGGCGTGCGGCACCAGCGCGGAGTGGAACTTCTCCGACCCGGCGCGCGACTGCCGCCACTGGAAGAAGCCGATGGTGTCGGCGCCCCGCGCCACGTGGGCGAGGCTGTCGCGCACGGTCTGGCCGGGGGCCTTGGCGCGGTTGACCGGCTGCCAGTTGACCGCCGAGGTGGAGTGCTCCATGAGCATCCAGGGCGCGCCGCCGGCGAGGCCCGCGCGTGAGGTCGGCGCTGAAGGCCAGCTCGGCCCGAGGATGCGGCGAGGCCGTCGACGACGTAGTGGTCGGTGCTGACGACGTCCTGGTGCGGGCGCCCACTGGTGGTAGTCGAGGTGCCGGAACGTCGTCATCGTCATGAAGTTGGTGGTCACCGGGACGCCGGGGGAGAGCCGACTCAGGACCTCCTTCTCCGCGAGGAAGAAGTCCGAGCAGGGCGTCGGACTGGAAGCGCGCGTAGTCCAGCTGGTGCGTCGGGTTGGCGAAGGTCGGCGTCAGCCGCGGGGGCAGGACCTGCTCCCACGTCGGTGTAGCGCTGGCTCCAGAAGGCCGTCCCCCACGCGTCGTTGAGGGCCGTCCAGCTCGCCGTAGCGCTCGCGCAGCCAGACCCGGAACGCCGCCCGCGCAGGTGTCGCAGTAGCACGGGACGTTGTGGCAGGCGTACTCGTTCGAGACGTGCCACATGGCCAGCGCCGGATGGTCGTGGTACGCTCGTCGCCAGCTGGGTGGTGAGGGCGAGGGCGTGCTCGCGGTAGGGCGCCGCGGTCGGGCACCAGGCCTGCCGGCTGCCCGGCCAGAGGGTGTGGCCGTCGCGGTCGACCGGCAGCGTCTGCGGGTAGGCGTGGGAGAACCACGGGGGCGGGGTCGCCGTGCCGGTGGCGAGGTCCACGGCGATGTCGGCGCCGGCCATGAGGTCCATGACCTCGTCGAGCCAGCCGAACTCGTACTCGCCCTTGGCCGGCTCCAGCCAGGACCAGGAGAAGACGCCGAGGGTGACGAACGAGACGCCGGCGCGGCGCATCAGCTCGATGTCCTCGAGCCACGTCTCCCGCGGCCACTGCTCCGGGTTGTAGTCGCCGCCGAACGCCAACCGGTCCTCGGCCACCGTCGCATGTCGGTCATCCTTGTGCGTCGCCGTCGGAGCAAAGTCAACAGAAACCAACATGGCCGTCATCCGGCGGCCCGCACGCTGATGACGCTGAGCGATCGTGCCAAAATCGTTATCGAAACAATGAATCCGACGCCGAGATCACGCCCAGAATCGCGCCGTCCAAGCCCTTTGACAGGCTGCTGACGCGCCGTCATCCTCAGTGTCGGTACTGAGGGTTTCTGGTCGATCCTGTCGCTTTATGCGCGCGACGCCGGCACCCGCCGTCACTCGTTCACCGTCGAAGGAGACCCGTCATGCCCCGTCCCTCCACCGAGGCCGAGTACCTCGCCCGCATCGTCCCCACCTCGTGGCCGCGGGATGTCGCGCCGGACCCTGCTGCGCGGCGCGCTCGGCGCCGGCGCGCTCCTCGCCGCCCCGCCGCTGCTCGCGTCGTGCAGCTCCTCGGGTGGCAGCGGGGGCGGTGCCACCGGCGGTGGGGTGGCGGCGGCACGGTGACGCTCGGCTCCAACCAGTCCGACGCCGTGCCGAAGGCCGCCATCCAGGCGGTCATGGACGCCTTCCAGAAGGCCAACAGCGGCCTGACCGTCAAGATCAACACGATCGACCACAACTCCTTCCAGGAGAACATCAACAACTACCTCCAGGGCTCGCCCGACGACGTGTGGATCGTGGTTCTCCGGCTACCGGATGCGGTTCTTCGCCTCCAAGGACCTCGCCGGCGACATCTCCGACGTCTGGGGAACCTCAGCGGGCATGTCCGACGCGCTGAAGAAGGCGTCGACGGGGGACGACGGCAAGCAGTACTTCGTCCCCTCGACCTACTACCCGTGGGCGATGTTCTACCGCAAGAGCGTCTGGGCCGAGAAGGGCTACACCGCCGCCGAAGACCCTCGACGAGCTCAAGACCCTCGGCGCCAAGATGCAGGAGGACGGCCTCGTCCCGATCGCCTTCGCCGACAAGGACGGCTGGCCGGCGATGGGCACCTTCGACCAGCTCAACCTGCGGATCAACGGCTACGACTTCCACGTCAGCCTGATGGCCGGCAAGGAGGACTGGAGCGGCGACAAGGTCAAGAAGGTCTTCGACACCTGGGCGGGGCCTGCTGCCGATCCACCAGACCGACTCGCTCGGCCGCACCTGGCAGGAGGCCGCTCAGGCGCTGCAGCAGAAGAAGGCCGGCATGTACCTGCTCGGCTCCTTCGTCGCCCAGCAGTTCGCCAAGGGCGCCGAGCAGGACGACCTCGACTTCTTCACCTTCCCCGAGATCGACTCGACCATCGGCACCGACGCCATCGAGGCGCCGATCGACGGCTACATGATGTCCAAGCGGCCGAAGAACGAGGACGGGGCCAAGAAGCTGCTCGGCTACGTGGGCTCCGCCGACGCGCAGAACATCGCCGTCAAGGCCGACCCGAGCGTCATCGCGACCAACGACAAGGCCGACCAGGCGGCCTACACGCTCGCTGCAGAAGAAGTCGGTGGAGTTCGTCAAGTCGGCCAAGTCGATCGCCCAGTTCCTCGACCGCGACACCCGGCCCGACTTCGCGTCCACGGTGATGATCCCGGCGATCCAGACCTTCATCAAGACACCCGACGACATCGACGGGCTGGTGCAACGAACATCCAGAAGCAGAAGCTGAGCATCTTCGCCAGCTGACCCGATGACCATCGCGAACGCACGGCCGACCAAGGACTCGCCAGCGACGGCAAGGCGGCGCCCGCAGTACAAGGGATCGACCAGCTCGGCGGCCGTCGACCGGGTGGTCGTCATCCTGATGGTGGCGGTCCCGACGCTCCTGCGTGCTGTGGCTGGTCTGGTTCCCGGCGATCGGCGTCGGTCCTGCTCTCCTTCACCAACTGGGACGGCATCGGCCCGTCAGCTCGGCCAAGTTCATCGGGCTGAAGAACTACTCGCGACGTCGTCAACATCTACCCGCCGTTCTGGCCGGCGGTGCAGCACAACCTCATCTGGCTGGCGGTGATGTTCTTCGTCGCGACCCCGATCGGGATGTTCCTCGCCGTGCTGCTCGACCGGGAGATCCGCTTCTCGCGGGTCTACCAGACGGCGATCTACCTGCCCGGTCGTGCTGTCGCTCGCGCTCGTCGGCTTCATCTGGCAGCTGATCTACAGCAGGACCAGGGCCTCATCAACGCCGTCACCGGTGGCACCATCGACTGGTACGGCGACCAGCAAGTACAACCTCTGGGCCGCCCTGCTCGCGACGAGCTGGAGGCACACCGGCTACGTCATGCTGCTCTACCTGGCCGGCCTCAAGGGCGTCGACCCGACCCTGCGCGAGGCGGCCAAGGTCGACGGCGCCACCGAGCGGCAGACCTTCTTCCGGGTCGTCTTCCCGGTGATGGCCCCGATCAACATCATCGTCCTGGTCATCACCGTTCATCGAGTCGCTGCGCGCCTTCGACCTCGTCTGGGTCATCAACAAGGGCCGCAACGGGCTGGAGCTCATCGCCGACCCTGGTGACGAGCAACATCGTCGGCGAGGCGAGCCGGATCGGCTTCGGCTCGGCCCTGGCGACGTTCATGCTCGTCATCTCGACGGTCCTCATCGCCATCTACCTGCGGATCGTCATGAGGGAGCAGCGATGACCACGACGACCGGCAGCCGTCCCGAACGTCCAGCACCGCGGCCACCGCGCACCGGCGAACGGCCGGCGCCGGGCGGCGTCGGCATGCAGGTCTTCCTCATCGTCGTCGAGCCTGCTCTGGCTGTTCCCCGTGCTGCTGGGCGCTGCTCAACTCGTTCCGCGACTACGCCTACACCGCTAAGAACGGCTACGTGTCGTTCGGTGGCTTCACCCTCGCAGAACTACGTCGACGCGTGGGAGCAGGCCGACTTCGGCCGCACCCTGCTCAACTCGGCCGATCATCACCATCCCGGCGGTGCTGCTGACGCTGTTCCTCTCCTGCTGCGTCGCGTTCGTGGTCGCGCGGTTCTCGTTCCGGTTCAACCTCGTGCTCCTCGGCTTCTTCACCGCGGCGAACCTGCTGCCGCCGCAGGCGCTGCTCATCCCCGTCTACCGGATGTTCCGGGCGATCCAGGTGCCGTTCTGGTTCAGCGAGTCGGGGACCCTGCTCAACAGCTACTGGGGCCTCATCGCCGTCAACGTCGCCTTCCAGACCGGGTTCTGCGCCTTCGTGCTGAGCAACTACATGAAGACCCTGCCGCGCGAGATGTACGAGTCGGCCGTGGTCGACGGCGCGAGCGTGCTGCGGCAGTTCTTCCAGCTGACGCTGCCGCTGTGCCGGCCGGCGCTGGCGGCGCTGGCCACCCTCCAGGTCACCTGGATCTACAACGAGTTCTTCTGGGCGACCGTGCTGCTGCAGTCCGGCGACAAGTTCCCGGTGACCAGCTCGCTCAACAACCTGCGCGGCCAGTTCTTCACCGACAACAACCTCGTCGCCGCCGGCTCGATCGTCGTCGCGCTGCCCACGCTGATCATCTTCTTCGCGCTGCAGAAGCAGTTCGTCGCCGGGCTCACCCTGGGCTCGACGAAGGGCTGACCTCGCTCTCGAACACCCCGTCGTCGTGGCGGAAGGCCCGGACCGACATGAACAAGGCCACGCCGAGGACGACGAGGGACGTGCTGAGGGCGATGCGCAGCGCGACGCCGGCGCCCCGGGGCAACGTCATCTGGTAGACGGTCATGATGACCGCCGCGCCGATGGCCGACGCGATCCGCTGTCCGGTCTGGAGGGCGCCGCCGGCCGCGCCGCCCATCCGCGGCGGCACGTCGGCCAGCGTCAGCGTGATGTTGGGGGACACGACGGCGCCACCGCCGAGGCCGGTGAGGAACAGGATCGGGACGGCCACCCAGCCGAGGCCGCTCGGGTCGTGACCGGCGACGAACAGCGCCATCAGGCAGATCCCGAGCATCGTCACGCACAGGGCGATGACCGTGAGCCGGCGCCCGAAGCGAGGGACGAACCGACCCGCCAGGGGCGACGAGATCGCCGATCCGAGGGCGAAGGGCACGAGCAGCAGCCCGGCGCCGAGCGGCGCATACCCGAGCCCGTCCTGCAGGTAGACCGACAGCACGAGCAGGACGCCGGTGTAGCCCGCGAAGTAGGTGGAGCCGACGAGCAGCCCGTTGGTGTAGCCCGGTAGCCCGCGCAGCAGGCCGACGTCGAGCAGCGGCGGCCGGTCGCTCGCGCGCGACCCGCCGCTCCCACCGGAGGAACGCCCAGGCGAACACCGGCACCCCGAGGAGGATGAGCAGCGGCCAGCGTTGGCCACCCTCGGCGCTGACGATCGGGTAGAGCAGGCAGAGCACCGTCAGCCCGAGGAGCAGGGCCCCCATGACGTCGATGCGGGTGTCGGTGCGTTCGGCCGCGGGGTCGCGGCGCGGGACCAGCCGGGCCACCGCCACCAGGCCGAGCAGGCCGATGGGGACGTTGACGAGGAACAGGTAGCGCCACCCGTTGTCCGCGCCCGCCGCCCCGATGATGAGACCGCCGATCACCGGCCCCGCGGCGGACGACACCGAGACCGTGGCCCCGAACAGGCCGAACGCGCGCGCCCGCTCGGCGCCGCGGAAGAGGTCCTGCACCAGTCCGGAGTTCTGCGGGGTCAGCAGCCCGGCGGTCGCCCCCTGGATGAGGCGGGCGACGATGACCAGCGCCACGTTGGGCGCGAACCCGACCGCCGCGCTGGCGACGATGAACCCGACCAGGCCCAGCAGCATCATCCGGCGCCGGCCGTATGCGTCGCCGAGCCGGCCGCCGGCGACGAGGGTCAGCCCGAAGGTCAGCAGGTAGCCGGAGACCACCCACTGGATCGCGCCGGCCGACGTGTCGAGCCCCTGCTGCATCGACGGGATCGCCACGTTGACGATCGAGACGTCGAGCAACGACATGAACCCGACGACGAGGGAGACCGAGAGGATGCGCCAGCGGCGCGGGTCCGGGGTCCAGTCGTCCGACGCATCGGCGGGGGAGGTCGGAGGTGTCATCCGCACGGCGGTCGACGTCCTCGGTCACACCCTCCACCTTGCCTCACGATCCTGGCGTCCGCCCGCGAGGGGTGGCCGGCCGGGCGGTGGCTCAGGCGGAGCGGCGGGACCGTTCGACGGTGGTCGCCCGCAGCTGCGCGAGGTCGACTCCCTCGGCGCTCAGCAGCCGGACGCCGGCACCGCTGCCCTCGTCGAGGATGCCGAGCAGGAGGTGCTCGGAACCGATCCGGGTGATGCCGAGCATGACCGCCTGCCGCAGCCCTCGTTCGAGGCTGCCCTTGGCGTGGCGGGTGAAGCGGAGGTGGCCGCCGGCCCAGCGTCGCCCGGAGCGGCGGGACGAGGTGTCGTCGAGGGCGCCGGCGCCGAACGCGTCCTCGACCGAGCGCCGCACGTCGTCGAGGTCGATGCCGATGGTCCGCAGCGCGTCCGCGTCCAGGCGGCCGGCGCTGTCGTCGCTGCCGACCTCGCTGCGACGCCGGCGCAGGTTCGCCGCGGTCACGCCGGCGTCCCGCAGGACCTCTCCGGCGATGCCCTCGTCCTGGGCCAGCGCGAGGACGACGTGCTCGGTCCCGATGTAGCCGTCGCCGGCGTCGACGGCCTCCTGCTGTGCGCGCACCACGGTGCCGCGGGCCGATGCGGTGAAGCGTTCGAACATGGTCAGTCCTTCCCGTCGTTGACTGGCCGTGCTTCTGGTGGACCGCCTGGCGGGAGACGCCGAGGACGGCGGCGATGTCCTGCCAGGACCAGCCCTGCTCCCGGGCGCGCCGGACGTGGAGGTGCTCGAGGCGCTCCAGCAGCTCGCGCAGCGCGACGACGGCCCGCAGGCCCTCGCCGGGGTCGCTGCTCGACGCGGTGCTCGCGAGGTCGGATGCGGAGGTCATGTCGTCAACCTACTTGACGTGTGCACACTGTCAACCCATCTTGACACCGTCCTCCGACGCGTCACAGCCAACTTCTGCTGTCAAGACGCCGGATGAGAGCGAAGCTGGCCTCTCGGCGGGCGGGGACGGGCGTGACGGTCAGCGGAGGGGGAGCGGGGGCTGGGCCCACCAGGGGCCGGCGACCACCTCGACCCGCTCGACCCACTTGACCCAGTGGTACCCGCGCCGCCCGGGCACCACGAGGCGTACCGGGGCCCGTGCCCCGCGGCAAGCGGCGCACCGGCCATGGAGGTGGCCAGCAGGAGGTCGTCGGTGAGCGGGAGCCGACGCGCATACCCGGTGCTGCTCGTGACGACCACGCTCAGGTCGTGGTCGACGCCGGGCAGCAGCCGCGTGAGCCGGGTCCCGGACCACGCCACCTCGGCCCACCACCCGCCGGTGCAGTCCAGCGCGGCGGTCACCTCGTCCCCGCCGGCCAGGTCGGCGAGGCTCAGCCGGCGCTCGCCGAGCGGGGAGACGAGGTGAGCCGCCAGGCCTGCAGCGTCGACGGCCGGGACGGTGTCGAGGAACCACTGCGTGACCGGTACCTCGTCGCCGTCGAGCCGGAACGAGCCGGTCGAGCGACGTTCGCCGGCCCGCGCGAGCGCGTCGCCGCGTGAGTGATGCCCCCACGCCGAGGCCGGCGGAGACCGCGACGGCCCCGCCGGTGCGCAGCAGCGCCCGCCGGCCCCAGTCCGGGACGTCGGACGCGGACCGGGCGCTGGACGGCGTGGACCAGGGTGAGGACGGCCGCGAGGGCGCCCGCCGTGACGTGCACCTGCATCGTCGTCACCGGCGAGCCACTGCCCGGTCAGCCCCACGAGGTGGAACAGCCCGGACAGCACGGCGGCGAGCAGCACCCACGTGAGGACGAGCGACGCGGTCCGTCCCGGCCGGATCCGCCGCAGCCCGCGCTGCACCACCGGCCGCTTCCACGGGACGAGGGCGAGCGGGCCGAGGCCGAGACCCGCGTGCAGCACGGCCACCAGCCACACCGGCCCGCTGCCGACGAGGAACAGGGCGACGCCGGAGAGCGCCGCGGCCGGCAGCAGCACGACCAACGCCAGGTTCGCCCACCGGCCTCTCACCCCGTCACGGTATGCCGCCGCAGCCCGGTTAGGGTCGGGCTGCGCCCGTACCGACCGACAGGAGTGAGACTGTGGCCGACGACGAACCCCGGCGCAGGGACCGCGGGCGACCCGCACGACCCCGACGGCCCGGAACGGGACGAGACCGCCACCGAGCGGGCCGACCGGAACTGGAACGAGCTCATGCAGGAGCTGCGCGTCACCCAGACCGGCCTGCAGATCCTCACCGGCTTCCTCCTCGACGGTGCCGTTCCAGCAGCGGTTCGGCGACCTCGAGCCCGGCCTGCGGGTCGTCTTCCTCGTCGCCCTCGGGCTGGCCGTCGTCTCCACGGTCATCGTCGTCGCGCCCGTCGCGTCGCACCGGATCCTGTTCCGCCGAGCGCGAAGCCGGAGCTCGTCTCGGCGGCGCGACCGGCTCACCAAGGCCGGTCTGACGACGCTGGCGCTGACCATCGTCGCCGTCGTCGTGCTGGTCTTCGGGTTCGTCGCGGGGACGACGGCCGCGGTCGTCGCGGGCGTCGTCGCGCTGGCGTTCTTCGTCGTGCAGTGGGTCGTCGTGCCGACCCGGCTGCTCGGGCCGGATGCAGCGGCGGTCCGACCTGTAGGTGTCGCGGGTCCGGCGGCGGGGTATGCGCCGCGTGAGGACCGTCGCACCGAGGAGGCCGGATGCCCGCAGGGCTCGTTGTCGAGGCAGGAGTACCCGGGCGCCGAACCCTGGGTCCCCGAGGACCACAGCATCCCGGCCCTCGAGGCGGCGGCGCCGTCGTGCCGCGGCTGCGAGCTCTACCGCGACGCGACCCAGGTCGTCATGGGCCGCGGCGACCCGCACGCCGACCTCATGCTGGTCGGCGAGCAGCCGGGCGACAGCGAGGACCGCCAGGGCAAGCCGTTCGTCGGGCCCGGCCGGCCGCCTCCTGGTCGGCGCGCTGCAGGAGGCGGGGATCGAGCCGGGCCGCGCCTACGTCACCAACGCGGTCAAGCACTTCCGGTTCACGGTCAAGGGCAAGCAGCGGATCCACGCGACGCCGTCGCGCTGGAACGTCACCGCCTGCGGACCATGGCTGCTGGCGGAGTTCGACGCTGTGCAGCCGGAGCTCGTGGTGGTCCTCGGCGCGACGGCCGGGCAGGCGGTGTTCGGGCCGAGCTTCCGGGTCGGGACGTCTCGCGGTCGCCCGCTGGACCCGCCGGCCGGGTGGCGCGTCGAGGGTCCGGTCCCGACCTTCCTCGCGACCGTGCACCCCTCGTCGGTGCTCCGCTCGCGCAACCGGGACGAGGACCACGCCGCCCTGGTCGCCGACCTCAGAGTGGTGGCCGACCACCTGCCCTGACCCCTTGTCGCGGAGCGTCGCTCGCTGCATACCATGATCATCATCACTATTGATCGCGGCGACGGTGCCGAGACGAGGGAAGTGAGCGCGGATGACGACCGACCTGGAGACGCGGATCACCCGGCTGGAGGACACGAACGCGATCCAGGCGCTCGGGATCCTCTACGGCTACGTCATGGACGAGCGCGACGAGGACGGCATCCGCCGGATCTTCTGCGCGGACGCGACGCTGCGCTCGCAGGATGGGGTCTTCGCGGCCACCGGCATGGACGAGATCGTCACGACCTACCTGGGACGGTTCGCCGCGCTCGGCCCGACGAACCACTACAGCCACGGCCACGTGGTCCGGTTCGACGACGACGACGCGGACGTCGCCTACGGCCTGCTCGCCTCCCACGCGGAGGTCACCCGCAACGGCGTCGGCATGGTGGTCGCGCTGCGCTACAAGGACACCTACCGGCGCGACGGCGGGCAGTGGAAGTTCCAGGACCGGCTGATGTCGTACATGTACTACCTGCCCGATCGCCGAGTATGCGGACGGCCTCGGCGACGGCGCCGGCAGCGTGCGCGCCTACGGGGACCACCGCCCGGCCGACTGGCCCGAGTCGCTCCAGAACGGCGGCAAGCGCAACGACTGGCTGTGGGACTTCCTCGGCTGAGGTTCACGTCGCACGTCATGTCGCACCTGAGGTCGTGATCACGACACCGATCGCGACATGACCCGCGACATGACGCGCCGGGTCGCCAGCGCGCCGTCAGTCGATCGTCCGGCCCGGCCGGAACGCCGGGAGGGTGAAGGCCAGCCCGAGGCTCAGGGCGACCATCACGGCATACCCGGCGACCAGGCTTCCGGTCAGGTCGTGCAGCCAGCCGAGGACCACGGGTCCGAGGGCGCCGACGAGGAACGCCACCATCAGCGTCATCGCCCCGAGGCGGGCGGCCTGCTGCTGCGACGACGTGTAGTCCGACACGAGCACCAGCACCAGCGCCGAGCCACCCCCGACGCCGAAGCCGAACAGCCCGACCGCCAGCAACGCCAACGGCATCGGCGCGACGACCATGAGCAGCACACCGACGCCGGAGGCAGCGACCGTGATCGCCAGCAGCGGGCGGCGGTCGCGGGTGAAGTCGGTGATCGTCGGCAGGGTCATCATCGCCGCGAGCTGGATGACCTGGAAGTACGCGAACAGCCGGGCGGCGTCGGCCACCGGCATGCCGAGCGCGGCGTAGTACGGCGTGATCCAGGCCAGCCCGCTGAACCCGACGACCATCTGCACCGACGAGAAGACGGTCACCCACCACGCGGTCCGCGACCGCCACGGCAGCCGATGGCTCGCGGCGGCCTCCTCGGGCTCGGTGTGCACGACGTGCCGCCGCAGCCGGGGGACCACCACGAGCCAGGCGACCATCGTCACCAGCGCGACGACCCCCCAGAGCGCCAGGGACGGGCGCCACCCGTGCAGGAGCTCGGCGGTCGGCACGGCGACCCACGCGGCGATCGCGACGCCCAGGGCCAGCCCGGTCGCGTAGACCCCGGTGGCCAGTCCCTTGATCCGCGGGAGGTGGTGGGCGATGAGGCCCGGCACGAGCGCCGAGATCGCGCCCATCGCCGCGCCGGACACCGCGGACGACAGCAGCAGGATCGGTCGTGGTCGTCGCCGCCAGCCGGAGCAGCCCGCCGACCGCGAGCACGCCGAGGAACGACCGCGGTCGTCACCTCCGAGCCGAACCGCGCCGCGACCCGTTGGCCCACCGGCGCGCACAGACCCATGAAGACCACGCCGAGCGACGTCAGCATCCCCTGGGTCGAGCCGGGGATCCCGAGCTCGTCGGAGATCGGGCCCAGCAGCGGCGGGATGGACCCCAGGGCGGCGCGCAGGTTGAGGCCGATGAGCGCGACCATGGCGACGAGCAGCCAGGCGGGGACGCGGCGCGTCGAGCGGTCTCGCCGGAGTCGGTGGCCGCGCTCGTCGGGGTCGCGCGGGCCTCCGTCACCTCGGGACCTCAGCGGGCGGCGGAGAGCGGTCGACGCCGCGTCGGTAGGCGTCGGACGCTCCGCGGCGATGCGGGTGCGGTAGGTCAGCAGCTCCCGGGCCAGCCCGATGAGGACGACGCCGACCAGCCGCCCGGTCTCGTCGTGGTACCCGACCGCGCACTCGCCGGTCAGGTCGCCGTCGAGCACCCGGACGTCGGCCAGGCCGAGATGCGGCATCCCGAGCGACTGGAACCGGACGCCCCACTGGTCGGTCCAGAACGTCGGCATCGGCAGGAACGGCGGCCGCCGGCTCGGGGTCGCCGGCGATACCCGCCAGCAGGCTCCGGGCCGCGTGGGCGGCGATCTCGGTCGGCCAGTTCCAGTGCTCGATGCGCATCGGTCCGGTGCCGAAGCCGGGTACCGGGAACCGGGCGACGTCGCCGAGCGCCACGACGTCCACCACCGGTTCGCCGCCGCGCAGCGGGTGCAGCGCGCCGTCGCACGCGACGCCGTCGGTGAGGTCGAGCCCGGTTGCCGTCCAGCCACTCGACGTGGGGGACCGACCCGACCGCCTCGACCACGACGTCGGCGGCCAGCTCGCTGCCGTCGTCGAGCTCGACCCGCTCCGGGCCGGTCGTGCCGTGGATCGCCGTCACCGGCGCCCGAGGTGGAACCGGACGCCCACGCTCCTCGTGCCGGCGACGAGCCTCGGCGCCGACCACGGGCCCGAGGGCCCGCACCAACGGCAGCGGCAGCGGGTCGACGACGTGCACCTCGCAGCCGAGCTGGGTGGCCGTGGCGGCGACCTCGGTGCCGACGAAGCCGGCCCCGAGGACGACCACCCGCCGACCCGGGCGCAGCGCGCTCGTGGAGGGCCGCCGCGTCGTCCACGGTGCGGATGCCGTGCCGCCACGCGAGCGGCGCGTCGAGGGGGAGCCGCCGCGTCCCGACCCCGGTGGCGGCGACGAGCCCCCGGTAGGCGAGGACCTCGCCTCCCGAGGGCTCGTCGAGCGTGACGGTATGCGCGTCGAGGTCGGCGGCGACGACCGGCTCGCCGAGCCGCCACGTCACGTCGGCGGTGCTGGCGCGCTGGCGGAACTGGAGGACGGTCGCGTCCACGCCGTTCTTCAGCGCGTCCTTGGTCAGCGGTGGCCGGTTGTAGGGCGGGTGGACCTCCCGCCCGACGACGAGCATCGGCCCGGTGTCACCGGCGGCGCGCAGCTGCTCGGCCGCGCGCAGCCCGGCGAGCCCGGCCCCGACGACGACGACCGGGTCGGTGGCCACCCGGTCAGTAGGCGACGGCCGGCGCGTCGGCGCCGGTCAGCCGCCGGGGCCCGGGCGTGAACGTCGCCGGGATCCGCTGGAAGCCGGTGTTGGTGCCCTGGTGCGGGTACGGCTCGAGCGCGTCGACGTCGACGACGTAGTCGGGCATCCGCTCGAGGATCTGGGCCAGCAGCTCCTTGGCCATCACCCGGCCGAGGTTGGACCCGGCGCAGCGGTGGACGCCGATGCCGAACGCGGTGTGCCGGTTCGGCCACCGCGTGATGTTGAGCTCGTCGGGGTCGTCGAACTGCTGCGCGTCGCGGTTGGCCGAGTTCCACGCGAGCAGCACGCGGTCGCCCACCTTCATCGGGCAGCCGAGGAACTCGGTCTCCTCGACGACCGTCCGGGCCAGCGCCTGGGTGGGGGAGAAGTAGCGGAGGAACTCCTCGATCGCCTTGTCCAGCAACGACGGGTCGTCGATGAGCTGCTGGCGGACGTCGGGGTTCTGGTAGAGCCAGACCACGGTGTTGCTGACCAGCGACGCGGTCGTGCCGACGCCGCCGGCGAGCAGCAGGTCGACGATCGAGAACACCTCGTCGTCGGTCACCGGGCGGTCGTCGACCTCCTGCTGCACGAGGTAGCTGACGATGTCGTCCTGCGGGTTCTCCCGCCGCGCGCGGATGACCTCCCACGTCTTCTCGTTGATGTAGGGGAAGTCGACCTCGACCGCGTGCTGGTACTGCTCCGAGCCCGGAACCGCCGCGAGCGCCGCGTGGTGCGCCGACGCATACCGGCGCCAGTCCTTGACGTCCAGGCCGAGCCAGTCGACGGTGACGAGGGACGGGACGCCGATGACCGAGGCCATGTCGGCCTCTCCGGACTCGATGACCTGGTCGATGAAGTAGCTGACGTAGTGCTCGACCATGCCCTTCATCCGGTCGACCGCGGCCGGCGCGGTGATCGGGTTGATGAGCTTGCGCCACTTGCGGAAGTTGGGCGGGTCGATCTCGATGGGGATGTGGAAGTGCATCGGCGTCTTGGGGATGACGACGGACAGGCCCTCGCCGCCGTAGCTGTTGCGCTCGGACGAGAAGATCTCGTCGTGGCGGGCCGCCTCGAACACCGCCTGGTAGCTGGAGAGGACCCAGTAGCCTCCGTGCGCCTCGGACCACGCGACCGGCGCCTTCTCGCGCAGCGCGCGGTAGGACCCGACCGGGTCGGCGGAGTGCTCGTCGGAGTTGTGGTCGAAGTGGACCACCGGGCAACGGCCGGCCTCTGTCATCGCTGCTCGCCTCTCGAAGGGGTTCCCTATTAAGTGATCATGGTTATACTAGATCCGGCCGATTGTCAATGCTGCCCAGGAGGCCCCGATGCAGGTACGTGTCGACGAGGAACGCTGTCAGGGACACGGCCTGTGCCGCCTCAGCGCACCCGACATCTTCTTCGCGCGCGAGGAGGACGGACACGCCTACGTGCTCTCGCGAGACCGTGCGCGCCGGGCAAGGAGGACGAGGCGCAGCTCGCCGCCGACAGCTGCCCCGAGCTCGCCATCGAGGTCGACTAGAGGCGCAGGGGTATGCCTCCGACACGGTCGCGGAGCGACCGCGGCACCCTCGCCATCGGGTCGGGCTCGGCCTACGCGAACGACCGGCTCGCGCCCGCGGCCGCGATGGCCGACAGCGGGCGGGTCACCTACATCGGGTTCGACTGCCTCGCCGAGCGGACGATGGCGCTCGCCCACGTACGGCGCCGTCGTGACCCCGGCCACGGGCCAGGACGAGCGGATCCGCCGGCTGCTGCCGCTGCTGCGCGGGTACCTCGCCGCGGGCGGCCGCGTGGTCGGCAACTTCGGCGCGGCCAACCCGGACGCGGCGGCCGACGACTTCGTCGAGGGGCTGCGGGCCCTGGGACTGCCCGGTGTCCGCCTCGGCGTGATCCGCGGCGACGACGTCCTCGACCTCGTCCGCGCGCAGGACGCCGAGCTGCCCGAGCTGGGGACGACCGTCGGAGCGCTGGGCGACCGCGATCGTCTCGGCCAACGCCTACATCGGCGCCGAGCCGATCGTCGACTGCCTGCGCGAGGACGCGCAGATCGTCCTCGGCGGACGGCTCGCCGACCCGTCGCTGTTCGTCGGCCCGATCTGCCACGAGCTCGGCTGGTCGCTGGACGACTGGGAGGCCGTCGGCCACGCGACGATGGTCGGTCACCTCCTGGAGTGCGGCGTCCACAGCACCGGCGGCAACTTCGAGGACCCGCCCTACCGGGTCGTGCCCGACCCGCACCGGCTCGGCTTCCCGCTCGCCGAGGTGTCCGAGGACTCCGCCGTCATCACCAAGCTCGACGGCACCGGCGGCGCGGTCGACGAGCGGACCATGAAGACGCAGCTCTACTACGAGATCCACGACCCGCGGACCTACCTCACGCCCGACGTCACGGCCGACTTCTCCGGCGTACGGGTCGAGGACCTCGGCG
Source organism: uncultured Actinomycetota bacterium (assembly GCA_963770005.1). Classification (GTDB taxonomy): domain Bacteria; phylum Actinomycetota; class Actinomycetes; order Actinomycetales; family Dermatophilaceae; genus Lapillicoccus. Next base: position 60,700 of record CAVYNX010000008.1, on the reverse strand, counting down.
GCGACCGCGTCCGGCTGTCCGGCGCGACGGGTCGGGAGTGGCCGGCCACGCTCAAGGTCCTGGTCGGCGTCGACCAGGGCTACCGCGCGACCGGCGAGATCTCCTACGGCGGGCCGGGCTGCGTCGACCGCGCCCGCCGGGCCGAGGAGATCCTGCGCGCCCACCTGGACGAGCTGCTGGCCCCCGAGGACGAGGTCCGCGTCGACCTGCAGGGACTCAGCTCGCTGTTCGGCGACGACAAGGAGGGCGCGGCCGACCCGCGCGGAGGTACGGCTGCGGCTCGCGGTCCGCACCGAGTCGGCGGAGCTGGCGCGCGACGCGGCCCACGAGGTCGAGCTGCTCTACTTCGGCCCGGCCGGCGGCGGCGGGGTCGTCACCTCGGTGGTGCCGGCGCTCGGCGTGACGCCGGCCTACGTCCCGCGCGAGCTGGTCACGCTCGAGACCGAGGTGGTGTCGTCGTGAAGCTGCGGGAGATCGCCTACAGCCGGTCCGGCGACAAGGGCGACGTCAGCAACATCTGCGTCTTCGTCGACGACCCCGCCGACTACCCGCTCCTCGTCGACCGGCTCACCGCCGACCGGGTTCGGGCGCACTTCGGCGGGCTGGTCGAGGGCGACGTCGTGCGCTACGAGCTGCCCAACGTCCACGGCCTCAACTTCGTCCTCGACCGGGCGCTCGGCGGCGGCGTCTCGATGACGCTGCGGGTCGACCCGCACGGCAAGTCGTTCCAGTCGCACGTCCTGGACATGGAGGTCTGAGGTGCTGTCGGTCGAGGAGCTCGCGGCGACAACGGTGTTCGTCGACGGTCGCTGGTCGGCGGGCAACGGCGACGAGTATGCGTCGGTCGACCCGAGCACGGGGCAGCCCTTCGCGACGTGGCGCCTCGCCGACGTCGCGCAGGCCGACGCCGGGCGTGGCCGCCGCGCGGGCGGCGTTCGGCGCGTGGAGCCGGACGGAACCCGGTGAGCGGGCCGCGGTGCTGCGCCGGTTCGCCGACCTGCTGGAGAAGAACCACGAGGAGCTGGCGCAGCTGGTGACCACCGAGGTCGGCTCGCCGATCTCGCTGGCCAGGACGCTCCAGACCGCGACCCCGGTCACCAACCTGCGGTGGGCGGCCGACGTCGCCGAGTCCGGACCGCGCGGGGGCTACGTCGAGCGGCTGCCCGCCCTGGCCGGCCCACCGCGCGTCGAGAGCGAGCTGCTCCGGGTGCCCGTCGGGGTGGTCGCCGCGCTGACGCCGTACAACTACCCGGTCAACATGATCGCCTGGAAGGTCGGGCCGGCCCTGGCCGCCGGCTGCACCGTCGTCCTGCTGCCCTCACCGCGAGGGACGCTCTGCTCGGTCGCGGTGGTGCGGCTGGCCGAGGAGGCGGGCGTCCCGCCGGGCGTCCTCAACCTCGTGCCCGGCGGCGCCGACGTCGGCCAGCGGCTGAGCGCGCATCCGGACGTCGACCTCGTGTCGTTCACCGGGTCCAACGCCGATCGGGGCGGCCGTGGCGCACGCCGCCGCCGACACGCATACCAAGGTCGTGCTCGAGCTCGGGGGCAAGTCGCCGACCGTCGTCCTGCCCGGCGCCGACCTGGATCGCGCGCCGTCGGCCCGTCGATGCTGCGGTTCTGCCGCAACGCCGGCCAGGGCTGCGGCGCCACGACGCGGATCCTCGTGCACCGCAACCAGTTCGACGAGTTCGTCGACGCGGCCGTCGCGTTCCTCCGCGACCGGGTGCCGGTCGGCGACCCCCGTGACGAGGCGACCGAGGTCGGCCCGCTCATCAGCGCCGAGCACCGCGACCGGGTGGAGGGCTACCTGCGCCGCGCGGTCGAGGGCGGCGCGACGGTCCGCTACGGCGGCGGCCGCGTCGACCGGCCCGGCTTCTACCTGGAGCCGGCGCTGGTCGCCGAGGTCGACGCCGCGGACGAGATCTGCCAGGACGAGCTGTTCGCCCCGGTCGCCACGGTCATGCCCTACGACACCGTCGACGAGGCGGTGGCGCTGGCCAACGACAGCCGCTACGGCCTCAACGCGCTCGTCTGGGGCGACCCCGAGGAGGCGCGCGCCGTGGCGCTCCGCCTGGAGACCGGCACCGTCGCCATCAACGGCGGCGGTGGAGCGCGCCCGGACGTGCCGTGGACCGGGTTCAAGCGCTCCGGCGTCGGCAGCGAGATGGGGATGGACGGGTTCGCCGAGTTCTTCACCGTCCGGCACCTGCAGTGGCCGCAGGAGTGACGCCCGCGTCGCTCGTCCCGAGCCTCGGCCGCGACGTCGGCTGGCTGGTCGAGCGGTGGGCCGCGGTCGACGCGACCCGCCCGTTCCTCACCTGGGCGCCGGTCGAGGGCGACCCGCTGACCTGGACCAGGGGCGAGTTCGCTGCTGCCGTCCGGGCGTTCGCTGCCGGTCTGGCGGCGCGCGGGGATCGCCGCTCGGGGACCGCGTCGCCCTCCTGCTCCCGAACTGCCCCGAGCTGCTCGTCGCCTGGTCGGCGGTCGCGTCGATGGGGGCCGTCGCCGTGTGCCTCGACCCCCGGGCCTCCGCCGACGACCTCGGCTACGTCGCCGGGCACAGCGACCCGCGCGCCGTGATCGCGTCCGGCCCGACCGCGGCGACGGCCGGGCGCGGCGATGCCGGCGGCCGACGTCCTCGACATCCCCGACCTGGGCGAGCACCGGCATACCCTCCGGCCGTTCTCCGGCGACCCCGAGCCGCACGGGCCGGTCGCGCACGACGCGCCCGCGTCGATCCAGTACACGTCCGGGACGACCGCCCGGCCCAAGGCGGTCGTCTGGACGCAGGCCAACTGCCTGTGGGCGCGGCCAGGTCGGCGCGGCCCACCAGGGCCTGACCGCCGCCGACGTCAACCTCGTGCACCTGCCGCTGTTCCACACCAACGGCCTGTCCTACTCGTTCCTCTCCAGCCTGTGGTCCGGCGGCCAGGTCGTCCTCGTCCCCCGGTTCTCGGCGTCGCGGTTCTGGGACGTGTCGGTCCGGTACGCGGCGACGTGGACCTCCGTGGTGTCGTTCTGTGTGCGCGCGCTGGCGGCCCAGGAGGCGCCGCGAGCGACACGCCTACCGGGGCTGGGGGAACAGCGCGACCCTCGCGCCCTCCGTCGACCACCGGCGGAGTACCGGTGATCGGCTGGTTCGGGATGACCGAGACGGTCTCCCACCCCGTCGTCGGCAGCCTCGCCCACCCGGACGCCGAGGGGACCATGGGCCGGCCGGCACCGGAGTACGCGGTCGCGGTCGTCGACGCGGACGGCCGCGCCGGTGAGCCCCGGCGAGTCCGGCGAGCTGCTCGTCCGGGGTGAGCGAGGCGTCTCGCTGTTCGCCGAGTACCTCGGCGACGCCGACGCCACCGCGCAGGGCGTTCACCGACGACGGCTGGTTCCGCACCGGTGACCGGGTGCGCTGGGAGGAGTCGGGGGCGCTGACGTTCGTCGAGCGCGACAAGGACGTGCTCAAGGTCGGCGGCGAGAACGTCGGCGCGCCGGAGATCGAGCGAGTCCTGCGCGGGGTCGTCGGCGTCCGCGAGGTGGCCGTCGTCGGCCGGCCGGACCCGATGCTCGGCGAGGTCCCGGTCGCGTTCGTCACGGTGGCCGAGCAGTCCTCCTGGACCGGCGCCGCGCTGACCGAGCACTGCGCGACGCTGCTGACCGGACCGCGCCGGCCCCGCGAGGTCCGGGTCGTCGACGACCTGCCACGATCGACCCTCGACAAGGTGGCCAAGGCGCGGTTGCGCGCGCTGTTCGAGGAGGAGTCCGCCGGTGCCTGAGGACGCAGCGCCCGGACCGCTCGCCGGGGTCCGCGTCGTCGAGCTCGCCGGCATCGGGCCGGGACCGTTCTGCGTCATGCTGCTCGCCGACATGGGCGCCTCGGTGGTCCGCGTGGACCGCGTCGGTCCGGCCAGCGCGCGACTACACGGTGAACCCGGTCATCGAGCGCGGCCGGCGGTCGGTCGCGGTGGACCTCAAGACCCCCGAGGGCGTCCAGGTGGTCCTCGACCTGGTCCGCGACGCCGACGTCCTGCTCGAGAGCTACCGGCCGGGCGTCGCCGAGCGGCTGGGGATCGGACCGGCCGACGTGCCACGCCGCCAACGAGCGACTGGTCTACGCGCGGCTGAGCGGCTTCGGCCAGGACGGACCGTGGGCCGGGGTGGCCGGCCACGACATCAACTACATCGGCCTCACCGGAGCGCTGTGGTCGATCGGCCGGGCGGGGGAGCGACCGGTGCCTCCGATCAACCTCGTGGGTGACCTCGGCGGCGGTGCGGCGTCGATGGCGTTCGGCATCGTCTGTGCGCTCCTGGAGACCCGGACCAGCGGTCGCGGGCAGGTCGTCGACGCGAACGTCCTCGACGCCACGACGACGATCATGGGTTTCCTGCAGGGGCTGCGGGCGCAGGGCGTGTGGACCCTCGACCGGGGCACGAACCTGCTCGACACCGGCTGCCCCTACTACGACACCTACACCTGCGCCGACGGTCGGTGGGTCGCCATGGGCACGATCGAGGAGCGGTTCTTCCTGGTGGCGCTCGACGTGCTGGGGTTCGCGGCCGACGACCCGCTCCGCGGTGCGCACAAGGACCGGTCGCGCTGGCCGGCCCTGCGCGAGGCGCTGACGGCGGCCTTCGCCACCCGGACCCGCGACGAGTGGGGCGCCGCCTTCCGCGACCACGACGCCTGCGTCACCCCGGTCCTCGACCTCGACGAGGCGACCCGGCACGAGCAGGCGGCCGCCCGCGGCGCATACCGACCGATCCCCGGGTTCGACGTCCCGCAGCCGGCGGTCTCGCCGCGGTTCAGCCGCAGCCGGACGCCGGTCCCACCACCGCCGCCGACGGTCGGCGCCGACACCGACGCCGTGCTCGCCGAGCTGGGGTATGCGGCCGACCGGATCGCGTCGCTGCGGGCCGCGGGCGTGGTGGGGTAGGGACGACCCGACCCGGTCGCCATACCGTTGCCGGATGAGTCGGGCGGCGGAGGAGGTCAACCGGCGGTTGCTGCGCGCCCGCGATGCGATGGACCGCGCATACGCGGAGCCGCTCGACGTGGCCACGTTGGCGGCCGTCGCCCACATCTCGAAAGCCCACTTCACGCGCCGCTTCCGTGCGGTCTTCGGCGAGACCCCCCACCGCTACCTCCAGCGGCGGCGGATCGAACGCTCGATGTTCCTGCTGCGAGAGACCGACCGCACCGTCACCGAGGTATGCCTCGACGTCGGCTTCACGAGCCTGGGCACCTTCAGCCGCACGTTCCGGGGCATTGTCGGCGAGACGCCGCGGAGCTACCGCGCGGGACACGGGCCGGTCGTCGCGCCGCACTGTGTGCAGCTCGCCGCGATGCGGCCCCGGAGCGCGGTGTCGCTGCCGCCGGAATCAGCAGTTTCGGAGAAGCCGAGCGCCGTCACCGACTCCGTAGGGTCAGGGTGACCACGACGCAGGAGAAGACCATGATCAGCAGGCTCAACGTCGCCACCATCTACGTCCTGGACAAGGACGAGGCACTCGACTTCTACGTCGGCAAGCTCGGCCTCGAGAAGGGCAACGACGTCCAGCAGGGGGACTACCGCTGGCTCACCGTGCGGGCTCCCGGCGACCAGCCCACGGAGATCTCCCTGGAGCAGCCGGGACCCCCGTTCCACGACGAGGCGACCGCTGAGCGGCTTCGTGAGCTGGTCACCAAGGGTGCGCTCGGTGGTCTCGTGTTCATCACCGATGACGCCCGCGCCCTGTACGACGCGCTCCGTGCGCGCGGCGTCACCGACTTCACCCAGGAACCGACGGAGCACTTCTACGGCATCGACATGGGCGTCCGTGATCCCTTCGGCAACCACGTGCGGATCCTCCAGCAGGGCCAGGCGGCCGATCCGGCAACCGCCTGACTCCACGCAGCACGTGAACGCGAGCTCCTGGGGCGCCGCCTTCGGGAGTTGACCCGTTCCCGCCGGTGCAGCGCTCAGGGTGTGCAACGGTGGGCGCTCGGGAGACCGGGTCCGTGCGTCCTCGTCGGAGGTGCGGCCCCACGGAGGAGCCAGCATGGCCGAAGGCCTGTCCCGACGCACGATCCTGCACGGCATGACGGGGTCGGCCGTGGCGGCCGCTTCGCTGCCCTGGGTGGGGTCCTCGCCATCGGCCGCGTCCACGGCCGCCGCCGCCGGCGCCGTCAAGGCCAAGGACCCGACCGGCGACTGGGCGGCGTACGGGCGGGCGGTCGGCTCGGCCTTCGACCGGATGCGGAACGTCGGCGGTGCGGTCGCCGTCGTCAGCGCCGACCGGGTGCTGTACACGGGAACGTACGGAGTGCGCGGTCTGAAGGACCGCAAGCCGGTCACGGCGGACACCGCGTTCCGGGTCGGCTCGACGACCAAGTCGATGACCGCGGCGCTGGTCGCGACCTACGTCGACGACGGGACGTTGGGGTGGGACCAGAAGGTCGTCGACGCCTGGTCCGGGTTCCGCGCGCCCACCGACGAGCTGACCCGCGGCCTGCGGGTGCGTGACCTGCTCGGCATGGGGTCGGGGATCGGCGAGCCCGACCGGCTGAAGCCGGGGCTGCACTTCGACAGCGTGACCGCCGCCCAGATCCTGCAGTCCGCGGTCAACCTCCCGGTGGTCGGCTCACGGGTGAACGAGAAGTTCTCCTACGCCAACACCATCCAGACGGTCGGCGGGTACCTGCCGCTGCTGGCCACCGGCGTGGCCCCCGCGGACCTGGCGCCGGCCTGGGCGGCGGCCATCCAGGAGCGCGTGTTCGGCCCGGCCGGGATGGTCGGCGCCCGGCTCAGCAGCGACCCGCGCGGCCAGGTCGAGAACTTCGCCACCGGCAACGGGTTCGACCTGCGACCGAAGGCGTCGGCGATGCCGTTCGCGGCGATCGGCGCCTACGCACCGTCCGGTGGCACGCTGGCCAGCGTCTCCGACATGGCGGCCTGGGTACGCCTGCAGCTGCGTCAGGGCCGCTCGGTGACCGGTCACCAGGTCGTGTCGCCGGCCAACCTCGCCCAGTGCTACGTCCCGCACGTCACCGTGCTCCCGAGCGAGGGGGCGCTGCCCGGTGGGGTCAGCTCCGGGTACGGGATGGGCTGGTGGCGCGACACGTTCGCCGAACGGGCTGCAGGTGGTGTGGCACACCGGCGCCTTCGACGGGTTCGGCACGACGATCGCGTTCCTCCCGGACCACGACCTGGGGCTCGTCGCGGTCAACAGCATGAACCCGTCGGACGACCTGTGGACCATCTACACGCTGATCCTGCTGCTGAGCACGCGGCTCGGAGTCGACCCCGACCTCCCGCAGCAGGTCGAGGGCGCGAACGCGGCCCGGCTGGCCCACCTCGCCGAGCTCGGCCGCCAGTCGGCACCGGTGGACCTCAAGCGGCTCGAGCCGTACCTCGGCTACTACGAAGGGGGTTGGTCCCTGGTGCGCGAGGGACGCGAGCTCCAGATGCGGATCGGTCCCCGCGTCATCCCGCTGGAGGCCATGCCCGACGGCAGCTACGTCATGGCCGGCGGCACCCTCGTCGGGGACACCGTCCGGCTGGCCAGGGAGGCCGACGGCACACCGCATCTCGAGCTGACCGGCATCGAGACGGTACGCCGGACCACCGGGCTGCCATGACGGTGGCGGTGGGCCGGCCACCGCGCATGTGACAGGCTCCTCGCGAGGGAGTCATCGGAACTGCGGAGGCACAGATGGCCAGAGGCGCCTGGCGCCCCGCCAGCGTCCGCGAGTACGTGGACCGGTCGGCCCGCCAGTCGCCGGCCCGACTGGCGTTGGTCGTCTTCGCGATCGTCATCGCCGTCTTCACCCTCTTGCTGTGGACCCCGTTCGCGACGGCCAGCGGTGAGCAGCCCGCCCTGGTGGACGCCATCTTCACCGCCACCTCCGCCGCCACCATCACCGGCCTCGTCGTCGTCCCCACCGGGACCTACTGGTCCACCGCCGGCCTGCTCACCATCCTCGTGGCCATCAAGGTGGGCGGTCTCGGGGTGATGACCATCGCCTCCCTGCTGGGCCTGGCCGTCTCGCGACGCATCGGCCTCACCCAGCGACTCCTGGTCTCCTCCGAGACCAAGACGACGCGACTCGGCGAGGTCGGGTCGCTGGTTCGCACCGTCATCGTCACGTCGACGACGATCGAGCTCGCGATCGCCGTCGTGCTCTTCCCCCGCTTCCTGCTGGACGACGACGGCGTCGGGACCGCCGCCTGGCACGCGGCCTTCTACGCCGTGTCGGCGTTCAACAACGCCGGCTTCATCCCGACCGACGTCGGACTGACCCCGTACGTCTCCGACGCCTGGGTGCTGCTCCCCATCATCGTCGGCGTCTTCATCGGCTCCCTCGGCTTCCCGGTCATCCTCAACGTGACCCGCCTACTGCGTCAGCCGCGTCGGTGGAGCCTGCACACGAAGCTGACCCTCGCCACCAGCGGTGCCCTCGTCGCCTTCGGCTCACTGGTCATCGCGGCCTTCGAGTGGACGAACCCCGACAGCTTCGCGCCCCTCGACCCCGCCGGCACCGCTCTGGCGTCCCTCTTCGCCGGAGTCATGCCGCGATCCGGCGGATTCTCCACCGTGGACATCGGCCAGATGCACGAAGGGTCGTGGCTGCTGCTCGACGCCCTCATGTTCGTCGGCGGCGGATCCGCGTCGACGGCCGGCGGGATCAAGGTCACGACCCTGGCCGTGATGCTCCTCGCCATCGTCGCCGAGGCCCGCGGTGACCGAGATGTCGAGGCGTTCGGGCGCCGGCTCACCCAGGACACCCTCCAGGTGGCCATCGCGGTGGCGTTCGTCTCGGCGACGATCGTCCTGACCGCCTCACTGCTCCTGCTGGCCATCACCGGGCTGACCCTGGATGTCGTACTCTTCGAGGTCATCTCGGCATTTGCGACCTGCGGACTGTCCACCGGAATCACCGCGTCACTGCCCGACGCGGCCAAGTACGTGCTGAGCGTGCTCATGTTCATCGGACGGACCGGCACGATGACCCTGGCCGCGGCGCTCGCGCTGCGGAACCGCCGTCGCGTCGTTCGCTACCCCGAGGAGAGACCCATCATTGGCTGACTCGACTTCACGATGGCGCGAGCGCCGGTCGTCACCCGAGGGCCCGTCCGACGCGACTCCCGACAAGCCGGGACGGCGGCGCTCCAACTCGGTGCTCGTCATCGGCCTCGGCCGGTTCGGTGCCGCGCTGGCGGAACGGCTGGACCGCATGGGGCAGGACGTGCTGGCCGTGGACCGGGACCCAGCCCTCATCGCCCTGTGGTCCGGGCGCCTTCCGGTCGTGGAGGCCGACTGCACCAACCCCGAGGCGCTCCAGCAGATCGGCGCCAGCGACTTCCCCGTGGCGGTGGTCGGTGTGGGGTCGCACCTGGAGGCGAGCGTGCTCATCACCGGCAACCTGCTCGACATCGGCATCTCGCAGATCTGGGCCAAGGCGGTGAGTGACGAGCACTCGCGCATCCTGACGAGACTCGGCGCCCACCACGTGGTCCTGCCCGAGGCCGACGCCGGGGCTCGGGTGGCCCACCTGCTGTCCGGCAAGATGCTCGACTACATCGAGGTCGACGAGGGGTTCACCGTCGTCAAGATGCATCCGCCCTTGGAGACGCACGGCTTCACGCTCGCGCAGTCCCACCTGCGCCAGAAGTACGGCGTGACGGTCATCGGGGTCAAGTCACCCGGCGAGGAGTTCGCGTACGCCACGCCCGAGACGAAGATCGGCCCCAAGGACCTGATCCTCGTCGCCGGGCACGCCGACCTCCTCGAACGCTTCGGAGCCCGACCCTAGGTCGCCGGCGACTGCCGTCGCAGGCGGCAGAATCGTTGCCGTGCGCAGGTGGCGGGTAGCGGTCGTGTCGGCCGGATGCGTCGCGGCCCTGCTGTTGTTGTGGCTCAGCTTCGAGGTCGCCCCGCAGTGGTCGTGGTGGGTCAGAACCGCTGCCCTCGTCGCCATCCCGGTGTCCTTCTTCACGCCATCGCCGTCGAGCTGTCGGTGGCGGCGTCGAAGGCGGAACGCGACCTCAGCCCCGAGGAGAGGCGGCGCCGGCGCCGAGCCGCGTGGGAGGGCGTCTCACGAGACGTCGCTCCACTGGCGAACCGTCCCCAGCTCTACCTCCGACCACTGCCTGCGAGCGTGGGAGCTGTGGCGGACCCACCCCCGGAAGCCACCACCTGACGGTCGTTGACGGTCTCGCGGGGTGGCTCCGCCGAATCAGTCGGCGAGCTCGAAGTCCCACACGATGAGCCACGGGCGGTTTCCGTGAACGCCGTATGCGGCGTACGGCGCCCAGGTGTGCAGGTCCCAGATGCTGGGCGGCCGGGTCGGGTCGATCGGGACGGGGGAGTCCAGCGGCTCGGTCGGCGGCTCCCCGACGACGACGTCCTCCGAGCACTGCCGGACCAGGAACCCCACGGGGAGGGCCGCGGTGAGGTAGCTGCTCGTGGGGTGGCTCCAGGCCTCGATGTAGCCGGTCTGCACCGGACAGGGTGGTCTGGACCAACGGTGTGCGGCTGGACCCGGTGTAGTAGCCGCGGACGTCGGAGATGAGCAGGTGCCCGCCGGGACGGAGGACCCGCGCCGCCTCGGCGAAGGCCGGTGCGAGGTCGGCGACGTGGGTCAGCGCCAGAGTGTTGACGACGACGTCGGCGCTGGAGTCGGGGAGCGGGAGATCGGTCATGTCGGCGCGCTCGAAGCGGGCCGTCGGGACCTTCGCTCGCGCCAGCATGAGCATCCCTGGTGAGGTGTCGAAGCCGTGCACCTCGTGGCCGCGGGCCGCCAGGTGTCCGGCATACCGCCCGGTGCCGCAGGCGACGTCGACGGCCACTCCCGCCGGCAGCCGGTCCAGCAGGGGAAGCAGCTGCGCCTCGTCCATGGCGAAGAACCCGTTCTCCGGGTTGTCGTACTGAGGCGCCCACCCGTCGTAGCCGTCCGGGGTCGCGAGCAGTGGCAGCTCCACGCCGTCGCCCCAGTCGTCCGCCGAGTCGAGCAGCCGCTTGGTCTCGGCCAGTCGTGCCAGCGTGACCGCCCGGTCGTAGTCGCCGGCGTACGCCTTCATCAGCGTCACCCCCTCCAGCCCCACGAGATAGGCCAAGGGGTGCAGGTAGAGCGATGACATACGCCGTCCTCCGATCTCACCGTCCCATCGGAGACCCACCATGCTGGACGGAACGCTCTGGTGACAAAGGCATATCCGTGGGTTTGGGGTCATTCGGATGACCCCGCGCCGGCTGGTCGACTCGTAGGATCAACACGACTGCCACCACGTCGGGGGCTCACCAACGCGGAGGAGCACGCCGATGAAGGTACGCAGGATGGTCACGGGGTTGGCGGCAGCGGTGGTCGCCGCCGGACTCGTCGGTGTGGGCCTGCCCACCGCGCAGGCGGCGCCGAGCGCGCCGGCGGTCCGTGACGCGGTGGTGGCGAAGGCCGGCAACCCCGCCGGGACCGTCAGGGCGCTGCTGTCGGTCGCCGGGTTCCGGGCGCTCGTCGCCTCGGTGACCGAGCAGGTCCACGCGCAGTACCCCGACGCGACCCTGGGGGACATCGTCGGCACCTCGCCGACGGGCCCGACCACGTCGATCACGGACGTCACCAAGTGGGAGTTCAACTTCAACCACGTCACCGGTGAGGGTGGCCGCGTGATGGTCCGAGCGACCGTCTTCCTCCCGGACTGGACGGTCACGCTCACCACCTACCCCAACACGGTGGTGTACTCGCAGGAGCTGACTGCGCCGGCGGCCATGAGCCCGTTCAAGGCCACGCTGCTGCTCCGCACCGCGGGCTACCGGCGAGCCGTTCCGGACGGTGATCTACTCGCAGCCGTTCGGCCGGGCATACCCCAACCCGATCTTCATCGTCGACCAGGGCGCCGACTGGGTCCAGGTGGACACGGTGACCCGGATCGTCAAGCCCTTCCACTACTCGCCCGGCCCCACGCCCTAGCCACCGAGGGCGGTCTCCGCCGAGTCCGGCGCTGAAGATGGCTCGGCGGATCAGCCCGGCGAGCCAGTGGGTGTACTGCTCCTCGCTCCAGCCGTGGTCGAGCAGGAGCCAGCGGGGTTGGGTGGAGTTGAGGGCCCACACGGTGTCGATCGCGTGCTCGAGGGTGATGTCGTCCCGCAGCCAGCCCTGTGCTGCCCAGTGCTGGACGTAGAACTGGCTGCCGACGTGCCGTTCGGTGTTGGTCGTGGCGACGAACTCGGCGAGCGACGGGTCGGTGTCGCCCGCTCCGAGCAGAACCCGCAGCAGGGGGTCGATCCGGCTCGAGATGGCCTGCGCCAGCTCGGCATAGGCCGTCGCGGCCGCCGCGGGGCTCTCGGCATCACGCGCGGCGATGGCCTCGGGCCGCTGCGCCAGGGGGACCTCGTCGTCGTCGCCGGCGAGCGAGACGTCGTAGACCGCCTTGAGCAGGCCCGCCTTGCCGCCGAACGTCTTGTAGATCGTCTCCTGTGACACGCCCGCCTCCTCGGCGACCTGTCGGATCGTCGTGCCGCCGAAACCACGGGTGAGGAAGGCGCTCGCGGCGACCTCGATGACCCGGGCACGGGTGTGCTGTGCCGTCTGCTGTCGCTGGCGGTTGTCGTACGGCACGGGGCCTCCGTCGAGAAGGGACTTGCGCGAAAGGTTCGATACAGCCTACTGTATGTTCATTCCAGTCCACTGTACCGAAAGGCCGACCCATGCAGCACACCCTGACGCACCGACGCCGTGACGGCGGCCGAGGCCTCCATCCACGCCACCCTCAACGGCAGCCTCGCCGACCTCTCCCGCGTCGTTCACCCCGACGCCGTCAACCGTGAGGCCCTCACCGAGCCGCCGGCCACCCGCGGTCGCGGGCCCGAGGCGTTCCACGCCACCGGCGAGTGGCTGCGTACCGCGTTCTCCGATCTCAGCTGGACGACCGAGAACAGCGTCGCCGAGGGAGACCTGGTCGTCACCTACGGCACGATGAGCGGCCGTCACACCGGCGACTTCGTCGTCTGGACCGAGGACGCGACGGTGGAACGGGCGTTCCCCGCGACCGGCAAGACCTTCCGCGTGCGGCAGGCGCACTTCCAGCGGGTCCAGGACGGACTCGTGACCGAGCACTGGGCGGTTCGCGACGACCAGGGCATGGCGCTGCAGGCCGGCTGGCTGCCACCCACGCCCGCCTTCCTCGTCCGCTGCGCCCTCGCGACCAGGAACGCCCGGCGCGCAGCACGTCGGGCTGACCACCGACGACGGCCGCAACTACTGACGACGCGTAGTCGTTGCGGCGTTCCGGGAGTCCGGGCCACCACTACTGACGACAGCGGCAGTTGTGGTGGCGCCGGCCAGAGCCCTCGACGGGACGCGGCCCGGTCAGGTGCGGACGACGCGCTGCGACCGGCTCGATCTCGCGGACCGCCGGGACGATGTCGCGGCCCAGGTCGTCGAGGTAGTCGACCACCTCGTCACCGCTGAGGTGCGGCCACTGCGCCCGAACGAGGATCGGGTCCATCGGCACGACCGCCGCCAGCTCGCGGATCTGCGCGACGCACTCCGTCCGGCGTGCCGATGAACGTCTCCTTGGCGGCCACCTCCCGGAACGACGACGTCAGCTCGCCGGCGTCGCGGGTCGCGAGCTGGCGCTGCGCATACGCGACCAGCCGCTCCTTGGCCATGTACTCGAACCGTTCGAACGCGGCGTCCGTCGTCGGGCCCGGGACGATCTCCCGGCGCAGCGGGTGCCTGACCTGCGGCTTCCCGAGGCGCTCGCGCTCGTCCTCGTAGAGCGACAGCAGCCGCACCATGTCGGGGATCTTGGTCTCCGGCGTCACCGGCCAGCCGTCGCCCAGCCGCGCCGAGCGCCGGACGCCGACCGGCCCCATGGCCCCGACCCAGAGCGGCGGGTGCGGCTCCTGCCAGGGCCGGATGTGCGGGCGGGCGTCCTCCAGCGACCAGAACCGGCCGGTATGCGTGACGTGGTCCTCGGTCCAGAGCCGCTTCATCAGGCCGACGGACTCGTCGAGCATCGCGAACCGCTGCGCGAAGTCCACGCCGAGCGCGGTGAACTCGTCGGACCGGTACCCCGCGCCGACCCCGACGACGAGCCGGCCGCGGGCTCATGATGTCGAGCGTCGCCAGCTCCTCGGCGAGCGCCACCGGGTGGTAGAGCGGGGCCTGGATGATCGTCGTCGCCAGCGTCACGTGGTCGTTCAGCTCGGCGGCGAGCCGGGCCAGGGTCGGGACCGGCTGGAGCCAGCGCAGGTCGCCGTAGAGGTAGTGGTGGCCGATCGTGACGTAGGTCAGCCCGTTGCGCTGGGCGGCCTCGACCTGGCGCAGCAGCAGGTCGAGGTGGTCGCGCGGGGAGACGCTGGTGCGGACGTCCCCGAGGATGACGCCGATCTCCACGCGGACCCCCTCGTTCGTCTTCCGACTCGCCAGTCAGTACCTATCATATTCACCAATAGCGACCCGGAGGTGCGAGTGGCGACGGAGCGAGGCGGCTGCCCGGTGGTCGGGCTTCGACCACAACTCGGCCGAGCACTCCGCCGACCCCGTGGAGGTGTACCGGCGGCTGCGGGCCGAGGCGCCGGTGGCGTGGACCGCGGCGCACGGCGGCTACTGGGTCGTCTCCGACTACGCCGGCGTCTTCGACGGCGGCCCGGGACGACGCGACGTTCGCGTCCGGACGCAGCGAGCACGGCGGGACCGGCCTCAACAACGTCATCCCCAAGGCGCCGGTCCGTCTGCACATCCCCGTCGAGCTGGACCTGCCGGAGCACCGCTCCTACCGCAAGGTCATCAACCCGCTCACCTCGCCCGCGGCGGTGGAGCGGATGCAGCCGATGATCGAGCGCTGGACGACGGCGTTCGTCGACGACGTCATCGAGGACGGCACCTGCGACCTCGCCTCGGTGATCGGCGTACCGGCGGTCGTCACCGTCGACTGGCTCGGGCTCGACGTCGACGACTGGCGGCGCTACTCGCGCGCGCTGCACTCGGTCCTGGCCCACCGGGTCGGCAGCCCGGAGCACGCGCACGCGGTCGAGGTGGACATCCCGTGGATGGAGCGCACCATCACCGAGGCGATCGCCGAGCGCCGTCGCGAGCCCCGCGACGACGTCATCTCGGTCCTCCTCGAGGCCGAGGTCGACGGTCAGCCGATCACCGACGACGCCGTCTACTCGATCGTCGAGCTGCTCATCTCCGGCGGCGTCGGGACGACGGCCTCCCTGGTCTCCCAGACGCTGGTCCACCTCGTACGAGCACCCCGACCAGCGGGCCCGGCTGGCCGAGCACCCGGAGCTGCTCGACCGCGCCGTCGAGGAGTTCCTCCGCGTCTTCTCGCCGACCCAGGCACTGGCCCGGACCGTCACCCAGGACGTCGACTTCCACGGCTGCCCCATGAGGGAGGGCGACCGGGTCCTGCTCGCGTGGTCGTCCGCCAACCGCGACCCCGGCCCAGTTCGACCGCCCCGACGAGGTCGACCTCGACCGCTGGCCGAACCGGCACACGGCGTTCGGCATGGGCATCCACCGGTGCGCCGGCGCGCACATCGGCCGGGCCATCGCCCGCGAGCTGATCCGGCAGGTGATCACGCGGATGCCGGACTACGTGGTCGACGACGGCGGACTCGAGGCCTACCCGCACCAGGGCGTCAACGCCGGGTTCCAGCGGATCCCGACGACCTTCACCCCCGGCCGCCGACTCGGCCCGTGACCGACGACGCGGAGGGCTGGGTCGCGCGGATCGACCCCGAGATCCGCTCGGTCCTCGACATCGTCCCCCGCCTCGACCTGACCGACATCCCCACGGCGCGGCGGGAGCGCGCGGCGCTCGCCGCCCGCGCCGCGGCCGGACACGTGCCCCCGGCGACCGTGCGGACGGAGGACCGCCGCATACCGGGCTGGCCGGAGGGGGAGCCCGACGTCGTCGTCCGGGTCCACCGACCCGCCGACCCGGGCTCGTCGCGCCGCGTCCGGCCCTGCTCTGGGTGCACGGCGGCGGCCACGTCCTCGGCAGCCGCCGCCCAGGACGACCCGCTGCTCCAGGACCTCGTCGCGCGCACCGGCTGCGTCGCCGTCGCCGTCGAGTGGCGCCGGGCTCCGGAGGACCCGTACCCCGCCGCCCTCCACGACGCGTACGCCGCGCTGAGGTGGATGGCGGCCGAGCCGTGCGGTGGACGACGAGCGCCTCGTCGTCGGCGGAGCGAGCTCCGGTGGGGGAGTCGCCGCCGGCCTCGCCCTGCTGGCCCGCGACCGGGCGGAGATCGCCCTCGCCGGGCAGGTCCTCGTCTACCCGATGCTGGACGACCGCGAGCTCACGGCGTCGAGCCGCGGAGGTCCGTGACCCGCGCCTCTGGAACGACGAGAGCAACCGGATCGGTTGGGCCGCATACCTTTCCGGCCTCGACGGACCGAGGCGGCGTCGGCGCGTGTCCCCGTCTACGCCGCACCCGCGCGGGCGACCGACCTCCGCGGGCTCCCGCCGACCTGGCTCGCGACCGGCGAGCTCGACCTGTTCCGGGACGAGGACATCGGGTATGCGGCGCGCCTCTACGCCGCCGCGGTACCGACCGAGCTGCACGTCTACCCCGGCGCGGTGCACGGATTCGACCTCTTCGCTCCGGATGCCGCCGTGTCCGTGCGTTACCGGCGGGACCGTGACGAGGCCCTCGACCGGTTCGTCGGGACGAGCGGACGGGCCCCGCGCGGGGCGGGGTAACGACTCCGCCACGGGGTTGCGGGAAGTGCTTGCCAGCACTGTCCACAGCCTTTAGGGTTGCCCCAACACATGCTAATCATGTGCATGATATTCATACTCTCAAGGAGGATCGGATGCACGACGACGTGTTCCGAGGTCCGCGCCGCATCGCGCTGACGTCGATGGTCGCTGCGGGAGCGGTCATCGCCCTCGCCGCTTGCAGTTCCGGCGGCGCCTCCGGCGGTTCGG
Source organism: uncultured Actinomycetota bacterium (assembly GCA_963770005.1). Classification (GTDB taxonomy): domain Bacteria; phylum Actinomycetota; class Actinomycetes; order Actinomycetales; family Dermatophilaceae; genus Lapillicoccus. The sequence goes on along the minus strand of CAVYNX010000008.1, from coordinate 43,784 downwards.
GCGGTGGCGCCACGGGTGGGGCCGCCACCGGGAACCTGCCGGCGAACATCACCGTCGTCTCGACGAACCCCACCACCGGGGTCGTCGCCTTCGCCGGATCCGCCGCCAACAAGGGCTACGACCTGGCGGTCAAGGAGATCAACGCGCAGAAGTTCCTCGGCAACACGACCCTGACGCTCAACAAGGTCGACACCAAGAGCACCGCGGCCACCGCGGCCCAGGTCGCCACCACGGCGATCGCCGACAAGTCGGTCGCGGCCATCTTCGGCTCGGTCTCCAGCAACGAGGCCGTCGCCGAGTCCCCGCTGGCGCAGAAGGCCGGCATCCCGATCATCTACACCCAGGCCGGCAGCGACGGCGTGATCGTCGGCGACTACACGTACCGGGCGACGCCGCTGATGCGGAACTACTACCCGATCGTCAAGAAGTACATCCAGGAGAAGGGCTACAAGTCGGTCGGCATCATGTACACGCAGGCCACGCCGACCCTGCAGAACATCGGCGCCGAGACGCTGCCGGCCGTCGCCAAGGAGCTCGGCATGACGGTCACCGGCCAGCGTCGGGGTCCAGGGCACGACGCAGGACTTCAGCGCGCCGCTCTCGCAGGTCCTGGGCAGCAAGCCGGACGTGGTGTCCATCCTGCTCGTCGGTGCCTCCAACCCGACGGCGATGAAGCAGCTGCGCCAGGCGGGCTACACCGGTGACGTGCTCGGCAACTCCGGCGCCAGTGCCGGCAACCTCAAGCCGGCCGCCGCCGACGGCGCCGGCATGGTCTGGCCGGTCGACTTCAACTACCAGATGTCCGCCGCGTCGAGCCAGAAGTTCGTCAAGGCCTACCAGGCCGAGTACGCCGGCGAGAAGCCGCTGAACTACGCCGCCGAGGCGTACGACGCGGCCTGGTTCCTCGCGAAGTCGATCAAGCAGGCCGGCAGCGCCGACCGCGCCGCCATCAAGGACGCCATGGCCGTGGTGGCCAAGGAGAAGTTCGACGGGGCCCTCGGCACCGGCCTGACGTGGAAGGACCGCGAGCTGCAGGTCCCGGGCGTCATGGTCCGCTGGAACGGCACCGGTGAGGACCTCCTCTACGAGGCCACCGCCACGCCGTAACGCTCCACCGCCCGTCGGGACCGTCCGAACCTCTGGACGGCCCCGACGGGTCACGGCCACAATCCGAGGGAGGGGCACCGCCGCCCCACGCCGGCGGGGCCGCCTCGACCAGACGACCACCGAAAGGGAGGCCGAGCGATGCAGGAGCTGATCGGAGCCCTGGGCCTTGCGTCCATCTATGTGCTCTTCGCGCTGGGGATGAGCCTCACCTGGGGCACCATCGACATCCTCAACTTCGCCCACGGGTCGATCTTCATGTTCTCGGCCTTCGCGGCCTACCTGGCGCTGCAGTCCACCGCGTTGCCGTTCCTGCTCGTCCTGCTCATCGGGCTGGTCGTCGGTGCGGTCTTCTCGCTGTTGATACAAGTGCTCGCCTTCGAGCAGATCATCAAACGGGCCAAGGACAAGCGGTCCGCCGAGATGCAGATCCTCATCGGCGGCATCGGCGTCGCGATCATCCCGCTGTCGGTCGCCCAGCACTACACGAAGAGCAACCCGTTCGGGTTCGAGAACTCCTCGTTCCAGGTCACCAAGATCACCTTCGGCGACTACTGGGTGACCAACGTCCAGCTGCTGACCATCGTCCTCGCCGCCGTCCTCGGCATCGGGACCGCGTGGTGGCTCCGCCGGTCGCGGCAGGGCCTGGCGCTGCGGTCCATCGGTGTCGACGCCGAGGTCGCCTCCATCATGGGCGTGGACCGCCGCCGGCTCGCCCTCGTCACGATGGCCGTCGCCGGGGCCATGGCCGGTCTCGCCGGCATCCTGCTCACCTACAGCCTGGGGGCCCTCACGCCCGAGAGCGGCGACACGCTGCTGGTCAAGGCGTTCGCCTGCATCATCCTCGGTGGCGTCGGCAGCACCGCCGGGGTCTACCTCGGCTCGTTCCTCCTCGCGGGTGCCGAGACCCTGGTCCTCACCCAGACCAACGGGCTGTGGGTCGACGCCGTGTCGTTCGGCCTGATCTTCCTCGTGCTCCTCGTCCGCCCCTCCGGGATCTTCGGGCGCAAGGAGGTGCGGCGCACATGATGGACTTCTTCGACTCGAACGTCGTCCTGGTCCAGGCGACCTTCATCGGCCTGGTGCTCGCCCTCAGCATCCAGGTGCCGTTGCGGATGGGCGTCTTCTCGTTCGCCGGCGCCGGCTCGTACGGCATCGGCGCCTACCTCGCCGGCATCGTCACCCTCAAGTACGAGACCCCCGGGATCGTGGCGGTCCTCATCGCCATGGTCTTCACCGCGGTCGTCGGCCTCCTGCTCGGGCTGGTCATCTCCCGGTTGGCCGGTCTCTACCTGGCCATGGCCACCGTGGCGTTCGACCTCATCATCTCGGTGCTCGCCATCAACGGCGGCGAGCTGACCGGCGGGCCGACCGGTCTCTACGGCGTGCTGTCGGACTTCGGGACGACCCACCTCGTCATCGTGACGGTCGTCGTGCTCGCGCTCGTGGCGGTGTCGGAGCAGGGGCGTACGCGGCGCCGCGTCGACGCGGTCCGCGACGACCCCGAGCTCGCCGCCTCGGTCGGGATCAGCGTGCGCCGCTACCGGCTGGTCGCGTTCGTGGTCAGCGGTGCGCTCGGTGGCGCCGCCGGCGCGATGAACATGCTGGTCCGCAGCACCGTCACCCCGCAGGACATCGGGTTCGGGCTCATCGTCCTGGCCCTGACGATGATCGTCGTCGGCGGCGCCCGTTCCTGGAAGGGCGCCGTGATCGGGGCGATCATCTTCACGTGGCTGCCGGAGCTGCTCACCTTCGTGGGCGACTGGCAGGCGCTGATCTACGGCGTCATCGTGGCCCTGGCCGCGATCTTCCTGCCGCGCGGCATCCACGGCCTCTGGGTCGACTCCCGACGGTCGATGCAACGGCGTCGACGTGAGAAGGCCGCCGGCGGGGCGGCCGGCGTCCCCGGTGACGACGACGACGACTCGTCGTCCCCGGTCATCGAGACGCTCAAGGAGTCGTCCGAGGTGGAGGCGACGCCATGACCGCAACCGCGACCACACCGGTCCAGGAGGAGGAGCAGGGCGTCCCCGTCCTCGAGGCACGCGACGTGGCCGTCCACTTCGGCGGCGTCAAGGCCGTCGACGGGCTGTCGATGACCCTGCGGGCGGGGAAGATCTACGGGATCCTCGGCCCCAACGGCTCGGGCAAGAGCACGCTGCTCGGCGCCATGACCCGGCTCACGCAGCTCACCCGCGGCGAGCTGCTGTTCGACGGCGAGGAGTACCACAAGGTCCCCGCGTCGCAGGTGGCCAAGAAGCGGGTCGCCCGGACGTTCCAGACCGTTCGGCTGCTGCCGGACCTCACCGTGCGTGACAACATCCAGCTCGGGGCCGACGCCCGGACGGCCGAGGCGAACGGTCCCGGGCTGATCCGGACGATGTTCGGTCGCGGCGTCTCCTCCGCGGTCGCCGACGCCGTCGCGCGGACCAACCTCGGCGGGTTCGAGGACTACTACCCCTCGGAGCTGTCCTACGGCACCCAGCGACGGGTCGAGATCGCCCGGGCCATCGCGATGAACCCCCGGCTGCTGCTGCTCGACGAGCCCACCGCCGGCATGAACCAGAAGGAGCGGGCGGAGATCTCCCAGCTGCTGCAGAGCCTGCGCGGCGAGGGCCTGAGCCAGCTCCTGGTCGAGCACGACGTGCAGATGATGATCGACACCTGCGACTACGTCTTCGCCATGAACTTCGGCCACCTCATCGCCGAGGGCACCCCCGCCGACGTGGTGCGTGACCCACAGGTCCAAGAGGCATACCTCGGGAAGAAGTGGCGCGAACATGCTTGAGGTCAGCGACATCCACGTCAGCTACGGCAAGGTCGAGGCGGTCCGCGGCGTCAGCCTCACCGTCAAGCCCGGCAAGGTCACCCTGGTGCTCGGCGCCAACGGTGCCGGCAAGAGCACGACGCTCAAGGCCGTCGCCGGGCTCGAGAAGCCCACCTCGGGGACCGATCGTCCTCGACGACGCCCCCATCACCGGCCTGCCGCCGCACGCGATCGTCCGTCGGGGCATCGCCCTGGTGCCGGAGGGGCGCCGGGTCTTCGCACCGTTGATGATCCACGAGAACCTGCGGATGGGCGCCTACACGGCACCGAAGAGCTCGTACGACGAGACGCTGGCCAAGGTCTACGAGATGTTCCCGATCCTGTCCGACCGCAGCCACGCCGCGGCCGGGCTGCTGAGCGGCGGCGAGCAGCAGATGCTCGCCTTCGGCCGGGCGCTCATGTCCCAGCCGAAGGTGATGCTCCTCGACGAGCCGTCCATGGGTCTGGCCCCCGCGGTCGTCGACTCCATCCTCACCAAGGTGCGGGCGATGGCCGACTCCGGGATCGGCATCCTCATGGTCGAGCAGAACGCCGAGGCCGGTCTCGACGTCGCCGACGACGTCGTCGCCATCGCGCGCGGCGAGGTGGTCTTCACCGGACCGGCGACGAGCGCGCGGGACAACGCCTCGGTGCTGCGCGCCTTCCTCGGCGAGGCAGCGCTTGCCGGCCAGCAGTGACCCGGCGCTGCTGAGCTCACGCGAAGTAGCGCTGCTCCCAGGGGATGGTCTCCTTGAGGACCTGCGGGAACTTGCGCGCCGCATACCGCTCGTAGGCGTCGATGTGCTCCCGCATACGCGCCTCGGACTGCTCGGGGTCGCGGGCCTTGAGCGCGTCGAAGATCTCGACGTGGGCCTTGAGGATCGCCTGCCGACGGTGGCTGGGGTAGTCGATGCCGATGGCGGTGCCGTCCATGATCCCGGACAGCGAGTCGATGATGTAGCCGAAGAGCGCGTTGCCCGAGGACCACGCGATGATGTCGTGGAACCGCTTGTTGGCGTCGAGGAACGAGTGCTGGTCCTCGATCTCCTCGCGCATCTGGGTGATGGTGCCCTCGAGGTCGGTCAGGGCGGCGTCGTCCATCCGCTGCGGCGGCCAGGCTGCTGATCATCGGCTCCATCGCCGTGCGGACCTCGACGATGTTGCGGAACGGCGCGGCCTTGAGCTGCATCAGCAGGACGAAGTTGCTGGCGAGGTGCGACGCGTCGGGGTCCATGAGCACCGGCCCGCCGCGCGGTCCCGGGCTTGAGGGTGATGACGCCCTGGAACTCCAGCAACCGCAACGCTTCTCGCAGCGTCCCGCGACCGGTCTGGTACTTCTCGAGCATCGTGCGCTCGGGCGCGAGCAGGTCACCGGGCTTCCGGCCCTCGCGGAGCGCGTCCTGCACGATCCGCTGGGCCACCAGGAGAGCCGCCTTGGGCGGCCGGGTGGAGGTGCCGTTGATGGTCATCGACGTCCGTCTTTCGTCGAAAGGTCAATTCATGCCAAAGATTAACATGATTGAGTGGTGCGGGAAGTGCGGCGCACCAGGGCTCTCCCGATGAGCGAAACCCTCGGCTACGACGACGAGATCGTCGAGGCGCTGGCCCGGCTGGTGCGCGACTGGGGTCGCGAGCGGGTGCGTCCGTTCGTCCAGGAGCGCGAGGCCGCTGGTGAGTTCCCCCGCGACCTCTACGCTGAGATGGGCGAGCTCGGGTTCTTCGGATGTGTCTTCGACGAGGCGTTCGGGCGGGACGGACGTCGGCTTCTCAGCGCTCGCCGCGGTGGCCGAGCAGCTGGCCTGGGTCTATCCACCGTTGTCGGCGGCGATGAACCTCCAAGCCGCCACGGTACCTCTCACCATCGCCAACTGGGGGGAGCCGGACGTCGTCGCACGCTGGGTGCCGGACCTGGTCGCCGGCCGGGCCTTGGGCTGCAACGCGATGACCGAGCCGGCGGGTGGGTCGGACTTCCTCGGTGCGATGCACACGCGGGCGGTGCGCGACGGCTCCGAGTGGGTCCTCAACGGCTCGAAGATGTGGATCACCAACGCCAACGTCGCCGACGTGGCGGTCGTCTACGCGAAGACCGACCCGGACGCCGGCCACCGCGGCGTCACCGCGTTCGTCGTGCCGACGCATACCCCGGGGTTCGAGGCGACCCGGGTGCCGTGCCGTGGGCTCGGGAAGCTGATGCCCACGAACTCCGTCGCCCTCGTCGACGTCCGCGTGCCGCAGGGCGCCGTCCTCGGCGAGGAGGGCCAGGGCTTCGTCATCGCGATGAACGCGATGGACTACGGGCGGCTCACCGTCGCGGCCCGCTCGGTCGGGCTGGCGCAGGCGTGCCTCGACGCGGCGCTCGAGTATGCCGACCAGCGGGTGGCGTTCGGCGAGAAGATCGGGTCGTTCCAGATGGTGAAGAAGCAGCTGGCCGACATGACCTGCGAGGTGGCCGCGGCGCGCGGGCTGGTCCGGGCGGCGGCGGCGCGGTACGACGCCGGCGACCTGGCGACGCGGGAGAGCTCGATCGCGAAGTACTTCGCCGGCGAGGTGTGCAACCGGGCGGCGCAGGCGACCGCGGAGATCTTCGGCGGGGCGGCGTTCAGCGACGACCTGCCCATCGGGCTCTACCTCAACTACGCCAAGCTCTGGCAGACCGGCGAGGGCTCCGCGAACATCCAGGCGCTGCTCATCGCCGACGACGCGCTGGGCTGGCGACGGATGGACCGGCACCGCACCGTGCTGCGGTCCCGCTCGGCCGACCCGACCGCGGTTGGATAGGCGCATGGCTGACGTCGAGGTCGAGGTCCGTGGTCCCGCCCTGTGGGTGACGCTCAACCGCCCGGATCGGCGCAACGCGTACGACGCCGACATGGCGGCGGCCGTCGTCGAGGCGCTGGTCGAGGCCCCTCGCCATCACGCGGTGGTCATCACCGGCGCGGGCAAGGGCTTCTGCGCCGGCGGGGCGCTGACCAACCTCGCGTCACCCGATCTCGTCGGGATGCGTGGCCTGTATGCCGGTTCGCTGCGGCTGTTCGACGCGATCCGCACCTGCCCGCGGCCGGTCATCGCGGCGGTGAACGGCGCGGCGGCCGGCGGCGGCAACGAGCTGGTGGTGGCCTGCGACCTCGCGATCGCCGGGCGGTCGGCGACGTTCGGGCAGACCGGGCCGCGGGTCGGGTCGTCCCCGGTGACCGGCGCCACCAACGTCATGGGCATCCAGATCGGGGAGAAGAAGGCCAAGGAGCTGGCCATGCTCTGTCGCCGGTACTCCGCGGAGCAGGCGCTGGAGATGGGCCTGGTCAACGCGGTCGTCGACGACGACGCGCTGGTGGCGACGGTGGACGCCTGGGTCGACGAGCTGGCGGCGCTCAGCCCTCGCTACCTGGAGATCACCAAGATCAGCTCCAACATCTGGTGGAACGCCGCGCGTGACTCGTTCCTCACGGGACTCGGGATGCTGACCCAGGCGGTCGGCAGCGACGACATGGTCGAGGGCGCCGCAGCGTTCATGGCCAAGCGGACGCCGGACTTCCCCGACCCCGCGTAGCGCGTCCGGCGTCGGCGCGCGGGCGCCTCACTCACCACGACTGACCGCGTTGTCAGTAGTTGCGGCTCACACGGCGATCCGGCCGCAACGACTGACAACGTCGTCAGTTGTTGCGGCACAGCGCCACCTCTGACCTGCGACATGACGTCACGGACGTCAGACGCCGCGCCACTGGGGAGCGCGCTTCTCCTTGAAGGCCGTCGCGCCCTCGCGGGCGTCCTCCGAGGCGCGCACCGGTTCGCTGATCTCGCGCTGCAGGTCGAACATCCGCGCCGCCGGCCACTCGGGCGCCTCGCGCAGGATCCGCTTGGTCGCGCGCACCGCCAAGGGCCCGTTGGCCGCGATCGTCGCGGCGAGCTCGAGGGCCGCGGGCAGCGCCTCGCCGGGCGGGGTCAGCCGGTTGACCAGCCCCACCTCGTACGCGCGTCGGGCGTCGACGAGGTCGCCGGTCAGGGCCCACTCCTGGGCGACTCCGGGCGGGACCTTCTGGAGCAGCCGCATCAGCCCGCCGCCGGCGGCGACCAGCCCGCGCTTCACCTCGGGTAGCCCGAACCGGGCGTTGTCGGCGGCGACCACCATGTCGCAGGCGAGCGCGATCTCGAACCCGCCGGCCAACGCATACCCCTCGACCGCCGCGATGAGCGGCTTCTCCGGCGGCCGCTCGACCACCCCGGCGAACCCGCGGCCCGGGATCGACGGGCGCTCGCCGGCGAGGAACGCCTTGAGGTCCATGCCCGCGCAGAACGTGCCGCCGGCGCCGGTGATCACGCCGGCCACCAGGGCGGGTTCGGCGTCCAGCCGGTCCATGGCCGCGCCGATGGCCTCGGCGGTCACCGTGTTGATGGCGTTGCGGGCCTCGGGGCGCTCGATGGTGACGACCAGGACGCCGGACTCGACGCGGGTGCTGACCGGAGCGCTCACCGCGGCGCCATCCGGATCGCGCCGTCGAGCCGGATCGTCTCGCCGTTGAGCATCGGGTTGTCGACGATGTGCATCGCCGTCGAGGCGAACTCCGCCGGCTGGCCCAGCCGCGCAGGGTGCGGCACCTGCGCGGCGAGGCCGGCCTTGATCTCGTCCGAGAACCGGCTGAGGATCGGCGTGTCGAAGACGCCCGGCGCGATCGAGCACACCCGGACCAGCGCCCGGGACAGGTCGCGGGCCGCGACCAGCGTCATCCCGACGACGCCGGCCTTGGCCGACGCGTACGGGATCTGGCCGATCTGGCCCTCCCACGCGGCGACCGACGCGGTGAGGACGCAGACGCCGCGCTCGCCGTCGACCGGCTCGTTGGCCGACATCCGCGTGGCCGCGAGCCGCAGCACGTTGAACGTGCCGACGAGGTTGATGTCGACGATCTCGCGGTAGAGGTCGTAGTCGCCCGGCGTCCCGTCCCGGTTGACGAGCCGGACCGTCCCGCCGCGCCCGGCGCAGTGCACCAGCGTGCGGAGCGGCGCCCGGCCGACGGCCAGGTCCAGGGCCGCGTCCACGGCGGCGGCGTCGCGGACGTCGGCGGGGCCGAAGGTGACGAGGTCGCCGAGCCGCGCCGCGACCTCCTCGCCGGGCGACTGCGGCAGGTCGACGATCGTCACCGCGACGCCGCGCGCGACCAGCGCCTCGACGGTGGCCAGGCCGAGGCCGGACGCGCCGCCGGTGACGACGGCCGAGCTGTCGGTCAGGTCCATCAGCCGAGCCGCTCGAGGATCGTCGCGTTGGCCATGCCGCCGGCCTCGCACATCGTCTGCAGCCCGTAGCGGCCGCCGGTCTGCTCGAGGTGGTTCAGCAGCGTCGTCATGATGCGCGCGCCCGAGGCCCCGAGCGGGTGGCCGAGCGCCACGGCGCCGCCCCGCGGGTTCAGCACCGCGTCGGCCACCGGGAACTCCGCCTGCCACGCCAGCGGGACCGACGCGAACGCCTCGTTCACCTCGACCGCGTCGATGTCGGCCAACCCGAGCCCGGACCGCGCCAACACCTTGTGGGTGGCCGGGATCGGGCCGGTCAGCATCAGGAGCGGGTCGTCCCCGACGACGCTCGACGCGTGGATCCGGGCCCGGGGCCGCAGCCCCAGCGTGGCCGCCATCTCCTCGCTCATCAGCAGCAGCGCGGCCGCCCCGTCGGTGATCTGCGACGAGTTGCCCGCCGTGACCTTCCACTCGACGTCGGGGAACCGGGCCGCCATCTCCGGGGTACCGAACACCGCCGTGAGCCCGGCCAGCCCGTCGACCGTCGTGTCCGGACGGATGGACTCGTCGGCCTCGACCTTGACCCCGTCGACGGTGACCGTCGCGATCTCGTCGTCGAACCCGCCGGAGCGCGGCGGTGGCCGCTGCGCGCTCGTGCGAGCGGGCCGCGTACTCGTCGAGCTGCCGCCGCGAGAGCCCCCACTTGTGGGCGACGAGCTCCGCCGAGACGCCCTGCGGCACGAGCCCGGGGAAGCGTTCGGCGACGCCGGCGCCCCACGGGTCGGCGCCCATGCGCGCCGACCCCATCGGGACGCGGCTCATCGACTCGACGCCGCCGGCGATGACGATGTCGTAGGCGCCGGCGATGATCCCGTGGGCGGCGAACTCGACCGCCTGCTGGCCGGATCCGCACTTCCGCTCGATGGTCACCGACGGCACGTGGACCGGGAACCCGGCCGCCAGCCAGGCCTGCCGGCCCGGCGTCGCGGACTGCTCACCGGCCTGGCCGACGCAGCCGATCATGACGTCCTCGACGGTGCCGGGGTCGATCCCGGTGCGGTCGACGAGGGCGGTGAGCACCTGGGCGAGCAGGTCGGCCGGGTGCAGCCCGGACAGGGCGCCGCCCGGCTTGCCGCGGCCCATGGGGGAGCGGACGGCGTCGACGATGACTGCGCTGGGCACGGGTGGCCTCCGGGGAGAAGCGCCGATCGAGGATCATGGTTAGGCTACACGCTTGACGACCTAACCATGACTACGAATATCATGGTTACCTCAGGCGGATCGACGGCGACGACGAGGGAGCAGGACGTGGGCAGGAGTCGGGATCGACGACCTGGAGGCCCTGCAGACGCTGAAGCTCGACCTGTCGGAGCAGGACGAGCTGTTCGTCGCCCAGACCGAGTGCACGTTCGTCTTCGCCAACGCCGAGGGCTGGCCGAGCGGCGTCATCATGAGCTTCGTCCGGGCCGACGGCGCGTTCTGGCTCACCGCGGTCGAGGGGCGCGCACACGTCAAGGCGCTGGCCGGCGAGCCGCGCGTGACGCTGGTGGTGACCAACGCCGGTACGGGAAGTCCGGGACGCCAGATGCTGGCGGTCCGCGGGGTCGCCACCGTCCACCGTGACCGAGCCACCCTCGAGTGGTTCCTCCCGAAGTTCACCTCGCGGATGCAGCCGGCCGACCCCGCCGCGTTCGCCCGGCTGCTCGACAGTCCGAAGCGCGCTGGTCGTCGAGGTGCAGACCCGTCGCCATCGCGGTGAGCCACGACTCCCGCAAGATGCCCGGCAACGGCCGCGGCGGGGCCGCGACGTGAGCGCCCACCTCATGGTCGTCCTCAGCAACGCCAAGCCCGGCCAGGACGAGCCGTTCAACCGTTGGTACAGCGACGTCCACATGATCGAGACCATCGATAAGCTCGACGGGTTCCTTGACGGTGCACACGGTTCCGGCAGGCCGAGCTCGACGGCGCCCCGCCCTGTCCCTACCGCTACCTCGCGATCTACGAGATCCCGGAGGACGAGCTGGACACCGCCTACGCCCAGTTCACCTGGCAGCGGGCCGAACGCGCCGAGGCCACCGCGGCCGGTCGCGCACCGGTCGTCTCGGTGTCGGACACGCTGCAGCCCGACCCGTTCCTCGTCGGCTTCTTCTCGCCCATCACCGAGCGCGTGCCCTCGACGCGCACGCGGAGCCCGCGTGACCCGCCGCCTCGAGGGTCGGGTCGCCGCCGTCATCGGGGGTGGCTCCGGCATGGGTCGGGCCATCGCGCTCCGGCTGGCCAGCGAGGGCGCGCACGTCCACGTCGCCGACCTGTCGGAGGACGCCGCCATCGCCGTCGCCGACGCCGTGACGGCGGCCGGGGCAGCGCCTCCGGGCACCAGCTGGACGCCACCGACACCGCCGCCCTGAAAGGGTTCTTCGCGGGGATCGACGCCGACCACGGTCGCCTGCACGTCCTGCACAACCAGGTCGGTATGCCCGGCGCCGGCGGTCTCGACGTCGCCGAGGACGACTTCCAGCGGGCCATCGACGTCAACGTCAAGACCGCCTTCTACGGCGCGACGCTCGGCTGGGACCTGCTGCGCCGGTCGCGAGGGCAAGGGCTCGGTGACCTTGACCGCCTCGACCGCCGCGCTCGTCGGCTCGCCGTTCAGCCCGCTCTACTCGCTGACCAAGGGCGCGCTGACCGCGTTCACCCGCGCGCTGGCCCTGGTCGGCGGTCCCGACGGCATCCGGGTCAACGTGATCTGCCCCGGGCCGGTCGACACCCCGATGCTGCCCACCTTCTTCGGCCGCGAGCCCGGCGCCGACATCGCCGACCTCATGGCCGGGTTCATCGGCTTGGTACCGCTGGGCCGACCGGCCACGCCCGACGAGATCGCCGGCGTGGTCGCCTTCCTCGTCCAGCGACGACGCCGGGTTCGTCACCGGCACAACGATTCCCATCGACGGAGGACTGACCGCGAGATGACCGCCACGCCCGCCACCCACACCGACCTGGAGACCACCACCGCTCGCGCCGAGCGGCTCTACTACCGCTACGCCCGAGCCGTCGACGAGGGCGACCTCGACGAGCTGCGTGCCCTGGCCACCCCCGACGTCAAGGTCAGCCGCGGCGGCGGTGAGCCGGCCGAGGGCATCGAGGCGTTCCTCGACGTCTACCGGGCGCACAACGCGCTGCAGGTGCCGGTGTGCAAGCACGTCATCACCAACATCACCGCGCAGCCCGAGGCGGCCGACGGCACGGTGACGACCCACGCCTACTTCGAGGCCAAGCTGCTCAGCCGACGCCGAGACCAAGGTCATCATCGGCTACTACGACGACGTCCATGTGGTCGACGGCGACGAGCACCGGCTGGCCCACAAGAAGATCGTCGCCGAGCGCGTCCTCATGCTCCCCGGGTCGGCCGGCGAGCTACACCTACGTGGGTTCGACGCCTCAGCGCTAATCTAGGCGCATCATTGTCACGAACTCGCTGTTGATGTTACCGTCGCGGAACGCGCCAGGAGGTGGCCGATGACGCAGCTGTCCACGGTGGACGCACCCGCACGAACCGACCCGGAACCCGTCCGAACGGGGTCGTCGTCACCGGCGCCGCGCGTGGTCTCGGCCCCGCCATCGCCGAGGGGTTCGCCCGCGACGGCGCCGTCGTCGTCGGCGTCGACCTCGACGTCTCGGTCGAGGCCACGATGGGCGGGCTCGGGCCCGGGCACGCCGCCTGGTCGGCGACGTGGGCGACCCGGCCGTCCTCGAGGCCGCCTTCCGCACCGCCGCGGCGGCCGGCGGCGGCCTCGCCACCCTGGTCCTCAACGCCGGCGTCACCGCGCCGGGCGAGACCGCCGACTACCCGGTCGAGCAGTGGGACCGGATCCTCGGCGTCAACCTGCGCGCCGCGTTCCTCGGCGCCAAGGCCGCCTACCCCGCATCTGCAGCCGGGTGCGAGCATCGTCATGGTCTCGTCGATCTGCGCCTCCCAGGGCTTCGGCGCCCGCGCCGCCTACTGCGCCTCGAAGTCCGGCGTCGACGGCCTGGTCCGGGCGCTCGCCGTCGAGTGGGCGCCGTTCGGCATCCGCGTCAACGCGGTCGCCCCGGGCACGGTCGCCACCGAGATGCAGCAGTCCATGGTCGCCAGCGGCCGGATCTCCATGGACGGCTACCTCGCCCGCATCCCGATGGGCCGCATCGCCGACCCCTCGGAGATCGCCGACGCGGTGCTCTACCTCGCCTCGCCGCGGGCCAGCTACGTCACCGGCGTCGTCCTGCCCGTCGACGGCGGGTGGGCGGTCGCCGGCCTTCCCGCGCAGACCTAGCCGCGCACCAGAACTGCGCACACGAACGAGAGAGAAGGTCAGGCATGGTGCAGGTCGGTCTGCTGCTCAGCGACGTCCCGAGGTCGGTCTCGCCGAGCGACCAGTTCCGCGACGTGCTGCGGATCGTCGAGGCGGCGCAGCGCAACGGCTTCACCTACATCGCGATCGGGCAGCACTTCCTCTACGGCGACCTGCGCTGGCTCCAGCCCGTGCCGCTGCTGGCCCGGCTCGCCGCCGAGGTCGACCCGCACATCCGGCTGGTCACCCAGATCCTCATCGCGCCGCTCTACCACCCGGTGATGCTGGCCGAGGAGATCGCGACCCTCGACGTCGTCACCGAGGGCCGCCTGGTCTTCGGCGCCGGCCTGGGCTACCGCCCGGAGGAGTTCGACTACCTCGGCGTGCCCTACAAGGAGCGCGCCGGACGGTTCGACGAGTCGCTGGAGCTGATGACCCGGCTCTGGACCGAGGAGACCGTCACCTTCCACGGGAAGTACTGGACGCTCGACGACGTCCACCCGCACCTGTTCCCCGTGCAGCAGCCGCACCCGCCGATCTGGATCGGCGCCCACGCCATCCCCGGCGTGCGCCGGGCCGCGAAGTACGGCGACGCGTACGCCTGCCCGCCGGAGACCCCGAAGGACGAGGTCGCGCGCCGCTACGCGATCGTCCGGGACGGCTTCGAGGCGCGCGGCAAGACCTTCGGACCGCAGCCGCTGCGCCGCAACTGCCTCGTCGCCGACACCCGCGAGGAGGCGATGGTCGAGTACGCCCGGGTCGCCCAGGGCCGCTACCTCACCTACGCGGCCAAGGGCCTCGACGTCATGAAGGACACCGACCTCGAGAACGAGTTCGCCAAGGCCGTCGCCGGCCACGCCGTCATCGGCACGCCGGACGAGGTCGTCGCCCAGCTGGTCGACTACGTCACCGCGCTCCCGGTCGACCCGCTGCTGCTGCGCCCGCAGTGGCCGACGATGACCGCCGACGAGACCATCGCGACGCTCGACCGCCTCGGCCGCGACGTCGTCCCGGCGATCACCGCGATCACGCCGCGGCAGGACATCGACGAGGCGCTGCTGGACCCGACCGCCGCCGGGGCCCCGACGTGACCGCCGCCCCCTCGTCTACACCGACCTCGTCCCCGTCTTCCCCGACCCGGAGACGTGGACCCTCGACCACGTGCTGCGCCACCACGCGGCCGAGCGGCCGGACGCGGTATGCCTGGAGTTCCCCGACGAGGACGGGCTCACCTACACGTACGCCGAGGCGCTCGACCGCGCGGAGCACGTGGCGTCGGCGCTCTACCGGGCGGGTGCGGCCCACGGCGACCGCGTCGTGCTCATGGCCCAGAACTCGTCGCAGTTCGTCCGCACCTGGTGGGGCACGGCGGTCGGCGGGCTGGTCGAGGTGCCGATCAACACGAACTACGAGGGCGAGTTCCTGCGCCACCAGCTGGACGTCGCCCAGGCCCGGTTCGCCGTCATCGACGACGTGCAGGCCGAGCGCTGGGTCGCGGTGGCCGAGCACGCCCGGATGGTCGAGCGGTTCTGGGTCGTCGACACCGGGCGGGCGACCGCGACAAGGCGGTCGCGCTGCTCCGGGAGAACGGCTGGGCGGCGGACCCCTGGGAGGAGCTGGAGCGAGGCGACGTCGTCGCGCTCACGGCCCCGACGGCCGCAGGACCTCGGCGCGATCTTCTACACCTCCGGCACCACCGGCCCGTCCAAGGGCGTCGCGATGCCCTTCTCCCAGCTGTACTTCTTCGCCCAGATCGTCGTCAGCCTCACCCGGCTCACCCCCGACGACGTCTACCTCACGACCACGCCGCTGTTCCACGGCAACGCGAAGTTCATGGCGGTCTACCCCGTCATCGTCGCCGGCGGCCGCGCCGTCATCCGGCGGAAGTTCAGCGCCAGCCGGTGGATCGACCACGTGCGCGACTCCGGCGTGACGGTCACCAACTTCGTCGGCGTGATGATGGACTTCGCCTGGAAGCAGCCGGCGCGGGAGAACGACCGCGACAACCGGCTCCGGGCCGTGTACGCGGCGCCCACGGCCAGCACCATCGTCGACGCAGTTCAAGGAGCGCTACGGGATCGAGGCGTTCCTCGACGCGTTCGGCCTCACCGAGACCTGCGCCCCGATCATGTCGCCGTACGGCGTGCCGCGGCCCGCGGGTGCCGCCGGTCTGCAGAACGCCGAGTGGTTCGACATCCGCCTGGTCGACCCCGAGACCGACCGCGAGGTCCCGGTCGGCCAGGTCGGCGAGCTCGTGGTGCGCCCGGTCCACCCGTGGACCTGCAGCAACGGCTACTACAACATGCCGGAGAAGACCGTCGAGGCCTGGCGGAACCTGTGGTTCCACACCGGTGACGCGCTGCGGCGCGACGAGGACGGCTGGTTCTACTTCGTCGACCGCTACAAGGACGCGCTGCGCCGGCGCGGCGAGAACATCAGCTCCTACGAGGTCGAGCAGGCCGTCCTCCAGCACCCGGCGGTGACGGAGTGCGCCGTGCTCGGCGTGCCCGGCCGACCAGGAGGCCGGCGAGGACGAGGTGCTGGCCGTCGTCGTCGTGAGCGAGCCGGTCGACGCCGAGGACGTGCTGCGGTGGTGCGACGGCCGGATCCCGGCGTTCGCCATCCCGCGCTTCCTCCGCGTCGTCGACGCACTGCCCAAGACCCCGTCGGAGAAGGTCCGCAAGTCGGTCCTGCGCGACGAGGGCATCACCACCGACACCTACGACAGGGCTGCGGTCGCCGCCCGCTGAGGCGAGCGGACCCGCATACCGGAGCAGAGAGCGAGACGACGGTGGTCGACTACACCCCCGACCCGATGCACGAGGACATCCGTGCCGCGGTGCGCACGATGTGCAAGGCGTTCCCGGACGAGTACTGGATGGAGCACGACACCAGCCACGAGTTCCCGTGGGAGTTCTACGACGCCGTCGCCAAGGCCGGCTGGCTCGGGCTCACCATCCCCGAGGAGTACGGCGGGGGAGGCCTGGGCGTCACCGAGGCGGCCATCGTCGAGCAGGAGATCTCGGCCTCGGGCGCCGGCATGGGCGGCTGCAGCGCCGTGCACATCGGCATCTTCGGGTTCGAGCCGATCATCAACCACGGCACCGAGGACCTCAAGCAGCGCTTCCTGCCCCGGGTGGTGTCCGGTGAGCTGCACACCTCCTTCGCCGTGACCGAGCCGGACGCCGGGACCGACACGACGAACATCTCGACGTTCGCCAAGAAGGTCGACGGCGGCTGGCGGGTGTCCGGCAAGAAGGTGTGGATCACCAAGGCCCTCGAGGCCGAGCGGATGCTGCTGCTCTGCCGCACCAGTCCCCGCGAGGCGGGGGCCAAGCGGACCGCCGGGATGACGCTGATGTTCGCCGAGATGGACCGCGAGCACGTGTCGATCCGCCCGATTCCCAAGATGGGCCGCAACGCCGTCGACACCAACGAGCTGTTCATCGACGACCTCTTCGTCGCCGACGAGGACGTCGTCGGCGAGGTCGGTGGGGGGTTCAAGGCGATCCTCGGCGGGCTCAACGCCGAGCGGGTGATCTCCGCGAACGCGGCGCTCGGCCTGGGGAAGGCGGCGCTGCGCCGGGGCACGCAGTATGCGAAGGAGCGCACCGTCTTCGGTCGGCCGATCGGCCAGAACCAGGGGATCGCGTTCCAGCTGGCTGAGGCCAAGATCCGGATCGAGGCGGCCGAGGCGGTGCTCGACAAGGCGGCGTGGATGGTCGACCAGGGGCTGCCGTGCGGCGCCGAGGCCAACTACGCGAAGTGGCTGTGCGCCGAGGCGGGGTTCTACTCCGCCGACGTGGCGCTGCAGGTGCACGGCGGGTTCGGCTACGGCAAGGAGTTCCACGTCGAGCGCTACTTCCGCGAGGCTCGGCTCATGCGGATCGCGCCGATCAGCCAGGAGATGGTGCTCAACTACGTCAGCGAGCACGTGCTCGGCCTGCCCCGGAGCTACTGATGCAGGCGTACCGGTCCGTGCTCTTCGTCCCCGGCCACCGGCCCGGCTGGGTCGACAAGGCCGTGGCGAGTGGTGCGGACGCCGTCGTCCTCGACCTCGAGGACTCGGTTCCGTTGGGGGAGAAGGCCGCTGCGCGCGAGACGGTCGCGACGTCGATCGCCCGGGTCCGGGAGACCAACTCCGAGGTGGGGCTCCTGGTGCGGGTCAACCCCTTGGCGACCAGGCTGACCGGCGCCGACCTGGAGGCGGTCGTCGTACCGGGCCTGGACGGCGTCTTCGCCCCGAAGATCGAGCAGGCCACCGACGTCCTGCAGTACGACGCGCTGCTCGACCACTTCGAGACCCGCAACGGCGTCACCGGGCTGGAGTACATCGTCCCGGTCGAGACGGTCAAGGCCATCCAGAACGCCCGCGAGATCGCGTCGGCGTCGCCGCGGGTCGGCGCGATGATCGGTCCGACGGCGGAGCACGCGGACATCGCCCGAGCGGTCGGCTACGAGTGGACGCCCGAAGGTCTCGAGACGCTGTACCTGCGCAGCCAGGTGCTCCTCGCCTGCCGGGAGGCCGGCATCCACGCGTTGACCGGACTGTGGGAGGACCTCGAGAACCTCAGCGGGCTCAAGGAGTTCGCGGTCCGCGGTCGACAGCTGGGGTTCCGCGGCATGATCGCGATCCATCCCAGCCACGTCGCGACGGTCAACGAGGTGTTCACGCCGTCGGCCGAGACCGTGGCGTTCTACGAGGGCATGGTCGCCGCGTACGAGGAGGCCGCCGCCGGCGGCACCGGAGCCCTGCGCTACCGCGGGCTGCACATCGACAAGGCCCACTACGACAAGGCCGTCGAGTGGCTGGAGCGCGCCGCCCGGCTGCGCGGGACGAAGGGGGAGGGCTCGTGACCGACGCGCCGCAGCAGTCGCGCTTGTTCCGAGGGTTGTACTTCGAGGAGTTCGAGGTCGGCGCCCACTACCAGCACGCCCTCACCCGCACCATCACCGAGATGGACAACGTCCTCTTCACGTCGCTGACGATGAACGTGCAGCCGCTGCACCTCGACGAGGAGTTCGCCAAGAAGTCGATCCACGGGCAGCGGGTCGTCAACAGCCTGTTCACCGTCGCGCTCATCGGCGCCTTCCACGTGCCCGAGCTGACGATGGGGACGACCCTGGGCAACCTCGGCTACGACTCCATCAAGTTCCCCCACCCCGTCTTCCACGGCGACACGCTGCGCGGCGAGACGACGATCGTCGACAAGCGGGACTCCAACAGCCGCACCGACTCGGGGATCGTCTGGTTCCGGCACGTCGGGCTCAACCAGCGCGACGAGGTCGTCGTCGACATGGTCCGGGTCGGCCTCATGGCGAAGCGGCCGACCACCCCGTCCGAAGGAGCATCATGACCGCCACCACCGTCGACCAGCCGCTGCGCGACTGGGTCCCGTCGACCCGGACCCTCCTCATCGGAGGGGAGATGGAGCAGCCCGAGGGCGACACCTGGGACGTGTTCAACCCGGCCACCGAGGCGGTCATCGCCACCGTCGGCGGCGCCTCGGCCGACCAGGTGGACGCGGCGGTCATGGCCGCCCGCGCGGCGTTCCCGATGTGGTCCGCGCTGTCCGGCGAGGAGCGGGCGCGCCACATCCACCGCTTCGCCGACGTCCTCGAGGCCGCCGCCGACCGGCTGCTGCCGTCGATCGTCAACGAGGTCGGTACGCCGGTCTCGCTGGCCGAGTACCTCCAGGTGAAGATGGCGGTGCAGGAGCACCTGCGCTGGGCGGCCGACGCCGCGAAGGTCGACCGCACCCTCCACCTCGGCGGCTACGACAAGCCCTTCCCGACCGAGAGTGACGTGGTCTACGAGCCGGTCGGCGTCGTCGCGGCGATCACCGGGTACAACTACCCGCTCAACCTCGCGATCTTCAAGTTCGGCGCGGCGCTGGCGGCCGGGCTGCACCGTGGTCCTGCTGCCGTCACCGCGCACGCCGCTCACCACGCTGCTGCTCGGCGACCTCATCCAGGAGGCCGGGCTGCCGCCGGGCGTCATGAACGTCGTCATCGGCGGTCCCGACGTGGGGGAGCGGCTCACCACCCACCCCGGTGTCGACCGGGTGTCGTTCACCGGCTCCGACGCGGTGGGCTCCAAGATCATGGCCCAGGCCGCCCAGAACCTCGTCGGCGTCACCCTCGAGCTCGGCGGCAAGTCGCCCAGCCTGGTCATGCCCGACGTCGACGTGCAGAAGATCGCCGTCGAGATGCACCTGCGCTGGTCCCGCAACGGCGGTCAGGGCTGTGCGGCGCTGGCCCGGCTGCTGGTCCACCAGTCGAAGTACGACGAGTTCCTCGAGGCGGGTGCGGCGGCGTTCGACCAGATGGTGGTCGGCGACCCCTGGGACCCGGCGACGAACGTCGGCCCGATGATCCGGCCCGACCACAAGGCGCGGGTCCTCGGCTTCGTCGACGACTCGGTGGCCGCCGGCGGGCGGAAGCTGCTCGAGGTGTCGAAACCGCTGCCGGAGAAGGGCTGGTTCGTCAACCCGGTGCTCCTCGGCAACCTCCCGGCCGACGCCCGCGCGGTGCAGGAGGAGATCTTCGGGCCGGTCGCGGTGATCCTGCCGTTCACGGACACCGAGGAGGCCATCCGGCTGGCGAACGACACCGCATACGGGCTCGCCGCGAACGTCTGGTGCAACGACCCGGTGGAGGCTCGCCGGATCGCCCAGCAGATCCGGGCGGGGACGGTGTGGATCAACGGCGGCGGCGCCATGCGTCCGGACGCACCCTTCGGCGGCTACGGCCGGTCCGGGGTCGGGCGGGAGCTGGGGGAGTGGGGCATGCGCGAGTACCTCGAGGTCAAGCACATCCAGTGGCGGGTGTGATGTCCGAACGCTCCAGCGGCCCGCTCGCCGGCGTCCGGGTCCTCGAGCTCGGCACGATGTATGCGGCGCCGACGTGCGGCCGGATGCTGCGCGACTTCGGCGCCGACGTCATCAAGGTCGAGGACCCCGGCACCGGTGACTACGCGCGGCAGTGGACGCCGATGAAGAACGGGCAGTCCTTCGGGTTCGCCCGGCTCAACTCCGGCAAGCGGTCGGTGGCGCTCGACCTCCGCAGCGACACCGACCGCGACACCGTGCGCCGGCTCATCGGCAAGGTCGACGTCGTCATCGAGAGCTTCCGGCCCGGACGGATGTCGGCGTGGGGGATGGGCTACGACGCGCTGTCGGCCGACCATCCCGGGCTGGTGATGACCAGCGTCAGCGGGTTCGGCCAGTTCGGGCCGGACAGCGGCAAGCCCGGGTTCGGGACGGTGGCCGAGACCGGGAGCGGCTTCGCCTACATCAACGGCTGGCCGGAGACCCCGCCGACGTCACCGCCGTTCGGCTTCGCCGACTCGATCGCCGGCATCTCGGCGGCGATGGGGACGGCCATGGCGCTGTTCCGGCGCGAGCGCACCGGTGAGGGCGACCACGTCGACGTGGCGCTCTACGAGCCGCTGATGTTCATCGTCGGCGACATGATCATGAACTTCTCGGGGACCGGGTTCGTCCAGGGCCGGGTCGGCAACGGCACCGGGTCGGCGTCGCCGCGGGGGGTCTACCAGGCGGCCGACGGCAAGTGGCTGTCGATCGCCGCGTCCAACCAGGGGATCGCCAAGCGGCTGTTCGTCGCGATGGGGCAGCCGGAGCTCATCGAGAACCCGCGCTACGCCACCAACGAGGTGCGCATGCAGCACAACGACGAGCTGCAGGCACTGGTCACCGGGTGGGTCGCCGAGCGGCCGCGCGCCGACGTGCTGAAGATCCTCGACGACCACGAGGTCGTGTGCAGCCAGGTCAACGACGCCAGCGACATCGTCGAGGACCCGCACTACCAGCTGCGGACGCTGGTCGAGCTGACCGGTTCCGAGGCGTTGGGGCGGGTGCTCACGCCCGGGCCGGTGCTGCACGTCAAGGACTACGCGGGCCCGACCTACGACGGCGTCCCCGCGGTCGGGGAGCACACCGACGAGGTGCTGCACGAGCTCCTCGGCTGAGGCCGTCCTCGGCGGCTCGGACCGGCTCGTCACGCCGGCGTCCCGACCCGCTCGACTGCCAGTCAAGGGACTTGGCTGCCTTCAGAACGGCAGCCGAGTGCCCGACTGGCAGTCGAGTCCGGGTGGAGGCGCTCGGGGACCCGCGTACGCGGAGGTCGGGACCGGTCAGGGCTGGCCGCCGTCGACGGTGAGGATCGAGCCGGTCGTGTAGCTGGACAGGTCGCTGGCGAGGTAGAGGGCGGCGCCGACGATCTCGTGCGGCTCGCCGCCGCGCTGCAGGGCGAACCCCTTGGCCCGTTCGGTGAACGCCGCCATGTCCCACGCCTTGCTGACGTCGGTGAGGAACGTGCCGGCCATGATCGCGTTCACCCGTACCGACGGCCCGAAGGTGTGCGCGAGCCCCACGGTGAGGGCGTTGAGCCCGGCCTTGGCCGCCGCATACGGGAGGATGTGCGGCCGCGGGTGCACGGCGCCGGCGCTGGAGATGTTGATGATCGAGCCACCGGCTCCGGCGGCCATCCGGGTGCCGACCAGCGCGCTGAGCCGGAACGGGCCCTTGAGGTTGACGGCCAGCACCTTGTCGAAGAGATCCTCCGTCACCGACTCCACGGAGTCGTAGAGCGGCGACATGCCCGCGTTGTTGACGAGGACGTCGACCGAGCCCAGCTCGTCGTAGACCCGGTCGACGAAGCCGTCGAGCGTCTCCCAGCGGCCGACGTGGACGCCGAGCCCCAGTGCGCGCACGCCGAACTCGTCGCGCAGCTCGGCGGCGAACCCCGCGCAGGCGTCCTCGTGCCGGCTCGCCACGACGACGTCGGCCCCGGACCGCGCGAAGCCCAGCGCCATCTCCCGGCCGAGGCCGCGGTTACCGCCGGTGACCAGCGCGACCTTCCCGTCCAGACGGATCGTCGGCGGGGCGGCGTCGCTCATCGGATCTCCCGAATCTGGGCAGGCGGTTGACTTGTGACGTACCGTAATCTATCACTATGGTGATCATAGATAGGACCTCACCTGACGCGCCCGAACGGGGGACCCCTTGAGCGGTTTCGAACTGACACCCGACCAGGTGTCGCTGCGCGAGCTCGCGGCCGAGGTCGCCCGCGAGGTGTATGCGCCGAAGGCCGCCGAGTGGGACCGCGACCGCACCCCGCTGCCGGACGACGAGGTCCAGCGGCTGGCCAAGCTCGGCTTCCTCGGCATGGTCCTGCCGGAGGAGTACGGCGGCCACGGCGGCACCCTGCTCGACGCGCTCATCGTGCAGGAGGAGCTGGCCAAGGAGTGCCGTCCGGCGGCGTTCCAGGTGTTCGAGACCAACGTCGGCCCGTGCCGGGTCATCGAGTTCTTCGGCACCGAGCAGCAGAAGAAGGACGTGCTGCCCAAGACCGTCAGCGGTGAGATCACCATGGCCATCGGCATCTCCGAGCCCGACGCCGGGTCGGCCGCCACCGACATGCGCACGCGCGCCCGGCTGGAGGGTGACGAGTACGTCCTCAACGGCAGCAAGCGCTGGATCTCCAACGGCGGGCACGCGAACGAGTACCTCGTCTACTGCCGGCTGAGCGACGCCCCGGGCGCCAAGGGCATCGGCGCGTTGCGCGTCGCCAAGGGCACGCCCGGCTTCACCTTCGGCGCCCCGGAGAAGCTCATGGGGTTCCGCGGCATCCCGAGTGCCGACCTCTACTTCGACGACGTCCGGTTGCCCTTGGACAACCTCGTCATCCCCGCCGGCGGGTTCAAGCAGCTGTTCGGCGTGTTCTCCATCGAGCGCCTCGGCAACGCGACGATGAGCCTCGCGATCGGCCAGGCGTCGCTCGACCGGACCAAGGCCTACGTGCAGGAGCGCAAGCAGTTCGGCCGGCCTCTCATCGAGTTCCAGAACGTGCAGATGGTCCTCGCCGACATGGCCACCCAGGTGGAGGCGGCCCGCCTGCTCATCTACCGGGCCGCGATGAACGCCGGCACCGGACTGCCCGTGCCGTTCGAGGTGTCGGTCGCCAAGGTGTTCGCCAACGAGATGGCCAAGAAGGTCAGCGACCAGGCGATGCAGCTGCACGGGGGCAACGGCTACAGCGAGGAGTACGGCATCGAGCGGCTCCACCGCGACGCGCACGGCTGGGCCATCGCCGGTGGCACGCCCGCGATCCAGCGCACCCGGATCGCCGCCGAGCTGCTCGGCCGCAGCTTCAACCAGAGGGTCCCCGAGGTCCTGCCGTGACCGAGGCGCCCTCGTTCGAGCTGACCGAGCCCTACCTCGCGCTGCAGGCCGAGGCGCGGACGCTCGCGGCGGCGTGCGCCGACGTCGCCGCCCGTGCCGACGAGGCCGACCGCTTCGACCCCGACGTCCGCGAACGCCTCGCCGCGTCGGGACTCGTCGACGTCGTCGTCGCCGCCCGCTACGGCGGCCGCTACGAGACCGTCGACTCGCTGGCGGTCACGGTCGTCCGGGAGGCGCTGGCCTACGAGAGCGCCCACCTGGACTCGATGTTCGCCATGCAGGGCATCGGCAGCTTCGTCGTCTCGCACCACGGCTCCGACGGCGTCCGCGACACGTGGCTGCCCAAGGTGGCCAGCCTCGACGCCATCGGCGCGCTCGCCCTGACCGAGCCCGACGTCGGCTCCGACCTGCGGGCCATCAGCACCGTGGCGCGGGTCGACGGCGACGAGCTCGTCGTCGACGGCCACAAGTCGTTCATCACCAACGCCGGCGACGCCGACTTCTACAGCGTCCTGTGCCGCGAGGGCGACGCCTACTCCCTGGTGCTCGTGCCCTCGTCGACCCCGGGGGTCACCATCACCGCGCCCCACCAGATCATCGCGCCGCACGTGCTCGGTGACGTGGTCTTCGAGGACGTCCGCGTCCCCCTCGACCACCGGCTCGGCGCTCAGGGCAACGGCTTCAAGCTGATGCTCTCGACGCTCGCGACGTTCCGGGTGTCGGTCGGCGGTGCCGCCGTGGGGGTGGCTCAGGCCGCGCTCGACGAGGCGCTCGCCCACACGACCTCGCGCGAGCAGTTCGGCGTTCCGCTCGCCCGGCTGGGCGGGATCCCCGCGTCCCTGGCGACGAGCTGGGTCGAGATCGAGATGGCCCGCGCGCTGGTCTACCGCGCTGCGGCCGCCGCGGCGCGCGACCCGCTCGGTGCCCTCCACCTGTCGTCGATGGCCAAGGTCGGCGCCACCGAGATGGCGAGCCGCGTCGTCGACCGCTCGGTCCAGGCCATGGGCCGTTTCGGGCTGGTGCGCGGGAGCAAGATCGAGCGGCTCTACCGCGAGGCGCGCCCCATGCGCATCTACGAGGGCTCCACCGAGGTGATCCTCGACTCGCTGGCCAAGAAGCTGGTCAAGGACCGCCAGCAGTGACCCGCCATGATCGTTGACTGCCACCTGCACGTGTGGCCCGACCACATCGCGCAGGCCATGCAGGCGCAACGCCCGGCCGGTATGCCGCTGCGCTTCGACGGGACCCTCTCCGGGCTGCTGCGGACCATGGACGACGCGGGCATCGACATGGGGCTCGCCCTGGGCGTCGGGATCAAGGCGTCGACGGTGGTCCGCACCAACGAGTTCATCGGCTCGGTGCCCCGGGACCGGCTGGTACCCATGGGCACGGTCCACCCCGACCTGAGCGTCGAGGAGAACGTCGCGTCGTTGCGGGACAACGGGATCGTCGGCGTCAAGCTGCACCCGTTGTTCCAGAACCTGTCCCTGGACGACCCGCGGGTGCACGACATCCTCGCCGCGCTCGCGCAGGAGGGTATGCCGGTCGTCACCCACGTCGGCGCCGGCGAGGACGAGGCCGCGAACCAGCGCGGCGCCCCGACGCTCCTGCGGCAGCTGGCCGACGCGCTGCCCGACCTCACGCTGATCGCCTGCCACTACGGCGGGTACCACCGGCTGGACGAGGCGGAGGAGCACGTCGTCGGCTCGCGGGTGACCCTCGAGACGTCGTGGCCGCCGACCATGGCCGAGCTCGACCCGGAGCGGGTCGTCGCCATCATCCGGCGCCACGGGGCCGACCGCGTCGTCTACGGCTCGGACTGGCCGATGGCCGACCCCGCGGCCGAGATGGCCGCCATCCGCGCCCTCCCGCTGACGCCCGCGGAGATCGACGGCATCCTCGGCGACAACCTGGCCCGGCTCCTCGGACTCCGAACCGCATGAGCGGCAGGGTCGTCCGGCTCGGCGCGGGCATGGCGTTCTGGGGCGACAGCGTGCGCCCGGCGATCGAGATGGTCGAGCGCGGCGAGATCGACTACCTGTGCTGCGACCACCTCGCCGAGCTGACGATGTCCATCCTCGCGAAGCAGCGGGCCACCAACCCGGACCGCGGCTACACCCGCGACGTCATCGACCTCCTGCGCGGTGCCCTCCCCGCCTGTGTGGAGAAGGGCGTGAAGGTCGTCACCAACGCCGGCGGCGCGAACCCCCGCGCGGCCGCGAGGGCGATCCGCGCGCTGGCCGACGAGCTGGGCCTTCCGGGCGTCCGCATCGCCGTCGTCCTCGGCGACGACATCGAGGACCGGATCGACGACCTCGCCGCCGCCGGGACGTCGTTCCGCAACCTCGACACCGGGGCCGAGCTCGACACGGTCCGCGACCGGCTCACGCACGCCGCCGTCTACACCGGCTGTGAGGGGATCGTCGAGGCGCTCGACCGGGGCGCCGACATCGTCGTCTGCGGCCGGGTGACCGACATCGCGCTCTACCTCGGGCCGCTGGTCCACGAGTTCGGCTGGTCCCTCGACGACTGGCACCGGCTCGGGATGGCCACGGTCGTCGCGCACGCCATCGAGTGCGGCGGCCAGGCGACGGGCGGCCTCTACGCGGGCGGCTGGGCCGACGTCGACGGTCTGGAGACCCTCGGGTACCCCATCGCCGAGGTCAGCGAGGACGGCACCGCGGTCCTCACCAAGACGCCCGGCTCCGGGGGAGAGGTGAGCATCGGGACGGTCAGCGAGCAGCTGGTCTACGAGATCCTCGACCCCGGCAGCTACCTCACCGCCGACGTCACCGCCGACTTCACCGGGGTGACGCTCGAGGAGGTCGGGCCGGACCGGGTCCGGATCACCGGCGGTACCGGTCGCCAGCGGCCGGCGACCCTCAAGGTCAACATGGGCTACCGGGCCGGCTTCGTCGGCGAGGCGCAGTTCACCTACACCTGGCCCGACGCCTACGCGAAGGCCCAGCGCGGTCTGGCCTTCCTCCGGAAACGGTTGCAGCGGGCCGAGTTCCGCTGCACCGACGAGCTCGTCGAGTATCCCGGCCACACCTCCATGTGGGGGTCGCGCGTCCCGCCGCCGGACGACCCGGACCTCCTCGAGATCGTCGTCCGGTACGCGGCGCGCTGCCCCGACGCGACGGAGGCCCGCAAGGTCTTCACCGAGAGCGTGCCGCTCTACAACAACGGGCCGGCCGGCGTCGCCGGGGTCGGGACGCGGCCGCCGCTCAAGGAGCTCTACGCGATCTGGCCCTGCCTGGTGCCGCGCGAGCACGTGGTGCAGCGGGTGGAGCTGCTCGAGCCGGCCACGGCGGTCGCGCCGTGAGGGTCGCGGACCTCGCCCACGGCCGTTCCGGCGACAAGGGCGACACGTGCAACGTCGGGATCGTCGCGTGGGACGACGCGGGCTACGCGACGCTGCGCGAGGTGCTGACCGAGGAACGCGTCGCCGAGCACTACGGCGACCTGGTCCGCGGCTCGGTGACGCGCTACGAGCTCCCGGGGATCCGGGCCCTGAACTTCGTGCTCACCGGCGCCCTGGACGGCGGCGGCACGATGTCGCTGCGGTCGGACCATCTCGGCAAGGTCATGTACGCGTGGCTGCTGCGGATGGAGCTGCCGTGAGCGACGCGGTGGTCGTCACCCGCCGGGCCACGATGGCCGTGGTGACGCTCAACCGGCCCGAGTCCCGCAACCCCCTCGACCCCGAGCTGTCGTCGGCCCTGCTCGACGCCGTTCGCGAGGCGATGGCGGACGAGACGGTGCGGTCCGTCGCCATCGCCGCGGAGGGCGCGGCGTTCTCGGCCGGCGGCGACCTGCGCCAGATGCGTCACCTGGCCGCGTCACCGGCGCCCGCGGCCCACGGCTGGCCGAGCGCGATCGTCGAGCTGCACCACCTCGCGCTGCAGGCGCCCAAGCCCCTGCTCGCGCTGGTGGACGGACCGGCATACGCCGGCGGCATGGGGCTGGCCGGGATCTGCGACGTCGTCCTCGTGACGCCGAGGGCGAGCTTCGCGCTGCCCGAGGTACGGATCGGGCTGTTCCCGATGATCGTCGTCGCGCACCTCGCCCGGTCCCTGCCGCGCAAGGTCCTGCTGGAGATGATGATGACCGGGCAGCCACTCACCGTGGACGACGCCCACCGGCTCGGCTTCGTGGCCCGCATCTGCCCCGACACCGAGGCGCTCCACGCCGAGGCGGACCGGTATGCGGGTTGGTTCGCCGACGCCGCGCCGGACGCGATCCGGCTGGGGCGCAAGGCCTTCGCCGTACTCGCCGACCTGCCAGCGCCTCAGGCCCTGGACGCGGCTCAGCTGTTCAACCTCGCCTTCTTCCTCGGCGACGAGCTGCCCGAGGGAGCGGGGGCGTTCCTCGAGAAGCGGCCGCCGGCCTGGTCGGACGGCGATGGCTGAGGCGTACCTCGTCGACGCGGTGCGGACCCCCGTCGGCAAGCGCGGCGGCGCGCTGTCGGCGACGCATCCGGCCGACCTCGGCGCGACGGTCATCGAGGCCCTGCTCGCGCGGACCGGCGCCGACCCCGACGCGGTCGACGACGTCGTGTGGGGCTGCGTCGGGCAGATGGGCCCGCAGGCGTCGAACATCGGGCGCATCACGGCGCTGTCCGCCGGCCTGCCCGAACACGTCCCCGGGACGACGGTCGACCGGCAGTGCGGGTCCTCCCAGCAGGCCGTGCACTTCGCGGCCCAGGCGGTGATGGCCGGCGTCCAGGACCTC
Organism: uncultured Actinomycetota bacterium; assembly: GCA_963770005.1. Taxonomy (GTDB): domain Bacteria; phylum Actinomycetota; class Actinomycetes; order Actinomycetales; family Dermatophilaceae; genus Lapillicoccus. Next base: position 15,381 of record CAVYNX010000008.1, on the reverse strand, counting down.
GTCGTGGCCGGCGGCGTGGAGGTGATGAGCCAGGTCCCGATCGCGTCGCCGACGACGATCGGGCTCGAGCACGGCATGGCGCACCCGCGCGGCGGTGAACGCTGGCGACGACGGTTCGGCGACCAGGCGATCAACCAGTTCCGGGGGGCGGAGCTCATCGCCGAGAAGTGGGACCTCAGCCGGTCGGCCATGGAGGCGTTCGCGCTGGAGAGCCACCGCCGAGCGCTGGCCGCCGCCGACGCCCACGCTTTCGACGCGGAGCTGGTGTCCGTCGCCGGTCTGGACCACGACGAGGGACCCCGCCGCGGCTCGACCGCGGCGGCCCTGGCCGCGCTCAACCCGATCAGCGAGGGTGGACGGCTGACCGCGGCACTGGCCAGCCAGATCTCCGACGGTGCCGCCGCGCTGCTGGTGGCCTCCGCCGAGGCGGTACGGCGCCACGGGCTCCGGCCGGTGGCCCGGGTCCACACCATGGCCGTGGTCGGCTCCGACCCCGTGTTCATGCTCACCGGTCCGATCCCGGCCACCGAGGCCGTGTTGCGGCGCTCCGGGCTGTCACTGGACGAGATCGGGACGTTCGAGGTCAACGAGGCGTTCGCCTCCGTCGTCCTGGCCTGGGCCGCCGAGACCGGCGCCGACCTCGGTCTCACCAACCCGCAGGGCGGCGCGATCGCGCTGGGCCACCCGCTCGGGGCCACCGGCGCCCGGCTGATGACCACGATGCTGCACCGGATGCGCCGCGAGGGCACCCGCTACGGGCTGCAGACCATGTGCGAGGGCGGCGGGATGGCCAACGCCACCATCCTGGAGCTGCTCTGAGCGACGCGCGGTCCACCGAGCCAGGCACGGCGGAGCAGCCCGCCGCGGCGCCGGTCCCGCGCGGGCTCGTCGCGGCCCTGGCCTTCGCCGCACTCACCGGCGCCGTCGTCGCCGGCCTGGGCAGCCCGATCGTCCTCGAGGTCGCCCGCGAGCGTGGTGTCTCCATCGAGGCGGCGCAGTGGACGCTGACCATCACCCTCCTCGTCGGCGTCGTCGCCACGCCGGTGGTCTCCCGGCTCGGCGACGGCCACCGCACCCGGCCGGTCCTCGTGGCGTCGCTCCTGGTCGTCGCTGGCGGGAGCCTCTGCGCCGCAACGGTCCCGACGTTCGGCGGGCTGCTCGCCGGCCGCGCGCTCCAGGGTCTCGGCTACGCCATGGTCCCGCTGACCGTCGCCATCGCCCGCCAACATCTGCGCGGAGCACGGCTCGTCCGCACCCTCGCCGTGCTCTCCACGAGCGTGGCCGTCGGCGTCGGCCTCGGGAACCCGGTGATGGGGTTCGCGGTGTTGGTGGCCGACTACCGGCTCGCCTTCCTGCTGGCTCTGGTCGTGGCGGTCGCCGGTGCGCTCTGGGTGTGGCGCGTCGTCCCGACGGCCGCGCCCGTGACGACGCCGGAGACCGGCAGCGGCGCGCGGGTGGACGTCGCGGGAGCGGTCCTGCTCGGAGTGGGCCTGGGCGCAAGCCTCCTCGCTGTCGCCAAGGGTCAGTCCTGGGGCTGGGCGTCCCTGCCGGTCCTCGGCCTGGGCACGCTCGGGCTGGTGGCCCTGACGGCGTGGGTATGCGTCGAGCTGCGGGTGCGCTCTCCGCTGGTCGACGTGCGCCTCGCCGCCGCCCCGGGGGTGCTCGGCGTCAACCTCGCCGCGATCCTCCTGGGCATGTCGGTGTTCGGCGGCGTGGCGGTGATCATCCTGCTCGTCGAGCGGCCCACCGTGGACGGTCTGGGCCTCGGCTACTCGGTCTTCGTCAACGGGCTGCTGATGATCCCGATGTCCGTCGCGACCCTGCTGTCCCCGCCGGTGTCGCGGTGGGTCACCCGGCATACCGGCCTGCGGTTCGTGCTGCCGGTGGGATCCCTGGCGGTGGCGGCGGCGTTCGCCTTCTTCGCCGTGGCCCACCACTCCACGTGGCACATCGTCGTGGCGATGACGTTGATGGGCTTCGGGATCGGCGTCGCCTACGCGGTGATGCCCGCCCTGATCATCGAGCGGACCCCGAGCGACCGCACCGCCAGCGCGACGGGCATCAACCAGGTGCTTCGGCTCATGGGCGGTGCCGTCGGGGCCGCCGCCGCGGCCGCCGTGCTGGCCGGACACGTGCCGCCCGGGCGGCTGGACCCGGACGAGAGCGGCTACGTGCTGGCCGCGCTCGCCGCCGTCGGTGCCGCGGTGGTCGCCGCGGTGGTGGCGTACGTGATGGTGCCGGCGAACCGCTCCGACCCGTCGTTGACAGGCCAGCACCCGACCCCTAGATTCAGGATAACCATGCGGATGGATTCCCGATGAGGTGCGCATGACGACGGTACCCACGACGGCCCCGGCGGTCGCCGACGAGCAGATCAGCGCGTTCTTCGCCGCCGACCCGGAGACCATCGCCTGGCCCTACCCGATGTACGCGCGGTGGCGGGAAGGCTCCGGCGTCGTCCGCTGGGAGGGCGGACCGGCGACGCTGGTGACCCACCACGCCGACGTCAAGGCGGTGATGGCCGGCGCGTACCCCATCGGGCAGAACGCGTACCGGTTCGGCGAGCTGGCCGAGGGCACGATGCGCCGCCTGCCGGCCGCGCAGCACGACATCTTCTTCAAGGTGCTCGACTTCGAGGGCAACTTCATGAGCCGGCAGGACGCGACCGGACACGCCCGGCTGCGGCGGATCTCCGCGCGGGCGTTCACGGCCCGGCGCATCGAGATGCTCCGGGACTCGATCCAGCGGCACGTCGACGACCTCGTCGACGCGATGCTCGAGAAGCCACAGCCGGACGTCAAGCAGGACCTCGCCAACCAGCTGCCGGTCCGCGTCATCGTCGACCTCATCGGCATCCCGCAGTCCGACCGCGCCATGATCTGGGAGTGGTCCGAGGCGATCGGCGCGCTGTTCAGCCTCGACGAGACGTCGCTGCGCAAGGCGGACGAGGCCATCGACGCGTTCCGGGCCTACGTCGGCGACATGATCCACCACCTGCGGGCGACCGGTGAGGGACCGGAGCTCGCGCGGCTGCTGCTGGACCACCGCGACAACGAGGCGATGACCGAGGACGAGCTGGTCGCGATGTACCTGCTCATCCTCTTCGGGGGCAGTGAGACGACCACCAACCTCCTCGGCAACGGGTTCGCCGCGCTGCAACGGAACCGGGACCAGTGGGACCTGCTCGTCGACGACCCGGGCCTGGTTCGCGGCGCGGTCGAGGAGCTGATCCGCTACGACTCGCCGCACCACTACCTGCCGCGGGTCGTCGAGGAGGACTTCCGGCTCCACGACGTCGACCTCCGGGCCGGCCAGACGGCGATCGTGGTGATGGGAGCCGCCAACCGCGACGAGACGGTCTTCGAGCGCCCGGATGTCCTCGACGTCCGCCGGCCCAACCGGTCGGACCACCTGTCCTTCGCCTTCGGTGCCCACTACTGCCTCGGGGCGGCGCTCGCCCGGCTCGAGGGCGAGATCGTCTTCTCGACGCTGGTGCGACGGTTCCCGGAGGCACGGCTGCTCACCGACGACCTCACCTACGGCGGCAGCGCGATGCTGCGGGCGATCCAGTCGCTGCCGACCGACCTCGGTCCGGCCCGGTGAGCGACTACCACCTCGCCGGGCAGCCGGACCTCGCGCCGGTCGGGTCGTGGCGACCGGGTGGCCCTGCGCCAGGGCCCGGTCTCGGTCACCTACGGAGAGCTCCACCTCCGCGCCGGCCGGTATGCCGCGGCCCTGGCGGAGTGCGGAGTCGGTCGCCGGTGACCGGGTCCTCGTCGCGCTGCCGAACTCGGTGCGGCTGTTCGAGATGCTCGTCGGGGCGGCGCGGGTCGGGGCGGTCACCGTGCCGGTCAACACCCGGCTCACCGACCGGGAGCTGCGGGCGGTCACCGAGGACGCCTCGCCGGCCGTCGTCGTCGGCGACGCCGGGCTGCTGGCTCGGGTGCCGAGGCTGAGCGGTGAACGTCGCCGGGTCGCCGTGGGCGAGGCGTACGAGGGCTGGCTGTCCGGGGCGGCGCCCGTCGAGGAGCGCTCCGGGACGTCCGGGGACGTCGTCCTGCAGATCTACACCTCCGGGACCAGCGGGCGGCCGAAGGGCGTGCTGCTGACCGACGCCAACCTCGCCGCGAAGGTGTCGCGGTGTGGTCGACCGCTGGGGTTTGGACGAGGACAGCACCAGCCTCCTGGCCACCCCGTTGTTCCACGTCGGCGCTCTGAGCTGGGGCCTGGTCGGGCTGGCCGCCGGTGCGACCACGGTGCTCGCCGACGACGCCCGTCCGGAGACCATCGCCCGTCACCTGCGGCAGGACGCGGTGACGCACGCGTTCCTGGTGCCCTCCATGCTGGCGGCCCTGAGCCGGGAGGCCGGTGCGGCGAGGTTCCCAGCGCTGCGGACCGTCGTCTACGGCGGGTCGCCGATCAGCGATGCCGACCGGCGAGCGGCCGCAACGACTCTCGGCCCCGTACTGCGACAGGTCTACGGCATGACCGAGACCACGGGCGGGTTCACCGAGCTGGCGCCCGACCCGGGCCGCGACGACGGGGATCCGCGCAACGGGGCGGCCGGACAGGCATACCCGTGGGTGGACGTCGAGATCCACGACCCGGTGACCGGAGTGGCCCTGGACGCGGACGAGGTCGGCGAGGTGTGGACCCGGTCCGCGCAGAACTGCGCCGGCTACCACGGCCTCCCGCTCGCCACCGAGGAGCTGCTCCACGACGGCTGGCTGCGGACGGGTGACCTCGGCCGCCTCGACGACGAGGGCTACCTCTTCGTCACCGGCCGCCTGACCGACATGATCATCACCGGTGGGGAGAACGTCTACCCCGCCGAGGTCGAGCGGGTGCTGCGCCTCGACCCGGAGGTCGCCGACGTCGTCGTGCTCGGCGAGCCCGACGCGACCTGGGGCGATGCGAGCCGCCCTTGAAGTCGATCAGCTCGACCTCGACGCCGGCCTTGTCGTATTCGCCGAGCTCCTTTGCCAGCACCGTCGGCAGGTAGCAGAGGCACCCTGCCCCGCCGACCGCGATCGAAACCTTGACCTTGCTCTGCGCGGCCGCGGCGCCGGTCGCCAGCGCCAATATGCCGAGCGCGGCGATGAGCCGTCCGAATGTTGTTTTCATGCGCGTTTCTCCGCAATCTTGTGTCTGGTTTCGCCGCCCCGCGAACCGGCGCGGACCATAGAGCACGCGCCTGTGCTCTGCAAAGCCTCGTCGCTGGACACGGTGACGCTGCTTTGCTAGACGACGCCCCTCAATTCAGGGTCATGTTTCCCGGTTCCGGGCGCATAGCTCAGTTGGTAGAGCAGCTGACTCTTAATCAGCAGGCCTACGAAAACCCCACACAGCAATATCAGAAAGACTTAGAAAAGCGGCCGAGCGCGCGAGCGCTGCTGGGTCACTACTGGGTCACTTTCTGCGCGGCGCCGCAGACGAGTCTGACACTGCGCTGCTTCACGCCGCCTCTTCCGGACGCAGATAGTCCCAGTCGTGTTGGACGCGGCCGAACCGAACCTTGCCAGGCCCGGGTTCAAGCGAGAGCTTCATTGTGAGGTTGCGGTCAATGATCCGCGCGATCCTTTTGTGGCGACCGTTCCAACCGTTTTCGTCGAAAAGATAGGGACCGTGATCCTCGACCACTTGGCCCGCAATTGCTCCGGCTCGCACGGCGAACTTCCAGTGCTTCGGGCCCTGAGTTTGCAGGATCAGCGTTAGCGCGACGATGATGTTGCCGCCGTAGGTGCTCTCTTGCGGAAGTCCGCAATTGAAACAGACGGCGTGGTCGATCTCGACCTCAGTTCCCCCGACCTTTGGCCGCGGGTGCAGGTGCAACTCCGCGAACATCGCGAACTGCCCCTCATGCTTGCAGCGTTTTGGGGGGAAGCACTTCTCGGGATAATCAGGCGGCGCGCAGTGAACTTCGTAGTCGCAACCATCACCGCCTCCTGAACTTCCGGGACCAAGTGCAGCCACACGCTGCCCTGTCGTGAGTGTCGTTGGCTGGGGTGCCCCTGGATCTGGCTTCACGAACACCCTTGGCGCGCGGACTAGGAATTCAGCCACGCCAGCAAGGCGCAAGAGCGCTGTTGCCGAACCGGGTAACTTTCGCGCCTGGCGCTCGCCACTATATCGGCGGCTCGGATGCCTGGACGAGATGCGCCGCGGTGAACGACAAAGAGATGGGCAAGCGCGAGATGGAGCGGGACCACCTGGCCCTCGTCTCTTCCCGCCTATAAGCAGGTCACCGGCGAGACCTTCGAAAAGCTCCCCGACGCCGAGACGCCGGACTTCATCGGCCCCGACCGCCCCAGGGCCGCACCGTCGGCATCGAAATGACCCAGCTGCGCTTCGCTCCGGACGTCTGCGCCATCCGAAGAGCCTTCGAGGAGCACGACCGCGGCGATGTCGGCAACCCGTACTGGCAGGAGCTGCTCGAGTCGGGCACCAGAAGACGAGCAAGCTGACGAAGGGCCGTGGCTGGAGTGCGAGCGCAAGATTCTCTCGTCATCAACTCGCCGGGTCGACTGCGGCCTCGACGAGGTGAGGCACTACTTTGACACCGATACGCCCGACGGCCGCGGCTTTGACGAGGTCTGGCTGGCCGACCACACGCTGGTGGAGCCCTTCGGCGGCGTCGACCTCTACCCGCTGGTGCACGCCACGCTCGAGGGGCTCTTCGACGTCAGCAGCCGGGACAAGAAGCCTTACGGGTGAGCCTCGTTAGAATATGATGACGCTCACTCAGACGCTTCCTCAACCGCTGAGTGACAATGCGAGTGAGCGTGGCCCGAATTTGAAGGCACAACGTGACTTTCACAGGGTCCACGAACCTCCGATTTTTAGGTAACGGCTTTTTCGGTATAGATGAGGTGCCTCCATACCGGAGGCGATTCCTCGTCCCGCACTCTCGGCTCATCGCGGCATCGAGCGCTGGTCGATTACGTCATCGCGCAGCGCAAGAAGCGCTTGGCCCACGCAGGTTCAGGTCGCCAGAAGCTGCGCCGGTACCAGGTAGCTACGTCACCCTCCTCGAGACCGGGCAGCGCCGGATCGACGTTCGTCGAATTCCTCGACCTCGCCGAGGCGGATCGGATCAGATGCTCCGGCCGCGCTGCGCGCTCTTGCCAGAATACCTAAAAAGTAGGTATTGTCTAAGTCGCACAACCCAAAGGGGTCGACTTATGACGGACCGCATTAAGAAGCGCCGCGCCGGCGCCGACGATCTCGAGATTGGCCGCAAGATCCGGGCGCTGCGGCTCGAGCGCGGACTGTCGCAGTCGCATCTTGCCTGCGGCATCGGGCTGACGTTCCAGCAGGTTCAGAAGTACGAGAAGGGCACCAACCGCGTCGCCGCTGGGCGGCTCCAGCGCATCGCCGACATGCTCAACGTCCCGGTGACGTTCTTTTACGGTGGCATGAGCACCCGCGCGAATCCGAAGACGAAGCGCCAGGGCGGCGGCGATCCTCCCGTTTTCCCCTTCATGCAGACCCGGGGGCGCGGTGCGGATCATGCGGGCCTACGCCGGCATCGGGTCCCGCTCGACCAAGTACGCGCTCGTCGTGCTGGCCGAATCCTTGCGGGACCAGGAGAAGGCCGGCGCGTGATGAAGTATCTGCTCGCCTATTTTGTCGTCGGCGCGATAACCGCGATCGAGATCACGGCGAAGTGGCAGCACGACTGCCCGCGCGAGCGCTTGAGGACCGGCAGTGCTCCCTGGTTGTGGCAATGTGGCCGATCGCGCTGATGAAGAGCGCAGGCAACGACGCGCCTCCCTGCGGCGGCGGATGGCGGACATGACCGGCGACGACACCGTGCACCGGGGCAGCGGCGACTTCCTGCGCGATCAGGGCATCGAGGATCCCGATGAATTTCGCGTGAAGACATGGCTCTGTCACGAAATCGCGGCGATCGCGGAAGCCAGACAAGCTCACCTCGGTGGTGATTGCCGCGCTGACCTGGTCGGCCCGAGGCCGATGTGGTCCGCGTCGTCGCGGGCCGACACGACGGCCACGACCTCTGGCGCCTGATGACGATGCTCGCGGCGCTCGGCGCCGACATACTGATCACGGTGGCCGACAGTGGGCACGAACGCGGCACGATCCTCGGGCGTCCGGGCGGCGGCGCATAGAATTCCCTTTCTGCAACTTGGCACGTCACCTAACACCTAATCTTCACCTTCATCTTCACCTTCCCCGTCCGCGGGGGTGAGCCCCAGCTGGGCGGCGCTGCCGCTGCGACCATGGCCCCGAAGGTTTCCGCCCTCGGGCGGGTTAGCCGCTTTACGCTGCACTCGACGTGCTGCAGCGCTTCGATCTCCGCGTTCGCGCGGTCGCTATTCGGTCACCGACCGGCACGGGAGGGAAGCCAACCACCGTTAGCTTCCCTTTCCGTACAGCGATTTTCGGGCTCCCGCGGTAACGTAGTTGTCCGATAAGCCGTGGGATTATCGGACAGAGTGTAGAGTGTGATCGATGAGCGACAGGGACCGCGCACTTGACTGCCTGCTCGCCGGCCGCATCGCCGACGTCGCGGTAGCACGCGACTGGCCGCTGCTGCGCGAGATCGCCCGCCTGGCACAGGAGGGCCCGCCCGCCGACCTGGCGGCGTCGGATCCCGGCGCTGTTCGAAATGTGGCGCGTAGCGGCGAAGGCGTATCATCTCCACGGCTGGGCCAACATGACGCCGGCGCGCATTGACGAGGTCACCGCTCGGCACGGCATCGTTGTCGCATGACGACCATCAAGATCACCCGTCGAGATCCCGACCCGCTCGGCTACGACGGCGACGTGCTCGCTCGGCTGAAGGCGATGGCAAAGGATGAGCTCGCCGGCGTCGGTGAGGAGGCCGTCTCGAAGAAGCCGCCGTCCTCCGGGCCCGCCTGGGCGGCCTACCGCGGAAACCTAGCGCGCTGCAGCGGCTCGGCGAACGTGTAGATCGACCGCGACCGGAATGCCTGCGGGTTCTCGGCGATCAAGACGTCGTGCAACGCCGCGGACGGCGGCACGAAGATCAGCTCTGTCAGCGCGTATCCTTCCGGCCGGCTTGTCCACGCAGGCACCTGCAGGCCCCAGCGGCGCGCCAGGTGCTCGCCGACCGCGGCCACCATGCGTCCTGGAAGGCATCGTCGAGCACCGCGGGCGCCTCGTCGATCCGGTGCTGCTGCGAGTCCTTGTCCGGGTGATCGAGATAGAGGCGTCGAGAAACTCGTCGAGCGCCACGCCGAAGGCGGCGCCGGAGCGCACGCGCTCGACCGCCTCTGCGAGCGTCGCGGGCCTCACCGGAAGTGCCCAGCAAACCGCCGGGCCTCGCGGCGGACCAGGTCGGCGTCGACGCCTGCACGGGCGTCGCGCGCCATGTGCGCGACCGCGAGAACGGGATCCCGTTCTTCGTATCCGATTCTCTCGAAGGCGTCGGGGTGAAGCCGCTGCATCTCCGCGACCATGATCTGCAGCCACCGCGGCGGCCAGGCCTCCTCATAGGCGCCGGAAGGCACCACGGCCGCGATCGCGGCAGCGCCGGCGCCAACCAGCGCAGCGCGGCGGGAGAGGCTCACCGCCGGTCCCCCGGCTTCACATCGAAGGACCACACTCGCATCGGCCTGACGCTGCCGTCCGGCCTCGTCATCGGCACCTCGCGCTGCGTGCACGTCGCGACGTTGGCACCGGGCGCGTGGTTGCGCGTCATCGTGTCGATGGCCGGTCGGTTGGTGCCGAACTGGCAGGGCTCGCGGCGGCCGCGCCGGTCATCAGCAGCAAGATCAAGATCGCACGCATTACACACTCCTGTTCGCCATATTGAATGGGAAGCTAACGTCAGTTCCCTTCCTTCCCGTCGCCTAAAACATGGATCGATATGCCCCCGCCGCGGTGAAAATGGATTGCGCCGTACGCCATCAGGACCCGGAAAAGGCGGATCCCGTCCGCGGGATCGAGCCCGGCCGCAACGGCGGCGGCGTCGTCATCCGACAGGTCGGCGGTGCCGCGGTGGGCGACGCACCACGTGATCGTGTCGAGCAGGAAGGCATCGACCGCCGCGTCGTCGCCGCGGTCGCCTTCGTATCGGAACACCAGCATCAGAACTCCTCCGCCCGCGCGATCGCGGCCGCCACGCGCTCCACCTGGCGCCAGATCGACTTGCCGGGCTGCCGCGGCATCACGCACAGACCGATGCGCCGGTTGCGGATTTTGTCCACCGCGTCCACTGCCCCAGTGTCGGTCGCGAAGCTGACCCCTGCGACTGCTTCGGCTTGCGGAGTCATCGGCGTCGTGCCAGATCTGGACATCGACTTGCGGCTGTTTTTCCCATGGCTCGCCGAGCCACCAGAACGCCATGCTGCCGAGCGCCCAGCGGAGCGCCGAGTCGATCCAAATCACCTCGATCTCCTTCCAGCCGGGCTCATCGGCCGGGAAGCCGATGATCGACGGCCCGCTCTTCCAGAAGTCCCAGTCAGCCATTTTCCGTTGCGGCACCGTCGGCGGAATCGTGTCTGCCGTCGGCTGCCATCCGGCGCGCAGGAGTTCGCGCAGCGCTCAAGGTCCGGGCTCATTAGAACTCGTTCCATCGCCTGCCGAGGCGCCAGTATTTGTCCTCCGCGCGCGCCCACTTGAGATCGACGTTGATCCACACGATCGGCCTGGTGACGATCAATTCGTTGTCGTCACCTTCGTGCCCCCGCAGGCGGATGACGGTGTAGTCGTCGTGGTACGGGGGCGGATGCCCGAGACGACCGGCAGCACATGCCACTCGTCCAGCAGGGGCGCCGACCGCAGCGACGTCCTGGTGGGCTTCTCGCCCGCTGCCAGGCGCCGCAATTCGTCCTCGGCGGCGATGATGGCCGCCTTCTCACTCAAAGACATCACACACTCACAACGCTACGACGCCAACAACCTTCTCAGTGCCTCGGCGCGAACTGGATCCTTGCGTCGAGGGTCGCTCCGATCATCTTCTGCAGGGCCCGCAGGCTCAACCGCGCCTGCGCCCACGCCCGGCCGATCACCTCGAGCTCGTCGTGATCGAGCTCCTCGGGCGAGTCCGACCCCTGTTCCTTCGCGAGTCGGCCAGCATGCTCCTCGCGAGCGCGGGAAGGTGCGCCGGCGCCGGTCCGGCACGCGCACCACGCGGAAGCGGTCCTTGATGTGCGGCGGCAGCAGCGAGTTGTCGTTCGCGGTCGCCACGTAGCCGACCCACGACAGGTCGGCCGTCACGTCGAGTGACACGTCACGGTAGGCGCGCGAGGTCCGCGCTCGAGGAACGGCGTCAGGGCGTTGTGCAAGGAGCCGTTGCGCACGGCCGTCCCGCTCTTGTCGAGCTCGTCAACCACCGCGCGCGGACCGGAGTCCGGTGCAGCGCGACCGCGCGCACCGGCACCGACGGTGTCGACTGCGACCAGCCGCGGCGTGCCGGCAAAGCCGACGCCGTCGGTCGATCCGGCGCCGTCGAAACGGTACATGCCGACGCCGAGCAGCTCGGCGAGCCGCCGCAGCAGCCGGCTCTTGCCGGTGCCGGGCGGCCCGACGAGCACAACCGGATTGAGCCGCACCGGCTTGCCCTCGCGCAGATCCCGCAGCAGCAGATCGATGGCCGCCTGGGCGTGCGGATATTCCGCGAGCAGCGCGGTCCGCACAGGCGTCAGCGCCGGCGTCATCGTGAATTCGAACTCGCCGTCGATGAGGTGCGAATACTGCATCGTGTCGCCGGTGAGCTTGCCGCGGTGATCCGCGGCACGACGATCATCGACGGCACGCCGGGTGTCCGCGGCGGCTCCTTCGGCCGCGGCAGCGGTGTCCGCGGCGGCTCCGGGAGCATCGTCGCCACCACTTCCTCCGGCAGCGGCGTCGGATCCTCGGCCTCGGAGTGCTGGAGCTCGAAAATAGATTCTCTGTGGTCGCCGTAGTGGCCGTCCGCGGCGGCGCGCCACACGACCAGGCGGCTCTTGTAGACTTGGCGCGTCGTTTCGGTGTGAGCCTCTGTTGCCTGCGCAACAAAATACGCAATCTGTGGATACAGACCGATGACCGTTTGCGGCCTTGTCGGCTCGCACATCAGCATCTGCCACGCGACCGCGTAAGGCACCGCGCAGGCGGCGTGAGCCGCGCGCGCCTGCCGCTGGATGAAGCGTTGCGTCGCCTGACGGTTGTTTTGCGCCCGGTCGACCGCGGTGTCGTCGGTGTCGTCGATGGCGGAAGCCAAAATTTTGCGTCCGCTCGCCCGCCGGATGGTCACGAACGCCTCGGTCCAGTTTCTGGCGACGAGCATCTCGAGCACGATCGCGGCGTCTTCCGGCGAGGTCTTCGGCACGGCGGTCTCCGGGATGAACTCGGCGCGGTCCTCAAGGACTCGCTGTACGTGTTCGCTAAACTGTCCAAGGATTCGCTCTCACCTACTGTACACACATTGTGGTCACAGTCGAGCGGTGAGAACACCTATGGCTAAGAGACCGTCAAAGCCGGCGCCGACTGGACAGCCGCTCCGAACGCATGGTCATGCGGATGCACCCGGACCTGCTGGAGGCGCTTACGGAGGAGGCCCGGACCCACGGGATTCCGAGGTCCTCGCTCGTTGAGCGGGTGTGCGTTGCCTACCTCGACATGAACCCGGATCGCCCGCCGGCGAAGCGCCTGGACGGGGCGGCCGCTACAGCGCGAACGTCGCCGCACGACCGGCCGCCACGCAACGCTCCGTCGAAGATCAGATGGCCGCCTGGGCGGCTCTACAGGCCAAGACGCTCGGCTTCAGCAGCCTGCATCGAGGTCTGAACTCCACGAAGAACCGCAGGCTCCGGACCGTGATCCGCCCAAGGGCACGTAATGCCCGATCTGCCCGAACGTGCCCGGGTTCCACGTTACGAGTCTAGGATCATACACATACCTGAATGATTACAAGTCTCGGATCATTCATCTCCGAGCATAGAAACCATTCCGCTTTCCCGTGTCGGCTCGTCACGCGTGACGCGCAATTTGATCCGACACTCGGATCATCAGAAATGCGCCCGGGTCCGGGCTTAAGTTATACGCTAATCCTCATGGGCATTCCCCTGCAGGTAGCAAAACGACCCTTAGTCCGGTTTCGTGATTTCATAGAGTAACGCTGGTATACCATAGAACGTCAATGGTGGCACCTCCTGATATACCAACGCGTCGCCAGCGGCTTAATCTCGATTTCAGCCTGTGGACAAAAACCTCCTAATGTATTTATAAAACCAGCCCCAAGTTCCACGCCCGTTTTCCAGCCTTAGAGTCCGGATTTTGAAAACACTATCCAGTGACCTGCTTTCGCCCCCGGTGACGACCAGCCCGTCACCCCGCCCCTCCCGAATCCCCAGCTGTCCTGCCAAGCATTCCCAGTACGACCGGGCCTTCGGCGACGCCGATATCGACGGCCCTACGGGCCGACCATGGGCGCATCCGCCTTCCGATGCCGTCCCAGTCCCCACCAGGTCCGAAACTGGCCATGCCGATGACCGGACACGCGCTCCCGTGGCTGTCATGTCCCGGTCCGCGGTGATCTTGCCCGATCCGTACCGATGACCGGCCCCGGTCGGCTCCGAAGCCCTCCCAGGGCCGCTGCAGACCTCCAGGATCAACGTAACCCCGCCAACCCGGCCTCCGGCTCGGATTTCGACCGTAGACCGTCCCCAGCCGGCTCCTTGGCCGTTCAGAGCATGGCAACAGCGTGGGCCGGCTTGTGCACACACCGTTGCAACTTGCCGGGCGGCAGAGCATTGTCCGGGAACTGGATGTTTAGCCGACCGGAAACCGGCGAGAGGCCGCCATGAACACACAGACCAGGCAACTGATCGATCACATCGATCAGGGGTTCCCGCGCGCATCACTTCCGTTCGCCGGACCGGCCCGGCGCCGGAGGCCTCGGATTGAAGCGCAGAGCCAGGTCGAAGCCGGTGCCGATCGAGGTCAGCAGAGCCAAGGGCCGGGCCCGGACGCCGAGCGTGGAGAATGGACAACGACCGAACGCGGAAGACCCGAGGCAAACGTTGTCGGCCAGGCCCTGCTGCTCGCGCTCGTCTCGCGCGCCGACTTCGATCAGATCATCGGATCGGAGCACGACACCGGCATCGTCGGCGAGGCGATCCTGACGCTCACGCGTCACGGCTACAAGCCCGATCAGATCCTGCGCACCCTGCGTAGCGTTCGTATCCGCGCGCTGGATTTGGGGGTTGCACGTTCGTCCGGTCGACGATGAGCGCGCAGCGTCGATGGACGACTTCGACCGGCAGATCGAGGAAATGGCCCGCGCCGATCGGCGGAGACTGAATTCCGTTTCCTGATGCGTGTGCAACAGAACCGTAAATCAGTCTCCGGAGCGTGACGCGTCACATCGCGGGTGTTTAATGACTTTGCCGCGCCCAGCATTGCCGGATGAGCGATGCTGAAAAGCGCCCTGCCCTCACCGTAGCCGAACGCGCACGCGCATCGCGAGCGCGGCGCAAGGAGGCCGGCGAGCCGCCGCTCGCAACGTTTGACCGCGCGCTCCGCGAGGCGGTGTTCGCCGCATACGGCGCCCTGGCGCGCTCTCGATCGACGTGCCGGACCTGCTCGGCTCCGTCACCGCGTCCCTGCTGAAAAACTCCGAGCACAAGGAGCGCGGCGTTGCCTCGCTCGTCCGTGCGCTCGCCGCGAAGGCGGAGGTCGCGTGATGAGCCTGAGCTACGACGATCCGCAGTTCCGGAAGAACATGAATGCCGTGGCGAAGTCGCTCGAGAGCGCGGCCGGACGCACAGTGAAGGCGCAGGGCCTGAACGCCAAGGACCGCACGTCTCGCGGCGCTCGAGAAGTACATCGATAGGCCGACGCCGTTCACCCTGCGCAAGGGCGCGTACCACGCCTCATCGCCGGTCTTCTCCGGTGATGAGGTGAGGGTCACGTACACGATCGCCCGGATCGAGGGCGACTACCTCGGTCCGTACATCTTCCAGAGCAGCGAGCGTCGGCCGGTGATCCCGGCACGTCGAGCAAGCACATCTGGTTGCCGGGCTTCACAACGAAGAACCAGTACGGAGGGCTGTGGTACGGCAAGACCGAGGGCTACTTCAACCGGGCCAAGAAGGACCGCAAGCAGGCTCAGGCCCGCGCAGAGAAGTACGCTGCGCGACGAGCTAAGGGGGAAGACAGTCAACAGCGGCGCGTGGGACCGCGCGCACGTCGCATTCACGAAGCTCGGCGGTCGCGGCAAGGGCACGTACGGCTTCTGGCTATTCCCCGCGCGCAAGCGCGGCACGGAGATCGTGCCGGTAATCCGGAACGGTAAGCCGTTGCGTCAGAAGGTCACCAATAGGCGAGGCCTCAACGGTCGCTTCACACAGCAGAACGTGATGCGCACGGTCAGGCGGAAGATCAGGACATGGTTCGATCTCGGTGAGCCCA
>CAVYNX010000007.1:0-167097 GCA_963770005.1 uncultured Actinomycetota bacterium | reverse complement strand
GATAAGCTTTGTGCTCTTTCCTTATCGGTCGACTAACGCCATCCAATGCCGTTCCTTGTCGGTGCACCTCGGCGAATTGAATGTTCCGACATCTCAGTATATTCGCTTTGGAGTGATCTCGGCCGTTGAAAACGCAACACGTTAGCCGCCAAGATATGCACGCAACAGATCGGGATTCTTCAGTAGCCCTGCCGCGCTGTCCTCGGCAACGATCTGCCCCGTGGTGAACACATAAGCGCGATTGGCCACGGAAAGCGCATTGTGCACATTCTGCTCGACCAGCACGATGGTGATGCCCTGATCGCGCAACTGCCGGATCACCGCCAGCACTTCCTGCATGATCATCGGGCTGAGCCCAAGGCTGGGTTCGTCGAGCAGCAGGACCCGCGGCGCCGACATCAGCGCGCGGCCGATGGCGAGCATCTGCTGCTCGCCTCCCGAAAGCGTCCCGGCCATTTGCATCGCTTCGTTCGCGCAGACGCGGAAATCGCGCCAGCACTCCTTCCATCCGCCGCCTAACCTCGGCACGATCGCTGCAGATATAGGCGCCGAGGCGAGATTTTCCTGGACCGTCAATTCCGGCCAAATCCGCCGCTCCTCGGGACAATGAGCGATACCCCTGCGGACGATGGTGTCGGGCCGTTGCCGGGCAATCGACGCGCCGTCGAGCAGGATATCGCCCGACGTGGCGCCAATCAGCCCCGATATCACCCGCAGCGTCGTGCTCTTGCCGGCGCCATTGGCGCCGATCAGGGCGACGACTTCTCCCGGGTGAACTTACAGGCTGATGCCGTGCAGCGCCGGACCTTGCCATAGGATGCGTTCACTGCGCGCAATTCCAGGATCGGATCGGAGCTACTCATGCTGCGGGCTTGCCGAGATAGGCTTCGATGACGTCGGTATTCCCGCGGATATGGTCCGGCGTGCCTTCCGCGATCTTGCGTCCGAAATTCAGCACCACGATGCGATCGGATACTTCCATGACCAGCGCCATGTTGTGCTCGATCAGCAGCATGGCCTCGACGCTGTTGCCTATCAGCTTTCTCAGGACCCGACCCAATTGATGCGCTTCCTCGGTATTCAGGCCCGCCGCCGGCTCATCCAGCATCAGCAATTGCGGGCCGGCGCCGAGCGCCACGGCGAGCTCCAGAAGCCGCAGTTCGCCGCAGGAAAGCGAATCGGCCTCGGTGTTCATCCGATCGCCGAGACCGACCTTCTCAACGATTGCCGCCGCCTCTTCGCGAAGCTGCGCTTCGCGCCTGCGCTGCGCCTTTCCTGGAAAAAAGGTCCGCAGCAGCGACGGTTTCGCCGTGGCGATGACGCGCGGTCAGCACATTGCCGAACACGGTCAACCCTCTCAGCACATTGGTCTTCTGAAAGGTCCGGATCAAGCCGTCCTGTGCGATCGCGTAGGGCGGGCGGCCGGTGATGTCGGCATTCCGATAAGAGACGTCTCCGATGGTCGGCTTGAAGAATCCGGTGATCAGATTGAGGCAGGTCGTCTTGCCGGCCCCGTTCGGGCCGATCAGGCTGACGATCTCGCCGCCTCCCACGTTGAAGCTGATGTCCGTCAACGCCGACAGGCCGCCAAACGCTTCGAGATGTCTCGGATCTCAAGCATTGGTGCTTGCTCCGCGGATATATCTTTCGTGACGCCGGGCGATAAACCCCATGATGCCGCGCGGCAGGAACAGCACCACGGCCATCACGATCAGGCCGAATATCGAGAAGCGAAGCTCCTTGAAGTCGCGCAGGTATTCCTCGAGCAGCACGACCATGACGGCGCCGACCACCGGCCCCACCAGCGTGCCCTTGCCGCCGGCAAGCACCATGATGATCATGGTGATCATGAAGGAAAAGCCGAACACCTCCGGACCGACGAAGGAAACGTAATTGGCGTAGAAGCCGCCGGCCAGACCCGCGATGCCGGCAGCGAGCACGAACGTGACCAGCCCAAGATGAAACGGCGAAATGCCGACCGACTGCGCCACGAGACGATTCTCCCGCACGGCGATCGCGGCACGGCCGATGTTGGAATAGACGAAGCGGTAGGACACGAACAGCGACAGACACGCGAGCAGCAAGCCCCACATAATAATACGACATCTTCTGCTGCAGCACGTCGCCGGCGATCGCCCATGCCGGCTTTTCAATGCCGGAAATTCCCATCGGCCCGTTGGTCAGGCCGATCCAGTTGTTGGCGATCAGCCGCAGCACCTCGGCAAAGCACAGCGTGACGATCACGAAGAACGGCCCGCGCAGCCGCAGCGTGATGGCGCCGATCAAAAGGCCGAACAGCGCCGCCACCACTGCCGCGGCGATCGCAGCAAAATGGAACGGCAGCGCGAAGCGGGTCGACAGCAGCGCCACGGTATAGGCGCCGACGCCGAGAAAAGCGGTGTGGCCGAGCGAGAATTCGCCGACATAGCCGACGATCAGGTTGAAGCTGGTGGCCAGTATCACCGAAAACATCATCAGCACGCCGATATGCAAGGCGTATTGGTTGTGGAACAGCAGCGGCGCCAGCAGCGCGGCAGCCAGCAACCCCAAGCAGGCAATTGCGCTCGAAGTTCATCAGGCGCGCTCGGCGTGTTTGCCGAACAGGCCGTAAGGGCGCACCAGCAGCATCGCGATCACCAGGCCAAAGCCGATAGCGTCGACGTAGCCGCTCGCCATGTAGCCGCCCCAGAGATCTTCCGTCACGCCGAGGATCAGCCCGCCGATGATGGCGCCGGCGAAACTGCCCATGCCGCCGAGAATGACGACGACGAAAGCCTTGAGGCTGACGACGTCGCCGATGGTGGCCTGCGCGACATAAATCGAGCCGAGCAGCATGCCGGCAGCCCCCGCGAGCGCGGCGCCGAGCGCAAGCGTGAAGCCGTAGATGTGGCTGGTACGGATGCCGGCGAGCTGCGCGGCCATCGGGTCCTGGAAAGTCGCGCGCATCGAGCGCCCCAGCGTTGTCTTCTGAATCAGCAGATGCGCGGCCAGAATCAGCGCGGCGGAGATCGCAACCAGCACCAGCCGCGACTGAGTGATGACGACGGGACCGAGAAACAGCGGCTTGTTGGCGAACGGCGAAAGTACTTTTTGCGGCGCGGTGCCGACGATCAATAACGCCGTATTGGTGAGAAAGATCGACAGGCCGATGGTGAGCAGGATCGTCGGCTCCTCACCCTGGCCGCGCACCCGCGCGATGAGGAAGCGATCGATCAGGTAGCCAGCCGCCGCGAGGCTGACGATGACGATGGCCAGCGCCGCAAAAAAATTGAGCCCGACGAGGTCGGTCAACGCCCACCCCAGCAGACCGCCGACAACGTAGAGCTCGCCATGGGCAAAGTTCACCACGCGCATCAGGCCGAACACCAGCGTCAGGCCGAGCGCCGAAAGCGCGTAGAACGTTCCTATGACAAGGCCATTGGCCAGGAGCTGCAGAAACAGATCCATATGGCTCATGAGCCTTTGGGCGGATGCGGAGGCGTCAAATGCGTCGCCTCCGCGCAGCTGTTCAGCGTTCGATCGTGGTGCTTGCCGCCACGGTCGGAACGCCCTTCAGCAATTGAACCAGCACGACGGAGAAGCCGCTGGCCTGGCCCTTTTCGTCGAATTGGAAGTGGCCGTTCGGTCCGTCATAGTTGGTCTTGCCAAGCGCATCGCGCAGCTTTTCGGGGTCGGTCGATCCGGCCCGGGTGATCGCCTCGACCAGAATATTGATGGCGTTGTAGCCGGCCGCGGAATACTTGCCCGGCGCTTCCTTGTAGCGCGCCATATAGGCGTCGACGAACGCCTTGTTCTTCGGCGTGGTCATGGTCGAGGCGTAGGGCACCGCGGCATAGATGCCTTCGGATGCCTCGCCCGTCAGCTTGATGAAGTCGGCGGTCGCCCACGAACCGACGCCGAACACCTTGGTGGTCAGACCGAGCTCCGCCTTCTGCTTGACAAAGATCGACCCGTCCTGGGTCTCGGCCGCGACGAAAACGCCGTCGGCGCCCGACGATTTCAGCTTGGTCAGCAGCGTGTAGAAGTCGGACGTGCCGTGCTCGAAATATTCCTTCATCACCGTGGTGCCGCCCAGCGCCGTCATCTGCTTTTCGAATTCGGCGACGCCGCCGCGGCCGAAATCGTCATTGACGCCGATATAGGCGACCTTGCGCAGCTTCAGCTGGTCGTACAGGATCTTCGAGAACGACTTGGCCAGCAGCGCGTCCGTTTCGGTGGCGCGGAAGAACCACGGATTGCCCTTCTCGGTCAGCTCGGCGCTCGACGACACGCCGGTGATCAATGGCAGCTTGTAGTTGGCGGCAACCGGCATCACCGCAAGCGTGGACGAGCTGCAGAATGCGCCGGAGAGCGCCACTACCTTGTCGCGCTGAATCAGTTTCTCCGCCGCATTGACGGAGTTGGCCGGCCGGCACTGGCCATCCTCGATGACCAGCTCGACCTTCTTGCCGAGCACGCCGCCTTTGGCGTTGATTTCATCGAGCGCCAGCTTGGAGCCGTTGACGTCGGTGTTGCCGTTATAGGCGACCGATCCGGTGAGCGGCTGGATCAAGCCGATCTTGATGGTTTCCTGCGCCTGCGCGCTTAAGGCGCCCAGTGCCAAACCTAGGATGCCGATCGACAAGCTCTTCAGTATCATCATCACCTTCTCCTACTTTGAGGTTGCAATTGAACTATGATTAGACAAAATTTCCGGAACTCACGATCAGCCGCCTCCGAAAAAACGCCAGGAAGCGGTCGCGCAAAATCGACCAAAACAGATTTCCGGCATCGAGCGCCTGAGCTCGGCGCGGCGGAAGCCGCAGCCTCGGCGTGCGCCTGCCGGGTGCAGTGGACATTGATCGCTCGAAATTTTTGATGAACTCGGCGGTGATCCGATTGGCGACCTCCTGCATGATGGCGCCCTTGCCGAACTGCGCCAGCGATCCCGCCAGATTGATGTCGGAGACCACCTCGACGCGGGTCGCCGTGGCGCGGCGCCCTCGCTCAACCGATAGGTCATGCTGCCCGAGGCGCGCGAGCTGGAGCGGCTTCGGCGCCCTTGCCGGACACGATCGCGGTCCACTCCGCGGCTGGCTTTCGATCGCGATTTCGCCGTCGAAGGCGGCAGCCATCGGCCCGACCTTGACCGACATGCGGCCTTTGTAGCGGTGCTCGCCGAGGTCTTCGACGATCGAGGCGCCGGGAAGACATTGCGCGACGAAATGCACGTCGTTCATCCGGCTCCAGACCAATTGGCGCGGATGCTTGAGCTCGAAACTCTTTTCGATCTTCATTGCGCAGGCTCCGATGGTGCTGCAATTCCTTGCCTGCCCAGTTTTCTGCGGCCGAAGGGATCGAGCGCACGATGCCCTGGTAGCCGGTGCAGCGGCACAGATTGCCGCTCATCGCGACGCGGATCTCGGCTTCGCTTAGCGTCGGCTTGCGCCGGAGGAGATCCCAGGCGCTGATCAGCATGCCCGGCGTGCAGAAGCCGCATTGCAGCCCGTGCTTTTCCTCAAACGCTGCTTTCAGCACATCCATCAGCGGATCGCGATCGAGCCCTTCGAGTGTGCGGATTTCGGCGCCGTCAACGCCCGACGGCGAGCGTGATGCAGGCGCGCGCCGGCTCGCCGTCGATCAATATGGTGCAGGCGCCGCAAACGCCCTGCTCGCAGCCGAGATGCGTTGCCGTCAGCCGCAATTCCTCGCGCAAAAAATCCGCCAGGCTGGTGCGCGGTTCGACCGCCGACTGCAACCGCTTGGCCGTTGATGGTGATGGAGATGGATGTCTTCATGGCTTTTCGGCATTCTGGACCGCGCGTACGGCCGCGGTCGCAGTGCAGCAGAATCTTTTGACGGCGAGAATTCGCGGCCGCTGCCGGGAGTTCGTCGCGGATTACGGCTGCAAGCCCACTCGCCGCGATCGCCCGCAGCGACTGCGCGCGACGATCGAGCCAGCACCAGCGGTGCACCATCCGTGGCGCCGACCACCAGCCGCGCCTTGCCACGCACCTTGTCGATCAGAGCGATCGCCATCGATTCGGCGTATTCGCCGGTCTTGCGCGCGACTTTGTAATGACCCCAGCGTTCGCTGCCCGGCCGGCGCGGCACTTCGATGGCCTCGATCAATTCGCCGTCGCTCTAAGGCAGTCATGTACGGACCGGTACGAAATCCGTGCCACGGCATCGCTCGGCGCCCGCTGGGACCGGCCAGCGCGATCCGGCCTCCAGCGCGATGATGGTGGTCAGCCAGTCGGCTGCCGGATCGGCGAGCGCGATGGCGCCGCCGATGGTGCCGCGCGTGCGCACCGCGCGGTAGGCGATCTGCGATCCGATGAACGGCATCAGGCCATTGCTGGCGTCGGGAACGCGACGATCCTCGAACGCCGCATGGGTCAGCAGCGCGCCATAGCGGATGCAGTCCGCGCGCTCCTCCGCCTGCCGCAACGCGTCGATGCGGGTGAGATCGACCAGCTTGTCGACCGGCGCCAGCCGCAGATTGAGCATCGGCACCAGCGACTGACCGCCGGCCAGCGCGCGTTACGTCGCCTCGCCGCCCAAGATGCGCGATCGCATCGTCGATCGACGTGGCGCGATGATAGGTGAAGGGAGCCGGCTTCATGACCGCGCTCCCTGTGCGGCGATGATCGCGCGCAGAATGCGATCCGGCGTCGCCGGCGTCTCACCGATCTCCGCTCCCAGCGGTTTCAGCGCATCGTTGATGGCGTTGACGATCGCCGCCGGCGGCGCGATGGCGCCGCCCTCGCCCATGCCCTTGATGCCGAAGCGCGTATGCGGCGACGGCGTTTCCATGTGCAGCACCCGCACGTCGGGAACCTCGGTCGCGCCGGGGATCATGTAATCGAGAAACGTCGAAGCCAGCGGCTGGCCGTTTTCATCGTAGGGGATTTCCTCGTAGAGCGCGGTGCCGAGCCCTTGCGCGACGCCGCCGACCACCTGCCCTTCCACGATCATCGGGTTCACCATGGTGCCGCAGTCGTGGCACACGACATAGTCGAGCACTTCGACATGACCGGTGCCGGGATCGACGGCAAGCACGCAGGCATGCGACGCGTAGGAGAACGCGCCGGTGCTGCGTCCGGGCTGATAGACCGCGCTGGTCTCGAGCGCGGGCTCCTCGCCGACCGGCAGCCGCTCCGGATGCAGATACGCCGCGCTGCCGATCTCGGCAAAGGAGACGCTCTGCTCGCCGAAATAAACTTTGCCGTCGGCGAGCCGGACCGCATCGCGCGGCGCCTGCAGCAGATGCGCGCCGATGCGCGCGATCTTCTCCGCCAGCATAGCGCACAGGCGGCGGATACGGCGCCGCCCGACATCGTCATGCTGCGCGACGCGAATGTGCCCATGCCATAGGGCGACACCGAACTGTCGCCGTGCCGCACGATCACGTCCTTGACGGCGATGCCGAGTTCCTGATGCGCGACCTGCGCCAGCGTCGTCTCCAGGCCCTGGCCGTGGTTCTGGATGCCGACAAACAAAATCAGTTTGCCGTCCGGCGTGAACCGCGCCAGCGCCGGTTCAAAGCCGAACACGACCGGCAGACCGCGTGCCACCCATTCCGCGGTACCATGCGCCGACTGCTCGGTGTAGCTCGCCATGCCGAAGCCGATCAGGCGGCCGTCGGGCTCGCCGCGCGACTGCCGCGCGCGAACGTCTGCAGGCCGATCGCGTCGCACGCGCGCTTGGCGCATTCCGGATAATCGCCGCTGTCGTACAGTTTGTGGGTCGCGGATTTGTACGGCATGGCCGCCGGCGGGACCATGTTGAGAATGCGCACATCGGCCGGTTCGCGGCCGACCGCGCGGGCGACCGCATCCACCAGCGTTTCGATGGCAAAGCAGGCGCCGCTGCGCCCGACGCCGCGATAGGGGCCGAGCGGCGACTTGTTGGTCGCAACCGAAGTCGCGCGCGCATGATAGACCGCGATATCGTACGGCCCGGTCATGATGCCGGCCGACATGCCGGCCTCCATCGAGGCCGTCCACGGCCACACCGAATAGGCGCCGGCGTCGACCATCACGTCGCTTCGAGGCCGAGGATGCGCCCGCTCTTGTCGGCATACGCCGTCAGTTCGTAGCGATGCTCGCGCGCGTGTGGCGAGGCGATCAGATGCTCGCGGCGATCCTCGATCCAGCGCAGCGGCCGGTTGAGCTTCATCGACAGCGCGGCGATCGCCAGTTCTTCGGGCTGAAAATTGTTCTTCGGCCCAAAGCCGCCGCCCACATCCGGCGCGATCACCCGAAGCTTGCTCTCGGAGATGCCGAGGCATTCCGCCAGAATGGTGCGGATGACGTGAGGAAACTGGGTCGAGCTGTAGACGACGAGCTCATTCAGCCTGCGGTCGTAATGCGCCAGCACGCCGCGGCCTTCCATCGAGACGCCGGCGTGACGGCCCATGCGCAGGCTCTTGCGCACGGTGACTCGGCTCTGGCGCGAACCGCTTCGAGATCGCCGGTCTCGATGCGGGTTTCGATGTAGACATTGTCGGACCAGCGATTTCGTGGACGCGCGGCGCATCGGGCTTCAGCGCGACGTCGATATCCCAGACCGCGGGAAGCTCCTCGAAATCGATCACGCAGGATTGCGCGATGTCTTCCGCTTCGGCGCGGGTCGGCGCGATGCAGATCGCCAGAAGGTCGCCGACGAAGCGGGCCTTGTCGGAAGTCAGCGCCGGATAGTTCGATGGCTTGAAGCCCTTTGCCGCGCTGACGGCGACGATGGGTTTGGTGAAGGCGATGTCCGCGGCAAAGAAAACCTGCCCCCGAACGGCCTCAGGCACTTCGATCGACTTGATCCTGCCGTGAGCTACGGGGCTGCGCAGGAACGCTACTTCGGCCATGCCCGGCATCTGGATGTCGGCAAGATACTCGCCCTTGACCATTCGAGATAACGGCGGATCCTCGTTGCGTTTAACCGACGCACCGATTCCCTGCTTCCGCTGGTCCTGAGGTATCTCAACGCCCATTAACGAAAACGCGCCTCTTTACTTTAAATCGTATTTCGTATACGATCATGCCAATTAGCGCTGTGTCAATGTTCCTCTGTACGCTGCATGCGAGAAGCCGCGATGATTCGGTCGCAGGAGACGATGACGAGGACGAGCGAGCCGACCGCGGCCGTGGTGCGATCTGCTCCGATGCACGATCAAATCCTTCCGCATCTGCGAAAGGACATCGTGGAAAACCGCTGGAAATCGGGCGAACGCCTCTCGGAGCCGCTGCTTTGCAAACAGTTTGGCGTTTCGCGCACGCCATTGCGGCAAGCGCTGAAGACGCTGGAAGCTGAGGGACTGGTGCGACTGGTGCCGCATGTCGGCGCCGTGGTTACCGATCCCAGTGCCACCGAAATTGCCGAGACCATGGAAATTCTTATCGGCCTCGAACAGCTTGCCGCCACGCGCGTCGCCCAGTCGGGTCAGCCCGACGTGCTGCGTTCCATCGAGCAAATCTATGCGGCCATGCGGCGCGCCGCGCAGCATGGCGATCCCACCGGCTACTACGAACTGAACAACGATTTTCACCACAGCATCGTGCGGGGCACCGGCAACCGAGCACTGGTCGACCTGCATGAAAAGGTCATGTGGCATGTTCATCGCGAACGGCACCGCGCCAACGTCGTGGAATCCGTCACAGTGGAAAGCGCCGAGAATCACGACGAGATCGTGCGCTGCGATTCTCGAGCATCGCGCCGAGGATGCGGGAGTAGCGATGCGACAGCATCTGGAGAATGTAAGCCGCCTGATGCTGGCGACGCGCCTGGCACAGAAAGACTCTTGCCGACGGCGCCTGCGCGGAAGCCTCCGCTGTCGAAGCCGCCGCCGCAAAATCCGCCGACATCTGACCATCGCCGGGACGATCATCGTCTCGCAACTCTGGAATAACGCGCCATGAAGAAAAGAACCTCCGCGTTGCCTTTATCGGTTGGGGCGCAATCAATGCTCATGTAGGCGCGCTGCTGTCGCAGCGCAAAACCGCCATCGATATTGTGGGTATCGCCACCATCGATACGCCGCAGGCCCGCGCTTCCATTCCCCAGGCGTTCGCTTTCTGGCTTCTCCCGCCGAACTCGCGGCAGTGAAGCCCGACCTCGTGGTCGAGGCCGCAGGCCGTGCTGCAATCGACATGTGGGCGGACGCCTCACTGGCGGCCGCTCCAGCAATGATCATCGCCTCGACCAGCGCGTTCTGCGACGAGGCTTGCTGCCTCGCCTCGCCGCCGTCGCGGAAGCGCACGGCAGCCGTATCCTGATCCCTTCCGGCGCGATCGGCGCCATCGATGCGCTCGCAGGCGCCGCAGTACTCGGTCTCGACGAGGTCACGCACCAGATCGTCAAACCGCCGGTGGCATGGAAGGGCACGCCGGCCGAAAAACTGCTCGATCTCTCAGCGCTGTCCGAGCGCACTGTGTTCTTCACAGGCACCGCCCGCGAGGCCGCGGTCCGTATCCACAAAACGCCAATGCCACCGTGGTCACGGCGCTGGCCGGCATCGGCCTCGACAAAACCCGGGTCGAACTGGTGGCCGATCCGACCTTTCGCAGCAACGGCCATCGCATCATGCGCCGCGCGGCGCCTTCGGCCGGCTGGACATCACGCTTGAAAACAATCCGCTGCCGACCAACCCGAAATCGTCCGAACTGACGGCGCTGAGCCTGGTGCGGCTGATCGAGCATCAGGTGAAGTCGTGATCATCTGACGCTAACGCCCGGCGAATCCGATCGCTTGGTCGAGATATCGTCCCGGCGTGACTCCGAAGGCCGACCTAAACATCGCAATGAACGCGCTTGGTTCGCCAAAGCCGACCTGTCCGACACGCTGGCGACCGACATCTTCGCTGAAAGCAGTTCGAGCGAGCGCAACAGCCGAGCCTGTCGGCGAAAGCTGCGCAGCGAAAGGCCGGTCTCCCGCTTGAATTGCCGCTCAAGCGTGCGCGGCGACATATGCGTGACGTGCGCCAGATCGCTCAGCAAAGGAATTCCGCGGGCTGCTCCAGGAGCCGGTCGCGATCGCCAGCAGGTTCCGATTTTGGCATCGGAAGATTGAGCGGCAACGCCGCCGCTGCGGCCAGCTGATCCAGAAGCACCGATACAACGCGCCCATCCGCGCCGTCTTCATCATACAGTCGCGGGCGCGCCACGATGACGTCGATCAATTCCTGCATCAGCGCGCCGACCTGAATCACCGTGGTCCGCTGCAAAAGTCCGGGGCGCATCGGCGTCGATATAAAGCGTCCTCAACCTCGTCGACGCTAGGTGGCGGGTTTCATGCATTGTATTCGCCGGCACCCACACAGCACGTTCGGGCGGCGCCACGAATGTCGAGCCGTCCGCCGTCACCGCTATGGAGCCCGAGGTCACTGCGAGCAACTGCCCCCGTTCGTGGCGGTGCGGCGGCAGGCCCCCGCCACGCTTACATCGAGGACGTACGCCACAACTTGCCGCCGGGGTTTCCCGGAGGGCTTCTTCAATACATCTGGATGGATCGAGGCATGATCAGCGCAATCTGCGATGTCGTTTTAACGCTATTTTTTGTCAGAATAGCGATAACACGTCGACCGTTGTCCTAAGGGTTTCAGCCCGGCACTCAATTCCTTCAGGAGATCGCATGAGATCGACAGTCGTTGGCGGGGCGATGCTGCCCCACGCACCGCAGTTCTTCACCATGCCTGACACCGAGGACAAGAAGTCGTCGAGCAGGTACGCGCGGTGGCCGCCGACATCGGCGACAAGCTGCGAGGCGCTCAATCCTGACCTATGGATCATTTTTTCCAACGATCACGCCGAGCAGTTTTTTCATAATGCTGCGCCACCCTTCACCGTTCATGTCGGCGGCGAAGCCAGCGGCGAATTTGCCGGCCGCAAGTTTCACTGGGAAGATCCCCAGCGAGATTGGCTTCGAGATCGTGCGCCAGCTGTATCGGCAGAATTTCGATCCGGCATTCAGCAGCACTGCCCATATCGATTACGCGATTGGCATTCCGCTGACGCATATCGGCCACACAGGTCCGGTGCTGCCGATCTACGTCAATGCGTATCTGCCGCCGCAGCCGACCATGGAGCGCTGCTATTCTTTCGGCCAGGCCATCGCGCGCACGGTAACCTCGCTCGGACTTGAAGACCGTGATCCTCTCCAGCGGCGGCATGTCGCATTTTCCCGGCACGGACCGATATTCGAATCCGGAACTCGCCTGGGACAATCAGGTGCTGGCGAAGCTCAAGGCGGGCAATCTGAAATCTCTGATCGGCTATGACGAGGCCGAACTCGACGATACCGGCAATATCGAACTGCGCTGCTGGGCCTGCGCCGCCGGCGCGCTGGGCGAGCGCAAGCCTGACATTGTCTCGATGGATCCCAGCTGGCACCACAATTATGCCTCGCTGGCGTGGTTCGGCGAGCCAGACCGAGGATCGCGACGCGCATTATCCCGTCGATCAAGCCGGAGCTGGTGCAGCTGACTTCGGCGCTCATGGTCTCGCCCACAATGAGAACGATCGCTCACAATACATGGCCAACGCCGGCGGCTATGCCGACAAGTTCAAATTGTCGCGGCGAGCAGCGCGAAGCGCTTCTGCAACTTGACGTTCCCGTCATCGTCAAGATGGGCGTCCATCCGCTGGTGCCGTTCCTCGCCAACATGCAGATCCAGCGCTTGCGCAAATCGCGGTGAGCAAGAATCTCACCCACTGTATTTTCGGACTTCGTTGACGGCAATCGTGCCGCCACTGCCGATCGTCGGCACGCTCGATCTGATCGAGCCGCAGGATGGCCGGTCTGATCGGAAATATCGCCGAGTCGGGAAAGGCTGGCGTCGACCAGGCCGTCAAGGCCGCATCGGCCGCCTTCGCTGCGCATCGCAAAACGCCGGCGCATCAGCGCATCGCCTGGCTCAAGGCCGCCGCCGCGCGCTTAGGTCAATGCCGACGAGGAAATCGCAGAGTTGATCTGCGAGGACGTCGGCAAGCCGATCCGTATGGCCAAGTTCGAGGTCCGAACCGCGGCGCCGAATTTCTGGAGCTGACCGCTGCGGCGCTGACTGCAGATCGGCGGCGAGACGTTGCCGCTCGATATCACCGCTGCCGGGGCCGGGCACTTCGGCTTCGGTGCGACACGTTCCCTATGGCGTCGTCGCTGGCATCACGCCGTTCAATGCGCCGGTCAATTTGCTGGTGCAGAAGCTCGCGCCCGCGATCGCCGCAGGCAACGCCATCATCATCAAGCCCGCGCCTGCGGGAACGCGCACCGCGCTGCGGATGGCCGAGCTGTTTCACTGCAGCCGGCTGGCCGAAAGATCTGTTCACCGTCGTCACCGGGGACCGCGAGACCGCGCTCGCATTGGCGGCGCACCCGCGCGTGCGAGCAGTATCGTTTCACCGGCGGCACCGTCGGCGGCGAAGCGCTCGCACGCGCGGCGGGCGCCAAAAAATTCGTCGCCGAACTCGGCTCCAATGCGGCCAACATCGTCATGGCCGACGCCGATATCGAGACCGCCGCGAAAAAGATCGCGGCCGCAGCGTTTGAAGCCAGCGGCCAGCAATGCATTTCGGCGCAGCGCGTGCTGGTGGCGAAGCCGGTCTTCGACGTCTTCCTGCAGCATTTCGTTGCAGCGGCAGCGAAACTGCAAGCGTCGGCGACGCCGCCGATCCAACCACCGATGTCGGACCGATGGTCAGCAAGGCCTCGGCCGACCGCGTGATGGCGATGTGCGCCGATGCGCTGGCAAAGGGCGCCCGCTATGCGCTCGAACCCCGCCAGACCGGCGCGGTGGTCTCGCCCGGCATCCTGACCGGCGTGCCGACGGATTCGCGGCTGTGGCGGGAGGAAGTGTTCGGCCCGATCGCGCTGGTTGTCGCCGTTCGACACCATCGATGATGCGCTCGAACTGGCCAACGATTCCGAATTCGGACTGCAGGGCGCGGTATTCACGCGCGATCTGGCCGCGACCTTGCGTTTCTCCGAAGATTTCGAGGTCGGTGCACTTTGGATCAACGAGGCGACGCGGTTTCGGCTCGATCTTTATCCGTTCGGCGGCATGAAGCGCAGCGGCGTTGGACGCGAAGGCGTTCGATACGCTATCGAGGAATTCTCACAAATCAAATTCACCGGCATCACAGTTTGAAAGCCTCTTTTCGGGCAGCAGGCGCATGACCCCGAACTTTCCAGTTATTCCTGAGGGCTGCGCGCGCTGATGGCCGAAGTCGGCCCGAGATGGGGAACCAACCCCGCGGCCCACGTCAAGCTGATGGTCGAACAGTTCAGCGAAGTCTGAAGCAATCGCCAAAGGACGGCGTTGACAGTTCGAAGCGGCATCGCCTACGGCGCGCATTCGCGCCAGGTGTTCGACGTGTTCACGCCCGACAGTGAAAATCCGTCACGGACGGCGTGGTCTTCGTCCATGGCGGCGCCTTTCTCGATGGCCACCCGAACCGCAGCGAGGAAATCTATTCCAACGTGCTGCATTATTTCGCCCGCCACGGCATCGTCGGCATCAATATGGGTTACCGGCTTGCGGGCGACGCGAAATACCCCGGCGCAACGCAGGACGTCGCCAGCGTCTCGCGTGGGTTCGAGAGCACGCGCAGGAATCGGCGTCGATGCCTCTCAGATTTTTCTGATGGGCCATTCCGCCGGCGCGGCCCACGCCGGCAGCTATGCCTATGACAAGCGCCTGCAGCCAGCGGCAGGACCCGGCATTGCCGGCTTTATTGTCGTCAGTGGTCGGGTGCGCGCGGAGACGCTTGCCGACAATCCAAATGCCCACAAGGTCGCCGCCTATTACGAGAGCACGGACCGCATCAAGCTCGACGATCTCTCACCCGTCAGCCATGTCGACGCCAACAGCGTGCCCACCTTTGTGGCGTGGGGCGAATTCGAAAATCCGCTGATCGATGTTCATTGCGCCGAACTTGTCTACCGGTTCGCCACCGCAAAGCGGCGTTCGCCGCCGATGTTTTGGTTGCGAGGCCACAACCACACTTCCACGATTGGCCATTTTAATACTACGGAGGACGATCTTGGTCGGGCGATGCTGGATTTTATCGCAGCCCCCCGCTGATTGGATTTCCCGCCAGGTTTGTGAGGTCACATCGCCCATCGAAACGTTATGTGGGCATGCTGACCGACTGATAAGCTTTGTCGATTTTCCTTATCAGTTAGCGACCGACTCCGTTTGTATTGAAACCTTATCAGTCAACGGCCTGACTCCATTTGTGCAATTTCCTTATGAGTTGTGAACCTGCGCATTCCTGCAAAGCCTTGGAATTGCCTGCCTTGCACGAGAGCGACTTCAGACGAAAAGCCTCCCAGACCGAACGGATGTTGGCAGGAACCTCACGACTGCTGCTAAACTCGAACTGAATGAGTACGGAAAACGGCCTCTCGAAAGAGCAGACCCACTCGCCTGGCCTCTCTAATTCATATTTTCGAACGTTCTCATCGCCGCGACAACATTCTCGCCGACATAGGGCTTGGGAATAAAAAGCGCGTTCGCTGGGATTTCCAGCGGCCGAATCTTGCCACTGGTGATGATGATGTGAACCGGAGGCCACCTGTCTCTTACGGCAGCGGCCAGTTTCAGCCCATCCATGGAGCCGGGCATGTTGATGTCGGTAAAAACGAGGTGGATATCCTGACGGGCTTCGAGAATGGCGATCGCTTGATCGGCATCGTTCGCAATGACGACGGTGTATCCGGCCACTTCAAGCTCTTCCGCGACGAGCTCCCTGATCAGGGTCTCATCTTCGACAACCAAGACTACAGGCATTTCCACCCTTCCGGTGGGCACATCCAGGCCACGACTGCATGCATCAAGCCCGGCGACGAACAATCGTTCCTTTCGACGGATCCAGGTCGGGCGGTAGCTCGAAGTCCTCGCTGCGGACCGGCATCAACAGCGTGTCAGGATCTGAAGCTCCATCAATGCCATTCTCTGCAGTATAGCGGGGTCTCGCTCGCCGTCCTTCGCGGTGCGGAGTATCGTTTCCGCAATGGCCTGGACATGCGCGGAACTGACGGGATCCGGCAGTGAGGCAACCGCCCTATCCAACGCCACTTTCATGATCGCGATCGTTTCAGGCGGAAACGACGCATTCGAGAAGTCTTTCATCTGGAATCGATCCGGGGCTAAGTTCAGGGTCCTCGTGGTTCTCGCGGCAAACGCACGAGCCGTTGCCGAGACGCGGCATGGGTCACCCCCAACGGCCGCGCCATCTGCTTCCCCATCCACCGCCACCGCGGAGAAGCCGCACCACGAAGAGCAGCAGTACCGCGCCGATGGTGGCGTTGACGATCGCGCTGATGTTTCCGCTGCCGAGATGGATGCCGAGCTGGGGCAGCAACCAACTGCCTATAAAGGCGCCCAGGATACCGATGATCAGATCGCCGACGATCCCGAATCCGGTCCCGCGCACGATTTGACCGGCCAACCAGCCTGCAACAAGACCTACGAACAATATGACCAAGAGGCTTTCGCTCGACATATTCATCTTGCTACCTCAATCGTTGGTCCGAATGGCGTCCATCAGCGTAATCAGGTGTTGCGGTAATCGGTCATGCTCGCCTGCCAGTCTGATCCGCAGCCGAACACCTATTTCCTCGCAGATCGCGGCGTTACACGCGCGATCGATCTGAATTGCATTGCGAGCTTCTGGACTGATCATCAAGGTCTCCCGTTCGCCACGTCTGCAGCTGCTTACCTAGCGGCGCGCCGTGATCAGGCGAACTTCGCGAACCATCGCCTCGCCGCTGTGCAGACACTGCGCATCGAAATGGGGCCAGACCTGCTGCGAACAATTTCGAGCGACAGTCGGAAGTTCAAGCCGGTCCGACTTCGCCAGCACGGAGGTCTCGCCCGCGGCCACCTGAGGCGCAAAACCCGGCAAGGCAATAACCGCCGCTCCCAAAAGGCCGAATATGGCCAGGGACGCGAGAGAGTTGTTCATGTGAGGCTGCTGACTGTGGCTGATAGCCGATCCCGCTGCGCTCGGGGATCATAGGCATAACGGCGCGGTCCCTAGCGAGTTCCCATGACTACAACCTATATTTGAAATACTCGACCGCCGGGGGCTCAACCCGTGTTCTCGTCCAAGGGCACGTCAAGCTGGATCATGACGCCTTTTGGCGTGTTGGACGTCACTGCAATGCGTCCCTCAAGTTGGGCGATCAGGCTTTTAATCACTTTGAAGCCGACAATTTGCCCGTGGCTGGTCGATATCGAAGTCAGTCGGCAAACCGATTCCCGATCTGATACCTCCAAATGCAAGTCGCTGTCGCACCGTTCGCCCAAACACGAATTTCGCCGGATCCGTCAGGGAAGCATGACCGGCGGAGGACCGGCCATGACCGACGGCGACGGTGAGATCGTGCTCGAGCTCGACGACCTGGTGATGCACTTCGGTCCGGTCCGCGCGGTGGACGGCGTCTCGCTGCGCATCCGCAAGGGGCAGGTGACGGCGCTGGTCGGCGAGAGCGGCTCGGGGAAGTCCACGGTCGGCCGGTGCATCGTGCGCCTCGTCGAGCCCACCGGAGGCACGGTGCGGCTGGCCGGATGGATGTGACGCACCTGTCGCGTTCGCAGATGCGTGAGCACCGCCGCACGGTGTCCATCGTCTTCCAGGACCCGGCGGGGTCGTTGGACCCGCGCATGCTCGTCGGGGAGGTCGTCGCGGAACCCCTTCGGCTGCAAGGGAAGCGACTGTCCAAGCGCGAACGCAGCGAGCGCGTGGACGACGCCCTCCGGCGGGTCGGCCTGCGCCCGGAGGTCGCCAAGCGCTACCCCCACGAGCTGTCCGGCGGTCAGCGCCAGCGGGTCAGCGTGGCCCGGGCCCTGATCTCCGAGCCGACCCTCCTGGTCGCCGACGAGCCCACCAGCGCCCTCGACGTCTCGGTGCAGGCGTCGGTCCTCAACCTCCTGGCCGACCTCCAGAGGGACATCGGTTTCGCCTGCCTCTTCATCACCCACGACCTGTCCGCCGTGGAGTACCTCGCCGACGACATCGCCGTGATGTACCTGGGGCAGCTGATGGAGCAGGGACCACGCGAGGAGATCTTCGCCCGGCCCCGGCACCCCTACACGCAGGCCCTGCTCGCGGCCGCGCCGGTCGCCAACCCCGCCGTCCAGCGCTCGCGCACACCGGTGCTGCTCGGTGACGACCTGCCCTCCGCGATCAACCCGCCGTCGGGTTGCCGCTTCCACACCCGCTGCCCGCTCGCCGTCGCCAAGTGCGCGGAGGAGGTGCCGCCGCTACGCCCCTCCGGTCGGGCCGTGGCGGCCTGCCACCTCGTCCACGAGGACGGTTCGGCACCGGACATCCGACAGGGCCGCCTGGCCACCGCTCGACGAAAGTCCTTGATGACCTTCACCACTCGGCCGACGTTGGAGGGCACCTTCGGCATGGTGTCCTCGACGCACTGGATCGCCTCGCAGTGCGCCATGCGCATCCTGGAGCTCGGCGGCAACGCGTTCGACGCGGCGGTCACCGCCGGGTTCGTGCTGCACGTGGTCGAACCGCACCTCAACGGCCCGGGCGGCGAGGTGCCGGCCATCGTCGCCACCAGCGACGACCCGACGCCCCGCGTGCTGTGCGGGCAGGGACCGGCTCCCTCGGGGGCGACCATCGAGCACTACCGGTCCGAGGGGCTCGACCTGGTCCCCGGCTCCGGCCCCCTCGCCGCGGCCGTGCCGGGAGCGGTCGACGCCTGGCTGCTGCTGTTGCGCGACAAGGGAACCCAGAGCCTGTCCGACGTCCTCGGGCCGGCCATCGACTACGCCGAGCACGGCCACCCCCTCATGGCTCGGGTCAGCTCGACCGGTCGAGACGGTCCGGACCTCTTCACCTCGAGCTGGCACGCCATCGGCGGAGCTGTGGCTGGCGGGCGGCCGGGTCCCGGAAGCCGGGCTCGCTCTTCGTCAACCGCGCGTACGCCCGACACCCTGCAGCGCCTCGTCGAGGAGGGAGAGGCGTCGGGCGGCAGTCGGGAGCACAGATCGACGGCAGCCCGTCGGGCCTGGCGCGAGGGTTTCGTCGCCGAGGCGTCGACGCGTTCTCGCCGCCGCGCGTTCCGTGACTCCAGCGGCGAGGCCACGCCGGCCTCGTGACCGGCGCCGACATGGCGGCGTGGTCGGCGACGTAGGAGGAGCCGACCACGCTCGACTGGCACGGCCACACCGTGGCCAAGACCGGCTGCGTGGAGCCAGGCTCCGGTCCTGCTGCAGACCCTGGCCATGCTCGAGGCGCTCGGCGACCCGGCCGCGCTCGACCCCTCCACCAGCGACGGCATCCACCCGGTCGTCGAGGCCTCAAGCTCGCCTTCGCCGACCGCGAGGCCTGGTACGGCGACGGCGACGTCCCGCTCGCCGCGCTGCTGTCGCGCGAGTACGCCGCCGAGCGCGTCGCGCTGGTCGGGGCCACCGCCTCGTCGGAGCTGCGCCCCGGCCGCCCGGACGGCGCGGAGCCGCGGCTGCCGCGGCCTACGTCCGGCACCGGTGGGGCGCCGGTCGGAGCCGGCGACGCGACGACCGGCGAGCCCACCGTCAGCCGCCTCGGGCGCCACCCGCGGGGACACCTGCCACGTCGACGTCGTCGACCGGTGGGGCAACATGATCTCCGCGACGCCGAGCGGTGGCTGGCTGCAGAGCTCGCCGGCCATCCCGGAGCTCGGGTTCCCTCTCGGCACCCGGCTGCAGATGTTCTGGCTCGAGGAGGGCCTGCCGTCCTCGCTGGCACCCGGCAAGCGCCCGCGGACCACGTTGACGCCCGACCCTGGTCCTGCGCGACGGGGCAGCCGGTCCTCGCCTGCGGCACCCCCGGCGGGGACCAGCAGGAGCAGTGGCAGCTGTGCTTCCTGCTGCGCCACGTCGTCGGCGGGCAGCTCGCTGCAGGAGGCGATCGACGCACCGTCGTGGCACACGACGGCGTTCCCGTCGTCGTTCTACCCGCGGACGTCGGAGCCCGGCGTGGTCGTCGTCGAGGACCGGCTCGGCGAGGCGCTCCTGGCCGAGCTCCGAGGGCGCGGACACGAGGTGCGCGCGGCCGACCCCTGGAGCCTCGGCCGGCTCTCCGCCGTCTCGCGCGACCCGGGGTCGGGGGTGCTCAGGGCCGGGGCGAACCCCCGTGGGATGCAGGGGTACGCGGTCGGCCGCTGAGCGGCCGTCACGCCTCGAGGTGCCCGAGCGCGGCCTCCGACGCCGCGTCGACGTGGGCGCCGGCGGCAGCCTCCGCGGCGGCCGGGTCACGCGACTCGATCGCGTCGACGAGGCGGACGTGCTCCTGCCACGAGTGCGGCGCCCGGGACGACGCCCCCGCGCGGAAGATCCAGTGCACGTGGAGGTACATCGAGCTGGAGATCGAGGTGAGCCAACGGTTGCCGCTGATCGCGATGACGCGCAGGTGCAGCTCGGTGTTCAGCTCGGCGACCCGGCCGAGGTCGTCGACGTCCGTGGCCTCCCGCGCGTCGTCGATGCAGCTGCCGCAGCTCCGCCACGTCCTCGTCCGTCGCCCGCTCCGCCGCCAGCCGCGCGGCCACCATCTCCAGGCTCCGGCGCACGGCGAACAGGTCCCCGACCGACGCCGCGTCCGGACGGGCGACGACCGCACCTCGTCGCGGGAGGTTCTCGACCAGTCCGTCCGCCTGAGCCACCCGCAGGGCCTCGCGAACGGGGTTGCGCGAGACGCCGAAGTCGGCGGCCAGCCGATCCTCGGTGAGGCGTTCACCGGGCGCGTAGTCACCGTTGAGGATCCGGCGCCGCAGCTCGGTGAGGACCGCGTCGCGCAGCGCCAGGTGCCGGCTCCCGATCGTGTACGTCGACTCCACGGCCGCCATCTGCGCTGCCCCTCCCTCAACCCGAGCGTGATCGGCTCAGGCCGCGGTGCGGCTGAGGCTCGTATACGAAAGACAACATAAGCCCACGAGGAGGCCCCGCGCCGGGAGTCGGCTCACGACCGGGTGCGGGTGCGCGGCCCAGGCAGATCCTTGGCGATCCGGGCGACCGTGACCGCACCGACCGCGCGGAGCGGGTGCAGCGGGTCGGGCGCCACCGAACCCGTCGGACCGCCGAGCTCCGTGTGCGCCACCGCGCTCATGACGACGTACGCGTCCTCGGGCGTGTAGCCGTGCCGCCGGGTCAGCAGGGCGAACATCGACTCGTACGCCATGACCACCGAGTCCTGGACCGGGTCGCCCAGGCCGACGCAGAGGTACTCGGAACCGGTGTCGATCTGGGGGGCGGTCAGGTCCAGCTTCGGCACGACGTCCACCGAGACCGTGGCCGCGCCGGCGATCTCGATCGCGACGAAGGAGGACTCGCCCCGGCTCATCACCGCGTGGATGTCCCCGATGGAGAGGAGGGCACCCGGCACCTGGACGGGGAGGAACACCGTCGCGCCCGGCCGCGCATACGTCAGGTCCATGTTCCCGCCGGTCGGGTACGACGGCATGACCGTCGAGGCGTCACCGTCGGCGGGTGCGACCCCGATGCAGCCGAGCATCGGGGCGACCGGGACGTCGAGCGTCGGGAGCAGGTGCACGCGGCCCCTCACGAACGGGGACGCGCCGCACCATCATCTCGCTGCCCATGACTCCGGCGAGGGCACCGGCGCCCGGGATGTAGACCGACCAGCCCTGCTCGGCCAGCTCGATGTCGTGGATCGTCACCGCCAGTGCGTCACCCGGCTCGGCCCCCTCCACGAACAGCGGCCCGGTGACGGGGTTGATCGTCGCCGTGACCTGTGCGAGGTCCCGGGTCTCCTCCATCTGCGCGTACGCGAGGTCGTCGGTCCGGAACGTGATCCGGTCGCCGGCGCCGGCCCGCACGCTGAGGACGGGTTCCTGCTGCGCCGAGAAGGACCCGTTGGCCTGGTCCTTGGTCAGTACGTGATGCGGCATCCCGTCACCGTACGGTCGTCGCCCCGAACGCCGCGACACGGCGCCGTCACCCCGACGGCCGCGCCGACATGGTGAAGGGAGTGGTCGTGGCGAGCTCGACGAAGCCCAGGCCCTCGAGGATCGGTCGGCTCTGCGGTGACGCGTCCACCTGCAGGTAGCGGAACCCCGCTGCCCGCGCGCGGGCGGCGCGGTGCGACACCAGCGACCGGAACACCCCGCGGCCGCGCCAGCCGGGAACGGTCCCGCCGCCCCACAGGCTCGCGAAGTCGGTGCCGACGTGGAACTCGACCCGGCCGGCCGAGACCGGCACCGCGCCGGCGTACGCGACGAACGCCGCGATGGCCTCCGGCCGGCTCGCGATGTCGGCGAGGACGCTGCGTCCCATGGCCCGGTGGTCGCCACCGAACGCCTGGTCGTGCACCTGGACCAGTGTCGCGGACCCCGGCCTCGTCGCGGACCTCGACCACCTCCACTCCGGTGGGTGCAGCGACCTCGAGGTCCAGGTCGTCGATGGTCGCCACCATCAGCGACTCCACCTCGTCGGGGACCAGACCGTGGGCCCGCAGCCGCTCCGGCAGCGTCGGCGGCTCGTCGTAGGAGTAGTACTTCCACTCCCAGGTCCGACCCAGCGCACCGAACGCGGCCACTTGGTCCGCGATCACGGTGTCGACGTCGTCGTGCGACAGGTCGCTCCAGATGACCCCGCTCCATCGGTCGGGCGATCCCACGACGCGGACCGTCCGGGCGACGCGCTCCACCACGGAACCGGGCTCGATCCCGGGATGTCGGCGGATCTGCTCGTCGTAGGCCGCCAGCACCGCCGCAGGATCCATACGGGGCATACCAGCACCGAACCCACTCCAGGACAAACCAGTTTCGGCGACGAGTGGTGAGGGTCGGCTAGGGCGTGAGACCGAAGTCGGTCGGGTCGAGCGGCGGCCCGACGAGCGTGCTCCCGTGGCGCGCGGCCGCCGCCGCCAACCGCGGGATGTCCGGAGCCGCCGGCGGCGGGAGCCCGGGGCCCGCCGCCCTGGTGCCCACCTCGCTGACCATGAGCTCGAACCCCGACGGCGTGGTCAGCTGCAGCATCCGGCCCGCCTGGGTGACGAGGAAGGTGTGCGGCACCCCGCGCGGGAGCCAGGTGAAGCTCCCCGGCCCGGCGTCCCAGGCCTGCGCCCCGCACACGATGTGCATGGCGCCGTCGAGGACGAAGAACGCCTCGTCCTCCGCGTCGTGGACGTGCCGTGGCGGACCGAAGCCCGCCGGGGACTCCTGAAGGGCCAGCGTCAGGCTCCCGGCGCTGCGGTCGGCGTCGACCAGCACGGTCATCCGCGTGGCCAGGAACCACCACGCCTCGCCATCACCGGCGGGGACGTGCAGGGCGGCGTTGCCATCGGGCATCGTGACCTCGGATCGCTGGGGGCTGCTCAGAGCGTAGGGCGCCCGTTCGCGCGGCGTCGGGGTTCGTCGTTCTCGGCTACCGGGCAACCGCGTCGGCCTATCGTCGGTGGGGGGCATCGCACCCAGTGGAGAGGCAGACCGATGAGGCTGTACATCTGTTGGAGCACGAACGGCAGCGACCATCACGACTGTCACAAGGCGCACCAGGCGTTGGTCGACGCCGGTCACGAACCGGAGATCGTCAAGGCCAAGGGACAGGAGCACCTGCCGAGGTGGCTCCAGTTCAAGGTCCGCCGCGAGGTTCACGCCCTGACCGGCTCGTTCTTCGTCCCCGTGCTGGTGCTCGACGACGGCACCGCGATGAACGAGCCCGACACGATCGTCGCCTGGGCCAAGGCCAATCCGGCGCCGTAGGAGCATTTGCCTCGTGCGTCGGCCCGAACCAGAATCGGCGGGTGACGGTCAGCGGTTCCGGGCTCTCGACAACGGCCGTGTGGTCGGCCCCGCACACGGGCGGCGCCAGGGACGAGCTGCTCGTGCTGCTGCACGGCTACGGCGGCGTCGAGCAGGACCTGACGGGGATCTTCCCGATGCTGCCCGACGGGGTGGTCGGGGTGGCGCTGCGCGGAACCGTCCCCGTGCGCGATCGCTGGGCCTGGTACGACGGCTACCGACAACCGCTGCGAGTCTTCGACCGTTCGGTGCAGGACGTGCTGGCGTGGGTGGACGAGGTGTGGGGCGGCGACCGGCCGGTCGGCCTGCTCGGGTTCTCCCAGGGCGGCGCGCTGGCGCTCGAGCTGCTGCGTCACGAGCCGCACCGCTTCGCCTACGCCGGCCAGATCTGCGGTTTCCGGATGCCGGGGCGCCGCACCGACAGCGTGGAGCTGGAGCGGCGTTCGCCCGCCCACCTTCTCCGCCGTGGGTGGGCGCGACGACGTCATCGTCCGTGCGGAGTCGGAGGAGATGAGCGACTGGCTGCGCCGGCATACCGCCGTCTCGGAGCACTACTACCCGGAGCTCGGGCACCAGATCACCGACGAGGTGCTGCTCGACGTGGTCGCGTTCATCACCGACCGGCGCGGCGAACGACGAACAGCCCCTTCACGGAAGCGGTCGACGTAGCCTGGTAATGCGGCTCAGGCCGTAGCTCCCGGCCCACGCGGTGTGGGCTGAGCCCAGAAGGACTGATCCGCCACGAAACCACCCGACGCCGTCGTCGCCGCGCCACTCGCCGGAGACCTCCGTGACACCGTCTACCGGGACGGCATCGTCGGGCTCGCTCAGGCGCTGCCGTCGGCGTGGGCCGACCGGCTCCTCGAGGACTTCACGGCCGTCTTCACGGACGCCATGTCGTACGCCGGGGGCACGGTGCCGCGCGGCCCTCACCGGTACTACCTCGCCGTGCACCCGCAGCGCATCCGTGGCTTCCTGGACCTCGTCACCCATCCGTGGGTGACGCACCTGTCCGAGGCGGTCCTCGGGCCGGACTACCGCATCGTCGAGCTCGGCTTCGACGTCGCCCTGCCAGGTGCCGTCGACCAGCCGTGGCACCGGGACTTCGCCATGCCCGACGAGACGCGGTACGAGGGCCGGCTGACCTCCTTGGCGTTCAACGCCACGACCGTCGATGTCTCGCCCGACCTGGCGCCGTTCGAGATCGCCCCCGGCACGCAGTGGGACACGGCGGAGGACTTCGACCACGGGATGTTCCCTCCGCGGACGGCAGCCTCGCGCTACGGCGCGGCTCGGGCAACGCCGGTACCCGAAACGCGGCGACCTCTCGGGCCGCAGTGCTCTCGCCGTCCACCGCGGTACGGCCAACCACTCCTCGCGGTCGCGCGCGGTCCTCGTCCTCGGGGTGACCGCCGCGGACGTCAAGGTCAGCGATGTCCACCGCCTGGTGATGACGCGTGACTACCACCGTGCACTGCCGGACTCCGTCCGCGTCCGGCTGCACTCCTCGGTGGTCGAGGAGCTCGAGCCTCTCGTGCAACAGCACGACATCGAGGGCCTGCTGATGGGCGGCTGAGAAGCCTGGCTCGCGCGGCCTGCTCGCGCGATGGCTCAGCGGATGCTTCCCGCGGTGGCCGCAGTCAGCTCCGCTCCCAGCGCCTGTCCCCATTCGCGCGCCCGGTCCAGCTCA
Organism: uncultured Actinomycetota bacterium; assembly: GCA_963770005.1. Classification (GTDB taxonomy): domain Bacteria; phylum Actinomycetota; class Actinomycetes; order Actinomycetales; family Dermatophilaceae; genus Lapillicoccus. The sequence goes on along the minus strand of CAVYNX010000007.1, from coordinate 141,674 downwards.
CCGGCGAGCAATGGACCGGTCTTGCCCTCCACCCGGAAGGACATGGGCGCGGCGACCGGCGTCAGTCCCTTGTGGTTCGCCGCGCGGGCGATCCGATGAGCAGCGGACCCAGGTACCCACCGTTGCTTGACGCTGGTGTCGAACGCTGCTGTCCGGATCATCGGCGTGAGCACGATCAGCCCGGCGAGCCACTCGCGTACGCCCTGCTCCCGCGAGATCACCGGCCCTGAGATCTCCGCCTCGGCCTCGCGCCGAGTTGCGGGAGTGGACAACCCGAAGGCGTGGGTCGGAGCCCCGATCACCAGCAGGTCCAGGTCGTGCCCGATGACCGAAGGCGCATGCGCCACCTCCACGACGGTGCAGTCCGCCGAGGCTGACAGCCCCTCAGCGATGGCGTCGGCGATGCGACGTGTGCCGCCGAACATCGACTCGTAGACGATCAGCGCTCTGGTCAGCTTCGTGTGCATTGCTCTCTCCTCCGTGGCAACCGCCGTGACTCGACAGTTGGGCCTACCTCCGAGGCTCGCGGCTGAGTCCTTCGTCGTGCAGGGCCGAAGGTCCCGTCCGGTGTGAAGGGTGGCCACCGTCATGACAGGGACCTTCGGCCCGGGTGCCGCGCGCCACGCGACGGCACGCTCGACGTATGAGCCAGCGTCGTCCCCGGATGCGCAACCACCCGGCCGCTGCTCGCGAGAGGACCAGATCATGACCATGCACACGTCCCGCCCCGTTCTCGTCGGCATCGACGGGTCCGACCACAGCCGTCGGGCGCTCGAGTGGGCCGTCACGGAAGCCAGCAGCCGTTCGATCCCGCTACACCTGGTCCACGCCCTGGAGACCGGCGTCACGGTCTGGTCACCGATGCTCGTCCCCCCGACCAACCTGGACGACCAGCGTTGGGTCGTGGAAGCCGCGGTGGAGCAGGTTCACGCCATCGCGCCCGAGCTCACCGTGACGTCCGAGATCACCACCGGCCCCGCCGCAGTCGCGCTGGAGCACGCGGCGGCAACGGCGGACACGCTCGTCATCGGCGCCCGGGGACGCGGTGTCGTCGGCAGCATCCTGCTCGGGTCCACCTCGCTGCACGCGGCCAGCCACGCACTCTGCCCGGTTGTCGTGGTCCGCGACGCCGACGACGAGAGGGCGAGGTCGGCCCGTCCAGCCACGTCGTCGTCGGGTTCGACGGCTCGCACCTGTCAGACGACGCGTTGGCCTATGCGTTCGCCGCCGCCTCCGTCCGTCATCGCGCCCTCGACATCGTCATCGCCTGGGACACCGAAGAGCTCGCGACCTACCAGCTGGTGCCGACCATCGCCGAGGAGGTGCGTGCCGCCGCGGCCCATCACCGCCAGGAGCTGGCCGCCGCTGCCGCCGCGCCGTGGGCGGAGAAGTACCCGGAGGTCGAGAGCCACATCCAGGTGGTGGTCGACACGCCGGCCCAGGCGCTGATCGACCGTTCCTACCAGGCCGACCTCGTGGTCGTCGGGAGCCGCGGTCTCGGCAGCGTCCGTGGCGCTCTTCTGGGATCGGTCAGCGCGGAGGTGCTGCGGCATTCGCACTGCCCCGTCGCCGTGGTCCGCGGGCAGGCCGCCATCGGGCAGGAACGCCGATGACCATCTCCCCGCACCTGCTCGTTCGTCCCGTCGTGGTCGGCGTCGATGGCTCGCCCGAGACCCTTCCCGCGATCGCGTGGGCAGTCGAGTACGCCACGAGCACGAGGGCGCCACTTCGCCTGGTGGCGGCCTACCACCCTGATGCGCTCGAGGACGGCCTGAGTATCGCCGGGACCGCTACCTCGACCGTGTCGTCGTTCACACTGGCGTGTCGCCACGCCGAAGACGCCGCGCGCTACGTCAGGTCCCTCAAGCGGACCCTTCACGTCGAGACCGCCTGCGTCGCCAAGGGCGCTTCCGAGGTTCTGCTCACCGAGGCGCAGCATGCGGCCGTCGTGGTGATCGGGCACCGGCGACTCGGGCGGCTTCACCGGGCCGTCTCGCGTTCGACCGGCGCCGCCACCTCCACGAGGGCGAGCTGCCCCCTGATCGTCGTTGGCGAGAGGGCCAGTCGATCGCTGAGCGGGATGCGGGTCATCGTCGGCATCGATGGGCCCGACAGTGGAGACGCCGCCGAGTTCGCCTTCTCCGAGGCCCGCCGCCTGGGAGTCGGCCTCACCGCCGTCCATGCGTGGTCGCTCGACGTCGCCGACCTGAGCTCGCTCGTGGACCTGACGGCCGGGCGGGAGGATCTCGAGATCCGGAGCCGTCGGCTCCTCGAGCCACGTGATCGACCCGATCTCCACGGCCTTCCCGGACGTCGACGTGCGTAAGTACGTCGCAGCCGGTTCGGCACCGGAGCTGCTCGACAAGCTGAGCATGAATGCGATGCTCCTCGTCGTCGGCAGCAGAGGCCTCAACTCCGTGTCGGCCCTGTTGTTCGGGTCGGTGTCACGAACCATGATCACGCGTGCCCACTGCCCCCTTGCCGTGGTGCACTCCACCGCCACGGCGACTGCGCCCGCGAGAGGCGTTCAGCGCCGTCATCGAGAGCGAAGCCCACTCGGCTAGTGGGGGACTTTCGGCCCTGTCTCAAGCGATCGCGCCGTCAGAGGGTTGTGTCAACAGTCAAAGGAGGTTGCGCCATGTCCGCACTTGTGGTCGTCGAGACGTACTTCGGGAACACGCACCACGTCGCCGAGGTCGTGGCCGGCACCATCCGGTCACACGGCGTGCCCACCGACGTCGCCAACGTGGAGGATGCACCGATCCGGCTCAGCGACGAGATCGAGCTGCTCATCGTCGGCGCGCCGACGCACGACCTCGGCATGTCCACGGCCGAGAGCCGCCAGGCGGCCTGCGCGCGAACCGGCCGCGCCGTGCCCGACGCCGGTGTCCGCGAATGGCTGGCGCACCTGTCGAAGTCGGACGCTCCACCCCTGGTCGCCGTGTTCGACACCCGCACCGGCTATCCATGGCTGGCCGGTTCTGCGGCCGCCCAGGCGTCAGTGCTCTTGTGCGAGAAAGGATTCCCGGTGATGGCCGCGCGGGAGACGTTCCGAGTTGACGGCGTCGCCGGACCCCTCCGGCGAGGAGAGGACGACCATGCTCGCCGCTGGGCGAACGTCGTCGTCGCTCGGCTCGTGCATCGGCGCGGGATTCGGTACGCGCCGTCGTCGGGATGAACCGCCAGCGGGGGCAACGGTCTCCCCGGTGTCACGGGTTGAAGGTGACCGCTCCCGCTCGAGCGGCCCACCCGACGGAGTAGAGGTTCAGCAGACCTGTGGTCGCCAGGGTGTACGCCGGACCGCTCGGCTCCGCGGTCTCGGCCAGCGTCACCGAGGTGTAGCCGGCCCCGGGGGCGAAGGCGACGGCGGCGGCCTGGTACGCGAACCGGAACAGCCGCAGGTCGATCATCCCCGTGTGCGGCTCCGCCTGGAACGGGTAGAAGACGAAGGTCGGCGGCTCCACGACCCACCAGCTCGGAACCGGACTCGGTGCACTGGGGGACGTGCCGCCACAGCATCAGCGTGCCCGGCGCCAGCCCACGGCGCTCGGCGGTGGTGGCGAACACCGGTGCGGTAGTGGGCGACGGCAACGTCGGCGACATCGTGGACATGAGGGTCTCCTGGATCGCGGGTGCGGACATGGCTCAGGCGAACTGCTGCGCTTCGGTGGACCCGGACATGGCCAGCGTTCCGGCCGTCGGGTTGAGGGCGGTCGCGACCTGGTCGAAGTAGCCCGTGCCGACCTCGGCCTGGTGCTTGACCGCGGTGTAGCCGCGCGCCGCGTCGGCGAACTCGGCCTGCTGCAGCTGGACGTACGCCGGCATGCCGGTGCGCGCATACCCGTGGGCGAGGGTGAACATCGAGTGGTTGAGCGCGTGGAAGCCCGCCAGCGTGATGAACTGGAACCGGTAGCCGAGCTCGCCGAGCCGGTCCTGGAAGGACGCGATCTCGCGCTCGTCGAGCGCGGCCGTCCAGTTGAACGACGGCGAGCAGTTGTAGGCGAGCATCTTGCCCGGGTACGCGTGGTGCAGCTCGGTGGCGAACTCGCGGGCCAGCCCGAGGTCGGGGGTGCCGGTCTCCACCCAGATGAGGTCGGCGTAGGGCGCGTAGGCCTTGGCTCGGGCCAGCACGGGCTCGATCCCGTTGCGCACGCGGAAGAACCCCTCGCCCGTCCGCTCACCGGTGAGGAACGGCGCGTCGATCGGGTCGATGTCGCTGGTCACCAGGTCGGCGGCGAGCGCGTCGGTGCGGGCGATGACGAGGGTGGGCACGTCCTCGATGTCGGCCGCCAGCCGGGCGGCGTTGAGGGTGCGGACGTGCTGGGACGGTCGGCACGAGGACCTTGCCACCGAGGTGCCCGCACTTCTTCTCCGAGGCGAGCTGGTCCTCCCAGTGCACCCCGGCCGCGCCGGCGGCGATCATCTGCTTCATCAGCTCGAAGGCGTTCAGCGCTCCGCCGAACCCGGCCTCGGCGTCGGCGACGATGGGCACCAGCCAGTCGGTGTCCCCGGCGTCGGAGCTGTGCTCGATCTGGTCCGCCCGCAGCAGCGCGTTGTTGATGCGCCGGACCACGGCCGGCACCGAGTTCGACGGGTACAGGCTCTGGTCGGGATAGGTCTGGCCGGAGAGGTTGGCGTCCGCCGCGACCTGCCAGCCCGACAGGTAGATGGCGTCGAGCCCGCCGCGGACCATCTGGACGGCCTGGTTGCCGGTCAGGGCACCGAGGGCGCGGGTGACCGGTCGGGTGCGCAGCTGCTGCCACAGCCGCGTCGCGCCCCGCCGCGCGAGGGTGTGCTCCTCGATGACGCGTGCCGCGCAGCCGGATGACCTCCTGGGCGGTGTAGCTGCGCTCGATGCCGGCCCAGCGCTCCTGGCCGGCCCAGGAGCGGCTGAGCTCGGCGGCCGCCTCGGACGTGAACGGGGTGCGGGTGGCGGTCGGTTCGAGGATCGCGGTCATGAGGAGCTCCTTGACGGTGCGGCGGGTGGCTGGCCTCCACTTTCAGCCCACGTGGACCCGGTTCGACCAGCGTTGTCGCTGTCAAAATCAGCGGTTCTTGCGCTAACGTGCACCGATGACCGATGTCGCATCCCGCACCGCCCGGACAATCCGTGACCCCCGTCACCGCACCGGATGTCCTCACGGTCGGTCGCCAGCTGCGACACCACCGTCGCCGTCAGGACCGGACGCTCGGGGACGTCGCCGCCGTCGGCGGGGATGTCGGCGTCGGCGTTGTCACTGATCGAGAACGGCAAGCGCGAGGCCCGGCTGGGAGTCCTGACCGCCCTCGCCGCCGCCCTCGGCGTGAGCCTGACCGACCTGCTGACGGTCGACGCCTCCAACCGCCGCGCCGCCCTGGAGATCGAGCTCGAGAAGGCCCAGCGCGAGGACTCCTTCCAGGCGCTGGGCATACCCGCGGTCCGCCCCGGCCGGCGACTCCCGCCCGAGGCGTTGGAGGCGCTGGTCGGCCTGCACCAGGCGCTCGCCGCCATCCGCGCCGAGCGGTGCGGCGACCCCGGAGGAGGCCCGCCGGGCCAACGCGAGGCTCCGGCTGCGGATGCGCGAGCAGGACAACTACTTCGCCGACGTGGAGCAGGCCGCCGCCGGTCTGCTGGGCGCCACCGGCTACGCGACCGGACCGATCACCCGGACCGCCGTCGACCAGATGGCCGACCACCTGGGCTTCTCGCTCGTCCACACCAGCGACCTGCCGGAGTCCACGAGGACGGTCACCGACCTGGCCCACCGGAGGATCTACCTGCCGCAGCCGACGGCCGGGCAGAGCGACTCGCGGTCGCTGGCCCTGCAGGCGCTCGGGCACATCGTGCTCGAGCACCGGGTCCCCCAGGACTACGGCGAGTTCCTCGAGCAGCGGGTGGAGGTCAACTACTTCGCCGCCGCTCTGCTGATCCCCGAGAAGCCCGCGCTCACCCTGCTGTCGAAGGCCAAGGCGCGCAAGGACATCGCCATCGAGGACCTGCGCGACGCCTACGCCGTGTCCTACGAGATGGCCGCCCACCGGTTCACCAACCTGGCCACCCGGCACCTGGGCCTGCCCGTGCACTTCATGCGGATCTCGCTCGTCGGGCATCATCTTCAAGGCCTACGAGAACGACGGCGTCCACTTCCCCACCGACACGACCGGCGCGATCGAGGGCAAGCGGGTCTGCCGCTACTGGACCGCGCGCGCGGTCTTCGACCAGCGCGACCTGTCCACGGCCTACCAGCAGTACACCGACACCGGCTCCGGGCACCTACTGGTGCACGGCGGTGGTCGACCCGACGCCGGCCGGGACCTTCTCGGTGTCGCGTCGGGGTCCCGTACCAGCACGTCAAGTGGATGCGGGGCCGTGACACCACCCACCGGTCCGTCTCGCGGTGTCCCGACCCGACCTGCTGCTCGCTGCCACCGGCCGACCTGGCGTCGCGATGGGACCGCCTGGCCTGGCCGAGCGCGCGGGTCCACTCGCACCTGCTCGCCGCCATGCCCCCGGGCGTCTTCCCCGGCGTCGACGACACGGACGTGCTGCGGTTCCTGCAGCAGCACGCGCCCGTGGGCTCCTGACCGTCGCGGCGACCCCGTCTGGCAGGCGCCCCAGCAGGCCCGACCCGCGTTGTCCGGGTTCGTGGTCCACCGCGCCTGCGTGCTACCGTTTCGGCGCGCTGAGGGGCTCGGGAAACGGCCCGTCGGCACACCCGGTCCGGGTGGCGGAATGGCAGACGCGCTAGCTTGAGGTGCTAGTGCCCTTTAACGGGCGTGGGGGTTCAAGTCCCCCTCCGGACACGATTAAGTACACACGCGAGGTCAGCGTGCACCGTCGCGGTCTGTGGAACGAAGTCACGTCAAGATCGACGCTAGCTAGTGCCAGGTTGACAGCCACATGCGCGCCAGCCATTCCGCATGGGTGAGCTTCTGTCCTGTCAGTACGGGCCAGAACCAGGCGAAGAGCACTATCGACGTCACCAACAGAGCGACACCGAGGCTGCGGGCAAGTCGATATCGGAGAGTCGTCAAGCGGCGTCCTTCAAGCCGATGAAGCGCCACCACGATGCACAGCACGACCCACGGGACGAACACCACGGAGTAGAACGAGTAGATGGTTCGCTCACCAACGAGCAGCCACGGTACGTAGCCGGCCAGGATCCCCGAAAGGCTGGCTCCAAGGGTCCAATCGGGCTGAAGCCGAAGGCGAGAACGCCACTGGCGATCGGCGATCCAGAGAACCAACAACGCCACCACTGCGATGACGCCGGCGTACCAGATCGACAGGGTGCCGAGCGAGGTCACCATCTCCGTGCACGGCCCGCCCCCTCCCGCGGGGCAGCCCGGCGCCCCTTCTGTTGTCTGGCGAAGAAAGAAAAGTGTCGGCCGCTCCTGGAAGAACCAACCAATCGGTTTGGTGGCATAGGGATGGGACGTGGTCACACTCGTCGTGACTCTCCACATCTCCTCGTGATAGTGGATAAGTGAACGCAGAGGATTGGGGATGAGTGAGTCGATCCCGACCGCCGGATGCTCGTCTGCCCAATGCCGGCCCCACCCGAGAGACGACGCGAACCAACCGCTCCAGCTCAGCAGGTAGACCACCGGGGCAGTCCCCACGATCGACACGAACGCCGGCACCGCGTCGCGACTCAACGTTCCCGCGAACCACCTGCTGATGCCTGCGCCCCTTCGAGCATTCATGTCCCACAGCACGGTCATGATCCCGAAGATGGCGATGAAGGGAAGAGCGGACCATTTCGTGGCCACGGCCATGCCGAGAAGCACGCCGGCCCCCACGCGCCACCAGCGCCCTCCCACATAGGGACCGAGGGCTGACGCCTCCGTCCCCACCTCGTGCGCCAGCGCAGACGCCAGCTTCGCTCGTCCGGCGAAACGATCGGCCACCAGACAGGCGAACGCGCCGACGACGAAGAGCGTCAGGAAGATGTCGAGGATCCCCGTTCGTGACTCGACGACATGAGTTCCCTCGAACGCCAGGAGGCCTGCAGCGAGCGTTCCGTAGTACGCAGAGCCGGTAAGTCGTAGTGCGAGGCGTCCGACGATCAAGATGGACAGCATGCCGGCGACGACCGCCGCGACCCTCCAGCTGTACGAGTTCTGCGCCCCGAACGCGAGCTGGCCCATCGCAATGAGCCACTTGCCCAGCGGTGGATGGACGACGAGGTCGCCGGCAGTGGTGAAGACGTTGAGGGTCCCCGCCTCGAACATCACATTGGGCGTCGTTCCCGCGAGCGCGGGATCGACGTACAGCTCGACCCCGTACTGAGTCATCGAATACGCCTGTTTGACGTAGTAGGACTCGTCGAAAACCAAGGAGGCGGGGGTGCCGACGTTCCACACCCGCACCAGACCGCCGATGAGCATCGCGACGATCGGCCCCCACCAGCCCAACCGACGTGGGGCCGGGCTGCGACCGCTGAGTCGCTTGCTCCCTCCCGCCGAGACCCCGAGATCCGGCTGTGCGACAACCTCGGTCTCAGCCATTAGGAGTTACCGTCGCCCACGGGCACTGCGGTCACGATGACGTTGCTGGCGTAGTGACGACCCTCGCCCGTATCGGTGAGGTCGCCGCCACAGGTCACGACGACCAGCTCGGGATCACCCTCGCGACTGAAGAGTGAGCGGGGCAACGCCTGCTTCAACAGCACCTGCAGGCTGACGACTCGATATTCGTGGGGGCGTCCGGTCGCATCTGTCACCCAGATGGTCGCGCCCTCTTCGATCTCCGCGAGGTGGAACAGTGCGCCGCGAGCCAAGGAGCTGCTGTTCAGGTGGCCGGCCACCAGCACGGTGCCCTGCGGATCGCCGGGGTAGCTCCCGTCCTTGAACAGGGTCAGGCGTTTCGGCTCCGGGAGCAGGAGCTGACCATCCTCGACACCCAGGACATCGAGGGGCGCCGTCGTTCCTAGGGACGGGATGCTCAGCGTGCTGGGACTGAGCTGCGGATGACGACCGCTGGAGTGGAAGTCGGAGGCGCGGCCGTCTCCGGTGCTGCGGCCGACTCCGGCGCGGAAACCGTCGGCGCGGCGCCGACCACCGGACCAAATGTGCGCGTGGGAAGAGGGGCCGGCTCCTGCGACAAGTGGATGTACATGCCTGATGCCCCGAGCAGCACACCGGACGTGACAAGGAACAGCACGAGCAGAAGACTCGGCAGAGTCCCCAGCGGCCGTCGCGAGGCACGCGTGGTCAATGCTCAGGTCGTTCTTGCGGACGTGTGTCGGGTTGCGGCCTCACGCGTGCTCGACGGCGTCCGACGTGGGCGGTGGAACGACGGCGGAGGAGCCACCAGTAGGCCGCTCCAGCCGCCACAACGAGCACCAGACCGACGACGATCCAACCAAGGAAGCCGCCCGAACTTGCCCCGGTAGTGGCAGCCGGCTTATCGCCTGGCGTGACGGTCCCCACGGTGACCAGCTCCCCGTTCGCGTTCTTGCTCACCAGGATCGTCGGGGTCACGGTAACGGTGACGAGAGCGCTCGGCGTGGGGTCGTCCAGCGCTCTTGCGGTGGGTGCCGCGTTCGCGACGGAAGCGCCGAGCATCAGGACGACGACGCCCACCACTGCCATCAGTGCAGACCACGCGGGGAGGTGCGTCTTGGTCACGGAGATCCCTTGCCACGAAGTTGCCGCCGAATTCGTCGTCCGCCGGCCTAGTGTCACGTCCTCGGGGGAGCGTGGAGTGACCTCCGCCACTCCCCCTCGGACGTGAACGCGGTTCCTAGTGCTGGCGCCTGCGGAGGAAGACGAACAGCCCAGCCAGCAGACTCAAGAGACCCGCGAGGCCGACCAGGAGCGCACCGCTCACGTTGCTCTCGGCGCCCCCGCCGGAGTTGATCGTGAACGAGCCACTCACACACTCTCTCCGGTACGCGGGCGCACGTCACCGGCCTGCTCGGCTCCGCTCGCTGAGGAGCGTCGTGGTTGCAGTGACGGTCGTCGTTGACGGTCGCGGTCTCAGTCTCCGTGGCCGTCCCGACGGTCATGAGCACCGTCTGCGTGTCCGTCACCGTCGACGTGGACCCCGGCAGCGTCTCCGTCACCGTGGCGGTCCCGACGGTCTCGGTCACCGTCTGCGTGTCGGGCAGTCACCGTCGACGTGGACCCCGGCAACGTCACCGTTGAACCAGGCAACGTCGTGGTCACCGTCCTCGTGACAGCCGGCGCAGTCACCGTCTTCGTGACAGCCGGAGCAGTCACCGTCGCCGTCTCAGTGACCGTCGACGTGGCCACCGACAGCGTCTCTGTCACCGTGGCGGTCCCGACGGTCTTGGTCACGTCTGCGTGACAGCCGGAGCAGTCACCGTCTGCGTGACAGCTGGAGCAGTCACCGTCTGCGTGACAGCCGGAGCGGTCACCGTCTGCGTGACAGCCGGAGCGGTCACCGTCTGCGTGTTCGTCACCGTCGACGTGGACCCCGGCAGCGTCTGCGTCACCGTGGCGGTCCCGGCGGTCTCGGTCACCGTCTGCGTGACAGCCGGAGCGGTCTCCGTCACCGTCTGCGTGACAGCCGGAGCGGTCACCGTCGCGTCTGTCACCGTCTGTGTGACAGCCGGAGCGGTCACCGTCTGCGTGACCGCCGGAGCAGTCACCGTCGCTGTCTGAGTCACCGTCGACGTGGACCCCGGCAGCGTCTGCGTCACCGTGGCGGCCCCGACGGTCTCCGTCACCGTCTGCGTGATCGCCGGAGCGGTCTCGGTCACCGTCTGAGTGACAGCCGGAGCGGTCACCGTCTGCGTGTCCGTCACCGTGGACGTGGACCCCGGCAGCGTCTGCGTCACCGTGGCGGTCCCGGCGGTCTCGGTCACCGTCTGCGTGACAGCCGGAGCAGTCTCCGTCACCGTCTGCGTGACCGCCGGAGCAGTCACCGTCTGCGTGACAGCCGGCAGCGTCTCGGTCACCGTCTGCGTGACCGCCGGAGCGGTCACCGTCGATGTGGACCCCGGCAGCGTCTCGGTCACCGTCTGCGTGACCGCCGGAGCGGTCACCGTCACCGTGTCCGTCACCGTGGACGTGGACGTGGACCCCGGCAGCGTCTCGGTCACCGTCTGCGTGACAGCCGGAGCGGTCACCGTCACCGTGTCCGTCACCGTGGACGTGGACGTGGACCCCGGCAGCGTCTCGGTCACCGTCTGCGTGACAGCCGGAGCAGTCACCGTCGCGGTCTCCGTGACGGCCGGAGCAGTCACCGTCGCGGTCTCCGTGACCGCCGGAGCAGTCACTGTCGCCGTCTCCGTGACCGCCGGAGCAGTCACTGTCGCCGTCTCCGTGACCGCCGGAGCGGTCACCGTGACCGTGGAGCTGCTCAAACAACCCGGATCGCGGAACGTGGCGTCGTCAAGGGTGACGGCCCCATTCCGTGCCAACGCTCGACCATCCACCACAGCCGCGTGGGCCACCGTGATCGAGGTCAGGGCGAGGATCGAGCCGGTAAAAGTGGACGACGTGCCCAACGTCGCCGAACTGGTGACCTTCCAGTAGACATTGCACGCTTGTGCGCTGTTGATCAGGACGACATGGCTGTCCGTCCCGGTGATCAGCGTCGAATCGGTTTGGAAGATCCAGGTGGAGCTCGGGTCACCCTGACCGTCCAGCGTCAGGGTCCCGTTCAAGCTGAGCGGGGCCCCCGAGGCAGAGTAGACACCGTCCACGAGAGTCTGGTTGGCCAGCTCCGCGGACGCGAGAATGCTCGCCGGGCGACCCGCCGCGTCGTTGTAAGCAGTGACGAGGTCGGCCTGCGCCCCGACTCGCGCGCTGCGGCGACACGCGTCGTGCCGTACACCACACCCGGCGGAAACCCGGTGATCGCCGTGCCGGGGCTGACCCCAAGGTCCCCTACCAGGGTGGTGTTCCCCGTGTTCGACACCTGTTACCGGCCAGAACCGAGTAGGTCCCGGCGGTACCCAACCCCACCGGGGTGGTGGCGGCCTGGGCTGCCACCGCGAAGTAGAGGCCACCGGCCAGAGAGAGCAGAAGCCCCAGCGTGGATGCGACCGCGATCCCCATGCGCCGCCGCGGGAGGTAGCCGCGGGTGGGAGCGCTTTCACCACGACGTGGGGTCATGTGAGTTCTGCAGACACGAGGAGCGCCCCGCCGACGGTCAGACGCAGCACATTCTTGATCACTTGGAACCTCATCGACTCGCGCACAGACCGACGACCAAGTCGGCCGGCAGCAGAGAAGAATGGCCACGTCATTGCTGGCGGGCCAGACGCCCCGCGAACACGATCGTTCGACTCGCGGGAGGATCCGAGAGTCGCACACCTTGCCGGGCAAGTGACCGATTTGGTAATAACTCGTATTATTCGGGTATTTCCGACAGATGGTGCGCGAGCCGCCACCAGCTTCCCGGAACAGGGGGTCGGACGTGTACTGCGCGGTGCCGATCCCCCGGGCGCGTAGGGCAGCGTCCCGCGGTTCCTGCAGGGCCCCCGCCCGGTAGATCGCGTTCTGCCGCAGCCGACCCGGACCGAACGCGGGAGTCTCGCCCATCCCCGGGACGCTACCGGGCACGGCCTCGGTCCGACCCGGATGCCAGACTGCCCGGGTGACGGCGGTCGAGCTCTCCTCGAAGACCGGGCGCGGCATCGTGCCGGCGGCAGTCCTGGGCTCGGGCATGGCCATGCTCGACGGCACCATCATCAACGTCGCCCTGGTCCGGATCGGCGAGGACCTCGACGCCAGCCTCGCCGACCTCCAGTGGGTCACCAACGGCTACCTGCTCTCCCTGGCGTCGCTGATCCTCCTCGGCGGCAGCCTCGGCGACCGCTTCGGCCGACGCCGGATCTTCGTCATCGGCGTCATCGGGTTCGCCGTCACCTCGGCGTTCTGCGGCTTCGCCCAGAACCCGGCCAGCTCATCGTCGCCCGCGTCCTGCAGGGCGTCGCCGGCGCCCTGCTGACCCCGGGCAGCCTGTCGATGATCGAGGCCACGATCCGGCCGCGAGGACCGCGCCAAGGCCATCGGGTCCTGGTCCGGCCTCGGCGGCATCGCGGCGGCCATCGGCCCGTTCGTCGGCGGCTGGCTCGTCCAGTACGCCAGCTGGCGCTGGGCGTTCTTCCTCAACATCCCGCTGGCGGCGGTCACCGTCGTCCTCGCCGCTCCGGACCGTCCCCGAGACCCGCGACGAGGAGGCCGGCCGCGACCTTCGACGTCCTCGGGGCCGTCCTCGCGACCGCTTCGCTCGCGCTGATCACCTACGCGCTCATCGAGTACGGCGTCCCTGGGCAGGCTCTGGACCACGGTGGTCGTGCTCGTCGGCCTCGTCCTCGGGCTCGGGTTCGTCGCCGTCGAGCGGCGGGCCGCAGAACCCGATGGTCCAGCCGTCCCTCTTCACCGAGCGGCAGTTCACCGGCGCCAACCTCATGACCCTCGTCGTCTACGGCGCGCTCGGGGCGGTCCTGTTCTTCCTCACCCTGCAGCTGCAGACGGTGCTCGGCTACGGACCGTCTGGTGGCGGGCGTGGCCACCCTGCCGATGACGCTGCTCATGCTGTTCCTCGCCGCCAAGGGCGGCGAGCTCGGCGCCCGGATCGGCCCGCGGCTGCCGATGACCGTCGGCCCCGTCATCTGCGCGGTCGGGGTCGGCCCTCCTGAGCGCGGTCGGCCCGGGCACCTCCTACGTGCTCGGCATCCTGCCCGGGTGTCGTCGTCTTCGGGCTGGGGCTCTGCCTGCTCGTCGCGCCGCTGACGGCCACCGTGCTGCCGCGGCCGCGCCGGACCGCTACGCCGGTGCCGCGAGCGGCGTCAACAACGCGGTCGCCCGCGCCGGCACCCTGCTCGCCGTCGCTGCGCTGCCGGCCCTCGTCGGCCTGAGCGGCACCGCCTACCGCGACGCCGCCGTCTTCTCCGCCGCATACCGGACCGCGATGTGGATATGCGTCGGACTGCTCGTCGCCGGCGGGCTCGTCTCCTGGCTCCTCATCCGCAACACCGCGGAGAACGCTCCGCTGGCCGGCGACCTCCGACCGCTGACCGCACCCGGTGCAGCGGTCACGACCATCCGTGGCAGGATCGAGCCCGCCGGCCGCGTCGTCGTGACACCAGGGGAGAACGCCATGTCCAGCACCGCCTCCGTGACCGAGAACTCGCCGACTACCCGGACGACGACCTGCGCCTGGACCTGCGCTGGTGGGACGCCCTGAACTACCTCACGGTCGGCCAGATCTACCTCCAGGGCAACGCCCTCCTGCGCGAGCCGCTCGGCGATGGAGCACATCAAGCCGCGGCTGCTCGGCCACTGGGGCACGAGCCCCGGCCTGTCGATGATCTACGTCCTGCTGAACCGCCTCATCCAGCGCACCGGCTCCGACTGGCTCTACGTCACCGGCCCCGGGCACGGCGGGCCCGTCACTGGTCGCCGCCGCATACCTCGAGGGCACCTACTCCGAGGTCTACCCCCACGTCACCTCCGACGCCGAGGGCCTGCGCACGCTGTTCCGTCAGTTCTCCTCCCCCGGCGGCGTCCCCAGCCACGTCAGCGTGCAGACCCCGGGCAGCATCCACGAGGGCGGCGAGCTCGGGTATGCGCTGGCGCACGCCGGTGGCGCGGCCATGGACCACCCGGACCTCTTCGTCGCCTGCGTCGTCGGTGACGGCGAGGCCGAGACCGGGCCGCTCTCCGGCTCGTGGAAGCTGCCCAGCTTCCTCAACCCCCGCCGCGACGGCGCGGTGCTGCCGATCCTCCACCTCAACGGCTACAAGATCGCCGGACCGACGGTGTTCGGCCGCACCTCCGACGAGGACATGACGGCCTACCTGCGCAGCCAGGGCTGGGACCCGATCATCGTCGAGGGCGACGACCCGGAGCGGGTGTTCCCCGACCTGTGGGCGGCGCTCGTCCGCAGCCACGAGCAGATCCTCGCGCTGCGCGAGTCGGCGCGCGGCGGTGGGCCCGAGCGAGCAGGTCCGGCACACGCTGGCCGGCCATCGTGCTGCGCACGCCCAAGGGCTGGACCGGCCCGCACGAGGTCGACGGCGTCCAGGTCGAGGGCACCAACCTCAGCCACCAGGTGCCGCTGTCCGGCATCAAGGGCAACCCGGCCCACCTGCAGATCCTGCAGGAGTGGCTCACGAAGTACCGGCCCGACGAGCTGTTCGACGAGAGCGGCCGCCTCGTCGAGGAGCTGCGGGCCCTGGCCCCGGAGGGCGACAAGCGGATGTCCGCCACCCCGTTCGCCAACGGCGGGCGGCTGCTCCAGGAGCTGCCGATCAAGGACCTCCAGACCTACGCCCTCGACGTCGAGCGGGGCGTCACCATGCACGAGAGCACCCGCCCGATGGGCGAGCTGATGCGGGACGTGTATGCGGCGGACCGCACCGAGGACGGCGGCGGCACGCTTCCGGCTGTTCTGCCCGGACGAGACGGCCAGCAACCGGCTCCAGGCGGTCTTCGAGGTGACCGACCGCTGCTTCCAGGCGCCGTTGCTGCCGACCGACCAGAAGATCTCCGCCGACGGCCGGGTCATGGAGGTCCTCTCGGAGCACCTCTGCTCCGGGTGGCTCGAGGGCTACCTGCTCAGCGGCCGGCACGGGGTCTTCGCGACGTACGAGGCCTTCGCCATGGTGTCGGCGTCGATGACCATCCAGCACGTCAAGTGGCTGCAGCACGCGCAGGACCTCGCCTGGCGCGGACCGGTGTCGTCGCTCAACATCCTGCTGACCAGCACCTGCTGGCGCAACGACCACAACGGCTTCTCGCACCAGGGCCCCGGGCTCATCGACTCGCTGCTCCCGCTGGCTCCCGGCGTCGTGCGGGTCTGGCTGCCGCCGGACGCCAACACCGGCCTGTCGATCATGAACCACTGCCTGCGCAGCAAGGACCACGTCAACCTCATCGTCCTCGACAAGCAGCCGCACCTGCAGTACCTCCCGATGGACGAGGCCGACGCGCTCTGCGCGCAGGGCGGCGGGGATCTGGGAGCTGGGCCTCCAACGTCGGACCCCGCGAGGAGCCCGACATCGTCATCGCCTCCGCCGGCGACGTACCCACCCAGGAGGCGCTGGCGGCGACCGAGCTGCTGCGCGAGTGGACGCCGGAGCTGAAGGTCCGGTTCGTCAACGTCGTGGACCTCATGGCCCTGCTGCCCGGAGGAGGACCACCCGCACGGCTACGCCGACTCGGTGTTCGACGACCTCTTCACCCCGGACCGGCCGGTCATCTTCGCGTTCCACGGCTACCCGCGGGCGGTGCACCAGCTGGTGCACGGCCGCAGCAACCCGGGCCGGTTCCACGTGCGCGGCTTCAGCGAGCAGGGCACGACGACGACGCCGTTCGACATGGTCGTGCTCAACCGGGTGTCGCGCTACCACCTCGCGATCGAGGCGCTGCGCCGCAGCCTCAAGCGGCCGCCGCGCTGGCACGAGCTGACCGCCCACTGCCACGAGATGCTGGCCAAGCACGAGACCTACATCCGCGAGCACCTCGAGGACCTGCCCGAGGTGCGCGACTGGACGTGGCACGGCTGACGTCGTGTCGACCAGCGTCTACCTCGCGTCCTCCGAGGGGCAGTCCGGCAAGTCGGCGGTCGCCGTCGGGATCCTCGACCAGCTCAGCCGACGGGTCGAGCCGGGTCGCCGTCTTCCGCCCGGTCGTCCGCACCGCCAAGGCCGAGGACGACCACGTCCTCGACCTGCTGCTGTCCCGGCTGGAACGCACCGCTGACTCCGTCGGCCCCGCTGACCGCGGCGGAGGCGTCCGGCGTCTTCTACGACGACGTCCACCACGACCCCGACGCCGCCATGTCGACGATCGTCGACCGCTACCACGCGGTGGCGAGCCGGTTCGACGCCGTGCTCGTCGTCGGGCTCCGACTACACCGACATCGCGTCGCCGACCGAGTTCTCGTTCAACGCCCGGGTCGCCGCCAACCTCAACAGCCCGATGGTGCTCGTCGTGTCCAGCAAGGGCAAGACGCCCGAGCAGGTGCGGGTAGCCGCCGACATCGCCGTCGACGACGCCCGCCACCACCACGCCTCTGTCCTGGCGGTGGTGGCGAACCGCGTTGTGCTGGAGGATGTTCCGGCGGCCAAGGCCGCGCTGACCGGGGTGGCCGGTGGCGTCCCCGCATACGCGATCCCCACCGACCCGGTCCTCGACTCCCCCACCGTTCGCGAGCTGATGAGCGCGGTGCGCGGCACGCTGATCCACGGCGATGACGCGCTCCTCGACCGCGAGTCGTCCGGGCTGATGGTGGCGGCGATGACCATGCCCAACGTCCTGGACCGCTTGTTCGAGGGCTGCGTCGTCGTCTCGCCCGCCGACCGTGCCGACGTGCTGCTCGCGCTGCTCATGGCCCACCCGGCCAAGACCTTCCCGTCGCCGTCGGCCGTCGTCCTCAACGGTGGGCTCGACCTGCCGTACTCGGTCGAGCGCCTCATCTCCGGCCTCGACGTGCACCTGCCGGTGATCACGACCACCGCCGGCACGATGCGCACGGCCGCCGACCTCTATGCGGTCGCTCCCCGGCTCACCCGCTCGTCCGCGCGCAAGGTGGAGTCGGCGTTGCGGCTCTTCGAGGAGCACGTCGACGGGGCGGCGCTGCTCGACCGCCTCGACGTCAGCCCGACCAGCGTCGTGACGCCGTTGATGTTCGAGTTCCAGCTGCTGGACCGGGCCCGGCGCGCCGGCAAGCACATCGTCCTGCCGGAGGGTGAGGAGCCGCGCATCCTCACCGCTGCCGACCAGCTGCTGCGCCGTGGCGTCGTCCGGCTGACGCTGCTCGGCAGCCCGGCCGGCATCACCGCCAAGGCGGCGCAGCTCGGCCTCGACATCTCGGCCGCCGAGCTCGCTCGACCCGCACGCCGAACCACTGCGGTCGCGGTTCGCCCAGGAGTACGCCGCGCTGCGGGCCCACAAGGGCGTCACCCCCGAGCAGGCGTGGGACGTCGTCGTCGACCCCAGCTACTTCGGCACGATGATGGTCGTCGACGGGCTGGCCGACGGCATGGTCTCCGGGGCGATCCACACCACGGCGCACACCATCCGGCCCGCGCTCGAGGTGGTCCGGACGACGCCCGGCGTCACCATCGTCTCGTCGGTGTTCCTCATGTGCCTGCCCGACCGGGTCCTCGTCTACGGCGACTGCGCGGTGAACCCCGACCCCACCGCCGAGCAGCTCGCCGACATCGCCGTCTCGTCGGCGGCGACGGCGGCCCAGTTCGGGATCGAGCCCCGCGTCGCGATGCTGTCGTACTCCACCGGCGTCTCCGGCAGTGGCGCCGACGTCGACAAGGTCTACGCGGCCACCGAGCTGGTCCGGACCCGCGCTCCCGAGCTGCCGGTCGAGGGACCGATCCAGTACGACGCCGCCGTCGACATGGCCGTGGCGGCGGCGAAGCTCAAGGACTCCCCCGTCGCCGGGCGCGCCACCGTGCTGGTGTTCCCGGACCTCAACACCGGCAACAACACCTACAAGGCGGTGCAGCGCAGCGCCGGCGCCGTCGCCGTCGGGCCGGTGCTCCAGGGCCTGCGCAAGCCGGTCAACGACCTGTCGCGGGGAGCCCTGGTGCAGGACATCGTCAACACCGTGGCCATCACGGCGATCCAGGCGGAGGCGCCGGTCGTGACCGGCGCCCCGGCTCACCGACGCCCGGCGTCGCCGCCGTCCTCGTCGTCAACGCCGGCTCGTCGTCGCTGAAGTACCAGCTCGTCGACCCGTCGACCGGGTCCGCCCTGGCCAAGGGCAGCATCGAGCGGATCGGCGAGAAGCGCTCGGAGGCGCGGCACCAGAGCCTCGCGGGCGTGGACGGCCGACGGCACACGCTGAAGAAGAGCGGGCCCATCGCGACGCACCGCGACGCCCTGGCCTGGGTCCGCGCCGCGTTCCGGGACGCCGGTCCCGACCTCGACCGCGTCGGCCTGCTCGCCGTCGGTCACCGGGTCGTGCACGGCGGTGACCGGTTCAGCGACCCGGTGCTCGTCACCGAGGAGGTCATGGCGCCATCGAGGAGCTGGAACCCCTGGCGCCGCTGCACAACCCGGCCCACCTCGAGGGCATCCGGGTGGCGATCGAGACGTTCCCGGGCGTACCGCAGGTCGTCGTCTTCGACACCGCGTTCCACCACGCGCATGCCGGCGCACTCCTCCACCTACGCCGTGCCGAGGTCGTGGCGCGAGCAGCACCGGGTACGCCGCTACGGGTTCCACGGCACCTCCTACGCCTACGTCACCCGGCGTGCGGCGGCGGTGCTGGACAAGCCGGTCGAGGACACCGAGCTCGTCGTGCTGCACCTCGGCAACGGGGCGAGCGCCGCGGCCATCTCCGGTGGCCGCAGCATCGACACCTCCATGGGCCTCACCCCGCTGGCGGGCCTGGTCATGGGGACCCGGTCGGGTGACATCGACCCGGGCGTCCTGTCGTTCATGGTCCGCAACGGGATGACCGCCGAGGACGTCGACGCCGCCCTCAACCGCGAGAGCGGCCTCAAGGGACTGAGCGGCACCAACGACTTCCGCGAGGTCGACCAGCTCGTCGCCGAGAACGACCCCGACGGCCGGCTGGCCTTCGACGTCACCGCCTACCGGCTGCGCAAGTACATCGGTGCGTATGCGGTGGCGCTCGGCCGGCTCGACGCGGTCGTCTTCACGGCGGGCATCGGCGAGCACGCCCCGCGGCTCCGGGCCGCGGTCTGCCACGGCCTCGGCATCCTCGGCGTCGAGCTCGACGACGAGGCCAACCTCGCGCCCGGCGGCGGCGAGCGCCGGATCTCCACCCCGTCGAGCGCGGTCGCGGTGCTCGTCATCCCGACCAACGAGGAGCTCGAGATCGCGCGGCAGGCGGCGGCCCTCGTCGGGGGCGGCGGCTCCGCGGGTTAGGTCAGCGCTCGTACCAGGCGACGAGCCGGGCGCGCCCGAGCGTGTGGAAGAAGAGGTTGAACCCCAGCACCGCCGGGGGCGGCGTCCGCGACGTCGAGCTCCTCGACGTCCACCGCGTGGACGACGACGAAGTAGCGGTGCGGGCCGTGACCCTCCGGCGGGGCCGCGCCGATGAACTGCCGGTTGCCCGAGTCGTTCCGCAGCTGCACCGCGCCCTCGGGGAGCCCGGCGCCCGCCTCGTCACCGGCACCGGTGGCGAGCGAGGTCGTCGTCACCGGGATGTTCGCGACCGCCCAGTGCCAGTAGCCCGAGGCGGTCGGCGCGTCCGGGTCGTAGACCGTGACGGCGAAGCTCTTCGTCCCCTCGGGGAAACCGGACCACTACGAGCTGGGGCGAGACGTCCTTGCCGCCGGCGCCCAGGATGCCGCTGACCTGGTCGTCGCCGAGCTTCTCCCCGTCCGTGACGTCCGTCGACGTGACGGTGAAGGTCGGCACCGCGGCAGCGCGGCATACGGGTCATAGGTCTCCGTGGGCATATCCGCACCGTAACCCGGGCGCCTGAGGTCAGGCGAGGCGGGCCAGCGCCTCCAGCGCCCGGTCCGCGTGGACCGTCATGCTCGTCTCCGACTGGATGACCTCGACGATCTGCTGGTGCTGGTCGATGACGAACGTCGCCCGCTTCACCGGCGTGATGAACCGGCGACGCACCCCGTAGGCCTCGGCCACCGACGCCGTCGACGTCGGCCAGCAGCGGGAAGTCCAGCAGCTCGCGCTCGGCGAACGCCCCCATGGTGCCGGACGTCGTCCATCGAGATCCCGAGCCGGTGGGCGCCGGCGGCGGCGAACTCGGCGGCCAGGTCGCGGAAGTGGACCGCCTCCCGCGTGCACCCCGCCGAGCCGGCGGCCGGGAAGAAGAACAGCACCACCGGCCCCCGCAGCAGCAGCTGGCCCAGCTCCTGGAACTTCCCCTCCTGGTCGGGCAGGTGGAAGTCGGGCGCCCTGGTTCCGGCGCTGAGCGTCTTCATGTGAGGGTTTCGGGACAGACGCCACGCACGGATTGGCGGAACCGGTCAAGCGGTCCCGTGAACGCACAGGTCGCGGGCCACGCCTGCTCACCTATCCTGCGCGGGTGACCTTCTTCCGGGACCTGCGCACGCTGTTGCGCTACGGGGGTTTCCGGCGGCTGTTCTCGGTGCGACTGCTGTCCCAGTTCGCGGACGGCGTCTTCCAGGTCGCGCTGGTGTCCTCCGTGCTCTTCTCCCCGGAGCGCGCGCCCAACGCGGGCGCCATCGCCGCCGGTTTCGCGACGATCCTCCTGCCGTTCTCGGTCCTCGGCCCGTTCGTCGGCGTCTTCCTCGACCGCTGGCCCCGCCGGATGACCCTCGTCATCAGCAACCTCGTGCGGGCCGCTCGTCCTCGTGCTCGTCGCCGTCCTCGTCGGCCACGACAACGTCGGGCCGCCGTTCTTCGTCCTGGTCCTCGCCGCCTTCTCGGTCAACCGGTTCCTGCTGGCCGGCCTCTCGGCGTCCCTCCCGCACGTCGTCGACCGCGACCTGCTGGTCACCGCGAACTCGGTCGTGCCCACCTGCGGCTCCATCGCCTACCTGTCCGGGCTCGGCGCCGGCGGCGCGCTCCACGCGCTCACCGACTCCGACCCGTCGGTCATCGCGACCGCCTCGGTGCTCTACCTGCTGTCGTCGGGCGTCGCCATCTGCTGCCGTTCCTCGGCCCCGACCTCGAGGAGGCCGGCGACGCCGTCCGCGAGGCCCTCGGCAACGTCGTCAAGGGGCTCGTCGACGCCGCCCGGCACCTGCCGCGACTGGCCCGGCTGGCCCTCACCGTCGTCACGGCGGCCCGCCTCCCCTACGGGTTGATGATCGTCGGCCTGGTGCTCATCTCGCGCAACCACCTCGCCCCCGGCAACCCCGTCGGCGGGATGGCCGGGGCCGGGCTGGCCGTGGCCGCGTCCGGCGTGGGGTTCGGGGCGGCGGCCATCCTCACCCCGACGATGACCCGGCCGGTTCGGGCTGCGCCGCTACCTCGCCGGGCTCGCCCTGCTGGGCGCGGTCATGCAGGTCTTCCCGCTGGCCCTGTTCACCTCGTGGGCCATCGCGGTGTCGGCCTTCGGTCTCGGCCTCACCACGCAGGGCATCAAGATCTGCGTCGACACCACGCTGCAGCGCATCGTCGGCGACGTCTTCCTCGGCCGCGTCTTCTCGATCTACGACGTCCTGCTCAACGTCGCCCTGGTCGTCGCGACCGTCATCGCCGCGCTGGTCATGCCGACGGACGGCCGGTCCATCGCCGTCCTCGCCGGGGCCTCGCTCTGGTACCTCGCCATCGCCGTGGTCGTCGTCGCGCTTCTGGCCGCGTCCGGCGGACCGGCTGGTCACCGAGCGGGTTCACTAGGGTTTCCCCGTGACCGACTCTCGAGGCGTTGCCGCTCTCGAGCGCGTCGCGGCCACCCGCTACGTCACGCCGTTGCGGGAGGGCGGCTCCCTGCCGGGTCTCGTCGAGGCGGACGACGACGGGATCTACGTCCTGAAGTTCCGCGGCGCCGGCCAGGGGGTCAAGGTCCTCGTCGCGGAGATCCTCGTGACCGAGATCGCCCGGCTGCTCGGGATCCCGGTTCCCCGGCTCGCCCTCGTGACGCTCGACGCGCAGATCGCGAAGTACGAGGCCGACGAGGAGGTCCAGGACCTGCTCAACGCCAGCATCGGGCTCAACCTCGGCGTCGACTTCCTGCCCGGCTCGTTCGGCTACGACGGGTCGGTTCCGCCGCCGGAGGACGTCGCGGCCCGCATCGTCTGGCTGGACGCACTCACGGCCAACGTCGACCGCACCTGGAACAACCCGAACCTGCTGCTCTGGCACCGCCGCACCTGGGCGATCGACCATGGCGCCGCGCTCTACTTCCACCACGGCTGGCCCAGCCGCGAGCCCGACCCGGTGCGGTTCGCCGGTCAGCGCGTTCGACGTCTCCACCCACGTCCTGCGCGAGGTCGCCGGCAGACCCGGCGGCGCAGCACGCCGAGCTGGCCGCGATCCTCACCCCGGCAGTGCTGGCGTCGGTCGTCGACCTGGTCCCCGAGGAGTGGCTGGAGACCACGCCCGTGGCTCCCCGACGCGACCGCCGTCCGATCCGCCTACCTCGAGATGCTCATCGCCCGGCTGGCCAACCCGGACGGCGTGGCTCCCGGCGGTGGCGTCGTGATCGGCTACCAGTACGTCACGCTCCGGTGCGTCCCGCGGGTCGAGCGCGGGGAGTTCGTCAACGTCGGGGTCGTCCTGTACGCGCAGAGTGCCGACTTCCTCGAGTCGGCGCACCACGTCGACGCGGTCCGGCTGCGGGCCCTGGCGCCGGACCTCGACCTCGGCACCGTCGAGGACCTGCTCGGCACGGTCCAGGCGGTATGCCGCGGCGACGAGCGGTCGTGGCCTGCCGCACCTGG
The DNA here is from genome assembly GCA_963770005.1 of uncultured Actinomycetota bacterium. Classification (GTDB taxonomy): domain Bacteria; phylum Actinomycetota; class Actinomycetes; order Actinomycetales; family Dermatophilaceae; genus Lapillicoccus. The sequence continues at coordinate 118,401 of CAVYNX010000007.1, read as the reverse complement.
AGGGGCTCGGACGGCGGTTCGGCTGGCTCACCGCGCCGCGCTCGACCATCGTCCAGCCCAGCCCCCGGCACGGCGGCCTCTGCGACGACCCGGCGGTCGAGCTGCAGCGGCTGATGGCGACGCTCGTCGGGTCGTGACGCTGACGGCGTAACACCGTCCCAGCCGGTGACAAACCGTCGACTGGGTCCGTGCGCTGTCGGAGGCTGATGATGAGGTGGCACCGACACCGTCACCGAGGGGTTCTGACCGGCATGGCCATCGACGAACAGCAGTCCGCGAGCGCCGGCACCCGCTCGCCGGCTACGCCGGACGCCACGAGGAGGTCCGCGACCGCGGCCCGTGGCCGGCCCTCTGGGCGCTGGTGCTCGGCTTCTTCATGATCCTCGTCGACTCGACGATCGTGTCGGTCGCGACGCCGGCGATCATCCGCGGGCTCGACGCCGACGTGAACTCCGTCATCTGGGTCACCAGCGCCTACCTCCTCGCGTATGCGGTCCCGCTCCTCGTCACCGGCCGGCTGGGCGACCGGTTCGGGCCGAAGTACGTCTACCTCGTCGGGCTCGCCCTGTTCACCGCCGCCTCCCTGTGGTGTGGGCTGACCGGCTCGATCACCGAGCTGGTCGTCGCGCGGGTGGTCCAGGGCCTCGGCGCGTCGCTGATGACCCCGCAGACGATGGCGGTCATCACCCGGACCTTCCCGGCCGGGCAGCGCGGCCAGGCCATGTCGTTCTGGGGCGCCACGGCCGGCGTCGCCACCCTCGTCGGCCCGCTGGTCGGCGGCCTGCTGGTCGACGGTCCCGGCTGGCAGTGGATCTTCTTCATCAACGTGCCGATCGGCCTGGTCGGCCTGGTGCTCGCCTGGCGGCTGGTCCCCCGGCTGGAGACGCACAGCCACTCGTTCGACCTGATCGGCGTCGCGCTGTCCTCGATCGGCATGTTCTGCCTGGTCTTCGGCATCCAGGAGGGCGAGACCTACGACTGGGGCACCATCAGCGGGTTCCTCTCGGTGCCGCTGCTCATCGGCGTCGGACTCGTCGTGCTGGGGGTCTTCGTCTGGTGGCAGGGCCACATGCGCGGGCGAGCCGCTGGTGCCGCTGTCACTGTTCCGCGACCGCAACTTCTCGCTGTCCAACGCGGCGATCACCACGGTCGGGTTCGCCATCACCGCGATGGCGTTCCCGTTCATGCTGTTCACGCAGGCGGTGCTCGGCTACTCGCCCACGAAGTCCGCGCTGCTGCTGGTGCCGATGGCCGTCCTGTTCTCGGTGCGCTGGCGCCGGTCGTGGGCCGGTTCGTCGACACGGTCGCACCCGCGCTACATCACCACCGGCGGGATGCTGCTCTGCTCGATCTCGCTGTTCTGGGTCAGCCGGGTCATGACCCCGGACGTCGCGGTCTGGCAGCTGCTGCTGCCGATGGCGCTGCTCGGCGTCGCCAACGCCGGGATGTGGGCGCCGCTCGCCGCGACCGCGACCCGCAACCTGCCGCCGCGCTCGGCCGGGGCCGGCGCCGGCATCTACAACACGACCCGCCAGGTCGGTGCGGTGCTCGGCAGCGCGGCGATCGCCGCCGTCATCGAGGCCCGGCTGACCGCCAACCTCGGCGCCGCGGGCGGGGCGCCACGGCGGGTGCCGGCGCGGCAGCCGGCGCGCGCCGGCGGTGGCGCGCTGCCGCCGCAGGTCGCGTCCGGGTTCGCGTCGGCGATGTCCGAGGCCATGCTGCTGCCGCTCGGCGGTCCTGCTGCTCGGCGTCGTGGCCGTGCTGTTCTTCGTGCGGCCCAGCTCCGCCGACGAGCCCGCCGCCGACCAGCCCAACCCATCGAGCGTCCGCCGCTCAGCCGCCGACCGCGCAGCCGTCCACGCCTGCCGCGCCGGCCGACGCCGCGCCGGGGCTCGCGCAGGCCTGACCGCCGTCCCGCGACGGATTGCGTCAGGACGACCCGTTCAGGCCCGCAGCGCCCACATGGCCACCGCGGCGGCCGCGGCGACGTTGAGCGAGTCGACGCCACCGGCCATCGGGATGCGGACGGTGAGGTCCGCGCCCTCGAGGGTCCGCCGGCCCAGCCCGTCGCCCTCGGTGCCGAGGACCAGCGCCAGCCGCTCCGGAGGGTCGGCGGCCAGCTGCGTCGAGGGTGACGGCGTCCTCGGCGAGGGCCAGCGCCGCCACGCGTGAAGCCGGCGTCGTGCAGCTGCGCGATCCCGCCCGGCCACGGCTCGACCCGCGTCCAGGGCACCTGGAACACCGTGCCCATCGAGACCCGGATGGCCCTGCCGGTAGAACGGGTCCGCACACCGTGGGCGTCACCAGGATCGCGTCGATCCCGAGGGCGGCGCCGCTGCGGAACGCCGCGCCGACGTTGGTGTGGTCGACGATGTCCTCGAGGACGAGGACCCGCCGCGCGTCGGCGACGACCGACGCCAGCGTCGGCAGCTCCGGCCGGTGCATCGAGGCCAGCGCCCCACGGTGGAGGTGGAACCCGGTGAGCTCCTCCATGACCGCGTACTCGCCGACGAACACCGGCACCCCGTCGCGCTCGGCGGCCGTGACGACATCGGCGAGGTCGGTGAGCCAGCGCTCGGCCATCAGCAGCGACCGAGGCCGGTGTCCCGCCGCGAGCGCCCGCCGGATGACCTTCTCCGACTCGGCGATGTAGAGCCCCCGCTCCGGCTCGGCCGCGGCGCCGCAGGGCGACGTCGGTGAGCGCCACGTAGTCCGCGAGCAGGGCCAGCGCGTCCTCCGCGCATACCGGACCGCTGTCGCGCCGTCCGGCGCGCGGGCGGCCCGGACGTCCTGCGGCGGTGACCCGGACCGGCATCAGGGGAAGAACACCAGCTTGACGATCGCCACCGACCCGATGACGACGATGAGCCCGCGCAGCGCGGCCGGCGGTATCCGGCGGCCGACGCGGGCGCCGACCACGCCGCCGAGGAACGAGCCGACGGCGATGAACAGCACGACCCACCAGTCGATCGAGCCGCGCGCGAAGAGGACGAAGGTGACGGCGGCGACGGCGTTGACGATCGCGCTGAGCACGTTCTTGTAGGCGTTGAGCCGCTGCAGCGGCTCGCAGCTGAGGGCGCTGAAGATCCCCATGAGCAGGACGCCCTGCGCCGCGCCGAAGTACCCGCCGTAGGCGCCGGCGACGAAGATGCCGACGCCCGAGCGCCCAGCGCGTACCACCGCGGCCGGGCCTCGTCCTGCGACGCGCTCGGCCGCCCGCCGCTGCAGCCACGGGCCCACGAGGACGAGGACCAGGGCGATGACGATGAGCACCGGCACGATGGCCTTGAACGCCTCCGGCGGCAGGACCAGCAGCAGCGAGGCCCCGACGACGGAACCGACGAACGACAGCGGGCCGAGTCGCCGGAGGGTCCGGGACGTGCCCGCGAGCTCGTGCCGGTAGCCGTAGCTGCCGCTGACGCCGCCCGGCACCAGCCCGATGTTGTTGCTGACGTTGGCGGTCAGCGGCGGGTAGCCGAGCACGAGCAGGGTCGGGAAGGTGATCAGCGACCCGGACCCGACGATGGTGTTGATGGTCCCCGCCGCGAACCCCGCCGCGATGATCACGGCCACGTCGAGGACGGACACCCGGTCACCCTAGACCGGGTGACCGGGTGTCTCCTGTAGCTGGTATGCGGCGAGGTCAGCGAGGCGGCTGGCCCTCCGGCTGGACCGGCGGGACCGGCTCCACCGGCGGGACCGCCTGGACCGGCTCGACCGGCGGGACCGGCGGCACCGGCTCGGCGGACGGAGCCTCGGACGCCTGCGGAGCGCGGTGACTCCGGAGCGGGCGCCGGCGTGGTGTGCGACGGGGTCGTCCACACGCGGGGTGCCGGCGCCCGGTACGGACGCGAGGTCGGGGACGCGCCCTGGGTGGCCTCCGCGCTGGCCTGCCCCGCCTGGCCGCGCGCCTCGGCGAGCGCCTGGGCGGGGTCCTGCAGCGAGGTGTCGGCGAAGGCGTCGTCCTCGGGACCCGGGTCGACCCATGACTCGTCCTCGTCGTCGAGGCCGGGCTGCTTGCCGCCGAGCGCACCGCTGATCCCGCGCAGCGCGTCGGTGACCTCGGACGGGATGATCCACATCTTGTTCGAGTCGCCGCGGGCGAGCTGGGGCAGGACCTGGAGGTACTGGTAGGCCAGCAGCCGCTGGGTGGGCTTGCCGCGGTGGATCGCGCCGAAGACCTGCTGGATCGCGCGCGCCTGGCCCTGCGCCTCGAGGATGCGGGCCTGGGCCGAACCCTCGGCCCGCAGGATCTGGGACTGCTTCTCGCCCTCGGCGGAGAGGATCGCGGACTGCTTGACGCCCTCGGCGTTGAGGATGGCCGCACGCCGGTCACGCTCGGCGCGCATCTGCTTCTCCATGGAGTCCTGGATCGAGTGCGGCGGGTCGATGGCCTTGAGCTCGACGCGGTTGACGCGGATGCCCCAGCGGCCGGTCTCCTGGTCGAGGACCCCGCGCAGCTGCGCGTTGATCTGGTCGCGGGAGGTCAGCGTCTGCTCGAGGTCGAGCGAGCCGATGACGTTACGCAGGGTGGTGACGGTCAGCTGCTCGATGCCCTGGATGAAGTTGGCGATCTCGTAGACGGCGTCCTTGGCCTCGGTGACGGTGTAGTAGATGACCGTGTCGATGCTGACGACGAGGTTGTCGGACGTGATCACCGGCTGCGGCGGGAACGTGACGACCTGCTCGCGCAGGTCGATGTTGGCGCGCACCTTGTCGACGAACGGGACGAGGAAGTGCATCCCGTCGTCCAGGGTTCGGCTGTAGCTACCCGAGCCGCTCGACGATCTGCGCGGTCTGCTGCGGGACGATCCGGACGGTCCGGACGACGACGATCGAGCGCGAAGACGATGAGCAGTGCGACGACGACGAGAGTGACGACGCTGCCGTCCATGGGATCTCCCTACTTTCGATGGCTCCCAGGCCGGTCCGGCCCGAGGTGGATGCTGTGGTGCGACGTCTCGGTTCGACGTCGCTGCGGTGCGCGCGTTCGGCTCCCCGGTCATGGCGGACGTCATGGCGCGTCCGACGTCGCCGAGGGTGGGCACGCGAGTCACGACCGCGGTCGCGCCGTCGATGCGCACGACGCGCACCTCGTCGCCCGGCTCGTGGGGTTCGGGGTCGCTGGACTTGGCCGACCACGTCTCGCCGCCGACCTTGACGCGCCCGCCGTGCTGGGTGACGGTCTCGACGACGAACGCCGACCGACCGATGTAGCCCGCCGTCCCCATGGCGATGCCTTCGGGCCTGGTCCCGAAGCGGCGCTTGGCCCAGGGCCGCGCCACGCCCAGCAGGATGCCGGCCACGACGACCGCGACGATGGCCTGGACGGGGAAGGGTGCTCCGACCGCGGCGGCGACGGAGCCGCCCAGCGCGCCTCCGGCCAGCATGAGGAAGACGAAGTCGACGGTGGCCGCCTCGATGGCCCCCAGAGCGATCGCGACTCCCAGCCACGCCAGCCAGCCGTAGTCCTCGAACACGACCGCCTCCTCCCCAGAGTCCGCAGGAGGCGCCGCTGCGACGGCAGGACTCCCTTATCGGTACGACGCTCAGAGCCTCAGCGTAGTTCCGCCCGTCTGCTGTCTCCGGCGTCAGCCCGGGCGGCACGTGTCGGCCGGAGCCGGTCGCGGCCGCCGACGGGGTACGCGTCGCCGCCCGCGCGCTCCAGCGGTCGCCGTGCCGCTCGACGACGAGGGGAGGCCGAAGGTCGCCGAGAGGTTCTCCGCGGTGAGGGTGAGCTCCAGCGGACCGGCCGCGACGATGCGCCCGTCGCGCAGGAGCAGGACGTCGGTGAACCCCGGTGGGATCTCCTCGACGTGGTGGGTGACGAGCACCAGCGCCGGCGCCTCGGTGTCCTGCGCCAGCAGCCCGAGCCGGTGCGACGAGGTCCTCGCGGCCGCCGAGGTCGAGGCCGGCGGCCGGCTCGTCGAGCAGCATGACCTCCGGGTCGCTCATCAGCGCCCGCGCGATCTGGACCCGCTTGCGCTCCCCCTCGCTCAAGCGTCCCGAACCGGCGGTCCGCCAGGTGAGCGGCACCCAGCGCCTCGAGCAGGCCATCGCGCGGCTGGTAGTCCTGGTCGTCGTACTCCTCGCGCCAGCGGCCCGACGATCGCGTAGGACGCCGTGACGACGACGTTGCCGACGAGCTCGTCCGCGGGGAACCGCTCGGCGATCGCCGCACTGGACAACCCGATCCGCGGACGCAGCTCGAACACGTCGACCGCGCCCATGACCTCGCCGAGGATCCCGGCGACCCCGCGCGTCGGGTGGATCCGCGCGGCGGCGAGCTGCAGCAGCGTGGTCTTGCCCGCGCCGTTGGGACCGAGCACCACCCAGCGCTCGCCCTCCTCGACCTCCCAGGTGATGTCGTCGAGCAGGGTGTTGCCTCCCCGGACGACGCTCACACCGGCGAAGGCGAGGACGTCGCTCATGGGAGACGACCCTAGTCGACCTCGGTCGGCCACCTTCGGGAGCCGTCCCCGGCCGCTCCTAGACTGTCGCGATGCCGGCTCTGCCCCTCTCGGTGCGCTTCGCGCTGTGGGCGACGGTGGCGGTGCGCGGGGAGATCGACCCCGACGACGCCGTCGTCGCGGCCCACCCCGATGTCGACGACATCACCGGCGAACCGGCCGGCCGCCTCGAGCTGTGGCGCGACTTCGGCGAGTCGGCGGTGCTCGTCGCCCTCCCCCGGCCCGGGCGACCTCACCGGTATGCCGCGGGCCGAGCCTCGCCGGCTCCGGTGCCGCCGCCGCCGTCCGGCGAGTGCGTCTTCGTCCCCGGCTTCGGCGGCCTCCTGGTGCCCACGCTGACGACGTTCGGGCCCGAGGGCGACGAGGGCACCGCGGTGGACTGGGCCGCATACGACAGCGAGCCGGTCCCCCGGCACCGGCTGGAGTCGCTGTCGCTGCGCGAGCTGGACCACGAGCTGGCCGAGGCCGTCCGCGACGGGTCGGCCGCGCTCGAGGCCGTCGACGGGCGTCCGTGGTCGGCCCAGCCGCGCGAGCAGACCGAGCGACGGCTCGAGACGCGGACGTGGGGGGTCCCGCCGGGCCACGTCACCGCGAGCCCTGCGGCTGATGCTCATGGCCGCCCGCGTCGGCGTCATCGTCGACGAGGGGCTCCGGCTGGCCGCGACCCCGTCGCTCGACGTGCACTCGTCCGGCCGTCGCGAGGTCGGGCTGCGGTCCCTGCAGAGCGTCGCGGACCGGGTGCTCTCCGGCGCGACGAACCTCGCCGTGATGGAGCTGGCCGACTGGCGCCCGGTCTAGTCAGGGCTCTCGGTCGACCGTTCGCTGGCTCGGCTCGAGTCGTGCGGCTCGGCTCCCCTCATGTCGTGAGTCGAGCCGCTCGGCTGTGAGCCGAGCCCAGCGGCGTATGCGTCAGCGGCCGAGGACCTGCTCGTAGACGGCCATCGTCTGGTCGCCGATCGAGCCCCACGAGAAGTGCTCCACGGCGCGGGCGCGGCCGGCCAGCCCGAAGTGCCGCGCCCGCTCCCGGTCCGCGACGGCCTCGGTCAGCCGGCCGGCGAGGTCGGCGACGAACGCGTCGGGGTCGACCGGCGTACCGGTGCCGTCGTCGACCTGCTCGATGGGGACCAGCCAGCCGGTCTCGCCGTCGACGACCACCTCGGGGATCCCGCCGGTCGCCGTGGCGACGACCGCCAGCTCGCACGCCATCGCCTCGAGGTTGACGATGCCGAGCGGCTCGTAGACCGAGGGGCAGGCGAACACCGTTGCGGCGGACAGCAACGCGACGACCTCGTTGCGCGGCAGCATCTCGGGGATCCAGATGACGCCGTCGCGGCCTGGGCCTTGAGCTCGGTCCATCAGCCCCTCGACCTCGGCCATGATCTCCTTGGTGTCCGGAGCGCCCGCGCAGAGGACGAGCTGCACGTCCGGCGGCAGCGACGCCGCGGCGCGCAGCAGGTAGGGCAGCCCCTTCTGCCGGGTGATCCGACCGACGAACATCACCGACGGCTTGTCCGGGTCCATGCCGTGCTTGCGGACGACGTCCTCGTCCGAACGGCGCTGCCAGAGCTGGGAGTCGATCCCGTTGTGCACCACGGGAACTCGCTCCGGGATCGAGCGAGGGGTAGGCCTTGAGGATGTCGGCGCGCATCCCCGCGCTGACGGCGATGACCGCGGCGGCGCCCTCGTAGGACTCGCGTTCCGCGAACGACGAGATCCGGTAGCCGCCGCCGAGCTGCTCGGCCTTCCAGGGCCGGAACGGCTCGAGGCTGTGCGCGGTGACGACGTGCGGCATCCCGCCGAGCATCGACGCCAGGTGGCCGGCGAAGTTGGCGTACCAGGTGTGCGAGTGCACGAGGTCCGCGCCCACGCAGTCGGCGGCGATCGCGAGGTCGACCCCCAGCGTCTGCAGGGCGGCGTTGGCGTTGGCGAGCTCGGGCAGGTCGGCGTACGCGGTCGTGCCGGCCTCCTCGCGAGGCGCGCCGAAGCAGCGGACCTGGGCGTCGACGTCACCGCGCTCGCGCAGCGCCCGGACCAGCTCGGCGACGTGCACACCGGCCCCTCCGTAGACCGCGGGCGGGTACTCCTTGCTGAGGATGTCGACGCGCACGCTCGCGACACTACTCAGTGAGACAGGGGCGGCGGGAGGCCTCGCGACCCGGGTCTCACGCCCCTAGGGTTGGGCCCATGGCGCGAAGGTCGCAAAATCCGAAGGTGCTGGCGATCGTCCTGGCCGGCGGGGAGGGCAAGCGGCTGATGCCGCTCACCGCCGACCGCGCCAAGCCGGCCGTGCCGTTCGGCGGCCCCTACCGGCTGATCGACTTCGCGCTGTCCAACGTCGTGAACTCCGGCTACCTCAAGGTCGTCGTCCTCACGCAGTACAAGTCGCACAGCCTCGACAAGCACATCACCGCGACGTGGCGGATGTCGACGCTGCTCGGCAACTACGTGGCGCCGGTGCCGGCGCAGCAGCGGGTCGGCAAGGAGTGGTACCTCGGCAGCGCGGACGCGATCTTCCAGAGCCTCAACCTCATCCACGACGAGCACCCCGACATCGTCGTCGTCGTGGGGGCCGACCACGTCTACCGCATGGACTTCTCGCAGATGGTCGACCAGCACCGGGAGACCGGAGCCGGCGTGACCGTCGCGGCGATCCGCCAGCCGATCTCGCTGGCCGACCAGTTCGGGGTCATCGAGGTCGACGACGCCGACCAGCGCAAGATCGGCCAGTTCCTCGAGAAGCCGAAGAACGCCAAGGGTCTCCCGGACGCGCCCGACGAGGTGCTCGCGTCGATGGGCAACTACGTGTTCGACGCCGACGTCCTGGTCGACGCGGTGACGAGCGACCACGACCTCGAGGGCACGAAGCACGACATGGGCGGCGACATCGTGCCGGCCTTCGTCAACCGGGGCGAGGGCTACGTCTACGACTTCAAGAACAACGACGTCCCCGGCGCCACGGAGCGCGACCGCGGCTACTGGCGCGACGTCGGCACCATCGACGCCTACTTCGAGGCGAACATGGACCTCATCTCGATCCACCCGGTCTTCAACCTCTACAACTACGAGTGGCCGATCTACACGACGACCGGGTTCCTCCCGCCGGCCAAGTTCGTGCACGGCCACGGTGACCGCGTCGGCGAGGCGCTCAACTCGTCGGTGTCGCCGGGCTGCGTCATCTCCGGCGCGCAGGTCCACGGGTCGGTGCTCGCGCCGCGGGTCAAGGTGCACAGCTACGCGACCATCGTCGACAGCGTCATCCTCGACGCGGTCGAGATCGGCCGCTACGCCACCATCCGTCGGGCGATCATCGACAAGTACTCGGTGATCCACGAGCACGCGAAGATCGGGATCGACCACGACCAGGACCGCGCCCGCGGCTTCCACGTGACCGAGAGCGGCATCGTCGTCGTCCCGCGGGACAGCGTCGTCATGCCCTGACCCGACGACGGCCGGGCGACCGGCATACCTGAGAATGCTTGGTATGCCTGGTGTCCCCGCGCGCATCGCCGTCCAGATCCAGCCGCAGCACGCCGACTACGCGGACGATCCGCCGGTTGTGCGCGACGCTCGAGGACCTGGGTGTCGACGTCCTGCTGAACTGGGACCACTTCTTCCCGCTCGGCGGCGACCCCGACGGCCGGCACTTCGAGGCTGGACGATGCTCGCCGCGTGGGCGGAGGCGACCGAGCGGGTCGAGATCGGCGCGCTCGTCACCTGCTGCGCCTACCGGAACGCCAACCTGCTCGCGGACATGGCGCGGACCGTCGACCACATCTGCGCCCGCAGCCGGCGAAGGGCGCCTGATCCTCGGGATCGGGTCCGGTTGGTTCGAGCGCGACTTCGACGAGTACGGCTACGAGTTCGGCACCGCCGGTGGCCGGCTCGACGCGCTGGCGCAGGACCTCGCCGTCATCAAGGACCGCTGGTCCCGGCTGAACCCGGCCCCGACGCGGGACATCCCCATCCTCATCGGCGGCGGCGGCGAGAGGAAGACGCTGCGGATCGTCGCCGAGCACGCGACGATCTGGCACTGCTTCGGCAACGCGGAGACCATCGCCCACAAGCACGAGGTGCTCGACGAGTGGTGCCGCCGCCTCGGCCGCGACCCGGCGTCGATCACCCGCTCGGCCGGAGTCGCACCGACGCCGGGACGGATGAAGGAACAGGTCGACAGCTACGCGCGGCAACGCGCAGTCGCTCTACGACGTCGGGACGCGGCTGTTCACCGTCGGGCTGTCGGGTGACGGTACGACGACCTCGGCAAGGTGCGCGAGCTGGTGGCCTGGCGCGACGACGTCAACCGCTGACGCGGTCGCTCAGGGTGTAGGTGATGCGGACGTAGCCGTCCCCGCTGTTCTTCCCCTCGAGGGTGCTGGACGTGAGGGCCCCTCCCCCGCTCCGGATCTGGCTCTCGCCGGGCTGCCCCCCGCCGCCGGACCCCACGGTCACGTGGCCGGCACGTGAAGATGACCTGCGAGCCCGCGCCCCCGCCACATCCGCCTTCGACGCCCGCCACCGCCACCACCACCGCCACCGCCGGAACCGGCCGCGTTCTGCCCCGGCTGCCCGGCCTGCACGTTGATCGGGGCGTTGCACGTCGAGGTGCCGAGCACCGGGACTGCCACCAGGTGCTCCGCCACTGGGCCGGCCGTTGTCGCCGAACTCTCCGAGCGACGCCCTTGACCTGCTCCGTCGGCACCGGCGTCCCCGCCGTCACCGCCGGCGTTGACGCCGAACCCCGTGCCCCGTCCACCGCCGCCACCCCCACCGCCGGCGTAGAAGCGCGCCATGGCGGTGGGCGCCACGTCGCTGCCCGCCTCAAGGAAGGTCCCGGCACCGCCGCTGGAGCCCCCCCGTCCGACGTCCTCCGGCGCTCCTGCCGCCCGGACCACCGGGGATGAACTCCTGGCCGCCGGTGTCCCCGCTGCAGCCGATGTCGCCGAAGACGATGGGTTGCGGGATGGCCAACGTCGCCTCGATGACGGCGCCCTTGCCGCCCTTGCCGGTGTCGCCCCGAGCGAACCCACCGGCGCCTCCCGCCAGCTCGACCTTGATCGAGGTGACGCCCGGCGGTGCGACCCAGCCGAAGGAGCCGGTGGACCGGTAGTGGCAGTCGAAGGTCACCCAGTGGACCCTGGTCTCCGCCTGGGCCGGCGCGCCGGTCACCCCGACCAGGGTGGCGCCACACGCCAACGAGAGGAGGGCGGTGCCCGCGCGACGAGCTCGACGGGCCTGACGGTCTGCTCCGTTGGTGGTCACATCGACAGTTCACCAGCACTGCCCGGCGAAGGGTACGGATTCTGCGGAACTGGGGACCCAGGTCCAGTTCCTCGTCAGCGCGGCCGCCAGTCGGGGTCGCGCCCGAGCATCCCCAGGATGCGCCGCCACGGGTCCGGGTCAGCGTCGACACCCGCGAGCACCGGAGCGAAGGCCGCACCGGGACGGGTCCGCGCGTCGCCGACCGGGACGGCCAGGGTGATGTCGAGCGCCGCCGGCAGCAGGTCGTCGTCGGGTCGCACCGCGACCCCGATCGACGCGCCGACGTCCCAGGCGTGGACGAGGTAGTCGATGGCGTGGAACGACATCGGCCTGCCGCGCCGGGAACGTCCGTCCGCCGAAGTCGGGCAGGGTCAGCTGCGCGGCGTCGAGGTCGGCGGCCGCGAAGGCCGCGACGACGTCGGCCGCAGCGGCCTGGTGCGCCTCCACCGGGTCCGTGGCGCTGCCCTCCGGTGGAGCCCAGTGCGCGCGGTCCGCTCCCTCGCCCCGGGCCGCGGCGGCGAACCCGCGGTGCTGGGCCGCCATGTGGGTGAGCAGGTCGTGAACCGTCCACCCCGCACACGGCGTCGGCCGGCCGAGGTCCTCGGCGCGGACCTGCCCGACCACCTCGACCGCCAGCGCGACGGCCCGACGGTCCAGCTCGCGAATGTCGAGTGCTCATCCGATCGACGGTATGCGCCCCGGCCGACACCGGTTCGCACCTCTCAGGCATGTCTGATGTGTTACCTCGATCCGGCATATCGGCTGCGCCTGCTCACACTTGTTGAGTTGTTGCTGCCTGGCATACCGCGTCAGTACGCCGCAACAACTGACCACGTGGTCAGTCGTTGCGGCCGTTCGCGCCGGACGCCCGCAACTACTGACATCGACAGCAGTAGTTGCGGAGCTGGTGGGTGGAGCGGTGGTGGATCCGGGCGGTTGAGGTGACCGGATCACGGACCGCTGCACGGACGCATACCGGTGCGTCGGTAGCCTTCCGGCGTGTCCGAACCACCGCCTCCTGGGCCCGCGGAGGACGAGCGGACGCTTCGGGTCACGATCTCCGGCGACGACCGGCCGGGGGTGACCAGTGCCCTCTTCGACGCCATCGCGGAGGTCGGCGCCGAGGTGCGCGACCTCGAGCAGGTGGTCGTCCGCGGGCAGCTCACCCTGGCCATGCTCCTCGCCGCCGGCCCGGAGACCGACCGGCTCGAGGCTGCGGTCAAGGCGGTCGGCCACCGTCTCGGCCTCAGGTGAAGACCCGGCCCGGAACCGGCGACAACGCTCCGCGGCGCAGCGGGCGTGCGGCGGTCGTCGTCATCGGTGCGCCGCTGCGGGCGAGCGCCGTCGCCTCGGTCGCCGCCCAGATCGCCGGCCACGGCGCCAACATCGACCGGATCCGCCGGCTGTCCCGCTACCCCGTGACCACCGTCGAGCTCGACATCTCCGGTTCCGACATCCCGCGGCTGCGCCGCGAGCTCGCGCTCGAGGCGGCGGCGCAGGGCGTCGACATCGCGGTGTCGGCCGGTGGCCTGGACCGCCGCGGGCGCCGCCTGGTCGTCATGGACGTCGACTCGACGCTCATCCAGCAGGAGGTCATCGAGCTGCTCGCCGCGAAGTGCGGGCGCGCCGAGGAGGTCGCCGCCGTCACCGAGCGGGCGATGCGGGGGAGCTGGACTTCGCCGAGTCGCTGCGCGAGCGGGTCCGCGTCCTGGCCGGGCTCGACGAGAGCGTCCTCGACGAGGTCCGCGCCGAGGTCGTGCTCACCCCCGGCGCCCGCACCCTGGTCCGCACCCTCAAGCGCCTGGGCTTCATGGTGGCCGTCGTCTCCGGCGGGTTCATCGAGATCGTCGGCCCGCTCGCCGCGGAGCTCGGCATCGACCGCGCCGAGGCGAACCGGCTGGAGATCGTCGACGGCCGCCTCACCGGGCAACGTCGTCGGCGAGATCGTCGACCGCGCCGGGAAGGAGCGGGCGCTGCGCCGGTTCGCCGCGGACGCCGGGCTCCCCCTCAGCCGGACGGTGGCCGTCGGTGACGGCGCCAACGACCTCGACATGCTCGCCGCCGCCGGGCCTCGGCGTCGCGTTCAACGCCAAGCCGGTCGTCCGCGAGCAGGCCCACACCGCGGTCAACGTGCCCGTACCTGGACGCCGTCCTGTTCCTCCTCGGCATCAGCCGCGAGGAGGTGGAGGAGGCGGACGCCGCGGACGGCACGCCCACTCCGGCGCCGCCGCTTCTCCCGACCCGGCCTCCCCGCGAGCGGTACCGGCTCCTAAGGTGGGGGCCATGGCGCAGGGGGTGCAGCGGTTGTCCGCGGACGGGTCGCCGCGCCGAACCCTGCTCATCATCGGCGGCGCCGAGGACAAGCTGGGCCGCTCGGTGGTCCTCAAGCGGTTCGTCCGGCTCGCCGGCGGCCGGCAGTCCCGGATCGTCATCATCCCCACCGCCTCCTCCTTCGTCGACGAGGTCGTCGAGACCTACAGCCGCGTCTTCACCCGGCTGCGCGCCGGGGGCGACATCCGCGTGGTCCACGCGGACTCCCGCGCGGCCGCGCACGACCCGGAGCTCGTCGCCCGGCTCGAGGACGCCACGGCGGTGTTCATGAGCGGCGGCAGCCAGCTCAAGCTCAGCCAGTTCCTCGTCGGCACCCCCGTCGGCGACGCGATCATCGAGGCATACCGGCGTGGGGTCGTCGTCGCCGGCACCAGCGCCGGCGCCTCGATGATGAGCCGGTTCATGATCTCGCTCGGCGACGAGGGCCTGACGCCCGCGGCAGCGCTCCAGCCAGCTCACCGCCGGGCTCGGCCTGCTCGAGGACGTCATCGTCGACCAGCACTTCGACCAGCGCGGTCGCTACGGCCGGCTGATGTCGCTGGTGGCCAACTCCCCCAACCTGCTCGGCATCGGCATCGACGAGAACACCGCCGTCGAGATCCGCGACGACCGCGTGATGACCATCGTCGGCACCGGCGGCGTCTTCGTCATCGACGCCCGCAACGCGGTGACCGACGCTCCCGGACGCCCGGCGCGGCGCTCCGCTGCTCGTCTCCGGAGCAGTGGTGCATTCCCTCCCCACGGGCGCTACGTTCGACCTGCGCAGCGTCACGCTGACGCGGTTCGTCGAGCGTCACCCCGACATCGAGGTCGCCGTGGCGAGCGCGAAGGACCGCGCCGCACCCACCTTCGCCCCGGCGCGGCGCGCGGAGACCTGACCGACGCCGTCGTCACCCCCTGAGTTCCGAGCCGTGTCGCCCAGCCGAGGAGGACCCCGTTGGCCGCCGAGCGCCCCACCCCGACCGGCCCCCTCTCGCCCGACCTGACCATCGTCGAGTCGCGGGTCTACCGCGGCCCGAACTACTGGTCGTACGAGCAGGCCATCCACCTCGTCGTCGACCTCGGCGTCCTCGAGGGCTACCCGAGCGACACCATCCCGGGCTTCACCGACCGGCTCGTCGAGCTGCTGCCCGGGTCTGCAAGCGGCACGCCTGCTCCCGCGGCCACGCGGGCGGCTTCGTCGAGCGCCTCCGTGAGGGCACGTGGATGGGCCACATCGCCGAGCACATCGCGCTGCAGCTGGAGACCGAGGCGGGCCACTACCAGTCGCGCGGGAAGACCCGCGGCGTCAAGGGCCGCCCGGGTCGCTACAACGTCATCTACGGCTACATCGACGAGACCGTCGGCCTCGCCGCCGGTCGGCTCGCCGTGCGCGATCGTCAACGACCTCGTCCAGCACGAGGAGGGCTTCGACTTCCACGAGGCGCTCGACGAGTTCATCCGGATGGCCGAGCGCACCGCGTTCGGGCCGTCGACCGCCGCCATCGTCGAGGAGGCGGTCAGCCGCGACATCCCGTGGATCCGGCTCAACAGCGCCTCGCTGGTGCAGCTCGGCCAGGGCGTCCACCAGCAGCGGATCCGCGCGACGATGACGTCGAAGACCGGCGCCCTGGCCGTCGACATCGCCAGCGACAAGGACCTCACCGCCAAGCTCCTCGGGTCGGCCGGGCTCCCGGTGCCGCGGCAGGCGTCGGTCCGCACCGCTCGCGGCGCCATGGACGCCGCCGAGCGGATCGGCTACCCGGTGGTGGTCAAGCCGCTCGACGGCAACCACGGACGAGGGGTATGCCTCGACCTCCAGTCCCAGGGCGAGGTCGAGAAGGCGTTCGACATCGCCCGCGGCGGAGTCGAAGCGCGGCACCGTCATCGTCGAGTCGTTCGTCACCGGCCGCGACTACCGCTGCCTCATCGTCGGCGGGCGGATGCAGGCCATCGCCGAGCGGGTCCCCGCCCACGTCGTCGGCGACGGGGAGCACACCGTCCGCGAGCTGGTCGAGATCACCAACGCCGACCCGCGCCGCGGCGTCGGTCACGAGAAGGTGCTCACCAAGATCAAGGTGGACGCCGCCGCCGAGGAGGTGCTGGCCGACCAGGGTCACTCCCTGGAGTCCGTGCCGCCCGCCGGCGAGATGGTCAAGCTCGCCCTGACCGGCAACATGTCGACCGGCGGCATCTCGATCGACCGCACCTTCGACGCGCACCCGGACAACGTCGAGATCGCCGAGGAGGCGGCCCGCATGGTCGGGCTCGACGTCGCGGGCATCGACTTCATCTGTCCCGACATCGCGTCACCGGTCCGCGAGACCGGCGGCGCGATCGTCGAGGTCAACGCCGCACCGGGGTTCCGGATGCACACCCACCCGACGGTCGGCGTGCCGCAGTTCATCGCCAAGCCGGTCGTCGACCTGCTCTTCCCGCCGGGCGCTCCGTCGCGGGTGCCGATCGTCGCGGTCACCGGTACCAACGGCAAGACGACCACGTCGCGGATGATCGCCCACATCTTCAAGGGGCTCGGCCGCAAGGTCGGCATGACGTCGACCGACGGCATCGTCATCGACGAGCGGCTGGTCATCAAGGCCGACGCCTCCGGACCCAAGTCGGCCCGGATGGTCCTGCAGAACCCCCGGGTCGACTTCGCGGTCATGGAGGTCGCCCGCGGCGGCATCCTCCGGGAGGGCCTCGGGCTACGACCGCAACGACGTCGCCGTCGTCACCAACGTCGCCCCCGACCACCTGGGACTCGGCGGCATCGACACGCTGCAGCAGCTGGCCAAGCGTCAAGGCGGTCATCGTCGAGGCGGTGCCGCGCGACGGGTTCGCGGTGCTCAACTGCGACGACCCGCTCGTCCGCGAGATGCGGCGGCGGTGCAGCGGCGAGGTGATCTGGTTCTCGCTCGAGTACCCCGGCAGCGACAGCCGCGAGTTCATCGAGCGGCACTGCCGTCGCGGTGGCCGGGCCGTCGTCCTCGAGCAGACCGAGCGCGGCGACATGATCGTCATCAAGCACGGCCGCCGCACCATGCAGCTGGCCTGGACCCACCTGCTGCCGGCCACCTTCGGCGGCGCGGCCCGGTTCAACGTCGCCAACGCCCTGGCCGCGACCGGCGCCGCCTTCGCCGCGGGGGCTCCGCTGCACGACATCCGCCAGGGCCTGCGGACCTTCACGACGAACTACTACCTCTCCCCCGGCCGGATGAACCTCCTCGACGTCGGCAACGTCGAGGTGTTCATCGACTACTGCCACAACGCGGCCGGTATGCGGGCCATCGGCGACTTCGTCGAGAACTACACGGCGCAGAACGCCGGCCGTCAGGACCTCGCCAAGGCGTCGCGCATCGGCATGATCGGCGCCGCCGGCGACCGTCGCGACGACGACATGCGCGAGCTGGGTTCCGTTGCGGCGCAGCACTTCGACGTCATCGTCGTCCGCGAGGACGACCGCCTCCGCGGCCGCAAGCGGGGCGAGACGGCCGAGCTGATCGCCGAGGGGGTCCGGTCGGCGATGGCCGAGGGCGCCCGCTGCCGGCAGGTCGAGATCGTCCTCGACGAGATCGACGCGGTCAACCACGTCATGGCCCGCAGCAACCCGGGCGACCTCGTCGTCATGTGCGTCGACAAGCACGCCCAGGTCGTCTCCGAGCTGGAGAACCGGACGCACAGCGCGCAGGCCGGCTCGCACAGCAGCGAGCTGGTCGGCGACCCCGACCTCGACCCCGGCCGAGCTGGCCCGCGACGCCGAGGCCCAGGGTCAGGAGGCGGACGTCGAGGCGCTGGCCGCGGACCACGAGGCCGCCGCCGAGGAGGTCCGAGGAGGCCGAACCCGCTCGCACCTGACCCGCTCGACCCGCCCCTGGAGCCCTGCGCCGTCCGCCGAGAGGCCAACTTCGGTCGCGAACGACGCCTCGGCTGACGAGCCGAAGTTGGCCTTTGCGGCGAGCGGGCGACGAGCTCCGGCGGGCTGGATCGGCGCTCGACGGCAGCGGTATGCGGGTGGGTCCGCTCCAGCGCGGCGCCCTCGACGTCGACGTTGGGCAGGATCCGCTCGAGCCACCGCGGCAGCCACCAGGCGGCGTCACCGGCGAGGTGCATGACCGCCGGGATCAGCAGCATCCGGACGACGAACGCGTCGACGAGCACCCCGAACGCCAGCCCGAACCCGAGCGGCCGGATGGTGGCGGAGTTCGAGAACACGAACCCGGAGAACACCGAGATCATGATGATCGCCGCCGCGGTGACGACGACCCGACCGGCGCTCAGCCCCTGACGGACGGCGACCCGCGCCGGCGCCCCGTGGACGTGCGCCTCCCGCATACCGGAGACCAGGAACAGCTGGTAGTCCATGGCGAGCCCGAAGAGGATCCCGACCAGCAGCGTCGGCAGGAAGCTGAGGATCGGCCCGGGCTGGGCGTGGAACACCGCGTTCAGCCATCCCCACTGGAAGATCGCCACCACGCCCCCGAACGCCGCGAACAGCGACAGGACGAAGCCCAGCGTCGCGGTCAACGGGACCAGCAGGGACCGGAAGACCAGCACCATGATGACGAACGAGAGCCCGACGACGACGGCGAGGTAGACCGGGAGGGCCTCGGCGAGCTTCTCGGAGATGTCGATGTTGCCGCTCGCGCTCCCGGCCACACCGAGCGTGGTGCCGTCGGAGAGCGGCGACATGGTCCGCAGGTCACGGACCAGCTCCTCGGTGGACTCGCTGTTGGGCCCGTCCTTGGGCACCACCTGGAAGGCGAGGGTCCGCCCGTCGGGTGACTGGCCGATCGGGGCGACCGCGGCGACGTCGCTGTTGCCGTGGACCGCGGTCCCGACGCGGACCTGCTGGGCGAGGACCTCGTCCCCCGTGACGCCGCTCGGCAGCGTCGCGACGACGAGGAGCGGGCCGTTGGCCCCCGGCCCGAACTTGTCGGCGGTGAGGACGTACGCGGTGTTCTGGGTGGAACCGGCGGGTTCGGTGGCGCCGTCGGGCAGCCCCAGCCGCATCGAGAGCGCCGGCAGGGCGACCGCGACGAGCAGCGCGAGCCCGCCGACCAGCGTGACGACGGCCCGGGTCGTCGACATCGCCCCGGTCGGCGGCCGGTGCCGGCCCGAGACGCCGGACGTGCGCTCGCGGCGCGGCAGCAGCCTGACGCCGAGCAGGGCCAGCAGCGCCGGGGTGAAGGTCACGGCGATGGCGACGGCCGTGGCGATGCAGACCGCCGCGGTGATGCCCATCAGGCCGAGGAACGGGATCCCGGTGATGTTGAGGGCCAGCAGCGCCACCATCACCGTCGCACCGGCGAAGACCACCGCGTTGCCGGAGGTGCCGTTGGCCAGGCCGATCGACTCGTGCAGGTCGACGCCCGCGCGCAGCTGTCGTCGGTGCCGGTTGAGGATGAACAGCGAGTAGTCGATGCCGACGGCGAGGCCGAGCATGAGCCCGAGCACCGGCGTGACCGAGACCATCTCGACGGTGCCGGACAGGGCCAGCGTCGTCATCAGCCCGAACCCCACCCCGACCAGGGCGCTCAGGAGCGGCAGCCCGGCGGCGACCAGGGTGCCGAGCATCACCAGCAGCGTGATGCCGGCGACGACCAGGCCGGCGATCTCACCCGGGCCGACGACCTCGGGCAGGCCCTGGGTCAGGCTGCTGGAGAAGTCGACCTTGACCCCGGCCAGGTCGGCGTTCCTGGAGGTCGGCGACGACCGCGTCCTTCGACCTCCGGCGGCACCTCCATCTGGCCGCCCTCGAAGGCGACGATGCCGATGGCGGCGCTGTTGTCGGCCGCGACCGTGCGGATGCCGCGGGAGAGGTCGAGCAGGGACGCTCCGAGCTCCAGCTTCGTGCCCTGGGCGGTGGCCTCGGCCTTCTTCTGGGCCAGGACCTGCTGCTGGGCGTCGAGCTGGGCCAGCCCGTCGACGACCTGCTGCGGCACCGGCGCGCCGGCCTGCTGCGCCTGCGCCCTGGCGGCGTCGAGCTGCTGGCGGGCCTGGTCGAGCTGCGCCTGCCCGGCCTGCAGCTGGGCCGTCCCGGCGGCGAGCTGCGTCCGCCCGGTGTCCACCTGCTGCTGCTGGGCCGCCAGCTGGCCGGCGGTCTCGAAGGGGTCGGTCACCGCACGGACGCCGGGCACCGAGCCGGCGCCCTTGAGCGCGCGCGCTGACCGCCGCCTCTGCTGGTCGGTGAACGGCGAGCCGTCGGCGGTGTGGAAGACCACGGTCCCGCTCCCGCCGCTCGCCGCCGGCAGGGCGTCACGCAGCTGGTCGGTGACCTGGGCGGTCGCGGTGCCGGGGATCGAGACGGCGGACGACAGCGTGCCGTGCCCGACCGCATACCCGACCGCCGGCGAGGGCCAGCAGGGCGACCCAGATGACGACGACGAGACGCGCGCGGCGGGCGCAGAAGCGCCCGAGACGGTAGAGAAGGTAGCCACGAGTGGTGCTTTCGACGAGGGTGGGAATGGTCAGCGGTCGGTGCCGTACCCGGCGCGGAGGCGGGTGACGAGGCGGTCCATGAGGTCGTCCCAGGACCGGCGGGCGGCCGGGGTGGTGGCGCCGCCGAACTCGTCGAGCCAGCGGCGCGCGATGACCGCGACGCCGTGCAGCAGGGACGAGACGAGCAGCTCGGCGTCCAGCGGGTCGGTCGAGGGGTTGCGGCGCAGGACCTCGACGGCGAGGTCGTCGGCGACCCGGGAGAGCGCGACCTGCATGAACCGCTGTTGCCGGGCGGCCGGGGCCTCGACGCCACCGAGGGCCCGCCACAGGTATGCGGTGAGCCGGGGCAGGTCGGTGCTGCGCACGGCGTCGACGATCTCGTCGAAGACCGCGCCAGCCCGCCGCCCCGTCGCGGGGCGGCGGCCGCGGCGTCCCGGAAGGAGCCGACCACGGCGTCGAGGATCTCGCTGCACGCCGCGAGGATGACGTCGTCGAGGGAGTCGAAGTGGTTGAACACCGTCCGCCTCGACACGTCGGCCTCGGCGGCCAGCTCGTCGACGCTGAACCGCGGCCCCTGCCGCGCGTCGATGAGCCGGCCCGCGGCGTCGACGATGGCCTGTCGGTGGCGCGCCTTGAGCGCGCTCCGCCGGTCGACCGACAGTCTCAGGGGCACGATGGCGACACTAAGTGCATCGTTGCACTCAGTGCAAATCCTGAACGTCGTCACCGCGTGAAGACGCCCAGCCCCTCGGCGTTGTAGTACTCCAGCGTGAGGCTGGTCGCCTGGTTCCCGGTGTTCGGGCGCGAACGTCGCGGCCGTGATGCCGAGCGCGTTCTCGCCGGTGGGGAAGAACGAGAAGACGTTGCCGTCCCAGTGGGTCATGGCGTAGTCGTTCTTGCCGTCCGGCCCGATGTGGAGGTGCAGCGACCCGCCGGAGACGTCGATGGTGACCGGTCCGTAGAACGCGTTCTGGTAGGTGCCCGTGTAGAAGGCGTTGCGCCTTCGCCGGGGTGGGGTTGGCCGGCGGGTCTTGGCCGGTGGGGCCAGCACGCTGTGGTTGTCCATCAGCCGCGGCGAAGAGCGCCCCGTAGCCGGTCAGCCAGTCGCGGGTGGCCTTGCCGGCCTCGACGTAGTCGAGGAAGTAGGCGCCGATGGACTCCGGCACGCCGATCGGCATGCCGTTGGTGAGGACGACGATGCCGAGGTTGGCCGCCGGCAGCATGAGCACCTGGGTCGAGGCGCCCTGGAAGAACGCCCCCGAGTGGCTCCAGCGCACCCGGCCGGCGGCGTCGTCGCTGATGTCCCAGCCCGAGCCCGTAGAAGCTGCTGCGCGCGTACGGGATCGCCGGCGGGCTCGAGCAGGATGGCCGGCTGGTGGGTGCGGTCCGAGGGCGCGCGGCGTCGATGAACGGCTGCCCGTTCCACACCCCGTTGGCCAGCTCCATGCTGCAGCCACTTCGCCATGTCGCGCGACCGACGCGCTCGCCCCGCCGGCGGGGGCCTCGGGGTCGGCGTTGCGGAAGTAGAGCTGCTTCCACTACCCCGTCCACGCGGACGTGCATGGCGGTGTGGTTGCTCCGGCTTGAGGAAGTCCGAGTGCCGGTAGCTGGACTGGGGTCATCCCGAGCGGGCCGAAGAGGTTGGCGTCGGCGAAGTCGGCCCACGGCTGACCCATGGCGTTGGAGGCGGCGATCGCGCCGGCGGTGAACCCGAAGTTGGAGTAGTCGTACTTCGTGCGGATCGGGGTCAGGGGGTCGAGACGCAGCCGGTTCAGGACGTGGGACTGGTCGTACCCGAGGTCCTCGAGCAGGTCGCCCGCGGCGCCGGGGAGGCCGCTCCGGTGCGAGAGCATGTCCTGGATGGTCAGGTGCGCGGTGACGTAGGGGTCCGCGAGGGCGAAGTCGGGCAGGTACTTCGACGACCGGGTCCGTCCAGTCCAGCTTCGTCCCGCTCGCCCATGGCCCGGGCGACGGCCGACGCGGCCAGCGGCTTGGACACCGACGCCAGCTGGAAGACGGTATTGGGCGTGACCTTGTTGCCGAGGTCGATGTCGGCGGTGCCGTAGCCCTCCAGGAACTTGACCTCGCCGTTGTGGACGACCGCCGCCGCATGACCGGGACACCGGTCCTCTGGCCTGACGTCCTTGATGATCCCGTCGAGGTCCTTGGCGATGGCGGCGGTGATCGTCGCTCGTCGGTGACCTTGACCAGCGAGTCGGCGCTCGGCGACGGCAGCGGGTCGCCCATCGGGACCGGCTTGCCGCCGCCCGGAGGCGGCTTGTCGACCGGGCGGTCGAGCGGCGCCGCCGACGGCCATCGGCGCGAGGGCCGCGGTGCCGCCCAGGGCGGCGGCCGCGCTGAGGAACCCGCGGCGACCGAGGGCGAAGGTGGTTTCCGGTGTGCTCGGGTCAGTGGACACGCTGAGCCTCCAGGGTCGTGGGGTTCGGAGCTGACGAGCGTCCGCGACAGGGCGCAGCGAGTCTCCCTCCGGGAGGACCGCTCGACCGCGCGTTTCGCCGGAATTGGGGACCTCGCGCGCGTCGCCTTACAGGTTGTCACAAGTGAACCGCACGGCGTCGGCGCGGTCAGCGGACGCCGTGCTCGATGGGATGCTCAAGCAGCCGACGTTACTGGAGCGGCCGTGACCCCGGTCGCAGCCGCGCCGCATACTCGTGCAGGGAACGCCGGTATGCGGCGGCGTCCTCGTCCGCGGCGTGGTCCACCAGGGAGTCCACGAGGTCGGCGACGGCGGCGTCCGGCGCGACCGGCGTCGACGAGGACCAGCGCCCGGAACGCCGCCACCGCGACGTTGCCCGGATAGGTGACGTCGACCTCGTCGAGGAGCCGCAGGGCCTGCTCGGGCTCGCCGAGGTTGCGCAGCGTCGACGCCGCCTGGATCTGGGCGCGGTGCCGGTAGGGCTCGCGGAGGCCGCCGGCGAGGGCCCTCTCGTAGAGCCCGATCGCCCGTGCGGCGTCACCGGCGGCGTCGTGCGCGCCGGCCAGCTCGAACACCAGGCGGGCGTCGTCGGGGTGCTGCGCCGCGAGCTGGCTCCGCCGCGGCGACGCGCTCCGCGTCGTCGGCCATCGACCACAGGTCGGCGATCTCGGGTTCCAGCTCGTGCTCGCCACGGGACGCGACGACCTTGCGGCGGATGGTGCGCGGGTCGTCGACGGTCGCGCCGCGGTCGGCCAGCCACCCCTGGACGGCGGGCTGCGAGTCGTGGCACATGAACGCGAGGACGTCGCCGTCGGCCAGGGTCGGGACCATGGCGACCAGCCCCTCGAGCTCGGTGCCGAAGGAGTCGACCTCACCGATCCCCACGCGGGCCAACCCGATCCGCAGGTGCTCGTCGATGTCCTCGATGCTGCGGCCCCGGCGGTACCTCGGCTTGTGGGCGATGACGACGTGGTCGGCGCCCTTGCCGGCGATCTCGCCGAGACCCTGGATCGCGTCGTCGGGACGGTCACCGGTCCCGCCCGAGCCCGAGGTGGACCCGGGCGCCCGGCGCGGTCAGCCCGCGGGCGACCTCGAGCAGCGCGTCCAGGCCGGCCTCGTTGTGGGCCATGTCGAGGATGACCGTGGCCCGGCCGCCCGGTTCGAGCGGCAGCGTGTAGGTGTTGAGCCGGCCCTCGTTGAGGACCGGGTCGGGGGCGAACGACCGGAGGCCGTCGACGACGGCGGTACGCGGCAGCCCCAGACCCAGCGCGGCCGCGGCCGCCGCGAGCGCGTTGGCGGTGTTGTAGCGCGAGAGCCCCGACAGGGTCACCGGCACGTCGACGATCCGCACGAGCCGGTCGGGGTCCCGGCCCGGTGTCGAGGACGACGATCTCGCCGTCGAGGACCGTCATGCCGCGACCGCCCATGGCGATCGACTCGCGCAGGGCGGGCGCGTCCGGCGTCGACGCTGAACGCCCACGGCTTCGCCCGGATGGTGTGCCGCATCGCCCAGACCCGCGGGTCCTCGCCGTTGAGCACCACCCAGCCGTCGGGCTTGGTCACCGTCGTGACGATGGCCTTGACCTCGGCCAGCTGGTCGAGGGTGTCGATCCCCTGCAGGCCGAGGTGGTCGGCGGTGACGTTGGTGACGACGCTGACGTCGTTGGCCGCGACGCCCATGCCGCGCAACAGCATCCCGCCGCGGGCGGTCTCGAGGACGGCGACCTCGAGGCCCGGGGTCGCGAGGACCTCCGCGGGCTCCCGCCGGTCCGGAGAAGTCGCCCTCGTCGACCGTCTCGCCCATGACCACGACCCCGGAGGTCGAGCTCCACGCGGTCTTCCGGCCGGCGGTCATGGCGATGTGGGCGACCAGGCGGGTGGTCGTCGTCTTGCCGTTGGTCCCGGTGATGGACACGACCGGGACCGTGGGCGAGCGCGCACCGGCGACGGGTCCGCCGGGCTCCTCGGCGCGGATCCGCTCGGCGCGCCTCGGCGACGACAGCCGGTCGACCGACCTCGGCGTGCCCGCCCTCCTCGCCGAGCAGGGCGGCCAGCACCGGGCCGAGCGCCTCGCCGGCGAGGCGTCCCCAGTTGCGGTGGCGCCACGGGATGGCGACGACGATCTCGTCGACCGTGGCGCCCGGTGCGGGTCCGGACGGTGATCCGCTTGGGGCCGACTCCCCCGACGACGCGGCGCATCACGTGCGCGGCGAACCGCATCACGAACCGTTGGCGTTGCGAGGTGTTCGGCTTGCCCGGCCGCGGTGACCGCAGGCCGCAGCGCTCGGCGAGCTCGACCGCATACCGGCGTTCGAGGGCGAGGTAGCCCGGCAGCGCGAGCGAGATCTTGACCGCGGGGCGGGCGAAGTAGAGGTTCGGACCGTCGAGGACGCGGACCTCACGGACCTCGACGGGTTCCATGGCGACGAGCCTATGCGCGGCGAGAGGGTCCGCCCTCACTGCCCCATGACGTGCACGCCACCGTCGACGTGGATGATCTCGCCGGTCGTGGCGGGGAACCAGTCGGACAGCAGGACGGCGCAGGCCTTGGCCGCCGGGACCGGGTCGGTGATGTCCCAGCCCAGCGGCGCCCGCTCGCCCCAGACCTCCTCGAACCGCTCGAACCCGGGGATGGACTTCGCCGCGGTGGTCCGCAGCGGGCCGGCCGAGACGAGGTTGGCGCGGACGTTCTTCGGGCCGAGGTCGCGGGCGAGGTAGCGGTTCGTCGACTCGAACGCCGCCTTGGCGACGCCCATCCAGTCGTAGACCGGCCACGCGAACTTCGCGTCGAAGGTGAGCCCGACGATGCTGCCGCCGTTCGTCCATCAACGGAAGCGTCGCCACGGCGAGGGCCTTGAGCGAGTAGGCGGACGCCCGCATCGGCGACCGCGACGTCGTCCCAGGTGCCGGTCATGAACTCGAAGGCGCCCTGGGGCGCGAACCCGATGGAGTGCAGGACCCCGTCGAGCCCGTCGACGTGCTCCCTAGCCGCTCGGCCAGCGTGTCGAGGTGCTCCTCGTTGGTCACGTCGAGCTCGACGACCGGTCGGCGCGGTCGGCAGGCGCCGCGAGATGGTCTGGGTGATCTTCATCGTCCGGCCGAACGAGGTGAGGACCACCTCGGCGCCCTCCTCCTGCGCCACCTTCGC
This sequence comes from uncultured Actinomycetota bacterium, assembly GCA_963770005.1. Classification (GTDB taxonomy): domain Bacteria; phylum Actinomycetota; class Actinomycetes; order Actinomycetales; family Dermatophilaceae; genus Lapillicoccus. The sequence continues at coordinate 92,339 of CAVYNX010000007.1, read as the reverse complement.
GACGTGGAAGGCGATGGAGGAGTCCATGAGGACGCCGGTGATGAGGAGCTTCTTACCCTCGAGGATGCCCACGGTGTGCGCCTTTCGGTTGCAGGAGAACGAGACTCAGTGGCCCATGCCGACGCCGCCGTCGACCGGGATCACCGCGCCACTGATGTATGCGGCCTCCGGGCTCGCGATGAACCGCACCACGCTCGCGACCTCCTCGGGCTCGGCGAAGCGGCCGGCGGGGATGGCGGCGAGGTAGGACTCGCGGACCTTCTCGGGGAGCGACTGCGTCATCTCGGTGTCGATGAAGCCGGGGCTGACGACGTTGGCCGTGATGCCCCGGCCGCCCAGCTCGCGGGTGATCGAGCGGGCCATGCCGACCAGCCCGGACTTGCTCGCGGCGTAGTTGGCCTGGCCCGGCGCGCCGTAGAGCCCGACGACGCTGGAGATGAGGACGATGCGCCCGCGGCGCAGCCGGATCATGCCCTTGCTCGCGCGGCGCACGCACTTGAACGTGCCGGCGAGGTTGGTGGCGATGACGTCGTCGAAGTCCTCGTCGCTCATCCGCATCAGCAGCGTGTCCCGGGTGATGCCGGCGTTGGCGACGAGCACCTCGACCGGTCCGCCGAGGATCTGCTCCGCCTCGTCGAAGGCCGCGTTGACCGACGCGGTGTCGGTGACCTCGCACTTCACGGCGCGCAGTCCCTCCGGCGCGTCGCCCTTGCGGTTGGTGATGACGACGTTGTCGCCGCCCTCGACGAAGGCCCGGGCGATGGCCAGGCCGATGCCGCGGTTGCCGCCGGTGACGAGGACGTTGCGGGGGGCGGGGGCGCTGGCGTCGGGCTGCGTCATCGAGGCTCCGTCACGGGGTTCGCGGGCGGTCGGGCTGTCGCCCCGAACGCTAGCGAACTCCCCGCCGGTATGCCGCGTCCCAGGCCGACGGGACCGCCGGCGGATGGGGCTTCCTCGTGCGTGACAACGGCGTGGGGCAGCGGTCGGAGGCGCGACGTAGAGTGAGGAGGTGAGACACCCAGACGACCGGGAGCCGACGGTCCAGTCCGTCACCAGCGCCCCCGTGTCGGGGGCCGACGACCAGGGCCAACGGGTCAAGCGCTACCTGCTGACGATGGGGATCCGCGTCCTCTGCGGCGCCCTCGCGCTGGTCACCGAGGGCTGGGTCCGCTGGACGTTCGTGACCCTCGCCGTGGTCCTCCCCTACATCGCGGTGGTCATGGCCAACGCGGTCGGACCGCGGTCCGGCAACGAGGTGGCGCCGATCGAGCACGCCCGGCCGGCGGCCCTGCCGGAGGCGCGGCAGGAGTCGTACATCGAGGACGAGGACCGCACGATCCACGGTCGCATCGTCGACAGCTGAGCGCCGCTCCGTCATGGCGGCCGAGCTGGTCTGCAGCGCGAAGGGGTGCCGCCGCGAGGCCACCCGCGCCCTGCTCTGGAACAACCCCACCCTGCACGACGCGGCGCGTCGCAAGGTGTGGCTGGCGTGCGCCGAGCACGAGCCGACGCTCGGGGAGTTCCTCCGGCTCCGCGGGTTCCTCCGCGACACCATCGACGTGGCCGACCTGACCGACGCCCACGGCTAGCGAGCGGGCCTCTGCGGCCGCCGTGGCGCTCAAGGCGGTGAGATGTACCCACTCCTGAGGGGCACATCTCACCGCCTTGACCCCTAGGCCTGCTCGGTCCCACGGGAGCACGGTCGACGCCGGCAAGGATGCGGCGCGCCGCGCCAGCCTCGAGTCCTGCAGGACTCGCGCCCACCTCACCGGCCAGCTCGCACGGCGTACCGGCGACGTCCGGCCAGAACGCGCGCAGCGGTCAGCCAGCCGCGTACGTCGCACCACGGCGGTCCCGCCGGCCGTCACGGATCCGTGCGGCGCGGCCCTCATGGCCGAGCTCGCCGTCCAGCTCGACGAGCACCCGCTGCTCGACGTAGCCGACGTCGTGGCGTTCCGCGCGAGGTCGGCGAGCGTAGGGACCTGTCGCGTCGCCGCGAGGCAGGCCGTGCGCCCGCTCGACGTCCCGGACGTAACGGACCTCCATGGCGCTCTCCGCGCCGTCGGCCACGTCGCCCGAGCACCTCCCGCAGCAATGCCCGACGGGCGTGGCGTGGCCGGACGGCCAGCCGCGCCGAGCAGGAGCGCCTCGGTGGTCCGTTGACGTTGGAACGCCCGGCCGAGCAGCGCGAAGAGCTCGTCGAGCCTCGACGTCTCGGCGAGGTCCAGGATCGTGTCCTCGGCCGTCGTGACCCATGGCCACCACAGCTGGTCGACCTGGGCGTCGAGGTCGCGTCGCAACGGCGCACCGTCGCGCCGCGCGGTGGACGCACCGCGAAGTCGCGGGGCACCGAGCAGCTCCAGAGTCTGCGGTGGTGGAGACGGGATCAGACCCCAGACGAAGGCCGCGGTGCGATGTGACCACGCAGCGTCGGGACCGCAGGCGAGGTGGGCCGCCATCGCCGACGTCCACCAGTCGTCCCGACCTGGCGTGGTCAGGTAGACGCCGTGCTGGACCCGGCGCCATCGGCCGTTCGGCGAGCCGGACCTCGACCGCCTTGCTCGACAGCCCGGCGCGCAGGCACTGACGCACGCGTGACCAGACCACGTTGCTCCGAGGCGACGTCGGCCAGCTCGGCCGAGATCCGACGCGGGGGCGGGCGGTCCGAGCCGCCGGAACCATTCCACCTCGGCCATTGGTCCAGCCTGGCGGACGCGACGCCACGACCGGGTCGTGGTCATCCACAGGCCTCAGCGCGGTGAGAACACCCCTCTGGAGGGGACGAAGTCACCGCCGCTCGGGCCGGACTCAGCCGCCGATGGAGGACATCGGGCGGTCCGGCTGGCGGAAGTCGGCGTCACCGATGCCGTGGCCGCGCTTCTTGCGCCACATCTCGCCCTGGATCAGCGCCGCGAGCTCCTCGTCGGGCGCCCCGAGCCGCAGCGGGCCGCGCAGGTCGGTCTCGACCTCGGAGAACAGGCAGTTGCGCACCTGGCCGTCCGCGGTCAGCCGGGTCCGGTCGCACGCCGCGCAGAACGGCTCGGAGACGCTGGCGATGATGCCCACCGTGGCCGGCCCGCCGTCGACGAGGAACCGCTCCGCGGGAGCGCTCCCCCGCTCGCCGGACGGCACCGGCGTCAGCGTGAACCGCTCCGACAGCCGTTCCCGGACCTCGTCCGCCGACACCATCGTGTGCGGTCCCACGCGTGCTGGGCGTCCAGCGGCATCTGCTCGATGAACCGCAGCTCGTACCCGCGGTCCAGGCACCACGCGAGCACGTCGGACGACCGCCTCGTCGTTGACGCCCCGCATCGCGACGGCGTTGACCTTGACCGGCGTCAGGCCCGCCTCGGCGGCCGCGGCCATCCCCTTCTCCACGTCGGACAGCCGGTCGCGCCGGGTCAGGTGGGTGAAGGTCTCCGCGTCGATGGTGTCGAGGCTGACGTTGACCCGGTCGAGGCCGGCCTCGGCCAGCCGTCCGGCGACCCGCTCCAGGCCGACGCCGTTGGTGGTCATCGCGATCTGCGGCCGCGGGTCGAGCGCCGCGATCCCCGCGACCACGTCGACGATCGAGCGGCGCAGCAGCGGTTCGCCACCGGTCAGCCGCACCTGCCGCACGCCCAGCCCGACGAAGACGCCGACGACCCGCAGCAGCTCCTCGTCGGTGAGCATGTCGGGCTTCGGCAGCCAGGGCAGCCCCTCCGCCGGCATGCAGTACGTGCACCGCAGGTTGCACCGGTCGGTCACCGAGACCCGCAGGTCACGGGCCACCCGGCCGAACTGGTCCGGCATCCCCACCAGCCCCGGAGCGCCCACCGGGCGCAGTCGTCGGAATCGGGCAGGGCGGTCACCGCCCCAACTGTATGCCGCGAGTCGCCGCGACCACGCCGGGTAGCGTGAGGCGGTGCTCACGGCGCTCGCCTCGAGGCGGATGCTCGGCGGCCTCGCGCTCGCGCTGGCGTTCGCCGTCGCCTGCGTCCTCCTGGGCCGCTGGCAGTGGGGCCGCTACGAGGACCGCTCCGTGCAGGCGCAGCCGTCACCACGCACTACGCGGCGGCGCCGGTCCCGCTCGGCTCGGTGACCGTCACGCATACCGCCGTCCGAGGCCGACCAGTGGCTGCGGGTCAGCGCGACGGGCCGGTATGCGGCGGGGCAGCAGCTCCTCGTCCGCAACCGGGCGCTCGACGGCCAGCCGGGCCTCGAGGTCCTCGTCCCGTTCGACGCCTCGCGGCGACCTGACCGGGCACGCGGGTGTTCGTCGACCGCGGCTGGGTGGCCAACGCCGACGCGGCGGCCGACCTCCCCGAGGTCCCGCCGCCGCCCACCGGGGAGGTCACCCTCGTGGGCTGGCTGCGCAGCGGCGAGCCCGACCTCGGCAAGGACCTGCCCGCCGGCCAGCTGGCCAGCATCGACCTGGCCGAGGCGGCTCGGCAGACCGGCGGCGGCACGGTGCTCGACGCCTACCTCGTGCTCGACTCGGAGCAGCCGGGCGGCCCGCGGCCCGCTCCCCTCGCCGCGCCCGACACCGACCTCGGACCCCACCAGGCCTACGCCATCCAGTGGTGGCTCACCTCGGTCTTCGGGCTCGTGCTGCTCGGGTACCGCCTGCGGCTGCCGTCGCCGACGGCCGCGAGCTCACCGGGCGGCGCCGAAAGCCGAAGAAGGTCCGGATCTGGGACGAGGAGGACGCCTAGCTTCCGGCAGTTCCGCTCGAGCCGGTAGCCGCAGCCATGTCGCGCACCACGTCGTCGGGCGGCATCGCGTCGGGCGTTGAACACGACCACCAGTCGCCTGCGTTGGTCACCCGGAACCGCCGACTGAGCCGGTCGCCGGACCCGGTCCGTTGATCGTCCGGCGGCGATGACACGAACAGGCTCAGGCGCCGCACGTCGACCGGCTGGTCCGTCAGGTATGCGTCGACGTCACCCATCGGTCCACGCTAGCGGCGCTAGCATGGCCAGTGGCCCGGGCAGCCGGCCGCCTGCACCCCTGTCGGGGATGGTGAATGCCCACGCTCCGCAACCGTTCCGCGTCAGCGATGCGCCCTCCACCACCTGGGCGGACCCGCTCTCAGCAACGCAGGCACCTGGACCACCGTCCGCCGGGAAGAACCGCATCATGACGAGCACCACACCTCCGGACGCGGACCCCAAGGCGATGGCCCGCCGGCTCCGCGGCGCGCTCGCCGACCGCGGCGTCACCGTCGGCCACGGCGACGCCCTCGAGCTCGTGGCCCGGCAGCTCGGCGTCCGCGACTGGAACACCCTCGCCGCCGGCCGGACCGCGACCCCGGCGCGAGGACGGCCACGTCGTGCCGATCCTGCGCGTCTTCGACGAGGCGGCCGCCCTGGCGTTCTACGTCGACTACCTCGGCTTCCGCGTCGACTGGCGCAACGAGACCGGCGGCCACGAGCCGCTCTACGCGCAGCTGTCCCGGGGCGACGCCCGCGTCCACCTCAGCGGCCACCACGGCGACGCGAGCCCGGGCAGCGGTGTCCTGGTCCCGGTCCCGGACGCGCTCGCCTGCAGCAGTCGCTCGAGGCCAAGGAGTATGCGTACGCGAACCCCGGTGTCGAGGACCGGCCCTGGGGTCGGGTGGTCACGGTGATCGACCCGTTCAGCAACCGGATCGTCTTCGCTCGAGTCGAACCGGCGCCGGCGTCGGAGGCGGCATCCGAGGCGGAGCCGCGACTCGGCCGAGGCGGCCGCGCCGATCGTCCTCCACCTCTGGGTCGCCTGCTCGCCCCGCAGGCCTTCGCCGTGTTCACCGAGCGGCTGGGGAGTGGTGGCCGCGCGACGCCTACTCCCCCGGACCGCTGCGGGGCATCCGGGTCGAGCCGCGGGTGGGCGGCGAGGTGGCGATGCTGCTCGAGGCCGGGGACGCATACCCGCTCGGCGAGGTGCTCGCCTGGGAGCCGGGACGGCACTACGCGCAGTCGTTCACGCTCGCCCAGGACCCGGCGTACCCCAGCCGGCTCGACGTGACGTTCGAGGAGGGCAAGCACGTCGGCGGGACGCGGGTGCGCTTCGCGCACGGCGGGTGGACGCCGGCCAACGTCGCCGGGCGGGCGCGGTTCACCGAGTGGGACCTGCTGCTCGGCCAGTACGCGGCGCTGGCCAACACCGTCGGCTGAGGGCTACGGCGTGGTGCGCGGCGCCAGCTCCGCCTCGGTGGCGAACTGGGTCTCGTAGAGGTCGGCGTAGAGGCCGTGCTGCGGCGAGCAGCTCGGAGTGCCGGCCCTGCTCGACGATCTCGCCCGTCCTCGACCACGAGGATCTGGTCGGCGCCGCGGACGGTCGAGAGCCGGTGGGCGATGACCAGGGAGGTGCGCCCGGCCAGCGCGGCGTCGAGGGCGCGCTGGACGGCGACCTCCGACTCGGAGTCGAGGTGGGCGGTCGCCTCGTCGAGGACGATGACGCGCGGACCCTTGAGCAGCAGCCGGGCGATGGCCAGCCGCTGCTTCTCGCCACCGGAGAGGCGGTGGCCGCGGTCGCCGACCACCGTGTCGAGGCCCTCGGGGAGCGTGTCGACGAGCCGGAGGACCTGCGCCGCGGCCAGCGCCGCCCGCATCTGCTCCTCGGTGGCGTCGGGCCGGGCGTAGGCGAGGTTGGCGCGGATGGTGTCGTGGAAGAGGTGGGCGTCCTGGGTGACGACGCCGATCGAGTCGTGCAGCGACTCCATGGTCACGTCCCGCAGGTCGACCTCCGCCGACCCGGACGACGCCGGAGCTCGGGTCGTAGAGCCGCGAGACGAGCGCGGTGATCGTCGTCTTGCCCGCACCGGACGGCCCGACCAGCGCCACCAGCTGGCCGGGCTGCGACCGTGAACGACACGTCGTGCAGCACGGCGTCGCCCGCGCCGCGGTCGCCGGACGAGGTCGACTCCAGCGAGGCCAGCGAGACCTCGTCGGCGGACGGGTAGCGGAACGACAGGTGGTCGACCTCGATCCCGAGCGCACCGTCGGGCAGCGCGCGGGCGTCGTCCTTCTCGGTCACCAGCGGCTGCAGGTCGAGCACCTCGAAGACCCGCTCGAACGAGACCAGCGCCGTCATGACGTCGACCCGGACGTTGGAGATGGCGGTGAGCGGCGCATACAGGCGGGCGAGCAGCGCGGCCAGGGCCAGCAGCGTGCCGACGGTGAGGGCGCCGTTGACGGCCATCACGCCGCCGAAGCCGTAGACCATCGCCGTCGCCAGCGCGGCCACCAGCCCGAGCGCGACCATGAACACGGTGCGGTTGAGGGCGATGCTGACGCCGGCGTCGCGGACCTTGGCCGCCCGCTCGGCGTACTCGCGGTCCTCACGCGCCGGGTTGCCGAAGATCTTGACCAGCAGGGCGCCGGCGACGTTGAACCGCTCGGTCATCCGGCTGCCCATGTCGGCGTTGAGGTTCATCTGGAGGGTGGACAGCCCGGCCAGCCGCTCGCCCATGATCCGCGCGGGGATGATGAAGAACGGCACCAGCAGGAGGGCGCCCAGGGTCAGCTGCCAGGACAGGGTGGCCATCGCCGCGACGATGAGCACCAGCGACACCGCGTTGCTGACGACGCTCGAGAGCACCGAGGTGAACGCCGCCTGCGCGCCGATGACGTCGGAGTTGAGCCGGCTCACGAGCGAACCGGTCTGGGCGCGGGTGAAGAAGGCGATCGGCTGGCGCAGCACGTGGGAGAAGACCTCGGTGCGCAGGTCGTAGATGAGCCCCTCGCCGATCCTCGAGGAGTACCACCGCTGCAGCATGGTCAGCCCGGCGTCGAACACGGCGAGGACCGCCACGAACGAGCGAGAGCCGGATGACGACGCTGGAGTCCTTCGGGGTCACGCCGTTGTCGACGAGGTCCTTGAGGAGCAGCGGGCACCGCCACCATGACGAACGCGTCGACCACGACGAGCACGAGGAAGACGATGATCGGCCGCAGGAACGGCCGGGCGTAGCTCGACCACCCGACGGGTCGTGCCGGCGGTCAGCTTGCGGTCGACGACGTCGGAGTCGCGGGTCATGGACCGCATGACCATCCATCCCGACATGCTCACGCGCGCCACCTCCTCGACCTCGAGCCCAACGCTCCGTCTCAGGTGGACGGTATTCCGTCAGGCTGACAGGGGCCGAGCCCGGTCAGCCGCGACCGCGCCCGGCGAGGGCCCGCAGCAGCCCGGCCTGGGCGGCGCGCTCGGCCGCCAGCTGCTCCTCGGCCGCCGCGTGGATCGGCGTTGTCCAGCAACGGCTTCAGCGCGCGCAGGGCGCCCTCGGGCGTCGCCAGGAGGGCGGCGACCAGGTCGTCGGTCGCCGAGTCGAGGTCCGCGCGGGGACGACCGCCGTGGCCAGCCCGAGGTCGGACGCCTCCCGGGCTCCGACGAACCGGCCGGTCGCACAGATCTCGAGCGCCCGCGCATACCCGACGAGGTGGACCAGCGGCCCGGTGCCGCCGAGGTCCGGGATGAGCCCGAGCTGGGCCTCCCGCATACAGAGCTGCGCGTCGTCGGCCAGCAGCCGCAGGTCGGCGGCGAGCGCCAGCTGGAACCCGGCACCGACCGCGTGGCCCTGGACCGCCGCGACGACCACCGCCGGCACCGACCGCCAGACGGCGAACCCGCGCTGGAAGCCGCGCGATGGTCTCGTCGAGGCCGTCGTCGGCGACGGCGAGCCCGAGGATGTCGGGCTCTCCCGGCATCCCGCCCGGCGCGAGCATCTGGCGGTGCAGGCCGGCGGAGAACGACGCGCCCTCCGCGCGGATGACGACGACGCGGACCTCCGGCGGCACCGACTCGCCGATCTCGCGCGAGCGCGAGCCACAGCGACGGCGTCTGCGCGTTGCGGGACGTCGGGGTTCGGCGAGGGTCACCGTGAGCACCGGGTCCCTCGTGGCTCACCCGCATCGCGGGATGGACGTCGGACACGCGCGCAGGCTACCCGCCGGCGGCCAGCGCCTCGCCCGCCCGGTGCACGACGAGGTCGGCGAAGGAGTCGGTCTCACCGAGGGTGCCGGGGACCACCTCGGCACCGGCCTTCTCGGCGTGGACCACCATCCGGTCCCGCAGCACGCCCTCGGCGACCATGTAGGTCACCACCAGCACCCGGCGGGCTCCGTCGTCGCGCAGCCGGTCGGCGACGGTCTCGATGTCGTCGCCCCCGGCCAGGGCCGCGACCGCCCACTCGCCCCAGCCGCCGCTCGGCGAGCTCGCCAGCGACGCGTCGCCGATCGCGCTGATCGCCGCGCGGTCGGACGACCCGCCGGCGAAGAGCACCACCCCGGTATGCGGGTCCGGGGCCTCCCCCGCGCGCTCCAGCAGCTGCGTCGCGGCGGTCAAGAGCAGCGGCGTCCGGACCCGAGGGCGGCGGCCACGGCGTAGGGCCCGCGGCCGAGCGCGTCCATCGCGGCGGCGGCCTCCGGGACGTCGGTCTTGACGTGGTAGGCGGTGGTCAGCAGGAGCGGGACGAGGACGCCGCCGTCCAGCCGCCGGGCCACCTCGGTCGCCGAGGGCGCGTGGTGGTCGAGGTATGCGGCGTGCACCTGACCGGGCCAGCGGCGCCGGACCTGCTCGGCGACCCTCTCGACGCCGCGCGCGTGGCGCGGGTCCGGCGAGCCGTGGGCCAGCAGGACCAGGCTCGGGGCCGCCGTCGGTGAGCAGGGTCGGCGGCACCAGGTCGCCGACCTGCTCGCGGACCCGGACCACCTCGCCGACGACGACGACCGCCGGGGAGCGCACGCCCTCCCGCTCGGGCGACCTCGGCGGCGTCGGCCAGGGTCGTGACGGTGGTCCGCTGCGCCGGGGTCCAGCCGGACTCGATGAGGGCGACGGGCGTGCTCGGCGGGCGCCCCGACTCGACCAGCCGCCGGGCGGTGTCGGCGAGGGCCGTGACGCCCATGAGCAGGACGACCGTCGACGTGACCGGAGCGTCCCGGAGGGCGTCGAGCGCGGCGGTCGCGCCGTCGTGGGCCGACGCCACGACGAAGGACGCCGTGATCCCTCGGTGGGTCACCGGGATGCCGGCGGCGGCCGGTACCGACACGGCCGACGTCACGCCGGGGACGACCTCGACGGGATCCCGTGGGCCGCGCAGTGGATCGCCTCCTCGCCGCCGCGGCCGAGGACGAACGGGTCACCACCCTTGAGCCGGACGACGTCGCGGCCGAGCCGGGCGTGCTCGACGAGGATCTCGTTGATCCGGTCCTGCGGGATCGGGTGGTGACCGGGCGTCTTGCCGACGTCGACCACCTCCACGTCGGGGCTCAGCCCGTCGAGCAGGTCGCGCGGTCCCAGCCGGTCGGTGACGACGACGTCCGCCGCCGCGAGCAGCTGCCGGCCGCGCACGGTGATGAGTCCCGGGTCGCCGGGGCCACCGCCGACGAGGGCGACCCGTCCCACCTTCGGGGGCTCGTCGGCGGACGGACGGTGGCGGCGGACCGGGAGCAGCCCGCTGTCGAGGCCGGCGAGCACGGCGTCGCGGACCGCGGCGGCCCGCCTCGGGTCGCCGCCGCCCGATGACCGCGACGGTGACGCCGTCGGCCACGGTCCCGGGTGCGCCGTGGGCCACCGCGGGGGTCCAGCCGCTCGAGGCGTCGGCGTCGTCGGCCCGGACGCACCAGACGCGGTGCTCCTCGCACGCGGCCGCGACGGCGGCGTTGACGTCGGCGGAGTCGGTCGCGGCGTGCACCAGCCAGGCGGGCTCCGGTTCGAGTCACGTCGCGGGGCTCGAAACGCCGTTGCCTGCCAACGGAGTCGAGCCGTTGGCGGCCGCTTCGCGCAGCTCGGCGCTGAGGTCGGGCGCGATGACGTCGACGACGGCTCCGGCGTCCAGCGAGCGCCGGTATGCGCCGGGTCGCCACCGCGCCCCCGCCCACGACGAGGACCCGCCGACCGGCCAGTCGGAGGGTGGCGGGGTATCCCGCAGCGTCGCGTCACGGCGGTCCCCTTCAGCCGGTGCGGCGGTTCGAGCTCGGCCATGCCCGCGGCCAGGGTGGTGCCGTCCGCCTCGTCCACGAGCAGGAAGCGCACCGGTGCGTCGCAGGTCGGCGTAGGCGTCGAGCGGCACCGGCTCGGCGAGCCGGACCCGGACCCGACCGATCGCGTTGAGCGGCAACGCGTCCGGCGCCGGCCCCCGCTGCAGGGTCGTGACGTCGAGCTCGTCGACGAGCTCCGCGACGAGGCCGCGGACGTTGCGGGTGCCGAGCCGCACCAGGACGCGGTCCCTGGCCCGCAGCGGCTGCTCGGCCAGGATCGCCAGCGTGCCGATGATCTCCTGGACCACCTGCGGCTGGTGCTCGACCGACGGCGATGAGGTCGCCGCGGGAGATGTCGAGCTGGTCGGCCAGCCGGAGCACCACCGACTGAGGGGCGAAGGCGACGTCGTGCTCGTCGGGGCGGCCGGGCTCGCCGGGCGTCGCCGAGCGGTCGATCCCGACCACCCGGGTGCGGAAGCCGGCGGGCAGCACGACGACCTCGTCGCCGACGTGCACCACCCCGGAGGCGAGCCGGCCGGCATACCCCCGGTAGTCGCGGTGCTCGGCGCTCTGCGGCCGGATGACGTACTGCACGGGCATCCGGAGCGGCTGCTCGGCGGGGTCGGACCCGACCGGGACGGACTCGAGGTACTCGAGGAGGGTGGGGCCGGCATACCAGGAGGCGCGGTCCGACCGGTCGACGATGTTGTCGCCGAACAGTGCGGACAGCGGCACCGCCTGGACGTCGACGATGCCGAATCCCTCTGCCAGCCGGACGAACTCGGCGACGTGGCGGTCGAACACCGCCTGGTCCCAGTCGACGAGGTCCATCTTGTTGACGGCGAGGGCGACGTGCCGCACGCCGAGCAGCCCGGTCACGGCGAGGTGCCGGCGGGTCTGCTCGACGACCCCGTGGCGGGCGTCGATGAGGATGAGCGCCAGCTCGGCGGTGGACGCGCCGGTGACCATGTTGCGGGTGTACTGGACGTGGCCCGGGGTGTCGGCGAGGACGTAGGACCGGGTGGCGGTCGAGAAGTACCGGTAGGCGACGTCGATGGTGATGCCCTGCTCGCGCTCGGCGCGCAGGCCGTCGGTGAGCAGGGCGAGGTCGGTCGTGTCGAGGCCCCGGTCGCGGCTGACGCGTTCGACCGCCGCGAGCTGGTCCGCGAGGACCGACTTCGTGTCGTGCAGCAGCCGGCCCACGAGGGTGGACTTCCCGTCGTCGACGCTGCCGGCCGTCGCCAGCCGGAGCAGGTCGTGCCGAGGGGCGCCGGGTTCGAGGTCCGAGTCCGGCGCCGAGTGAGCGACCGACATCAGAAGTAGCCCTGCTTCTTCCTGTCCTCCATCGCCGCCTCCGACATCCGGTCGTCGGCGCGGGTGGCGCCGCGCTCGGTCAGCCGCGAGGCGGCCAGCTCGACGATGACGTCGGCCGTGGTGCGGGCGGTCGACTCGACGGCACCGGTGCAGCTCATGTCGCCGACCGTGCGGTAGCGGACGGTCCGGGTCTCGACCGCTCCCCCGGCTTCGGGCCGCCCCACTCGCCGGCGGCCAGCCACATGCCGTCGCGGCTGAAGACCTCGCGCTCGTGGGCGTAGTAGAGGTCGGGCAGGACGATGCGCTCGCGCTCGATGTAGCGCCAGACGTCGAGCTCGGTCCAGTTCGACAGCGGGAACACGCGGACGTGCTCACCCGGCGCGTGGCGGCCGTTGTAGAGGTCCCACAGCTCCGGGCGCTGGCGGCGCGGGTCCCAGGCGCCGAACGCGTCGCGCAGGCTGAACACCCGCTCCTTGGCGCGCGCCTTCTCCTCGTCGCGGCGGCCGCCGCCGAAGACGGCGTCGAACTTGTCGGCCTCGATGGCGTCGAGCAGCGGGACGGTCTGCAGCGGGTTGCGGGTGCCGTCCGGGCGCTCCCGCAGCCGGCCGTCGTCGATGTAGTCCTGGACGTTCGCCACCACCAGGCGCAGGCCGAGCCGGGCGACGGTCTCGTCGCGGTAGTCGAGCACCTCGGGGAAGTTGTGGCCGGTGTCGACGTGGAGCAGGGCGAACGGCGGCGGCGCCGGCGCGAACGCCTTGACCGCGAGGTGCAGCATGACGACGGAGTCCTTGCCGCCGCTGAACAGCACGACGGGCCGCTCGAACTCGCCGGCGACCTCGCGGAAGATGTGGATCGCCTCGGCCTCGAGGTGGTCGAGGTGGTCGAGCGACAGCGGCAGGGAGGCGACCGGGCGGTCGGCGAGAGCGGTCATACGTGCAGCCCACATTCGGTCTTGGCGCGGCCGGACCAGCGGCCCGCGCGGGGGTCTTCGCCGTCGGCGACGGCGCGGGTGCACGGCGCGCACCCGATCGAGGCGAATCCGACCTGCCGCAGCGGGTTCTCGAAGACCCCGTTCTCCTGCGTGTAGCGCTCGACGTCCTCGGCGGTCCAGGCGGCGATGGCGTTGACCTTGACCATGCCCCGCCGCTCGTCGACCCCGACGACCGTGATGTCGGTACGCGTGGGGGCGTCCTCGCGACGCATACCGGTGACCCAGGCGCGGTGGGTCGACAGCGCGCGCTCCAGCGGCTCGACCTTGCGCAGGGCGCAGCACCGGTCGGGGTCGCGGTCGTGCAGCTTCGGGCCGTACTCGGCGTCCTGCTCGGCGACGGTCCGCAGCGGCAGGACCGTGCGCATCCGGATCGGGCAGCATCGCCGCGTAGGCGTCGCGGGTGCCGAGGGTCTCGGCGAAGTGGTAGCCGGTGTCGAGGAAGAAGACGTCGGTGCCCGGGACGGTGGTGCCGACCAGGTGGACGAGCACCTCGTCGCCCATCGAGCTGGCGACGGTGAGGTCCGCGCCGAAGGTCTCGGCGGCCCAGCGGACGGCGCGGCGGGCGGTCTCGACGCGCTGCTCGTAGGCGTCGGGTCCGGCTCCGGTGCCCTCCTCACCGACGAGGGCGGCACCCTCGGCGGCGAGCCGGCGGATCTCGTCGAGGTCACGCTCGACGCGGGACGCGGTGGCGGTCATGTCCGGTCTCCTGTCGGCTGCGGTCCGCGGTTGGCGGGGATGCTGGCGTGGTCCACCCGCAGCTGGGTGACGCTGAAGACGTGCGCGCACGAGCGGCAGGACCAGGCGGTGTCGTCGTCCTCGACCGGGCGGAGGTCCTCGTCGCCGCAGAACGGGCAGTAGAGCGGGGTCGCGGCGCGGCTCATCGCAGCGCCTCCTCGTCGACCCGGCGGGCCCACGCGGCGAAGCTCTCGTCGGCGTCGGTGCGCTGGTCGAGGTAGCGGCGGCCGAGGCGCTCGACGTAGTCGGGCACGTCGTCGGCCGTGACGCGCAGCTGGCGGGTCTTGCGGGCCAGCTGGGGGTCGTCGCCGAGGCTGCCGCCGAGGTGGACCTGGAACCCCTCGACCGACTCCCCGGCCTCGTCGGTCATGACGAGGCCCTTGAGCCCGACGTCGGCGACCTGGAACCGCGCGCAGGAGTTCGGGCAGCCGTTGACGTGGATGGACAGCGGGCTGTCCCACTCGGGGAGGCGGCGCTCCAGCTCCTCGACCACGGTGCGGGCGCGGGCCTTGGTCTCGACGAGGGCCAGCTTGCAGAACTCGATGCCGGTGCAGGCGAGCATGCCGCGGCGGAACTCCGTGGGCCGGCTGGACATGCCCGACCTCGGCGAGCCCGGCCTCGAGGGCGGCGACCTCCTCGTCGGGGACGTCGAGGACCAGCAGCTTCTGGTGGGTGGTGAGGCGGACGCGTCCGGAGCCGTGGGTGGTCGCGAGCTCGGCGACGCGGGCGAGGACGTCGCCGCTGACCCGGCCGGCGACCGGCGAGACGCCGACCCAGTTGCGGCCGTCGAGCTGGCGGTGGACGCCGATGTGGTCGCGGCGGTGCTCGGGCGGGAGCGCGGGAGCGGGCCCGTCGAGCAGAGCGCGCGGCCGAGGTACTCCTGCTCGAGCACCTCGCGGAACTTCTCGGCGTCCCCAGTCGGCCATGAGGAACTTCAGGCGGGCCCGGTTGCGCAGCCGGCGGTAGCCGTGGTCGCGGAAGATCGAGACGACGCCGACCCAGACCTCGGGGATCTCCTCGAGGCTGACCCACGCGCCGAGGCGCTGGGCGAACATCGGGTTGGTCGAGAGGCCGCCGCCGACCCAGACGTCGAAGCCGGGCCCGCGCTCGGGGTGGACGACGCCGACGAACGAGACGTCGTTGGCCTCGTGGGCGACGTCCAGGCTCGGCGAGCCGGAGATCGCGGTCTTGAACTTGCGCGGCAGGTTGGAGAACTCGGGCGA
Source organism: uncultured Actinomycetota bacterium (assembly GCA_963770005.1). Taxonomy (GTDB): domain Bacteria; phylum Actinomycetota; class Actinomycetes; order Actinomycetales; family Dermatophilaceae; genus Lapillicoccus. The sequence continues at coordinate 77,136 of CAVYNX010000007.1, read as the reverse complement.
GCCGATGTAGCGGTCGCGGATCTCCTCCAGCGCCGGGGTGCCGTCGATGATCTCGTCGGCGGCGATGCCGGCCACCGGCGAGCCGAGGATGACGCGCGGCGTGTCACCGCAGGCCTCGGTGGTCATGAGCCCGACCGCCTCGAGCCGCTCCCAGATCGCCGGGACGTCCTCGATGCGGATCCAGTGCAGCTGGATGTTCTGCCGGTCGGTGATGTCGGCGGTGTTGCGGCCGAAGTCCTGGCTGATCCCGGCGATCGCGCGCAGCTGGTCGCCGGAGAGGGCGCCGCCGTCGGAGCGGATCCGGAGCATGAAGTACTCGTCGTCCAGCTCGCTCGGGTCGAGGGTCGCCGTCTTGCCGCCGTCGATGCCCGGGACGCCGCTGCGTGTAGAGGCCCCACCAGCGCATCCGGCCGCGCAGGTCGTCACCGGGGATGGCGGCGAAGCCGTTCGTGGCGTAGTCGTCGATGATCCGCTGGCGCACGTTGAGACCGTCGTCGGCCTGCTTGAACTCCTCGTTGTGGTTCAGCGGCGCACGGTCGCCGTCGGCCCACGCACCGGTCGCCTTGCCCGCCTGCCGGGCCGGGCGAGGCGGCGTCGGACCGCCGGTGCGGGCGGGCGTGACGGGGGCAGCGGACACCCGTCCAGTGTTCTCCCGCGACGTTCCGGCTGGCATAACTGTCCATTATATGAACCCACCGCTGTGCTTATGCATCAGGCCCGGACTCAGCGCGCCGTCGGCCGAGCGTACAGCCATCGACGCCGCGTGCCGTCATCGGTCCGCTGAGGCAGCGTCGTGGCGGACGATACCACAGCCCATCCAGGACGCCTCGAGCGAGGTGCGTCGTGGCCGAGATGCACATCCCGACGTCCGGAGGTCGCGTTCGCGCGGCGATCGAGCCCGGGCCGTGCCCCGACGGCGTCGAGGGTCAGGCGAGCGAGACCAGGTCGCGGTAGTCGGCGCCCCAGAAGTCCTCGACGCCGTCCGGCAGCAGCAGGACCCGCTCGGGCTCGAGCGCCTCGACGGCGCCCTCGTCGTGGGTGACGAGGACGACGGCGCCCTTGTAGGTGCGCAGCGCGCCGAGGATCTCCTGGCGCGACGCGGGGTCGAGGTTGTTGGTGGGCTCGTCGAGCAGCAGCACGTTGGCCGACGACACGACGAGCATCGCCAGCGACAGCCGGGTCTTCTCGCCGCCGGAGAGCACGCCGCGCCGGCTTGTCGACGTCGTCGCCGGAGAACAGGAACGAGCCGAGCGTCTTGCGGACCTCGGTCTCGCCGAGCGCCGGCGCCGCCGACTTCATGTTGGCGAGGACGGTGCGCTCGATGTCGAGGTTCTCGTGCTCCTGGGCGTAGTAGCCGAGCTTCAGCCCGTGGCCCGGCTCGACCTCGCCGGTGTCCGGGGTGTCCACGCCGGCGAGGATCCGCAGCAGCGTCGTCTTGCCGGCACCGTTGAGCCCCAGCACCACGACCCGCGAGCCGCGGTCGACGGCGAGGTCCACGTCGGTGAACACCTCCAGCGACCCGTAGGACCGCGACAGCCCGGACGCGCGCAGCGGCGTCCTGCCGGACGGCGCCGGGTCCGGGAACCGGATCTTGGCCACCCGGTCGGACGACGCGCTCGCCCTCGAGGCCGGCCAGCAGGCGCTCGGCCCGGCGGGCCATGTTCTGGGCGGCGACGGCCTTGGTGGCCTTGGCCCGCATCTTGTCGGCCTGGGCCATCAGGGCGCCGGCCTTCTTCTCGGCGTTCTGCCGCTCCCGCTTGCGCCGCCGCTCGTCGGTCTCGCGCTGCGTGAGGTAGGCCTTCCAGCCGACGTTGTAGAGGTCCATCTCGGCCCGGTTGGCGTCGAGGTGGAACACCCGGTTGACGACGGTGTCGAGCATCTCGACGTCGTGGCTGATGACCACGAGGCCGCCCTGGTAGCCGCGCAGGAAGTCGCGCAGCCAGCCGATCGAGTCGGCGTCGAGGTGGTTCGTGGGCTCGTCGAGGAGCAGCGTCGGCGCTCCGGAGAAGAGGATGCGGGTCAGCTCCACCCGGCGGCGCTGACCGCCGGAGAGGGTACGCAGCGGCTGGTCGAGGATCCGGTCGTGCGAGCCCCAGCGCCGAGGCGATCCGGGCGGCCTCCGACTCCGCCGCATACCCGCCCTGGGCGTTGAACGCCGCGTCGAGCCGCTCGTAGCGGCCCATCGCCTTCTCGCGCACGGCGTCGTCCTCCGACGCCATGAGCTTCTCGGTGGCCCGCAGGTCGTGGACGATCGTGTCCAGACCGCGCGCGGAGAGGATCCGGTCCCGGGCCAGCATGCTCAGGTCGCCGGTCCGCGGGTCCTGCGGGAGGTAGCCCACGTCGCCCGACCGGGTCACCGTGCCGGCGGCCGCCTGACCCTCCCCGGCGAGCACCTTGGTGAGCGTCGTCTTGCCGGCGCCGTTGCGCCCGACCAGCCCGACGCGGTCGCCCGGAGCGATGCGGAAGGTCGCGCCGTCGAGGAGAAGCCTCGGACCGGCGCGCAGCTCGATCCCAGAGGCGACGATCACAACCGTCGATTCTGCCAGTGCGGGCTCCGCAGACCGAATCGCTTTCCCCAGTCTCCGGTACTGTCGCCCACCGTGACGCGCGCGATCGAGGTCCGTACCGTCGACGCCGCGCAGCATCTCGCGTTCGTCGAGGCCCGCTCGGGCAGCTTCCTGCAGACCCCCGCCTGGGGCCGGCTGAAGACCGACTGGCGGGCCGAGTCGCTCGGCTGGTTCGCCGGCGACGAGATGGTCGGCGCCGGCCTCGTCCTCTACCGGAGCCTCCCCCGCATCGGCCGCTCGCTCGCCTACCTCCCCGAGGGTCCGGTCACCGACTGGGACGCCCCCGAGGCGCTCGACGTGCTCCGCACCCTGCGCGACCACGTCAAGGGCCAGGGCGCCTTCGCCCTGCGGATCGGGCCCGCGGTCCCGGTCCGCCGCTGGCACGCCGACACGGTCAAGGCGGCCATCGCCGACGACGCGGTGCGGCTCGCTGCGCGACGTGACGCCGGACGTCACCGAGGACGCCGGTATGCGGCTGCGCGCCCTGCTCGAGCGGCTCGGCTTCGACCACCTGGCCTCCGACGACGGCTTCGCCGCCGGCCAGCCGGAGTACGTCTTCCAGCTGCCGCTCGCCGGGCGCACCGAGGAGGACGTCCTCGCCGGGATGAACCAGCTGTGGCGCCGCAACATCAAGAAGTCCGCCAAGCAGGGCGTCGTGGTGACCCGCGGCGAGGCGAGCGACCTGCCCGCCTTCCACACCGCGTACGTCGAGACCGCCGACCCGCGACCACTTCACGCCGCGGCCGCTGTCGTACTTCCAGCGCATGTTCGAGGTCATGGCGGCCGAGAACGACGACCGGATCCGGCTCTACCTCGCCCACCACGACGGCGACCTGGTCGCCGCGACGACGTGGGTCCGGGTCGGCGCGCACACCTGGTACTCCTACGGCGCCTCGACCGCGGCCAAGCGCGAGGTGCAGGGCTCGACCGCCGATCCAGTGGCAGATGATGCGCGACGCGCTCGCCGCCGGCGCCGACGTCTACGACCTGCGCGGCATCACCGACACCGTCGCGGCCGACGACTCGCACGCCGGGCTGATCCGGTTCAAGGTGGGCACCGGCGGCGAGGCCGTCGAGTACGTCGGCGAATGGGACCTGCCGCTGAACCGGTTGCTGTACAAGGGTTTCGACGCCTACATGCGACGGAGGGGCTGAGCCGTGGCCCTGACCCTGCACGTCGACGCGGCTCGCTGGCGCGCCCACCTGGCCGCCACCCTGGCCGCGAACCCGGGCCTGATCCCCGTCGTCAAGGGCAACGGCTACGGGTTCGGCCTCGACCTCCTCGTCGCCGAGTGCGCGCGGCTGCACGGCTCCGCCGGCGTGGGGATGATCGCCGTCGGCACGTATGCGGAGGCGCCGGTCGCCCTCGCGGGGTTCCCGGGCGACGTGCTCGTCATGGAGCCGTACCGGCCCGTCATCCACGCCGCCCTCCCCTACCTCGGCGACGGCGCCCTCGTGCACACCATCACGCACGGCCCCGACCTCGACGACCTGGCCGGCCGGCTCGGCCGGCCGCGGGTCGTCGTCGAGGGGCTGTCGTCGATGAACCGCCATGGCATCCCCGCCGACTGGATGCAGCAGACCCTCGACGCGCTCGCGCCGTGCGACCTGCTGGCTCTGAGCCTGCACCTGCCGCTCGGCTCGGGACACGTCCCCGAGGTGCGCCGCTGGGTCGACCGCTTCGACGTCCCCGAGTGGCAGCTGTCGCACCTCACCCCGGCCGAGCAGGCCGAGCTGCGCGCGGCATACCCCGACCACACGCTTCCGGGTCCGGGTCGGTACCCAGCTCTGGCTCGGCGACCCGCAGGCCTGCGTCGTGCGCGGCCACGTCCTCGACGTGCGCCACGTCTCGACCGGCGACCGGGCGGGCTACCGGGGCAAGCGGCTGCGCGCCGGGTGGCTCCTCGTCGTCGCCGGCGGGACCGCCCACGGGGTCGCCCTGGAGGCGCCGAGCGGGGCCGACTCGATGCGCCACCGGGCGGTCGCGCTCGCCGAGGGCGCGCTGGAGGCGGCCGGACGGGTCCGCTCGCCGTTCAAGGTCGGCGGCCACACGACGTGGTTCGTCGAGCCGCCGCACATGCACGTCAGCCTGGTCACGCTGCCCGAGGGCAGCACCCCGCCGGAGGTCGGTGACGAGGTCGACGTGCGGGTCCGCAACACCACGCTGCGGGCCGACGCGGTCGTCCTCGAGTAACGGCGAAACGACGTCGGGTCACGGCCTGGTGTCGTCACGCGCATACCGAGCCGCGCTCGCGGGCTGCGGCTAGGGTGACCCCGTGACCTTCAACGACAACGTCCAGCTCGACACGTCGCAGGCGACGTCGGGCGGGTCGTCAGGCGGCGGCGGCTACGGCGGTGGCGGCAACTTCCCCGGCGGCATCCAGGTCGGCGGCGGGATCGGCGGCCTGATCCTGCTGATCCTCGTCTTCATCTTCGGCGGCAACGTCCTCGGCGGCGGCGGCACGCAGGACCCCGGCACCGGCACGCTCGACCGGTCAGAGCAGCTCGCTGGACCCCTCGCAGGTCGGCCGCGGGCGGCTCGCAGGCCGGCGGGGCGTTCGCGCAGTGCAAGACCGGCGCGGACGCCAACAAGAACGACGAGTGCCTGGTCATCGCCACGGTCAACAGCGTTCAGGCCTACTGGGGCCCGGCGCTCCCGCAGTACGGCCGCCAGTACACCAAGGCCAACACGGTGCTCTACTCCGGCCAGACGCAGTCGGCGTGCGGCACCGCCTCGAACCAGGTCGGGCCGTTCTACTGCCCGCTGGACAAGCTGGTCTACATCGACGCGAGCTTCTTCCAGGAGCTGCAGCAGCGGTTCGGCGCCAACGGCGGCAACCTCGCCAAGGAGTACGTCGTGGCCCACGAGTACGGCCACCACATCCAGGACATCCTCGGCCTGCTCGGCCGGGCGCAGCAGGACCCGCAGGGCCCCGAGTCCGGGTCGGTCCGCCTGGAGCTGATGGCCGACTGCCTCGCCGGCATGTGGGTCAAGAACGCCACCCAGACCAAGGACGCCAACGGGACGACGTTCCTCAAGCCGATCACCCAGACAGGACATCGACTCGGCGCTCTCCGCCGCGTCGGCCGTCGGTGACGACCGGATCCAGAAGGCCACCCAGGGCCGCGTGAACCCCGAGTCGTGGACCCACGGCTCGAGTGCGCAGCGGCAGAAGTGGTTCACGACGGGGTACCAGACCGGCGACCTGAACCAGTGCAACACCTTCGCGGCGCAGAGCCTCTAGGCGTCCTGACCCGGCGACCCGGGGCTGTCCGAGTCCCTCGCTAGCGTCGTCGTCATGTCCGAGAACACGACGGTGAACGAGTTCTTCGAGCGGTACGCCCAGGCGCTGATGGCGCGGGACGAGCGGCGGGTGGCCGAGCCTGTATGCGGTGCCGGGGCTGATCCTGTTCCCCGGCCAGGCGATCGCGGTCTCCGACGAGCAACAGACCCAGGCGTTCTTCGCCTCGGCCTGGGGCCAGTACGAGGGGGTGACCGACACGCATACCGACCTCGAGGTCGTCGCCGAGACGCCGGCGAGCATCTGGGTCGACGTGACGTGGCAGCACGTCGGTGCTCCGCCGGAGCGGCTCATGTACCAGCTGGTGCCGGCCGACGGGACGTGGAAGATCGCCGTGCTCACCCCGCTGGCATGAGCGCGATCGAGGTCCTCCCGGCGACGGCGGCCCGGTTCGACGACGTCGCAACGCTGCTCGCGCCGAAGAACCCCGACTCCGCGGTCTGCTGGTGCCTGACCTACCGGCTCAGCCCCGAAGGAGAACCGGAGCTCGACGCCCGCGAGCGGCCCGAACGGGTCCGCGCGCTGTGCCGCCGCCGGCACGTCGCCCGGGGTCCTCGCCTACCGCGACGGCGAGGTCGTCGGCTGGTCGGGGGTGGCGCCGCGGTCCGACCTCGTACGCGTTCAGCCACGGCACGAAGATCCCGCACCTCGACGACCTGCCGGTGTGGTCGGTCTGGTGCTTCAAGGTCCGGGCCGGGCACCGCCGCACGGGGGTCGCGAGCGCCCTGCTCGAGGGGGCGGTGGCGTATGCGCGGGAGTCGCGGCGCGCCGGTGGTCGAGGGGTACCCGGTCGACAACCAGGGCCGGAAGGTCGACCTGACGATGGGCTACGTCGGGACGCGGTCGATGTTCGAGAAGGCCGGGTTCACCAAGGCGGCCGACACCGACGCGGTGTCGGCGCGGTATGCCCCGGGTGCTGATGCGGCTCGACCTGCGCTGAGGGTCAGCTCTTCTTGCCGCTCTTCTTGCCGCCCTTCTTGCCCAGCTCGGCCTGCGCGGCCGAGGAGGTCCGGGGGTTCTTCTTGCCCTCCTTGGCCGCCTTGGCGTTCGCCTTCTGGGCGGTGGCCGATCCCTTGCCCTTCTTGTCTGCCATGACCGCACGCTAAACCGGCCGCGGCCGCGTTCGCCCGCCGAGGTCTCCCGGTCGGTCAGCTCTTGCCGGACGAGCTGCTTGGTCTGGCTCATCCGCACGGCGGTGTTCCCCGTCGCGATCCCGGCCATGACCACGATGAGCGCCCAGAACACCCACGTCGGCCACTCGTGGCCCTCGACCAGCTCGTAGGTCTCCTTGAGGCGATGAGGAAGGCGCCGGACGCGACGTAGAACCACGCGGTCGCCTTGTTCATGAACGAGAGCCAGTTCGCCATGACGTCGTGCGGGCAGCGCCGCCATCATGGCCTTGCGCTCCCCTTCGCGTAGCGCCGCTGCTTCCAGAACCCGACCGGCGGGATGAGCCACCACCAGCCGGACGGCTCGCCGGGACGGCTCGTCGGCTGGACGCCGGCCATGTCCTCGCGCGAGATGTTCTCCCCGGCCAGCTCCAGGGCGGCCTGGTAGAGCGGCCCGGCGACGAGCAGCCACGCGCCGAAGAACCCGGACCACAGGATCAGCTCGTGCATGGGCAGGACGCTACAAGGGCGGCGGTCAGCCGGTCCGCCGGGCGGGCTACCCCGGGACGGCGGACGTCTCGACGAGGACGCCGACCTTGTCGATGCGGTGCTCGGGGTTGTCGAACTCGTCGGCCCAGTGGTTGCCGGCGGCGCGGTCCTCCGGGGTCGCGCACGTCGACAGCGTGATCATCGCCTGGGTCGGCGCGACGCCCGGCCGGCCGGGAACGGCGGCGCGCTGCTCGGCCAGGGAGGCCGGCGAGCGGAACGAGGTCTGCCGGGTGGCCGGTGATCGCGTAGGTGTAGCGGACGCCACCCGCGTCGACGTGCACGAGCGCGCCGTCGGCCAGGGCGGGCAGGTCGCGGAACGGGGCCGGCCTGCGTCGTGCGGTGGGCGGTCACCTGGAAGTTGCCGACCCCGCCCGGTCCGGTTCCCCCGCGCGGGCCGTGGGGCGACGCGGCGAGTCCCCGGTTCTGGATCTGGGTACCGGGTGCGTCGTCGGTGAAGCCCTGGTAGGGCTGGACGACCAGCCCGGCGACCTTGATCGCCGGGATGCTCATCCGGGCCTGGACGGGGCTCCGTCGCTCGGCGTCGGCCCGGTGGCCGTCGGGGTCGCGGGGCGCTCGCCGGCGGGTCGGTGGAGCGTCGGGTGGTGGTGGTCGGCGTGGGCGTCGTCGTCGCCGGGGCGGCCGCGTGACGGAGGTGGTGCCGGCGGACGCGGCGGGCCGCCGGCGGGCGGTGCCGTCGAGCAGGCGCCGAGCAGGAGCACCGAGCGCGGCCACGGCCGCCAGCGCTCGGACCCGTGCATGGACGACGGTAACCCGAGCGCCCGTGAAGCTCAGCCCGGCGGCGCCGCGCGAGGACCTCGCCGAGGATGCGCGCGGCGTCGGGGAACCGTTCCGGGTTGTCGCCCGAGTAGTTCAGCCGCACGTAGGGGCCGGCCGGCTCGGCCGGGAACCACTCGGCCCCGGGCGCGATGACCAGCCCGCGCGCCGCGCAGTCGCGGACGACCTGGTCGACGTCGCTCCCGTCCGGGAGCCGGGCCCAGAGGTTGAGGCCGCCGACGGGCGGGACCTCGACGGTGACGGTCGGGGCGTACTCGCGCAGGCTGTCGAGGAGCAGGTCGCGCCGCGAGCGCAGCTGGTCGCGCAGCCCGCGCAGGTGGGTGCGCCAGGCCGGGCTGCGTGACGACGTCGAGAGCGGCCGCCTGCAGCAGCCCGCTGACGTACATCGACTCCGCGGCGCGGTCGGCGAGGATGCGCTCCCGGGCGGGACCCGCGCGCGACGACCGCGGCGACGCGCAGGGCCGGGCGAGACGCTCTTGGTGAGCGAGCGCAGGTAGATGACGTGCCCGTCGTCGTCGAGCCCCGCGATCGGCCGGGGCTCGGCGTCGATCCCGAAGTCGTGCGCCCAGTCGTCCTCGACGAGGAACGCCCCGTGGGCGCGAACCGTCTTCCAGCACCGCCCTGCCCGTCTCGAGCGGGCCACTGCGCCGCCGGTCGGGTTCGCGAAGACCGGCTGCGCGTAGAACGCCCGGGCGCCGGTCGGGCGAACGCGCGCGCGACCTCGTCCGGGTCCGGACCGTCGACGCCCGGGGGGATCGGGCACGAGGACGACCCCGGCCTGCTCGGCGGCGAGGATCGCGCCCCAGTAGGTCGGCGACTCGATGAGCAGGGGGCGGCCCGGGACCGACGACGGCGCGGAAGATCGAGCTGAGGGCGCTCTGGCTGCCCGAGATGACCGTGACGTCCCGCGCCGACGGCGGCGTGGTCGCCCGCCCGGCGGCCACCGACGCGAGCTCGCCGGCGAACCACGCCTGCAGGTCCGGGGCAGCCGGCCACCGGGGAGCGGGTCATCGCCGCCTCCGTCCGCGCCGCGCGGGCCACCGCCTGCCGCACCAGGCGCCCCGGCAGCAGGCTCGCGGCGGGGTACCCGGAGTGCAGGGCGATGGCGTCGGGCGACGCCGACCGCTGGGTCGACGACAGCGTGGCACGCGGGACCGCGGGGCGCCGAGGGCGGCGGTCTGCCACCCGTGGTCGGCGACGCGCACCGTGCCGGCCGGCGCGGACGAACGTCCCGACGCCGGGCCGGCGAGTCGACGAGGCCGAGCCCGGAGAGCTGACGCATCGCCTTCTGCACGGTGACCGGGCTCGCGCCGTAGGTCGCCATCAGCGCCCGGTTCGAGGGCAGCCGCTCGCCCGGTGGCGCCGTGCGGATCCACGACCGGAGCGCGGTGACGATCCGGGCACTGCTATCGTCGGCCATGACGCCACAGAGTAGCGCTATCGCCCATCGCGGCCCTGCGCTATCGCCGCATGGCCGGAGCCCGGTGGGGCCTGCTCGGCGTCCTGGCCTTCTCGTTCACCGTGCCGTTCACCCGCATCGCCATCGGCGGGCTGTCCCCGCTGTTCATCGGCTCGGGCCGCGCCGTCGTGGCCGCCGCGCTCGCCGTCCTCGCCCTGGGGGTGACGCGGCAGCGCCTGCCCACCGCCCGCCAGTGGGGGCGGCTCGCCGTCGTCGCGGGCGGCATCGTGGTCGGCTTCCCGATGCTGACCTCGTACGCGTTGACCACCGCGCCCGCGAGCCACGCCGCCGTCGTCATCGGCGTGCTGCCGGCCGCCACCGCGGTGATGGCGGTGCTGCGCGGCCGCGAGCGCCCGGCGCGGTCCTTCTGGGTCTTCGCCGCCCTCGGCGCGGTCGCCGCGGTCACCTTCGGCTCGGTCCAGAACGGCGGCCTGGGTCGGCTGCACTGGTCCGACCTGCTGCTCTTCGGTGCGGTCCTCGCCGGCGGCCGTCGGGTACGCGGAGGGCGGGCTGCTCGCCCGCGAGCTCGGTTCGTGGCAGACGGTCTCGTGGGCGCTGGTCGTCGCCGCCCCGCTCATGGTGACGCTCACGACCGTCTCGCTGACCCAGCAGCCCGCACAGGCCACGCCGGTCGAGTGGCTGGCGTTCGCCTACCTCGGCGTCGTCAGCATGTTCCTCGGCTTCTTCGCGTGGTACCGCGGGCTCGCCATCGGCCCGATGTCGCAGGTGAGCCAGGTCCAGCTGGTCCAGCCGGTGATGACGATCGCCTGGGCCGGCCTGCTGCTGCACGAGCCGATCGGGTGGTCCACCGCGCTCGGCGGCCTGGCGGTCATGGCCTGCGCCGCCCTGGCGGTGCGGACCCGCCTGCGGGTCTCGCCTCAGGCCGCGGCTCGACGAGGCGCACGCGGACTGACCGGCCGCGCTCCAGGGCCTGCTCGAGGACGTCGCGCCGCGGGTCGGGCAGGTCGTAGAGCTCGCGCCTCGGCCGGTCGGCCAGCGCCCGCAGCCGGGAGTCGGCGAGCACCTGGCCCACCAGCGTCCGTCGCCGCCCACCACCAGCCCGCGAGGGACGTCCCGAGCGCCTGCGCGCCCGGGGACTCGTTGCCGGCCAACAGGATCCGCAGCGCGTGCGCCGCCACGGCGTCGGCGAGGGCGTCGGCCTGGTTGCCGCGCCGTCGGGCGAACCGCTGCTGCGACCAGCCGCCGGCCGCCGTCCGGGACTGGACGTACCGCGTCCCGACCTTGGTCGCGAGGAACCGGCCGTCGCGGGCCAGGCCCGACCGCATACCCGCCGCGTCGGACCAGCACGACCCCGAGCGGGTCGTGGAGGAAGTACGAGAAGTCGGCGTGCGACCCGTCGGCGGCCCTGACGCCGCGACGACGCGGTCGCCGTCCCGCGACACCGGGCCGTCACCGTGGCGCTCGTGGAACCCGGCGACCCAGCGTGTCCACCCGGGCCGGCGCGACCTCGAGGTCGCGCCCGGGGGGTCGAGGTCACAAATTGAAGCCGAGCGCCCGCAGCTGCTCGCGACCGTCCTCGGTGATCTTGTCGGGGCCCCACGGCGGCATCCACACCCAGTTGATGCGGAACCCGTTGACGAGGCCCTCGAGCGCGGAGGCCGCCTGGTCCTCGATGACGTCGGTCAGCGGGCAGGCCGCGGAGGTCAGCGTCATGTCGATGATGGCGGTCGACTCGGAGTCCACGGTGATGCCGTAGATGAGGCCGAGGTCGACGACGTTGATCCCGAGCTCGGGGTCGACGACGTCGCGCAGCGCCTCCTCGACGTCGGCGACGTTGGCCGGGGTTCCGGGGTCCCGGGTGCCGTGTCCGTCATGGCGGTCAGCCCTTCTCTGCGACGGGTTCGGGATGAGCGTGATGTCGACGCCGGCGCGGGCCAGCGCGTCGGTGAAGGCGGTCCAGCCCAGCAGCGCGCACTTGACGCGAGCGGGGTACTTCGCGACGCCGGCGAAGGCCACCCCGTCGCCGAGGAGGTCCTCGTCGCCGGGGTCCTGGCCCTTGGAGGTCAACATCGCCCGCATACCGTTGTATGCCTCGAGCGCCTCGCGCACGGAGTGGCCGGTCACCTGCTCGGACAGGACCGACGCGGACGCGACGCTGATCGAGCAGCCGAGCGCGTCGTAGGAGAAGTCCCGGACGACGTCCGCCGTCCGAGCTCGACGCGGACGGTCACCTCGTCGCCGCAGGTCGGGTTGACGTGGTGCACCTCGGCGTCGAACGGCTCGCGCAGCCCGGCCCGGTGCGGTCGCTTCGAGTGCTCGAGGATGAGCTCCTGGTAGAGGTCCATCAGCGGTCCGTCCCGAACATCGCCGGCACGCGGTCGAGCGACGCCAGCATCGTGTCGATCTCGTCGACGGTGTTGTAGGCGGCGACGGTCACCCGGGTCGTCGCGGCCACGCCGAACCGGCGGTGCAGCGGCCACGCGCAGTGGTGGCCCACCCGGACGGCCACGCCGTCGTTGTCGAGGACCTGGCCGACGTCGTGGGCGTGCACCCCGTCGACGACGAACGCCACGGTGCCGCCGCGGTCGGGCTCGGCGCCCGGACCGACGACCCGCACCCACGGCCGCTGAGCCAGCTGCGTCGAGCAGGTGCGCCGACAGGACCTCCTCGTGGGCGGCGACGCGGTCCATGCCGAGCTCGCCGAGGTACTCGGCGGCGACGCCGAGCCCGATCGCCTGGGCGGCCATCGGCACCCCGGCCTCGAACTTCTGGGGCACCGGCGCGTAGGTCGAGCGCTCCATGGTGACGGTCTCGATCATCGAGCCGCCGGTGAGGAACACCGGCATCTCGTCGAGGATCTCCGGGCGGCCCCAGAGCACGCCGACGCCGAGCGGGCCGAGCATCTTGTGGCCGCTCCAGGCCATCAGGTCGACGCCGAGGTCGGCGACGTCGACCGGCAGGTGCGGCACCGACTGGCAGGCGTCGAGCACGGCGAGCGCGCCGACGACCGTGAGCCCGGTCGGCCAGCTCGCGCACCGGGTTGACGGTGCCGAGGACGTTGGAGGCGTGGGTGAACGCGAAGACCTTGGTGCGCTCGGTCAGCAGACCGTCGAGGCCGTCCAGGTCGAGCCGGCCCTCGTCGGTGACCGGCACCCAGCGCAGGGTCGCGCCGGTGCGGCGCGTCAGCTCCTGCCACGGGATGAGGTTGGCGTGGTGCTCCATCTCGGTGACGAGCACCTCGTCGCCCGGGCCCAGGGCGAACCGCGAGCCGGTGCCTCCCCCGCCACCGGCGGCGGCGTTGGAGAACGCGTAGGCCGCGAGGTTCAGGCCCTCGGTCGCGTTCTTGGTGAACACCACCTCGTCGTGCCGCGCCCCGACGAACGCCGCGATGGTCGACCGCGCCCGCTCGTAGAGCTCGGTGCCCTCCTCGGACAGCTGGTGCGCGCCGCGGTGGACCGCCGAGTTGTGCCGCTCGTAGAACTCCCGCTCGGCGTCGAGGACGACGAACGGCTTCTGCGAGGTGGCCCCGGAGTCGAGGTACACCAACGGTTTCCCGTCACGAACGGTGCGCTCGAGGATCGGGAAGTCGGCCCGGATGCGGACCAGCTCCTCGTCCGTGAACGGCTGCCCCGACAGCTCGGGCGAGATCTCGGCCGAGAGTTCGGGCGAGATCGCAGCGGTGGTGAGCGCAGACATACGGATGGACCCTCCGGTCAGGCCTGGTGGTCGTCGCGGCAGACAGGAAGCGGTCGTAGCCCTCGTCCTCGAGGCGGTCGGCCAGCTCGGGGCCGCCCTCCTCGACGATGCGGCCGTCGACGAAGACGTGGACGAAGTCGGGCCGGATGTAGCGCAGGATGCGCGTGTAGTGCGTGATGAGCATGACGCCGATCGTCACTGGTCGACTTGACCCGGTTGACGCCCTCGGAGACGACCTTGAGCGCGTCCACGTCGAGGCCGGAGTCGGTCTCGTCGAGGATGGCGATGCGCGGCCGGAGCAGCTCCATCTGGAGGATCTCGTGGCGCTTCTTCTCGCCGCCGGAGAAGCCCTCGTTGACGTTGCGGTCGGCGAACGCCGGGTCGATGCGCAGGCCGTCCATGACGGAGCGGACGTCCTTGACCCAGGTACGCAGCTTGGGGGCCTCGCCGTCGATGGCGGTCTTCGCGGTGCGCAGGAAGTTCGACACGGTGACGCCGGGGACCTCGACGGGGTACTGCATGGCGAGGAACAGGCCGGCGCGGGCGCGCTCGTCGACCTTCATGGCGAGGACGTCCTCGCCGTCGAGGGTGACGGTGCCGCCGGTCACCTTGTACTTCGGGTGGCCGGCGATGGAGTAGGCCAGCGTCGACTTGCCGGACCCGTTCGGGCCCATGATGGCGTGCGTCTCGCCGGAGTTGATGGTGAGGTCGACGCCGCGGAGGATCTCCTTGGTGCCGTCCTCGACCTCGACGGAGACGTGGAGGTCGCGGATCTCGAGCGTGGTCATGGTGGTCTCTCTCAGCTCAGTTCAGGTCACTGGTGACGGAGACGAACACGTCGTCGCCGTCGATCTTCACGGGGTAGACGGCGACCGGGATCGATCGCCGGGGGGCCGGACGGGTCGCCGGTCCGGACGTCGAACCGGGAGCCGTGCAGCCAGCACTCGAGGGTGCAGCCGTCGACCTCGCCCTCGGAGAGCGAGACGTCGGCGTGGGTGCAGCGGTCGTTGAGCGCGTGGTAGTCGCCGTTGCCGTCGCGGACCATCGCGACGATGACGCCGTCGACCTCCGCCTGGGCGGCGCTGCCGGGCGCGAGGTCGCCGACGTTGCAGACCCAGGTGAACCCCTGGGTCTGGTCCGGCACGGGCTGGGCGCTCACGACGCCCGGCCCCGCAGCACCTCGGCCCCGGCCCGCTGGGCCTCGGCGAGCTCGGCGTCGATGTCGGCGTTGAGCCGGTCGCGCAGGTCGGGGACGGGGATCTGGTTGATGACGTCGACGAGGAACCCGCGCACGACGAGGCGCCGGGCCTCGTCCTCGGGGATCCCGCGCGCCTGGAGGTAGAACAGCTGCTCGTCGTCGAACCGGCCGGTCGCCGAGGCGTGCCCGGCGCCGATGATCTCGCCGGTCTCGATCTCGAGGTTCGGCACCGAGTCGGCGCGGGCGCCGTCGGTGAGGACGAGGTTGCGGTTGGTCTCGAACGTCTCGGTGCCCTCGGCCGCGGCGCGGATGAGGACGTCGCCGACCCAGACGGTATGCGCGGAGTCGCCCTGCAGGGCGCCCTTGTAGGTCACGTGGGACTTGCAGTTCGGGGCGTTGTGGTCGACGAACGACCGGTGCTCGAGGTGCTGCCTCGCGTCGGCGAAGTAGACGCCGAGCAGCGTCGCGTCGCCGCCGGGACCCGCATACCGGACGTTGGTGTTGATCCGGACGATGCCGCCGCCGAGGCTCACGACGATGTGCCGGTAGGCCGCGTCACGGCCGACCAGCGCGTCGTGCTGGCCGAGGTGGCGGGCCTCGTCGTCCCAGCTCTGGATCGAGACGACGGTGAGGTTGGCGCCGTCGCCGACGACGACCTCGACGTTGCCCGTGTGGTCGCCGCTGCCCTCGTGGTCGATGACGACGACGGCCTTGCTGTGCCGCCCGGCCTCGATGACGACGTGGCCGTTGCTGCGCAGCCCCGGCTTGCCGGTGACGACGACCCGGACCGGCTCGGCGAGCTCGGCCTCGGCGGCCACCGCGATGTGGGTGGCCTCGGGCGAGTTCGCGTTCGCGACGACCGCGGCGCGGTCCGCGGGGACCAGGACCGTCCCGCGAGGGGCCTGACCGGCGGCCAGCGTCCCGACGCGTACCCCGTCCGGCGCCGTCACCGCATACTCGACCGCGCCCTCCTCGGTGGGCGTGTCGGTGAGCAGCGCGCGCAGCCGGTCGACCGGCGTGAACCGCCACTCCTCCTCGCGCCCGTTCGGGATCGGGAACGCGCGCGACGTCGAACGACGTGGGGCGCTCCGCGCGGGACTGGTCGGGGACGAACGCCGCACCGGAGTCCGTGTGGGCGCCTTCTGCTTCGGACCGCCGGTGAGCCCGGCGGTCTTCTCCAACAGCGGCATCAGCCGACTGCTCCTTCCATCTGCAGCTCGATGAGCCGGTTGAGCTCGAGGGCGTACTCCATGGGCAGCTCGCGCGCGATGGGCTCGACGAACCCGCGCACGATCATCGCCATGGCCTCCTCCTCGGTGAGCCCGCGCGACTGGAGGTAGAACAGCTGGTCCGCGGAGACCTTGGAGACCGTGGCCTCGTGGCCCATCTGGACGTCGTCCTCGCGGACGTCGACGTAGGGGTAGGTGTCGGACCGGCTGATCTGGTCGACCAGCAGCGCGTCGCACCGGACCGTGGACTTCGACCCGTGGGCGCCCTCCATGACCTGGACCAGGCCGCGGTAGGAGGTGCGGCCACCACCGCGCGCGACCGACTTGGAGACGATCGTCGAGGAGGTGTTGGGGGCCTGGTGGACCATCTTGGCGCCGGCGTCCTGGTGCTGGCCCTCGCCCGCGAAGGCGATGGACAGCGTCTCGCCCTTGGCGTGCTCGCCGAGGAGGTAGACGGCGGGGTACTTCATCGTCACCTTGGAGCCGATGTTGCCGTCGATCCACTCCATCGTCGCGCCCTCGGCCGCGGTGGCCCGCTTGGTGACGAGGTTGTAGACGTTGTTGGACCAGTTCTGGATCGTCGTGTAGCGGACCCGGGCGTTCTTCTTGACGATGATCTCGACCACCGCGGAGTGCAGGGAGTCCGAGGAGTAGATCGGCGCCGTGCAGCCCTCGACGTAGTGCACGTAGGAGCCCTCGTCGGCGATGATCAGGGTGCGCTCGAACTGGCCCATGTTCTCGGTGTTGATCCGGAAGTAGGCCTGCAGCGGGATGTCGACGTGGACGCCCGGCGGGACGTAGATGAACGAGCCACCGGACCACACCGCGGTGTTGAGCGAGGCGAACTTGTTGTCGCCGGCGGGGATCACCGAGGTGAAGTACTCGCGGAACAGGTCCTCGTACTCGCGCAGGCCGGTGTCGGTGTCGACGAAGATGACGCCCTTCTCCTGCAGGTCGTCGCGGATCTGGTGGTAGACGACCTCGGACTCGTACTGGGCGGCGACGCCGGCGACGAGGCGCTGCTTCTCCGCCTCGGGGATGCCGAGCCGGTCGTAGGTGTTCTTGATGTCCTCCGGCAGCTCCTCCCACGAGGTCGCCTGCTTCTCGGTGGACTTCACGAAGTACTTGATGTTCTGGAAGTCGATGCCGGTGAGGTCGGAGCCCCACGCCGGCATGGGCTTCTTGCCGAACAGGCGCAGCGACTTCAGCCGCAGGTCGAGCATCCACTGGGGCTCGTTCTTGCGGGCCGAGATGTCGCGCACGGTGTCCTCGCTGAGGCCACGCTTGGCGGTCGCGCCGGCGGTGTCGGAGTCGGCCCAGCCGTACTCGTACCGGCCGAGGTCCTTCAGGCCGGGGTTGAGCTCTTCGATGTGGGTAGTCATCGCGCTGCCCTTTCGGGGGTCGGGGTCGATAGGTCCAAGGCGCCACGGGCGTCCGGTGTTCCCGGCGTCTCATCCGTCGGAGGGATGACCGGAGCGGACTGCGGGTGACCGCGGTCGTGGGGATGAAGGTGGTGCAGACGTGGGCGCCGCCGGCCAGGGTGGCCAGCCGCTGGACGTGGACGCCGAGCAGCCGGGAGATCGCCTCGGTCTCGGCGTCGCAGAACTGGGGGAACTCCTCGGCGACCCGGCCCACCGGGCAGTGACCCTGGCAGAGCTGGATGCCGGTGAGCCCGCCGGCGCCGACCGGCCGGGCGGAGGCGGCGAAGCCGTCCTCGGTCAGGGCCTCGACGAGGAGGTCGGCCCGGGCGACGACGTCGTCGCCGGCCGGCGGCGAGGCGCGTCGGCATACCGGCCCTCGAGGCCGCCGACCCGCTCCTTGGCGAAGTCGGCCACGGCGGCGGGACCGGCGTGCGCGTGCGAGGTAGCGCAGCGACTGGACCGCGAGCTCGTCGTAGTCGGTCGCGAGCGAGCCGTGGCCGCGCTCGGAGACGACGTAGGCGCGGGCGGGGCGACCCCGGCCGCGGGTGTGTCGCGGACGACCCGGGTCGTGCTCGTCGACGGCGCCGTGGTCGGACAGGGCGTCGAGGTGGCGGCGGACGGCCGCGGGGGTCAGCCCGAGGAGCCGGCCGACCTCGGCCGCGCTCACCGGTCCGTGCTCGGACACGGCGGCCAGGACGCGCTCGCGCGTCCGCTGCTCGTCGGTCCCGATAAACACCACACCATTGTGACGTAATTGCCGAGAGGCCCGATAGTAAGGCTGGCCTTACCCCTCGCCGACGGTCTCCGCCAAGCCCGCCGATCTAGACTCGCCGCTCGTGACCGCCCTCCAGTATCCGGTGCGGCTGGACGGTCTGGTCCGGCGGTTCGGCGGGACGGTCGCCTGCGACGGGATGGCGTGGTCGGCGCCGGCCGGGGCGCGTGACGGCGGTCCTCGGGCCGAACGGTGCCGGCAAGACGACGGCGGTCGAGTGCGCCGTCGGCCTCCAGCGCCCGGACGCGGGTGCCGTCGAGGTGCTCGGCGCCGACCCGTGGGGCGCCGGTCCCGCGCATCGCGCCGGGTCGGGGTGATGCTCCAGTCCGGCGGGCTGCCGACGGGGACGACGCCGGTGCGGCTGCTGCGCCACCTGGCCCGCCTGTATGCGGACCCAGCGCCGGTCGACGACCTGGCGCGCCGCCTCGGCGTCGACCGCTTCGCGCGGACGACGGTCCGCCGACTCTCCGGCGGCCAGCGCCAGCGCCTGGCCCTGGCGGCCGCCCTCGTGGGGCGGCCCGAGGTCGTGTTCCTCGACGAGCCCACCGCCGGCCTGGACCCCCACGGCCGCCTGGACGTCTACGACCTCGTCGACGAGATCCGGTCGGGCGGCACCACCGTCGTCGTGACGACGCACTCCTTCGAGGAGGCCGAGCGGCTGGCCGACCACCTCGTCATCGTCAGCGACGGCCGCACCGTCGCCGAGGGGCACCCCACCGAGGTCGTCGGGTCGGGCACCCTCGAGCAGGTCTACTTCGGCCTGACCCGCAGGGCCGCCGGGTGAGCGCCCCCGCGAGCGCGTCGGCGCGGATCCTCGACCAGGCGCGGTTCGAGGCCGGGACGCTGCTGCGCAACGGCGAGCAGCTGCTGGTCTCGGTCGTGCTGCCGCTCGGCGCCCTGCTCGGGCTGGCCTTCACCACCGTCCCGTCGCTGGGCGACGGTCCTCGGCTCGACGTCGCGACGCCGGGGGTCCTCGCGCTCTGCGTCATCTCGGCGGCCTTCACGTCACAGGCCATCGCGACCGGCTTCGACCGGCGCGCCTCGGTCCTGCGCCTGCTCGGCACCACTCCCCTGGGCCGCTCCGGGCTGCTCTGGGGCAAGGCCCTCGCCACCCTCGGGGTCGAGGTGCTCCAGTGGTGCGTCATCGGCGGCGTCGGGCTCGCGCTGGGCTGGCGACCGCTGGTCGCCGGCCTCCCGTACGCGGTCGCCTTCCTCCTGCTCGGCACGTGGGCCTTCGTCGCGCTCGCCCTGCTGCTCGCCGGCACCCTGCGCGCCGAGGGCGTCCTCGCCGTGGCCAACCTCGTCTGGGTCCTCCTGCTCGTCCTCGGCGGCGTGGTCGTCCCCCGCAGCCAGCTCCCCGACGCGCTCGCCGGCGTCGTCGGGGTGCTCCCGTCGGCCGCCCTCGGCGACGGCCTCCGGGCCGCCTTCGGCGAGGGGACGTTCCTCGCCGGACCGGCGCTGGTCCTCGCCGGCGTGGGCGGTCGTCGCGACCGTCCTCACGGGGTGGACCTTCCGGTGGTCGGACTAGGAGGACCACCGTGACCGACCTGCTCTTCCGCATCCCCCTCGCTGGGCGTCCGGGTGGTCGTCGCGCTCATCCTGCTGGCCCTGGTGGGCGCGGCCCTCGCCGTCGTGGCCCGGCGCCGTCCGGGATGGCGCCGCGCCGGGAGCATCGTCGCGGTCGTCGGGCTGCTCGCCGCCGTCGGCGCGGCCGTCAACACCCGGCTGTACGCCTACCCCAACGTGGGCAGCCTCTCGGGCACCCCGCGGTTCCCGATGGTCGACCGGCTGCACCCGACCAGCAACCTCGAGCTGGAGAACGGCGCCGCTGCCCGGATCTCGGTGCCGGACACCGCCTCGCACTTCGGGGTCTTCGACGCCCAGGTCTACCTGCCGCCGCAGTACTTCACCGAGCCGGAGCGCCGGTTCCCCGTCGTCGTGCTGACCCACGGCAACCCCGGCAGCAGCACCGAGTGGCTCGACGCCGGCTCGGCGGCCGCGACCGGGCTCGCCGTCGCCCGTGGCGGGCACCCGGTCATCCTCGTCATGCCCACGGTGCTCCAGGAGCCCGACGGCGACAGCCTCTGCGTCGACACCGCCCGGGAGGGCAACGCCGAGACCTACGTCGTCAAGGACGTGGTGGCGGCCGCCGACACGCAGCTGCGGACGCATGCCCGGGGCGGCGCATCGGGCCATCGGCGGGTTCTCGATGGGCGGGTTCTGCGCACTCAACCTCGGCCTGAAGCACCCGGACGTGTTCTCGGTGATCCTCGCGTTCTCGGCGCTGACGGTCTGCGAGCCGGACGCGATCGACGGGGGCAACGAGGAGCTGTTCGGCACCCCGGACTGGGAGCAGGAGGCCGACGCCAACAGCCCGGCCGACTACTGGCCGCTGCTCGACCCGAAGACCGCGCCGGCCATGTGGCTCGACGTCGGCGAGGACGAGTCGACGGTGCAGCCGCCGCTGGAGGAGTTCGCCGACGAGCGTCGCCGGCGGCCGGCTTCACCGTGGAGTACCACGAGCGCCCGGGCGGCCACGACTTCGGCACCTGGACCCCCGCCCTGCAGGAGTCGCTGCCCTGGGCGGCTGCCAGACTCGGCGGATGACGTCACGCCCGGCCTGCGCCCCGATCACCGAGGCCGACGTGCCGGCGGTGCTCGCCCTCAACCACCGCTTC
This sequence comes from uncultured Actinomycetota bacterium, assembly GCA_963770005.1. GTDB lineage: Bacteria > Actinomycetota > Actinomycetes > Actinomycetales > Dermatophilaceae > Lapillicoccus. The sequence continues at coordinate 56,400 of CAVYNX010000007.1, read as the reverse complement.
GTCGACCTGCTCTCGCCGCTGGACGCCGAGCGGCTGCTGTGGCTGGTCGGGCTCGCCGACCACGCCGACGTCGTGGAGGTCGACGACCGGGTGGCCGGCTTCGTCCTCACCATGGCGCCCGGCAGCGACGTACGACTCGGAGAACTACCGGTGGCACGCCGAGCGCTACGACGACGCCTTCTACTACCTCGACCGGATCGTCATCGCCGAGGAGATGCGGCGGCGCGGGCTGGCCGGCTTCGTCTACGACGCGATGGAGGACGTCGCCCGGCCGTTCGGCCGGATGACGTTGGAGGTCAACGTCGACCCGCCGAACCTCGGCTCGCTGGCGTTCCACGAGCGCCGCGGCTACGTCGAGGTCGGCCGGCTCGGCGACCCGGGCCACGTGGTCGGCCTCATGGCCAAGGAGCTCACCGCTTAGGGTGACGAGGTGCGACTGCCCGCCGTCCGACCGTCCCTGGTGCGGCCGATCCTCGTCGCCAACCTGGTCGGCGAGGTCGTCATCGTCATCACCGGCGGCGTCGTCCGCCTCACCGGCAGCGGGCTCGGCTGCCCGACCTGGCCCGAGTGCGTCCCCGGCTCGTTCACGCCGGTCCCCTACCAGGAGGAGGGGATCCACAAGCTCATCGAGTTCGGCAACCGGACGCTGACCGGCGTCGTCGGGCTCCTCGCCCTGGCCTGTGTGTGGGCGGTGTTCACCCGGATGCGTCAGCGCCGGCCGCTGCTCCTGGTCGCCGTCGGCCTCGTCGCCGGGGTGCTCCTCCAGGCGGTGGTCGGCGGCATCGCCGTGCGGATGACGCTGAGCCCGGTGGTGGTGGCGTTCCACTTCCTGCTCTCGATGGTGATGATCGCGCTCTCGACGATGCTGCTGCGGGGCTCCGAGGACGGGTGGTCGCCCGACGGCACCGCCGACGTCGCAGCCGCGCGAGCTGCTCGTGCCGCGCCTGGTCGGCACCCTGGCGTGGGTGACCGTCGCGGTCGGCGCGGTCGTGCTGGTCCTGGGGACCGTCGTCACCGGGTCCGGGCCGCACTCCGGCGACGCCGAGCAGCCGGCCCGGCACCGGGTTCGACCCGCGGTCGGTGGCGTGGCTGCACGCCGACGTCGTCATGCTCTTCGTCGGGCTGGTCGTCGCCGTGCTCGTCGCCGTGTGGCTGACCAGCTCGTCCGACCGGGCCAAGGCCACCTGGCGCGGCGTCCTCGTCGTGACGCTGCTGCAGGGGGCGATCGGCTACGCGCAGTACTTCACCGGGCTGCCCGAGGTCCTCGTCGGCCTGCACATGCTCGGGGCCTGCCTGCTCGTCGTGACGCTGACCCTCGGCGTCATGAACCTGCGCGCCAACCCGCTCTAGACCCGCCTCCCCGAGCCGCCTGCCTCCCGGCCGAGAGGCCACTTCGTCGTCAAAACCGAATGCGACGAAGTTGGCCTCCGCCGCCTGAGTGGGCCGGGTCAGACGACGCGGTAGCCGATCTCGGCGGCCGCGGTCGCGAGCGCGCCCTGGAGGGCCGGGCTGGACAGCGGCCGCGAGAACGCCGGGTGCCGCGGGAAGGCGTCGGCCGCGGCGGTGAACAGGCGTGACCGTCGGCCGCCCGGTCATCGTCGAGACGCTCCAGAGGCCGTCGAGGTCGGGCCACTCGTCGTCGACCGCGCGGGCCCACGCCCGGCAGACCGCCTTCGGCCCGGAGGTCAGCAGGTGCGAGGCGCCGTTGCGGATGGGCCACGTCGCGTGAGGTCCAGGAGGCTGAGGACCCGGGTGGCCTGCCACCCCGTGAGGTAGGGCGCCCGCCGCGAGACGTCGACGACCCGGGACGCCGCGTAGACCTCGGCCAGGCAGGTGACGACGTCGGTGGCCGCATACGTCACCCCGCGGTCCGAGCAGGCCGGGCGGGGGCGGCTGGGGTCGAACCGCGACGTCGTCGGACCGAAGTAGCGCAGCCGGTTCCACGGCGTGACGTGCGGGCCGGCGGTCGCGTGGACGCGCCACAGCGCGGCGGACCGCGGGAGGCGGCGCAGGTCGCCCGGTCGGCGGACCAGCGGGAGCTCCGGCGTACGCGGCAGCCTCGCGACGGGCGGCACCTACACCGACCCGCGGCGGGTCACCACAGCTCGAGGCCCTCGGCCTCGTCGACGACGCGCTGCGGGTCGCCGCCGGACGCCAGCCACTGCGCCGGGCTCGCGCCGTCGAGGTCGGCGTCCGGGCTGGTGAAGAACCCCTCGACCGCGGTCGGGTGCAGGTCGGCGGGCAGCGCGGCCAGCACCGTCTCCAGGCCGGGCAGCGGCGCGCCGTCGGCGGTGAACTGCCACCGCGGCAGCCGTCGCTGCGACCCGATCTGGAACGAGTAGAGCTGGTGGTCACGCAGCCGGTGGGACACCCGCGACCGGTGGAGGTCGCAGCAGCCCGGCCGCCTGCTCGATGGTGAGCGACCGCGAGGCCGCGCCGATGCACCGACATCGTCGCGTCGGTCGCGCGGTCCAGCTGGGAGCCCGCCGCGGTCCCCGAGCGGCACGCCGGCGTGGCGGTCCAGAACTCCTCCTCGGCGGACGTCAGGTCGGCGGCCGCCGGGTCGGGCTGCGCCGCGAGCCGTCGTTCCAGCGACGAGGACAGGTCGGCCTCGGTGATGTCGTAGCGGGCGAGCAGCTCACCGAACGTCATGGCGCCACCTCCTGCGCACATCGTACGCCTGTGTGCGGAGCTGTGCGCGGAACGCGGCGGTCAGCGCCAGAGCGGCAGGTGGAGCAGCGGGTCGAGCGCGACCGCGACGAAGAGGATCGTCAGGTAGGTGATCGAGAAGTGGAACAGCCGCATCGGCCGCAGCACCGCCGCGCCGGCGCCGGCCTTGGCGGCGCGCAGCAGCCGGTGGGCCTCCGGTGACGAACAGCGCGCCGGCGACGACCGCCCCGACGAGGTAGAGCAGCCCCATCGGCGCCACCGGGACGAGCAGCAGCGACGCCGCCACCATCGCCCACGAGTAGACGACGACCTGGCGGGCGACGACGACGAACTCCTCGACGACCGGCAGCATCGGCACGTGCGCCGCGGCGTAGTCGTCCTTGAACTTCATCGACAGCGGCCAGTAGTGCGGCGGCGTCCAGAAGAAGACGACGGCGAAGAGGACGAGCGGCGCCCAGGCCAGCGAGTCGGTGACCGCCGACCAGCCGACGAGCACCGGCATACAGCCCGCCGCCCCGCCCCACACGATGTTCTGCGCGGTGCGGCGCTTGAGCAGCGCGGTGTAGACGCCGACGTAGAACAGCAGCGCAGCCGAGCGGCCAGCCAGGCGCTCAGCCAGTTGACCAGCAGCCCGAGCCACAGCGTCGACGCGACGGTGAGGGCGACCCCGAAGACCAGGGCCGCGCGCGGCGACACCGTCCCGGTGACGAGCGGCCGGTTGCTGGTCCGGTGCATGAGCGCGTCGATGTCGCGGTCGAGGTAGCAGTTCAGGGTGTTGGCCGCGCCGGCCGACATCGTCCCGCCGACGAGCGTCGCCAGCACCAGCCACAGCGAGGGCACCCCGCGAGCCGCCAGGAACATCACCGGAACCGTGGTGATGAGCAGCAGCTCGATGATCCGCGGCTTGGTCAGCGCGACGTACTGGCCGACGACGAACCAGGGTCCGCGACCGTGAGCGAGCCGGTGCCGCCGACAGGTCGGCGCGGGGGTCCAGGGCGGTCACGGATTCCTTCGCGGTGGGGCGGGCCGAGCGAGCGAGCAGACCGAGCGGAGCGGGCGGCGTCGGGCAGGCGCGAGTCTATCCCGGGGCTCCGAGAACGGGGTCTCGGTTGGCAGCCCAGCGCATGACACGGCGTGTTCGCTGGGCACATGCTCAGGGCTAGGCTCACAAAAGACCGGCTCCGGCTTCGAAGGAGAGCTCCGTGACCCCGCCCTCGGCAACCCGATCCGCCCGACGTTCGACACGATCGTCAACAGGTCCACTCGCCAAGCGCAGCCCGGAGCTCCATCTCCCGGTCGCCAAGAAGGCCGGCTGGAGCGACCTCGACGTCCGCGCCGTCGACACCGTGCGCGTCCTCGCCGCCGACGCGGTCCAGAAGACCGGCAACGGCCACCCCGGCACCGCGATGTCGCTGGCGCCCGTCGCCTACCTGCTCTACCAGAACGTCATGACCCACGACCCGTCCGACCCGGCCTGGCTGGGTCGCGACCGGTTCGTCCTGTCCTGCGGGCACTCCAGCCTCACCCAGTACATCCAGCTCTACCTCTCCGGCTACGGCCTGGAGCTGAAGGACCTCGAGGCGCTGCGCACGTGGGGCAGCCTCACCCCCGGACACCCGGAGGTCCACCACACCACCGGTGTCGAGATCACCACCGGGCCGCTCGGCTCCGGGCTCGCCTCGGCCGTCGGGATGGCGTTCGCCCAGCGCCGGCAGCGGGAGATGTTCGACGCCGGCGCCAAGCCCGGCCAGAGCGTCTTCGACCACCACATCTTCGTGCTGGCCTCCGACGGCGACATCATGGAGGGCGTCACCCACGAGGCGTCCGCGCTCGCCGCCCACCAGGAGCTCGGCAACCTCACGCTGATCTACGACCAGAACCACATCTCGATCGAGGACGACACCAACATCTCGTTCTCCGAGGACGTCGCCAAGCGCTACGAGGCCTACGGCTGGGACGTCCACATCGTCGACTGGCGCCGCAACACCGCCGACGACGAGGGCGGCTACCGCTACGTCGAGGACGTCGACGAGCTGCTCGCGGCGATCGAGGCCGGCAAGAAGGTCACCAACAAGCCGACCCTCGTCGCTGCTCAAGACGATCATCGCGTGGCCCGCGCCGACCAAGCAGAACACCGGCAAGTCGCACGGCTCGGCCCTCGGTGACGCCGAGGTCGACGCCACGCACGAGATCCTCGGCTTCCCGCAGAAGCGGTTCCCCGTCGAGCGGGCGGTGCTCTCCCACGCCCGCAAGGTCGTCGGCCGCGGCAAGGCCGCCCACAAGGACGTGGGACAAGCGGTATGCGGCGTGGCGCAAGGCCAACGCCGACAAGACCGCGCTCCTCGACCGCCTCGTCGCGGGCAAGGTCCCGGCCGGCCTGGGCAAGGCGCTCCCGACCTTCCCGACCGACCTCGACAAGGGCATGTCGACCCGAGCCGCGTCCGGCAAGGTGCTCGACGCCATCGCCGACGTGATGCCGGAGCTGTGGGGCGGCTCGGCCGACCTCGCGGAGTCCAACAACACGACGATGGCCGGCCAGCCGTCGTTCATCCCGACCGGCAAGCAGACCGACGAGTGGAAGGGCGGCCCCGGTGGGCGCACCCTCCACTTCGGCATCCGCGAGTTCGGGATGGGCTGCATCCTCAACGGCATCGCGCTCGAGGGCCTCACCCGGCCCTACGGCGGCACCTTCCTCGTGTTCTCCGACTACATGCGCGGAGCGGTCCGGCTCGCGGCGTCCAGGGCATCCCGGTCACCTTCGTCTGGACCCACGACTCGATCGGCCTCGGCGAGGACGGTCCCACCCACCAGCCGGTCGAGCACCTCGCCGCGCTGCGGGCGATCCCCGGCCTCGACGTCGTCCGCCCGGCGGACGCCAACGAGACGGCGGTCTGCTGGCAGACGATCCTCGACAACGCCGCAGCCGGCCGGCCTCGTCCTCACCCGCCAGAACCTGCCGATCTACGACCGCAAGGCAGTTCGCCAAGGCGGCCAACGCCAGCAAGGGCGCCTACGTGCTCGTCGACGGCGGCAAGAGCGGCACGGAGTCGCCGGACGTCATCCTCATCGCCACCGGCTCCGAGGTCAGCATCGCCGTCGACGCGCGCGCCACGCTGGAGAAGGCGGGCATCAAGACGCGCGTCGTCTCCATGCCGTGCCGCGAGTGGTTCGAGCGGCAGTCCCGGGCCTACCGCGACCGGGTCCTGCCCCCGTCGGTCCGGGCGCGGGTCAGCATCGAGGCGGCCGTCGGCCTCGGCTGGCGCGACTACGTCGGCGACGCCGGCCGGATCATCTCCCTCGAGCACTTCGGGGCCTCCGCCGACTACAAGACGCTCTACCGCGAGTTCGGCATCACGCCCGAGGCGACGGTCAAGGCGGCCAAGGACTCGATCAAGGCCGCGAAGGCGGCGGCCGCGGTGGCCCCCGTCAAGGACGTCAACCCGAGGTCGTCCCAGAACGGCAGCCTCACCGACACCACCCCCGAGAAGAGCGCCGCGACCAAGGCCACGGCCTCGGCCCGCTGACCACTCCCCCGTTCATCCCACTCGCTTAGGGAGCTGAGCACCTATGACCAACGACAACCTCCAAGCCCTCTCCGACGCCGGCGTCTCCATCTGGCTGGACGACCTGTCCCGCGACCGGCTCGACTCCGGCAACCTCGCCGAGCTCGTCAAGACCCGCAACGTCGTCGGCGTCACGACCAACCCGTCGATCTTCCAGGCGGCGATGTCGGTCGGGAACGCCTACGACGACCAGATCGCCAAGCTGGCGGCGGCCGGCAAGAACGTCGAGGAGGCCGTCTTCGCGATGACCACCGACGACGTCCGCAACGCCTGCGACGTCATGAAGCCGGTGTTCGACGCCACCCACGGCGTCGACGGCCGCGTCTCGATCGAGGTCGACCCGCGGCTCGCCCACGACACCGACAAGACGGTGGAGCAGGCCAAGCAGCTGTCCGCCGCGGTCGACCGCGAGCAGGTCCTCATCAAGATCCCCGCCACCCTCGAGGGGCTGCCCGCCATCACGGCGGTGCTGGCCGAGGGGATCAGCGTCAACGTCACGCTCATCTTCAGCCTCGAGCGCTACCGCGCCGTCATGAACGCCTACCTCAGCGGGCTCGAGCAGGCGCACGCCGCGCGGCAAGGACCTCTCCAAGATCGAGTCGGTCGCGTCGTTCTTCGTGTCCCGCGTCGACACCGAGGTCGACAAGCGGCTCGACGCCATCGGCACCGACGAGGCCAAGGCCCTCAAGGGCAAGGCCGGCGTCGCCAACGCCCGGCTGGCATACCAGGCGTTCGAGGAGGTCTTCTCGACCCCGCGCTGGACGTCCCTCGCGGCCGAGGGGGCCCGCCCGCAGCGCCCGCTCTGGGCGTCCACCGGAGTGAAGGACCCCGCCTACAAGGACACGATGTACGTCGTCGACCTCGTCGCGCAGGGCATCGTCAACACCATGCCCGAGAAGACCCTCGACGCGGTCGCCGACCACGGCGAGGTCGTCGGCGACACCATCACGCCGAACTACGCCGACGCCCAGAAGGTCCTCGACGACCTGGAGGCGATCGGCGTCTCCTACAACGACGTGGTCCAGGTCCTCGAGGTCGAGGGCGTCGACAAGTTCGAGAAGTCGTGGGGCGAGCTCCTCACCGAAGCCACCGCGAACCTCGAGAAGGCGGCCCAGAAGGCAGCCCAGCAGTGACCGCGCTGTCCGTCTCCGCGTCCGGACCGGCCGCGGACGCGATCGCGACTGCCGTTCCCCAGCTGGTCGAGGCCCAGTTCGCGTCGAAGCTCTTCGCGAAGGACCCGACCCTCTGGGGCGAGGCGGCGGAGTCCGAGTCGGCCAAGCGGCTCTCGTGGGTCGGCCTGGCCGCTCCTCGCGGCCGCTGGTCGGCGAGATCGCCGCGCTGCGCGACGACCTGGTGAGCAAGGGGCTCGACCACGTCGTCCTCTGCGGCATGGGCGGATCGTCGCTGGCGCCGGAGGTCATCTGCGCGACGGAGGGCAAGGAGCTCGTCGTCCTCGACTCGTCCGACCCCGACTACGTGCGCGCGGCGTTGCAGGACCAGCTGGACCGCACCGTCGTCGTCGTGTCGAGCAAGTCCGGCTCCACCGTCGAGACCGACTCGCAGAAGCGGGTCTACGAGGGCGCGTTCCGGGCGGCCGGCATCGACCCCACCGAGCGCATCGTCGTCGTCACCGACCCGGGCAGCCCGCTCGACCAGAGCGCCCGGGCGGACGGCTACCGCGTGGTCAACGCCGACCCCGACGTGGGCGGGCGCTACTCGGCGCTCACCGCGTTCGGCCTGGTCCCGAGCGGCCTCGCGGGCGTCGACATCGAGGCGCTCCTCGACGACGCCGAGTCGGTGGCCGACCTGCTCGCCGCCGACGACGACGCCAACCCGGCGCTGCGCCTCGGCGCGGCCATCGGCGCGACGACTCCGCTGCGCGACAAGCTGGCCATCGTCGACGACGGCTCCGGCATCGTCGGGTTCGCCGACTGGGCGGAGCAGCTCATCGCCGAGTCCACCGGCAAGAACGGCTCCGGCATCCTCCCGGTGGTCGTGGGCGACGACCAGGACCCCGAGATCCAGTGGCCGGCCCCCGACGTCACCGTCGCCCGGCTGGTCAGCGTCGACGCCGACGACGACGCGCCGCTGTCCGACGACACCGACGTGGCGACGGTCGACCCCGACCCGCTCCGAGGTCGCGGTCAGCGGCTCGCTCGGCGCCCAGATGCTGCTGTGGGAGGTCGCCGTCGCGGCGGCCGGCCGGCTGCTCGGCATCAACCCGTTCGACCAGCCCGACGTCGAGAGCGCCAAGGCCGCGGCCCGCGAGCTCCTCGACAAGGGCATGGCTGCGGTGACGACTCCGGACGCCACCGACGGTGCCATCGAGATCCGCACCAAGGGTGGTGAGGACAACTGGCTCGGCGGGGCGACCACGGTCGCCGGCGCCCTCGACGCGCTCTTCGCCCAGCTCGACCCGAACCAGGGCTACGTCGCCGTCATGGCCTACCTCGACCGGCTGGCCGACGCGCCGCTGGCCGGCTGCCGGCGGGCCATCGCCCTGCGGACCGAGCGCCCGACGACCTTCGGCTGGGGACCCCGGTTCCTGCACTCGACCGGCCAGTTCCACAAGGGCGGCCCCGCGGTCGGCGTCTACCTGCAGGTCACGACGACGCCTCAGGAGGACCTCGCCATCCCCGGCCGCGAGTTCACCTTCGGTGACTTCATCGCCGCCCAGGCCGGCGGCGACGCCGCGGTCCTCGCGCAGCACGGCCGCCCGGTCCTCCAGCTGCACCTCACCGACCACGACACCGGGCTCGCGCAGCTCGAGAAGGTGCTCGGCGTGGGAGCTTCCGAGGCCTCCGCAGGGGCCGCGCGAGGCGAGGCGTGAGTCCCGCCCGGGTCGCGGCGGGGACCAACCCCCTCCGCGACCCGCGGGACCGGCGGCTGCCCCGGATCGCCGGCCCGTGCGGGATGGTCATGTTCGGGGTGACCGGCGACCTGTCGCGCAAGAAGCTCATGCCGGCGATCTACGACCTGGCGAACCGCGGGCTGCTGCCGCCGGGCTTCGCGCTGGTCGGCTTCGCCCGCCGCGACTGGGCCGACGAGGACTTCGGCCAGGTCGTCTACCAGTCGGTGCGCGAGCACGCGCGGACCCCGTTCCGCGAGGACGTCTGGCGCAACCTCGCCGAGGGGTTCCGGTTCGTGCCCGGCACCTTCGACGACCCCGCGGCCTTCGACCTGCTCGCCGAGACGGTGCACAGCCTCGAGCAGCAGCGCGGCACCGGCGGCAACCTCGCCTTCTACCTGTCCATCCCGCCGGGCTCGTTCTCGCTGGTCTGCGAGCAGCTCAAGCGCTCCGGCCTCGCCGACGCCCAGGGCGAGGCGTGGCGGCGGGTGGTCATCGAGAAGCCGTTCGGGCACGACCTCAAGAGCGCCCGCGAGCTCAACACCATCGTCGAGACGGTGTTCCCGCCGGACTCGGTGTTCCGGATCGACCACTACCTGGGCAAGGAGACGGTCCAGAACATGTTGGCGCTGCGGTTCGCCAACCAGATGTTCGAGCCGATCTGGAACGCCAACTACGTCGACCACGTGCAGATCACCATGGCCGAGGACATCGGCATCGGCGGCCGGGCCGGCTACTACGACGGCATCGGCGCCGCGCGTGACGTCATCCAGAACCACCTGCTCCAGCTGCTCGCCCTCACCGCGATGGAGGAGCCGGTCTCGTTCAACGCCCGCGACCTGCGCGGCGAGAAGGAGAAGGTCCTCTCGGCGGTCCAGATCCCCGACGACATCGGCCGCGACACCTCCCGCGGCCAGTACACCCACGGGTGGCAGGGCGAGGAGGAGGTCGTCGGCTACCTCGAGGAGCAGGGCGTCGCCAAGGGCTCCACGACCGAGACGTATGCGGCGGTGAAGCTGCTCGTCGACACCCGCCGCTGGGCCGGGGTGCCGTTCTACCTGCGGACCGGCAAGCGGCTCGGCAAGCGGGTCACCGAGATCGCGGTGGTCTTCAAGCGCGCGCCGCACCTGCCGTTCGACGACACGGCCACCGAGGAGCTCGGCCAGAACGCCATCGTCATCCGGGTGCAGCCCGACGAGGGCATCACCATGCGGTTCGGGTCCAAGGTGCCGGGCAACCAGATGGAGGTCCGTGACGTCACGATGGACTTCGGCTACGGGTCCGCGTTCACGGAGTCCAGCCCCGAGGCATACGAGCGCCTCATCCTCGACGTCCTGCTCGGCGACCCGCCGCTGTTCCCCCGCCACGAGGAGGTCGAGCTGTCCTGGCAGATCCTCGACCCCATCGAGGCCTGGTGGAGCAAGCACGGGCGGCCCGAGCCCTACGCCGCCGGCGGCTGGGGTCCCGCGTCGGCCCACGAGATGATGGCCCGCGAGGGCCGCACCTGGAGGATTCCGTGATCATCGACCTCCCCAAGACCGACCTCGGCGTCGGTCAGCAAGAAGCTGGTCCAGCTGCGCAACGACGTCGGGGCGATGACGCTGGGCCGGGTCCTCACCCTGGTCATCGTCGTCGACGACCACCAGGCCGACGAGATCATCGAGGCCGCCAACGACGCCTCCCGGCAGCACCCCTGCCGCATCGTCGTCGTCGTGGCCGGCAACCGCCGCGGAGCGGCCCGGATGGACGGCCAGATCCGCCTCGGCGGCGACGCCGGCGCGTCCGAGGTCGTCATCATGCGGCTCTACGGCGAGCTGGCCAAGCACGGCCAGTCGGTCGTCGTCCCGCTGCTGCTGGCCGACTCCCCCGTCGTCGCGTGGTGGCCGCACGAGTTCCCCGCCAACCTCCGCAACGACCCGATCGCCCAGATGGCCCAGCGCCGGATCACCGACTCCGCGGAGTCGCGGAACCCGCGCGAGGCGCTCAAGCGGCTCGCCACGCAGTACGAGCCCGGCGACACCGACCTGGCCTGGACGCGCATCACGCTGTGGCGGGGCCTGCTGGCCGCGGCGCTCGACGGGCCGCCCTACGAGGCGGTCACCGAGGCGGTCGTCGCCGGTGCCAGCGACTCCCCGTCGTCGGAGCTGCTCGCCGCCTGGCTCGGCCTGGTCCTCAAGGTGCCGGTCCGCCGCGTCCGGACCGCCTCCGGCGGTGGCGTCGTCAGCGTCCGGCTGGTGCGCAAGAGCGGGTCCATCGACCTGGTCCGCCCGGACGGCTCCGTGGCGACGCTGTCGCAGCCCGGGCAGCCGGACCGCCGGATCTCCCTCAAGCGCCGCGGTCTCGCCGAGTGCCTCGCCGACGAGCTGCGCCACCTCGACGACGACGACGTGTATGCGGCCGCGCTCACCCGCGGCCTCGCCACGCTGCGACCGGCCCGGCAGACCGCCTCGGAGGCCGCCGAACGCGGCGAGGCGCCGTCGACCGGCCAGCTCGCGCAAGCTCGCGGCCAAGCTGGCCCGCAGCTCCAGCGCCGAGGAGGCGCTCGCCATGGTGGTCGCGCCACCGCCGCCGGACGAGGGCGACACCGCCGCGGTCAAGAAGGCCACCGCCCGCAAGCGCGCCGGGGAGCCCACCGCCCGGGAGAAGACCGTCGCCACACGACCCACGAAGCGGGTCGCCAAGAAGGCCGCCGCGAAGCAGGCCGCGGCCAAGCCGGCGGCCCGGAAGAAGGGGTCGTCGTGACCGGCGCCGACCCGACCGTCGTCGTCCACCCCTCGAAGCAGAGCCTGTCGGACGCGGCCGCCGCCCGGTTCGTCGCGTCGGTCCTCGACGCCCAGGCGACGCGGGGCGTGGCCCAGGTGGCGCTGACCGGCGGGTCGATGGGGTCGGCGATCTTCGCGTCGCTGCTCCAGACGCCGGGCCGCAGCGCGGTCGACTGGTCGCAGGTCTACGTGTGGTGGGGCGACGAGCGCTACCTCCCGGCCGGCGACCCGGACCGCAACGACACCCAGAACGACGACGCGGGGCTCACGCAGCTCGGCCTCGACGGCGGCAAGGTCTTCCGGGTCGAGGGCCCGGACGCCAGCGAGAGCGCGGAGGCGAGCGCCGCGGCATACGCGACGACCATCCGGGAGTTCGGGCAGGGCGAGTTCGACGTCGTGCTGCTGGGCGTCGGCCCGGACGGCCACGTGGCGTCGCTGTTCCCGCACCACCCGGCGCAGCGCATCGCCGACGAGGTGGCCGTGGCGGTGCACGACTCGCCGAAGCCGCCACCGGACCGGGTGTCGCTGACCTTCGACTGCCTCAACCGGACGCGCGAGGTCTGGTTCCTCGTCGCCGGTGCCGACAAGGCCGACGCGGTGGCCGCGGCGCTCGCGCCCGGTGCCGACCGGTGGGACGTCCCGGCGAGCGGCGTCCGCGGATCCGTGGCGACGCGCTGGCTCCTCGACGAGGCCGCCGCGGCGAACCTCGACTGACCGCGCGCAGGTTGTTCACCTCGCGCGCAGGAGGCAACCTGGACGCCGCGTGATCGCCTGCGGCACCTCGGTTACAAGGTCTGCGCAGATCCTGCGCTCGGCGCGCAGACCGTCCACCGTGTGCGCGCCGACATCAAGGTCTGCGCAGACCCGGTGTCCGCTGAGTGAGCGGACCTACTGGATGAGGCCGCGCTGGCGGAGGCTGGCGAGGGCCTCGTCGAGGATCGCCTTGCCGTCGGCGTCGGAGCGGCGCTCCTTCACGTAGGCCAGGTGGGTCTTGTAGGGCTCCACCTTGTGCGGGGCCGGCGGGTTGTCGTGGTCCTGGCCGGCGGGGTACCCGCAGCGCGGGCAGTCCCACGTCTCGGGGAGCACGAGGCCCGGCTCCTCGGCGAAGCTGGGCCGCGTCTCGTGGCCGTTGGCGCACCAGTACGAGACGAAGATCCGAGGAGCGGCGTCGCCGCGCTCGGCCTCCCCCATCGGGCCGGCGCCGACCCTGCTGCCACGGATGGCGTTACCGCTGGCCATTCAGACTCCCTTGTTGGTCAGCCGGCGAACCGGGCCAGCAGGCCCAGTCCGAGGACGGTGATGAACCAGATGATGCCGATGGCGATGGTGAACCGGTCGAGGTTGCGCTCCGCGATCGTGGACCCGCCCAGCGAGCTGGACATGCCGCCTCCGAACATGTCGGAGAGCCCGCCGCCCTTCCCCTTGTGCATGAGGATCAGGAGGATCAGGAAGCAGTTCGCCAGGACCAGCAGGACCTGCAGCCCAATCTTGACGGCGTTCACGGTAAGACGGTCCCATCTGGTTGGTACGAAGCGTCGGTCACGCTGGCAACGCGCCCCAGGATAACCCGGGACGGGCGCGAGCCGGTCACAGGCTCAGCGGATCTCAGCCCACATGGTCGCGGAACCGGCAGATCGAGCTGAACTCCTCGGGGTCGATCGAGGCCCCACCGACGAGGGCGCCGTCGACGTCGTCCTGCGCCATCAGCGCGGCGATGTTGCGGGCCTTGACCGAGCCGCCGTAGATGACCCGGGTCTGGGCGGCCACCTCGTCGCTGGAGATGTCGGCGACGAAGTAGCGGATCGCCTTGCACACCTGCTGCGCGTCGTCCGGGGTCGCCACCTCGCCGGTGCCGATGGCCCAGATCGGCTCGTAGGCGATGACGATCTGCGGCAGCCGCTCCCGCGGGACGTCGAACAGCGCCGCGCGCAGCTGCTCCAGCACGAACGGGACCGCTCGGCCCTCGCGACGCATCGCGAGGTTCTCGCCGATGCAGAGGATCGGCGTCAGCTCGTGCTGGAAGGCGGCCAGCACCTTGTCGTTGACGACCTGGTCCGACTCGGCATGGTGCTCACGCCGCTCGCTGTGCCCGACGACCGCATACGTGCAGCCGAGCTTCGCGAGGAACCCGCCGGAGATCTCCCCGGTGAACGGGCCGAAGTTGTGCGTCGAGAGGTCCTGCGCGCCGTACTTGAGGCGCAGCTTGTCCGCCTCGACCAGCGTCTGCACCGAGCGCAGGTCGGTGAACGGCGGCAGCACCGCCACCTCGACGGCGTCGTAGTCGTGCTTGGCGTCGCGCAGCGTCCAGTCCAGCTTCTGCACGAAGTGGGTGGCCTGGAGGTGGTCCAGGTTCATCTTCCAGTTGCCGGCGATCAGGGGCGTACGCGTCATCAGTCGCTCTCCTCCAGCACCGTCAACCCCGGCAGCTCCTTGCCCTCGAGGTACTCGAGGCTCGCGCCGCCACCGGTGGAGATGTGCCCGAACTGGTCGTCGGTGAAGCCCAGCTGCCGCACCGCCGCTGCGGAGTCGCCGCCGCCGACGACGGTCAGCGCGCCCTTCGACGTCACCGCGACGAGCGCCTCGGCCAGCGCCTTGGTGCCGGCCGCGTACGGGGCCATCTCGAACGCGCCCATGGGCCCGTTCCAGAAGACGGTATGCGTGTCGCTCAGCTTCTCGGCGAACAGCTCGCTCGACCTCGGTCCGATGTCCAGCCCCATCCGGTCGGCGGGGATGGCGTCCGCGGCGACGACCTCGTGGTCGGCGTCGGCGGAGAACGCGGTGGCCGCGACGATGTCGACGGGCAGGACGATCTCGACGCCCTTCTCCGACGCCTCGTCGAGGTAGCCGCGCACGGTCTCGAGCTGGTCCTCCTCGAGCAGGCTGGTGCCGACCTCGTGGCCCTGGGCCTTGAGGAAGGTGAACACCATGCCGCCGCCGATGAGCAGCCGGTCGGCGGTGCCGAGCAGGTTGCCGATCACGCCGAGCTTGTCGGACACCTTGGCGCCGCCGAGCACGACCGCATACGGGCGCTCGGGGCTCTCGGTGAGCCGCTTGAGCACGTCGACCTCGGTCGAGACCAGCCCGCCGGTCGCGTGCGGCAGCAGCCGGGCGACGTCGTAGACCGAGGCCTGCTTGCGGTGCACGACGCCGAACCCGTCGGAGACGAAGACGTCGGCGAGCGACGCGAGCGCCTGGGCGAACTCCGCCCGCTCCTCGTCGGTCTTGGCCGTCTCGCCCGGGTTGAACCGGAGGTTCTCCAGGAGCACGACGTCGCCCGGCTGGGCGGCCGCGACGGTGGCCTTGGCCGAGTCCCCGACGGTGTCGGTGGCGAAGGCGATGTCACGGCCGAGCAGCTCGCCGAGGCGGGTGGCCACCGGCGCGAGCGAGTACTTGTCCTCGGGCGCGCCCTTGGGCCGGCCGAGGTGGGCGCAGACCACGACGGTCGCACCCGCCTCGGACAGCGCCTGGATCGTCGGGACGGACGCGCGGATGCGCCCGTCGTCGGTGATCGTGGAGCCGTCCAGCGGGACGTTGAGGTCGGACCGGACGAGCACGCGCTTACCGCGCAGGTCGCCGTCCGCCAGGAGGTCGGCGAGGGTCCGCACCGACCTAGAGGTCCTTGCCGACGAGGACGACGAGGTCGATGAGGCGGTTGGAGTAGCCCCACTCGTTGTCGTACCAGCCGACGACCTTGACCTGGTTGCCGAGGACCTTGGTCAGGCCCGCGTCGAAGATGCACGAGTGCGGGTCGGTGACGATGTCGCTGCTGACGATCGGGTCCTCGGTGTACTTGAGGATGCCCTTGAGGGCACCGTCGGCGGCGGCCTTCACCGCCGCGTTGACCTCGTCGACCGTCGTCTCGCGGCCGGCCTCGAAGGTGAGGTCGGTGGCCGAGCCCGTGGGGATCGGCACGCGCATGGCGAACCCGTCGAGCTTGCCCTTGAGCTGCGGGAGGACCAGGCCGATGGCCTTGGCGGCACCGGTCGAGGTCGGCACGATGTTGATGGCCGCGGCCCGGGCGCGACGCAGGTCCTTGTGCGGGCCGTCCTGCAGGTTCTGGTCCTGCGTGTAGGCGTGGATCGTCGTCATGAGGCCCTTGACGATGGTGAACTCGTCGTCGAGCGCCTTGGCCATCGGGGCGAGGCAGTTCGTCGTGCACGACGCGTTGGAGATGATCGTGTGCGCGGCGGCGTCGTAGGCGGAGTCGTTGACGCCCATGACGATGGTGACGTCCTCGTTCTTCGCGGGCGCCGAGATGATGACCTTCTTGGCGCCGTTGTCGACGTGGGCCTTGGCCTTCACGGCGTCGGTGAACAGGCCGGTGGACTCGACCACGACGTCGGCGCCGAGGTCGCCCCACTTGAGGTTCGCGGGGTCGCGCTCGGCGAACGCCTTGAAGGACTTGCCGTTGACGGCGATCTCGTCGGCGGTGGAGGTGACGTCACCGTCGAGGCGGCCGAGGATCGAGTCGTACTTCAGCAGGTGGGCCAGGGTGGCGTTGTCGGTGAGGTCGTTGACGCCGACGATCTCGATGTCGGCGCCCGACGCGGCGGCGGCGCGGAAGAAGTTGCGGCCGATGCGGCCGAAGCCGTTGATCCCTACGCGGACAGTCACTGGTTTCAAACCTTCCCAGGGTGGATCAGGGTCGCCTAGACCCTAGTCCAGCGCGCGTGAGGCCAGGGACGAGCGTCCGCGCTACGGGCCGGTAACCGCGAGGCTCCTGACCCGGGTATGCGCAGGGCGTCCGCTACTCGATCATGTCGGCGGTGAGGTTGGCGTCGGTGCCCGGGATGCCGAGGTCCTGGGCCCGCTTGTCGGCCATCGCCAGCAGGCGGCGGATCCGGCCGGCGACCGCGTCCTTGGTCATCGGCGGGCTGGCCAGCTGGCCGAGCTCCTCGAGGGACGCCTGCTTGTGCTTCAGCCGCAGCTGGCCGGCCTCGCCGAGGTGGTCGGGGATCTCCTCGCCGAGGATCTCCATGGCCCGCTCGACGCGGGACCCCGCCGCGACGGCGGCCCGGGCGGACCGGCGCAGGTTGGCGTCGTCGAAGTTGGCCAGCCGGTTGGCGGTCGCCCGCACCTCGCGGCGCATCCGGCGCTCCTCCCACGCCAGCACGGCGTCGTGGGCGCCGAGCCGCGTGAGCATGGCCGCGATGGCGTCGCCGTCGCGGATGACGACCCGGTCGACGCCGCGGACCTCGCGGGCCTTGGCCTGGATGCCCAGCCGGCGGGCCGCGCCGACGAGGGCCAGCGCCGCCTCGGGTCCCGGGCAGGTCACCTCGAGGGCCGACGACCGGCCGGGCTCGGTGAGCGACCCGTGGGCGAGGAACGCCCCGCGCCAGGCGGCTTCCGAGTCGCACGCCGAGGCGCTGACGACCTTCGGCGGCAGGCCGCGCACCGGGCGCCCCCGCGAGTCGATGAGGCCCGTCTGCCGGGCCAGGGTCGCCCCCTCCTCGACGATGCGGACGACGTAGCGGCTGCTCTTGCGCAGCCCGCCCGCCGACATGACGAGGACGTCGGACTTGTGGCCGTAGACCTCGGCGACGAACCGGCGGAGCCGGCGAGCGGCGTTCGCGGTGTCGAGCTCGGCCTCGACGACGATCTGGCCCCCGACGATGTGCAGTCCCCCGGCGAACCGGAGGGTCGCGGCCACCTCGGCCTTGCGGCAACACGGCTTGGTCACCTCGAGCCTGGACAGCTCGTCCTTGACCTTCGCCGTCATCGCCACGCCAGCCATCCTGCCACCCTGTCTCCGCCCGACGAGTCGCCCGACGGTTGCCGTGCTGCCCCACTGCTCAGGCGGGTGAAGCACCACCACACCCACCTGTCACACGCCTCTTCGGATGGAGCCGGTACCAAGCGTTTTCGGCATCCCGTGAGGTGAAGGACGCAGAGTATCCGATCCGTATCCGAACCGGTGCGGGCTGTCAGAAGTTGGTCACGAGAGGGGTCGGGAGATGACGTCGCGGTAGGCCGCGGCGAGCCGCAGCGGGTCGTGCTGGCCGGGCTTCCCCTTGGCCGAGACGGTGGTGATGACCAGCTCGGCGCCGACGAGGTCGACCGCCCGCCGGAGCGCCTCGGGGTCGTCCACGCAGCTCGGGTCGGCGAGGACCACGTCGAACCGCAGGTCGGGCGCGTGCTTGACCAGGCTGTCGATGTGGTCCTGGGCGCGGTAGCCCTTGGTCTCCCCGGTGTGGACCTCGAGGTTGAGGTTGAGCAGCGTGCGGGCCTCCGTCGAGACGATGGCGTCGCGCAGGCGCGGCACGAGGACGTGTGGCATCACCGAGGTGAACCACGAACCCGGGCCGAGGAACACCCAGTCCGCGTCGAGGACCGCCGCCACCGTCTCGTCCGGACAGTCCGCGTCCGGCGGCAGCAGGCGTACCCCCTGCACGCGTCCGCGGGTCGAGGCGACGAGGTGCTGGCCACGGACGACGGTGACGGCGTCGGGGTATGCGGCGTCGTGGCCGACGATCTCGGCCTCGATCTCGAGCGGCACGCCGGCCATCGGCAGGACCCGGCCGCGGGAGTTGAGCAGCCGCCCCACGAGGTCCAGCCCGTCGACGGTGTCGCCGAGCAGGTCCCACAGCGAGACGATGAGCAGGTTGCCGAGCGCGTGGCCCGCGAGCGGGCCGTCGCCCTGGAACCGGTGCTGGAGCACGTCTCGCCAGGTGTGACCCCACTCGGTGTCGTCGCACAGTGCGGCGAGCGCCATCCGCAGGTCGCCCGGCGGCAGCACGGCGAACTCCTCGCGCAGCCGCCCGGACGACCCGCCGTCGTCGGCGACGGTGACGACCGCGGTGACCCGGTCGGTGAGCAGCTTGAGCGCGGACAGCGAGGAGGCCAGGCCGTGGCCGCCGCCGAGGGCGACGACCTTGGGGTGACGCGCATACCCGCCGGTGGGTTGGAAGGTCACGGCCGCGCTCACTCGCGGCCGAGGTCGCGGTGGACGAGGAAGGTGTCGACGGTGTCGCTGCGCAGGCGCTCGGCCAGCTGCTCGCCGATCGCGACGGACCGGTGCTTGCCGCCGGTGCAGCCCAGCGCCAGCGTCACGTAGCGGCGGCCCTCCCGGATGAACCCCTTGACCACCGAGTCCATGAGGTGGCTGACGTCCTCGACGAACTCCTTGGCGCCCGGTTGCGCCAGGACGAACTCGGCGACCGGCTCGTCGCGGCCGGTGAGCGGGCGCAGCTCGGGCACCCAGAACGGGTTGGGCAGGAAGCGCAGGTCGTGGACGAAGTCGGCGTCGAGCGGGACGCCGTACTTGAACCCGAACGACATGACGGCCAGGCGGATCTGGGCGGCGCCGTCGCCGGCGAAGAGGGACATCGCCTTGGCCGCCAGCTGGTGGACGTTGAGGCCGGAGGTGTCGAGGATGACGTCGGCCTCCGACCGCAGCTCGCCGAGCAGCACCCGTTCGCGCTGGATGCCGTCGAGCAGCCGGCCGGACGCCTGCAGCGGGTGGGGGCGGCGGACGCTCTCGAACCGGCGGACCAGCGCCTCGTCGGTCGCGTCCAGGAAGACGACCGAGGGCCGGTGGCCGGTACGCGCCAGCTCGGCGACGATCTGACCGAAGTCGGCGAACACCCCGTGGCTGCGGACGTCGACGACCGCGGCCACGCGGTGGATCATCGGCTCCGGCGTCCGGGTGAGGTACTCCTCGTGGAGCTCCAGCAGCTGCGGGAGCATCTGCGGGGGCAGGTTGTCGACGACGTACCAGCCGAGGTCCTCCAGGACGTTGGCCATCGTCGAGCGGCCGGCCCCGCTCATCCCGGTGAGGACGAGCATCGGCTCGTCGCGGCTCGGGGCGGTGCGGCTGCTGCGGAGGGGTCGCGGGTCGGGCTCGTCACTCATCCGGTTGCCTCCCGATCAGTCGAGCACCTCGCCGGTCGTCACGTTAACGGCCGGGACGGTCTGAGACGAGCCTGCCTCCGCGGCGAGCCGCGTCGCGATGGTCTGGGCGAGGACCGGCCCGATGCCCGGCACGGCGGCGATCTCCTCCGGAGAGGCGGCGCGCAGCCGCTTGACCGACCCGAACTGGCGCAGCAGCGCCTTGCGCCGGACGTCGCCCAGACCGGGGATGCCGTCGAGCGCCGACGTCGTCATCGCCTTGGACCGCCGCTGCCGGTGGAAGGTGATGGCGAACCGGTGTGCCTCGTCGCGGACCCGTTGCAGCAGGTAGAGGCCCTCGCTGGTCCGCGGCAGGATCAGCGGGAAGTCCTGGCCCGGGACCCAGACCTCCTCGAGCCGCTTGGCCAGGCCGACCAGCGACACGTCCTCGATGCCGAGCTCCTCGAGGACCCGTTGCGCGGCGTTGACCTGTGGGAGGCCACCGTCGACGACGACGAGGTTGGGCGGGTAGGCGAACTTGCGGGGCCGCCCGGTGACCTCGTCGATCGGGCCGTGGACCCGCGGCATACCGTCCGGGTCGTCGTCGTCCTCGATGGCCGGCCCCATGTCGATCTCCGACGAGTGCTCGCGCTCGTCGAGGTAGCGCTGGAACCGGCGGGTCAGCACCTCGTGCATCGCGGCGGTGTCGTCGACGGTCTGGGTGCCGTCGGGGGCGGTATGCGCGTAGTCGCCACGGACGACGAACCGGCGGTACTCGGACTTGCGGGCCAGCCCGTCCTCGAAGACCACCATCGACGCCACGACGTTGGTGCCCTGCACGTGGCTGACGTCGTAGCACTCGATGCGCAGCGGGGCGTCCGCCAGCTCGAGGGCGTCCTGGAGCTCCTGCAGCGCCTGGCTGCGGGCGGTGAGGTCGCCGGCGCGGGCCACCTTGTGCCGGGCGAGGGACTGCTCGGCGTTGCGCCGGACCGTGTCCATGAGCGCGCGCTTGTCGCCGCGCTGCGGGACCCGGAGGTCGACCTGGAAGCCGCGCAGCGTCGTGAGCCAGGCGGCGAGCGCGTCGGCCTCGGCCGGGACCACCGGCACCAGGACCTCCCGCGGCACCTGGTCGGGGTTGTCCTGCGCCTGGTCGCCGTAGACCTGCTGCAGGAGGTGGCCCATCAGCTCGGGGACGTCCTCGCTCTCCTTCTCGACGACCCAGCCCCGCTGCCCGCGGATCCGGCCGCCGCGGACGAAGAACACCTGGACCGCGGCCTCCAGCTCGTCGTCGGCGAGGGCGAAGACGTCGGCGTCGGTGCGGTCGGCGAGGACCACGGCGTTCTTCTCGAGCGCCTTGTGGAGGGCGCCCAGGTCGTCGCGCAGCCGGGCGGCCAGCTCGTACTCCTGCGCATCGGACGCCGCCCGCATCTGCCGCTCGACCCGCTTGGTGAACTTCGTGGTGTTGCCGGCCATGAAGTCGCAGAAGTCCTCGGCGATCTGCCGGTGCTCCTCGGGGCTGACCCGCCCCACGCACGGCGCCGAGCACTTGTCGATGTAGCCGAGCAGGCACGGCCGGCCGCTCTGGTGGGCGCGCTTGAAGACGCCGGTGCTGCAGGTGCGCATCGGGAAGACGCGGAGCAGCAGGTCGAGGGTCTCCCGGATGGCCCAGGCGTGGCTGAACGGCCCGAAGTAGCGGGTCCCCTTGCGCTTCGCGCCGCGCATGACCTGGGCGCGGGGGAACTCCTCCCCCAGCGTGACGGCGAGGAAGGGGTAGGACTTGTCGTCGCGGTACTTGACGTTGAACCGCGGGTCGAACTCCTTGATCCAGCTGTACTCCAGCTGCAGGGCCTCGACCTCGGTCGCGACGACCGTCCACTCGACGCTGGCGCCGGTGCGCACCATGGTCGCGGTGCGCGGGTGCAGCGCCTGGATGTCCTGGAAGTAGGAGGACAGCCGCGGCCGCAGCGACTTGGCCTTGCCGACGTAGATGACCCGGCCGTCCTTGTCCCGGAACCGGTAGACGCCCGGATCGACCGGGATCTCACCCGGTCTCGGGCGGTAGGACGCGGGATCGGCCACGGTTTCACTCTAGGAGCCGGGTCGGACTCCCGTTCGAGGGCCCGGCCGGTATGCGACGCCGCCCACCGCCCGCGTCCCGGCGGCCGCAACAACTGACCGTCATGTCAGTAGTTGCGGCCCTCCGCGCCGATCCGCCGCAACGACTGACCGTGATGTCAGTTGTTGCGGCGGGACGACCCGGCCGGGCCGGAACCAGCCGTCCGGCGATCGGTCAGGCGATGTAGACCGAGTCGCCGCTGACCGTGGCGGACTTGCCGGGGAGCGGGGACTTGGCCTGGCTGCCCGAGGTCGGCGCCCCGCTGGTGATGTCGAACTGGCTGTTGTGGCACGGGCAGACGATCAGCCCGTTCTGCACCTTGGTCACGGCGCAGCCCTGGTGGGTGCACGTCGCGCTGAACGCCTTGAACTGGCCCGCCGACGGCTGCGTGACGACGAACAGCGCCGACGCGTCGATGACGCCGCCACCCACGGGGACGTCGGCGGTCTTGACGGGGGTACCGCTCGGAGCCGCCGCTGCCGACGACGCCGACCCGGAGCTCGTCGCCGAGGACGACCCCGACGCGGGTGCCGACGACGTCGCGGCCGAGGACGAGGCGGCGGTGGAGCTCGCCGGCGCGGTGGTCGGCGGGGTGGTGGAGCCACCGCAGGCGGCCAGGGCGGCCGCTCCGGCGACGCCGGCGCCACCGACGCCCGCGGCGCGGAGCACGGTCCGCCGGTCCATCGCGGTCTGCGGCTCGGTGGGAGCGGTGGTCTCCGTGGTCGTGGTCTCGGGCTGATCTGACATGGCCTCGTCCTGCCTGTTCGGGGTCTGGTCGGGTCTGCGGGGACTTCCGGAACTGGTTGCCGGTTCAACGAACCGGGTGCCGCCCATGCTGCGTCGGGCACCTGTCAACCACCTGTGGTGACGCCGTGACCGGCAGCGCGGTTCACCCCGCGTTCAGGCAAATCTCAGGAAGTGGACGGGCCCAGCCGGGGCGGAAACCCAGAATTCACACATCACGAGTCGGACACGGCATGCGCGGGGCGGGTGGAAGGGCCTCGAGAGCCAACTACGCTGCGTCTCGCTCGCGGTTGTCGCGACGGGGCCTGGGGGGCTCCCCCGCGTCCGAATCTCCAGGAGGATCTGTGCACCAACGTTCCATCGTCCGGATCGGGGTTCCGCTCGCCGTCGCGGCGCTCGCCCTCTCCGCCTGCGGCTCCCGCGGCGACTCCGGCACACCCAGTGGCGGCAGCACCGGCGGCGGCGCGGCGACCAAGACCGTGAAGATCGGCGTCATCGCCCCGCTCTCCGGTGACCTCTCCGCCCTCGGCAAGGGCATCCAGCACTCCGTCGAGCTGGCCGTCAAGCAGGCCAACGACACCAACGCGATCCCCGGCTGGAAGATCGAGGTCTCCTCGGTCGACGACGAGGCCAAGGCCGACGTCGGCAAGAACGCCGCCACCAAGCTCGCCTCGGACGACCAGGTCGTCGGCGTCGTCGGTGACCTCAACTCCAGCGTGAGCCAGCAGACGCAGCCGATCTTCGCGGCCGCCAACATCACGCAGGTCTCGCCCGCCAACACCAACCCGAGCCTCACCATCGGTGCGGACGCGGCGGCCCCGAAGCGGGCGTACAAGACCTACTACCGCACCTGCACCACGGACGCCGTGCAGGGCCCGTTCGCGGCTCAGTACCTCTTGGCTCAGGGCATCAAGAACGTCGCGACGATCCACGACAAGAAGGCCTACGGCCAGGGTCTGGTCGACGCGTTCACCACCGAGTTCAAGAAGGGCGGCGGCACCGTCGTCGCGGCCGAGACCATCAACCCCGACGAGTCGAACTACCAGGCCGTCGTGTCCAAGGTCGTCCCGTCCAAGCCGCAGGCCGTCTACTACGGCGGGGAGTACCCGCAGGGTGGTCCGCTCTCGCAGCAGATGAAGTCCGCCGGCCTCAACGTCCCCCTCATGGGTGGCGACGGCATCTACGACCCGAAGTACATCGACCTGGCCGGGTCCACCAGCAACGGTGACCTCGCGACCTCGGTCGGCGCGCCGACCGACAGCACCGCCGCGGGCAAGAAGTTCCTGTCCGAGTACCAGTCGGCCGGCTACGCCGAGCCGTCGGCGGCCTACGGCGGCTACTCGTACGACGCGGCCAACGCGATCATCCAGGGCCTCAAGTCCTCGCTCGCCAGCGCGAGCGACGCCAAGTCGGCCCGCACGGCGACGATCGACGCGGTCGGCAAGGTCTCGTTCGACGGCGTCACCGGCAAGGTCGCGTTCGACCAGTACGGCGACTCCACCAGCAAGGTGCTGACGGTCTACAAGGTCGACGGCGGCAAGTGGGTCCCGGCGAAGACGGACACCTTCAAGTAAGTCGCCCGGCAGCAGTCAGCACGACGTAGCTGAGCGACACGAGGGCGGGCTTGGCGACAAGCCCGCCCTCGTGCTGTCCGTGGGGTGCACAATGCCCGCGGGCAGGCAGTACGCGGCGACACGAGCAGCAGCGGAATGAGTGGGCAAGCGCGGACGGCCGGTTCCGGCCAGTGAGGAAGCTCCTGTGACGGCTCAGCAACCCCATCGGGCGATCGCCGCGGTGGTGACCGCATGAACGACGTCCTCCAACAGCTGGTCAACGGGCTGACCCTCGGGTCGCTGTACGCGCTCATCGCGGTCGGCTACACGGTGGTCTACGGCATCGTCCAGCTCATCAACTTCGCCCACGGCGAGGTCTTCATGATCGGCGCCTTCGGGGCCCTGGCCACGTGGAGCGCGCTGTTCCAGGGGACCTTGGCCCTCTGGGTGCTGCCGATCATGATGATCGGCGCGATCATCGCCTCGGTGGCCGTCGCGGTGGTCATGGAGCGGTTCGCCTACCGCCCGCTCCGCAACGCCCCACGCCTGGCGCCCCTCATCACCGCCATCGGCGTCTCGGTGTTCCTGCAGGAGGCCGTCCGCCTCTTCTACCCGGGCGCCAAGAGCAAGCTGCCGTTCCCGCCCATCCAGGTGGTGACCGGGCCCGCGCTGCAGATCGGCGGGCTGACCATCCAGCGGGCCGCGATCTTCACCGTCGGCGCCCTGGTCATCTGCGCCGCGCTGCTCTACTACTTCGTCAACCGCACCAAGCTCGGCCGCGGGATGCAGGCCGTCTCGCAGGACCCCGACACCGCCCGCCTCATGGGCATCAACGTCGACCGCATCATCGTCGTCGCCTTCATCCTCGGCGCGGTGCTCGCCGCGGTCGCCGGTGTCGCCCAGGGCCTGCAGAACCAGAACATCGACTTCCGGATCGGCTTCCTCGCCGGCCTCAAGGCGTTCACCGCCGCCGTCCTCGGCGGCATCGGGAACATCCAGGGCGCCGTCCTCGGCGGCCTGGTGCTCGGCGTGGTCGAGGCCTTCGCCACGCAGTTCATCCCCGGCCAGTTCGGCGGGTCGGCCTGGAAGGACGTCTGGGCCTTCGTGCTCCTCATCGTCGTCCTGGTCTTCCGGCCCCAAGGCCTCCTCGGCGCAAGGGTGGTGGACCGGGCATGAGCGATCGACTCGACTCCCTCCGCGAGCGCTACGGGCGGCTCGGCTGGCCCCTCGCGCTGGCCGGCGCGATCGTGCTCGGGGTCAGCACCTTCCTGTCCTGGAGCTACGTCAGCACGATCCTCGCCGACCTGTCGGTGTACGCGTACCCCGGCACCGTCCAGCTGTTCGCGCTGGCCCTCGCCGTCGTCGCCGTCGGCTTCCTCCTCATGTACCGCGGGCCCCTGCACCGGGTCGGTGACTGGTTCACCTCGGCGCACGCCGTGCGCTCGCTGGGCCTCGGCGCCTTCGGGCTGATGACCCTGGTCCTGGTGCTCATCGCCGTCCAGAGCGGCGGCCTGATCAACATCGACCCCGGTGGCTGGGTCGCCTGGGTGGGCAGCCTGCTGCTGGCCGCCGGCGGCCTGCTCCTCGAGGTCCGCGCCCACCGGGACCCGATCCACGCCCGGCTGCCCGGGCTGGGTCGAGATCATCGTCATCGTCATCCTGCTGGCGCTGGCGCTGTTCGGCTCCGCGTTCGCCCTCGGCCAGGAGGACGGCAGCGTCTTCCTGCTGTTCTTCGTCACCCTCGGCACGGTGATCTGGGCGCTCGCGTCCAGCGGCTTCTTCACCTGGATCGGGATCATCGCGTCCCGGCACCGTCGGGTCCTGATGCTCGGCGCGTTCGTCGTCGCGTTCCTCTTCCCGTTCACCCAGGGCGGGTCCGACGCCAACATGTCGATCGCCACCCAGGTCATCATCTTCGCGGTGACGGCCCTGGGCCTGAACATCGTCGTCGGCCTCGCCGGCCTGCTCGACCTCGGGTACATCGCCTTCCTCGGCGCCGGCGCCTACACCGCCGCCGTCATGTCGGACTCGGCGTTCGCCACGGTCGGGTTCAAGCCGCCGTTCCTCCTCGTGGTGCTCATCGGCGCGTGCGTGTCGGCGACCCTCGGCCTCATCATCGGTACGCCGACCCTGCGGGTGTCCGGCGACTACCTCGCCATCGTCACCCTGGCCTTCGGGGAGATCTTCCGGCTGGCCATGGGCAACCTCGACGGCAACAACGGGCCCAACCTCACCCGAGGACCCAACGGCATACCGGCCATCCCGGACCTCGTGGTGTTCGGCTGGGACTTCGGCGAGACGCATACCGTGGCCGGCATCGCGCTCGGCCGGTTCGCCAACTACTACTTCCTGCTGCTGGTCCTCGCGGCCATCGTCATCACCATCTTCACCCGGCTCAACAACAGCCGGATCGGCCGCGGCTGGGTCGCCATCCGCGAGGACGAGAAGGCCGCCGAGGCCATGGGCGTCAACGTCTTCGGCCTCAAGCTGTTCGCGTTCTCCAGCGGCGCGTTCCTCGCCGGCATGGCGGGGACGGTCAAGGCCCACCAGGACGTGTCGGTCACGCCCGACCAGTACGTCTTCCTCAACAGCGCGTTCCTGCTCGCCGCCATCGTGCTCGGCGGCATGGGCACGGTCGCCGGCGTCCTCATCGGGTCGGCCATCCTCCAGGTGCTGCCCGAGAAGCTGCGGTTCATCTCCGACTACCGGCTGCTCATCTTCGGGCTGCTGCTGGTGATCATGATGCGGTTCCGGCCGGAGGGCATCATCGCCAGCCAGCGGCGCAAGCTGGAGTTCCACGAGGACGACCAGGAGCTCGCCGAACGCATCGAGGAGATCCACCTCGAGGAAGAGGAGGCGAAGGCATGACCGCCACGCCCACACGACCCGTCGGTACGCCGGCCCCCGACCGCGAGTTCGGCGAGGTCGTCCTGCAGGCCAAGGGCGTCGTCATGCGGTTCGGCGGCCTCACCGCCGTCAACGACGTCGACCTCAGCGTCCGCGAGGGCGAGATCGTCGGCCTCATCGGCCCCAACGGTGCCGGCAAGACGACGTTCTTCAACTGCCTCACCGGCCTCTACAAGCCGACCGAGGGCGAGGTGACGTTCAAGGGGTCGATCCTGCCGCCCAAGCCGCGCAAGGTGGTCCTCGCCGGGATGGCGCGGACGTTCCAGAACATCCGGCTGTTCGGCAACATGACGGCGCTCGAGAACGTCATGGTCGGGCGCTACTGCCGCACCTCGGCCGCCGGCTTCACCTCGATCATCCGCGGGCCGAAGTTCCGCCGCGAGGAGGCCGAGACGCGCGCCCGGTCGCAGGAGCTGCTGGACTACGTCGGCCTCGGCCGGTCGACCGAGCTGCTCGCCCGCAACATGCCGTACGGCGACCAGCGCCGCCTGGAGATCGCGCGCGCCCTGGCCACCGACCCGCAGCTGCTGCTGCTCGACGAGCCGACCGCGGGCATGAACCCGCAGGAGACGCGTCAGGCCATGGAGCTGATCTTCAAGATCCGCGACAGCGGCATCGCGGTCGTCGTCATCGAGCACGACATGCGGTTCATCTTCACGCTGTGCGACCGGGTGCTCTGCCTGGTCCGCGGCGAGACGCTGGTGCAGGGCACCCCGGCCGAGGTGCAGTCCGACCCGCGGGTCATCGAGGCCTACATCGGCACCGGGGACGACGACGACGAGGAGGCCGAGGTGGTCGAGCGCGAGCTGGACGCCCTGGACCAGCGGTTCCCCGCCGAGCATCCCGACGACGCCCGGCGGACCACCGACTACCCGCACGACACCATGGGTCGCACCGAGGGTGAAGGAGGCCGCCAGTGACCGCCATGCTCGAGGTCCGCGACCTGCGGGTCTCCTACGGCAAGATCGAGGCGGTCAAGGGGATCAGCTTCTCGGTCGAGGAGGGCCAGGTCGTCACGCTGATCGGCACCAACGGCGCCGGCAAGACGACGACCCTGCGCACCATCTCCGGTCTGCTGCGGCCCAGCGGGGGCAGCATCAGCTTCCAGGGCAAGCCGATCCACAGCGTCGCCGCCCACGACATCGTCGCCCTCGGCATCGCCCACTCCCCCGAGGGCCGTCGGATCTTCCCGCGGCTCAGCGTCGAGGAGAACCTCATCCTCGGCGCCTTCGCGCGCAAGGACACGTCGCAGATCCGCACCGACCTGCACGCGGCCTACGACCTCTTCCCGATCCTCGGGGAGCGCTCGAAGCAGCCGGCCGGCACGTTCTCCGGTGGTGAGCAGCAGATGCTCGCGATGGGCCGGGCGATGATGAGCCGGCCGAAGCTGCTGATGCTCGACGAGCCGTCGATGGGCCTGTCGCCGCTGATGATGAAGCGGATCATGTCGACCGTGCGGACCCTGCAGTCCCAGGGCACGACCATCCTGCTCGTCGAGCAGAACGCCCAGGCCGCGCTCAAGCTGGCCGACCGGGGCTACGTGCTCGAGGTCGGCAACATCGTGCTCGACGGCACCGGCCAGGAGCTGCTGGCCAGCGACGACGTGCGCAAGGCCTACCTCGGCGAGGACTGAGCCGACCCAGGCTCCCGGCACCGTCCCGGCACCGTCCACACCACCACCCGCGCCACACCGACGAAGGAGTCGCCATGAGCACGCTCAACACGGTCGCCCTGATCCGCGCCCAGCCCGGATCGGAGTCGGTCGTGCAGGCCGCGCTCGAGGAGCTCCAGGTCCACACCCGGGCCGAGGAGGGCTGCCGGCGCTACGACCTGTTCGAGTCGGCGGCCACGCCGGGCACCTACGTCACCGTCGAGGAGTGGACCGACCAGGCCGCCCTGGACCAGCACATGGGCTCCTCGCACATCGCCGCGGCGCTCACCGCCGTCGACGGCGCCCTCACCGGTCCTCCGGAGATCCACCCGCTGACCCCCGCCTGACGGGACTCGCTCCCCGCCGGGTCGCCTGGACGTGGTCCTCGGCAGGTAGTTCGGCTGCTCGGCAGATATTTCTGCCCGGACTTCTGACCAGCTGCCGGTCAGGCGGGTTTGCGCCGGGCTGACGTGGCGCGGGCCGTGGCCTTCTTGGTCGCGGTCTTCGTCGCCGTCTTCGTGGCGGTGGTTGCCTTCGTGGCGGCGGTCGCCTTCTTGGCGGTGGCCTTCGTGGCCTTCGTGGTCGTGGTGGCCCGCCGCTGGGCGGCGGCGGCGACGCTCGGGCGGACGGACCGCATACCGGCTCGGCCCTTCTCGAGGATCGGCGCGAGGAACTGCCCGGTGAACGAGTGCTCCATCGCCGCGACGTCCTCCGGCGTGCCCTCGCCGATCACCAGACCACCGCGCTTGCCGCCCTCGGGCCCGAGGTCGATGATCCAGTCGGCGCTCTTGATGACGTCGAGGTTGTGCTCGATGACGATCACCGTGTTGCCCTTCTCGACCAGGCCCTGGAGGACCTCGAGGAGCTTGCGGATGTCCTCGAAGTGGAGGCCCGTCGTCGGCTCGTCGAGCACGTAGATGGTCCGGCCGGTCGAGCGCTTCTGCAGCTCGGTGGACAGCTTGACCCGCTGCGCCTCACCGCCGGACAGCGTCGGCGCCGGCTGCCCGAGCCGCACGTAGCCCAGGCCCACGTCGTTGAGGGTCGAGAGGTGCCGTGAGATGGAGGGCACCGCCGCGAAGAACTCGGCCGCCTCCTCGATCGGCATGTCGAGGACGTCGGCGATGGTCCGGCCCTTGAAGTGGACCTCGAGGGTCTCCCGGTTGTAGCGGGCGCCGTGGCAGACCTCGCACGGGACGTAGACGTCCGGCAGGAAGTTCATCTCGATCTTGATGGTGCCGTCGCCCGAGCAGTTGTCGCAGCGGCCGCCCTTGACGTTGAACGAGAACCGGCCCGGCTGGTAGCCGCGGATCTTGGCCTCGACGGTGTCGGCGAACAGCTTGCGCATGTTGTCGAAGACGCCGGTGTAGGTGGCCGGGTTGGACCGCGGGGTGCGCCCGATCGGTCCCTGGTCGACGTGCACCACCTTGTCGAGGTGCTCCAGCCCGGTCACCGTCTTGTGCCGGCCCGGGACGTGGCGGGCGCCGTTGAGCTTGTTGGCGAGGACGTTGTAGAGGATGTCGTTGACGAGGGTGGACTTGCCCGACCCCGAGACGCCGGTGACGGCGACCAGCGTGCCGAGCGGGAACGACACCGACACGTCCTGGAGGTTGTTCTCCCGCGCCCCGACGACGGTGACCTCCTTGCCGTTCCCCGGGCGGCGGACCGCCGGCACGCCGATCTCCCGGCGACCTGAGAGGTACTCCCCCGTGATCGAGTCGGGATGCTCCAGCAGGCCCTTGACCGTCCCGGAGTGGACCACCTGGCCGCCGTGCTCGCCGGCGCCCGGCCCGATGTCGACGACCCAGTCGGCGGTGGCGATGGTGTCCTCGTCGTGCTCGACGACGATGAGGGTGTTGCCGAGGTCGCGCAGCCGGGTCAGCGTCTCGATGAGCCGGTGGTTGTCGCGTTGGTGCAGGCCGATGGACGGCTCGTCGAGGACGTAGAGCACGCCGACCAGGCCGGAGCCGATCTGCGTGGCGAGCCGGATCCGCTGCGCCTCGCCACCGGACAGCGTGCCGGCCGGCCGGTCGAGGGACAGGTAGTCGAGACCGACGTCGAGCAGGAAGCCCAGGCGGGCCTCGATCTCCTTGATGACCCGCTCGGCGATCTGCCGCTCGCGCACCGAGAAGTCGACGTCGGCGAGGAACGCGGCCGCCTCGTTGATGGCCAGGCCGCAGATCTCCGAGATGTTCTTGCCGCCGACGAGCACGGCGAGGATCTCCGGCTTGAGCCGGGCGCCCTTGCACTGCGGGCAGGGCACCTCCCGCATGTAGCCCTCGTAGCGCTCACGGCTCCAGTCGGAGTCGGTCTCGGCGTGCCGGCGCTTGACGAACGGGACGACGCCCTCGAACCCCGTCGTGTAGGACCGGTCACGGCCGTAGCGGTTGCGGTACTTGACGTGGACCTTGTAGTTCTCGCCGTAGAGCAAGGCCTCCTTGGCCCGCTCCGGCAGCGCCTTCCACGGCGTGTCCATGGAGAACCGCAGGTCCTCACCGAGCGCGGCGATGACGCGTAGGAAGTAGTCGGCCGAACCGGAGCCCTGCGACCAGGGGGCGATGGCGCCGTCGGCCAGCGACAGGTCGTCGTCCGGCACGAGCAGCTCGGCGTCGACCTCGAGCTCGGTGCCGATGCCGGTGCACCGGGGGCAGGCGCCGTAGGGCGCGTTGAACGAGAACGACCGGGGCTCGATCTCGTCGATGGCGATCGGGTGGTCGTTGGGGCAGGCCATCTTCTCGGAGAACCGGCGCTCCCGCGGCGCGTCCGGGTCGTCCGGGTCGACGTCGACGAACTCGACCAGCAGCACGCCGCCGGCGAGGTTGAGCGCCGTCTCCACGGAGTCGGTCAGCCGCCGCTTGGCGCCGGCGTCGTTGCCCTTGGCCACGAGCCGGTCGACGACGACCTCGATGGTGTGCTTGAGCTTCTTCTCCAGCAGCGGCGGCTCGGTGAGCGACACGACCTCGCCGTCGACGCGGGCCCGCGAGAACCCCTTGGTCTGCAGCTCGGCGAAGAGGTCGACGTACTCCCCCTTGCGACCCTTGACCACCGGCGCGAGCACCTGGAACCGGGTGCGGTCCGGCAGCTCCAGCAGCCGGTCGACGATCTGCTGCGGGCTCTGGCGGGTGATCGCCTCGCCGCACACCGGGCAGTGCGGGCGGCCGGCGCGGGCGAACAGCAGCCGGAGGTAGTCGTAGACCTCGGTGATGGTGCCCACCGTCGACCGGGGGTTGCGGTTGGTCGACTTCTGGTCGATCGAGACCGCCGGCGACAGCCCCTCGATGAAGTCGACGTCGGGCTTGTCCATCTGACCGAGGAACTGGCGCGCGTAGGAGCTCAGCGACTCGACGTAGCGCCGCTGCCCCTCGGCGAAGATCGTGTCGAAGGCCAGCGAGGACTTGCCGCTGCCCGAGAGCCCGGTGAAGCAGATCAGCGAGTCGCGCGGGAGCTCGACCGAGATGTCCTTGAGGTTGTGCTCGCGAGCGCCGCGGACGACGAGGTGGTCGTGCCCCAGCGGATGGAACGGTGAGTCCTCCGGCGGGGCAGCAAGGGGTGACACGTCCGGCACTCGACAACCCTAAGCGCCGTCACCGACAGCCGTAACCACCGGTCGCCGGCCGCCGCTCAGGAGCGGTGGACGACGTTGAGCGGAGGCTCCCCGGCGAGCATCCGGTCGACCTGCTCGCGGACCAGCCGGGCCATCCGCGGGGTGGAGTCCGGGGTCGCGCCGGCCACGTGCGGGGTCACGAACACGCCCGGTATGCGCCAGAGCGGGTGGTCCGGCGGCAGCGGTTCGGGGTCCGTGACGTCGAGCGCGGCGCGCAGCCGGCCGGTCGAGGTCTCCGCCACCAGGGCGTCGGTGTCGACCACCGCACCCCGGGCGATGTTGACGAGCAGGGCGCCGTCCCGCATACCGGCGAGGAACCCGGCGTCGACCAGCCCGGCGGTGGTGTCGTCGAGCCGCACGGCGAGGACGACGATGTCGGCGTCCGGGAGCAGCGATGGGAGCTCGTCCACCCCGTGGACCCCGTCGCGGGCGGTGTGCGCCACGCGGACCACGTGCGCCCCGAACGGGACCAGCCGGTCCTCGATGGCCCGGCCGACCCCGCCGACGCCGAGGAGCAGGACCGTCCGGCCGTTCAGCCCCGGGCTGACGAAGGCGGACCATCGTCCCTGGTCAGCCGCGCGGACGTGGGCCGGCAGGTCGCGCTGGGCGGCGAGGACCAGGGCCACCGCGTGCTCGGCGGTCGAGTCGTCGTGCACCCCCGAGGCGTTGGCGAAGGCGTGGCCGGGCGGCAGCACGCTCGACGACCCCGTCGTAGCCGATCCCGGTGCCCTGGACCAGCCGGGTCGTCACCGTCGACAGCCGCTCGAGCGGCGCGACGCCCCGCCCACCCGGAGGCACGACGAGGTCGAGGTGGGCCCGCGGCGCCGGGCCGTCGAGGTCCCACTCCACCACCTCGACACCGTCGGGCAGCGGTCCGAGGGCGTCCCGCAGCGCGCCGGACGGCAGGCTGACGCTGAGCCGCGTCCCGGGGTCGCGTTCGGCGGTCATGCGCCCCAGCCGGCCTGGGTGCCGCCGACGCGGTCGGCCTCGATCCGCGCCTGGTAGCCGGACTGCGCGTAGGCGCGCATCGGGTCGGCCGGCAGGCCCCGGGACTCCCGCCAGGCCGCGAGGGCCGGGCGGACGTCGGTGTAGAAGGCGTCCATGACGACGTCGTTGGCGCCGAGCACGTCACCGTCGGCCTGCGCGGCGGCGAGCGCGTCGCGGTCGACCAGCAGGGCCCGGGCGGTCATCTCCTGGACGTTGAGGACCGACCGGATCTGGCCGGGGATCTTCGCTCGATGTTGTGGCACTGGTCGAGCATGAACGCCACCCCGGACTCCCGCCCGTACCCGCCGCCGCGGACCACCTCGAACAGGATCCGGAACAGCTGGAACGGGTCGGCCGCCCCGACGATGAGGTCGTCGTCGGCGTAGAACCGGCTGTTGAAGTCGAACGAGCCGAGCTTCCCCAGCCGCAGCAGCTGGGCGACGATGAACTCGATGTTGGTGCCGGGCGCGTGGTGGCCGGTGTCCAGGCACACGTACGCCTGCGGTCCCAGCTCGCTGACGTGGGCGAACGCGGTACCCCAGTCCGGGACGTCGGTGTGGTAGAACGCCGGCTCGAAGAACTTGTACTCCAGCACCAGCCGCTGCGACCCGCCGAGGTGGGCGTAGATCTCGTGCAGCGACTCCAGCAGCCACTCCTGCCGGGCCCGGATGTCACCCTGCCCCGGGTAGTTCGTGCCGTCGGCCAGCCAGATCTTCAGGTCCCGGGACCCGGTCCGGTCCATCACCTCCAGGCACTCCAGGTGGTGGTCGACCGCTCGCTGCCGCACCGCCTTGTCGGCGTGGGTGAGCGACCCCAGCTTGTACTCGTCGTCCTGGAACGTGTTGGAGTTGACCGTCCCCAGGCTGACGCCGAGCGACTCCGCGTGCGCCGTCAGCACCCCGTAGTCGTCGACCCTGTCCCACGGGATGTGCAGGGCCACCCGCGGCGCCAGACCGGTCAGCTCGTGCACCTTCGCCGCGTCCGCGACCTTCTCGAACGGGTCCCGCGGGACGCCCGGCTGCCCGAACACCTTGAACCGGGTCCCGGAGTTCCCGAACGCCCACGACGGCAGCTCGATCTCCTGCTCCTCGAGCCTCGCGAGGACCTCTGCTCCCAACACGTCCATGCTCGGCGGCCTCCTTGCGGCGGTGTCAGGACGCTGGATGCTATCGCCGGTCGCGTCGGCCCGGTCGGCCCGGTCGGTGGCGAGCGGGCGCATACCCTCCAGGTATGCCGCGCCAGCCACGGTCGGGCCACGGCGCCGACCACCCCTCGTCGCACGCCCGGTCCGCTCCCCACGGCAGCACCCTGATCCGCGACTACGCGGTGATCGGCGACATGAAGACCTGCGCCCTCGTCAGCCGCGCCGGGTCGGTCGACTGGCTGTGCCTCCCGCGGTTCGACTCGCCGTCCTGCTTCACGGCGCTGCTCGGCACCCCCCAGCACGGCCGGTGGCTCCTCGGGCCCGCCGACGAGGCCCGCTCGACGCGACGCTACGTGGGCGACACCTTCGTCCTCGAGACGACGCACGAGACCGAGACCGGCGTCGTCCGGGTCACGGACGTCATGCCCACCGCCGACGACCGCGCCGACATCGTCCGCACCGTCGAGGGCGTCTCCGGCACCGTGCGGATGCGCCACGAGTGGGTGGTCCGGTTCTCCTACGGGAAGATCACGCCCTGGGTCAGCCGGCACCACGGTCCGGGCGGCCCGGACGACAAGGTCATCACCGCGGTCGCCGGCCCGGACATGCTCGTGCTCCGCGGCCACCGGCTCCCCCACGCCCACGACGGCAAGCACGTCGACGAGTTCGACGTCGCGGCCGGCGAGCGCCTGTCCTTCTCCACGACCTGGGCGCCGTCGCACCTGCCGATCCGCGAGGAGCTCGACAGCGACGCCATCGTCGAGACCAGCCGCGAGGAGTGGCAGGAGTGGGCGGACCGGTTCGACTACCAGGGCCCCTACCGCGAGGTCCTCGTGCGGTCCCTCCTCGTGCTCCGGCTGCTGACGCACTCGGAGACCGGCGGCATCGTCGCGGCGCCGACGACCAGCCTGCCCGAGGACGTCGGCGGCACCCGGAACTGGGACTACCGCTACTGCTGGCTGCGGGACGCGTCGCTGACCCTCGAGGCCCTCATGGGGTCGGGGTTCGTCGACGAGACCAAGCTGTGGCGCCGCTGGCTGATCCGCGCCGTCGCCGGCGACCCGCAGGACATGCAGATCATGTACGCCGTCGACGGGTCGCGTGACCTGCCGGAGCGGGAGCTCGGACACCTGCCGGGCTACGCGAGCTCCCGTCCGGTCCGGATCGGCAACGCCGCGGTGACCCAGCGCCAGACCGACGTGCTCGGCGAGGTGATGATGGCCCTCTCCGACGGCCGCGACCACGGTCTCGAGGAGTCCGACCGGTCCTGGAAGATCCAGCGGTCGCTGGTCGACGAGCTCGGCCGTCGCTGGGAGGAGCCGGACAACGGGCTCTGGGAGATCCGCGGCCCGCTGCGGCACTTCACGCACTCCCGGGTCATGGTGTGGGCCGCGTTCGACCGCGCCATCCGCGGCGTGGAGAAGCACGGCCTGCCTGGGCCGGTCGACACGTGGCGCGAGCTGCGGGAGCGGGTGCGCGCAGGAGATCCTCGCCAAGGGCTTCAACACCGAGCGCAACACCTTCACCCAGCACTACGACACCGACGAGGTCGACGCGTCGCTCCTGCTCATCCCGATCTGCGGGTTCCTGCCGCCCGACGACCCGAAGGTGCTCGGCACCATCGACGCCATCGTGCAGGACCTCATGCACGACGGGCTGCTGCTGCGCTACCGCACCACGACGGGGGTCGACGGGCTGCCCGGCTCCGAGCACCCGTTCCTCGCCTGCTCGTTCTGGCTGGTCCAGGCGCTCGCGCTGGCCGGGCGGCAGGACGAGGCCCGCGAGCTGATGGACCGGCTCGTGGCCCTCGTCAACGACGTCGGCCTGCTGTCCGAGGAGTACGACCCGTCGGACCACCGGATGGTCGGCAACTACCCCCAGGCGTTCTCGCACCTGACCCTCATCGGGGCGGCCCACGCCCTCGCGGGCGTCGCTACGGTGAAGGCATGACCGACCCGACGACGACGCTCGACACCGACTTCCGGACCCACCTCGTCGCGGTCGACCGGCATACCGGACTGCTGCTCGAGACCGCCCGCTCGTTGGACCCCGACAGCGTCGGCGCGCCGAGCCTGTGCCCCGGGTGGACCCGCGGCCACGTCCTCACGCACGTGGCCCGCAACGCCGACGCGCTGCGGGGACTCGTCGCCAACGCGACCACCGGGTCGTCGAACCCGATGTACGCCAGCCCGGACGCCCGCGACGCCGACATCGAGGCCGGCGCCGGTCGGCCGCTGGCCGAGCAGGTCGCCGACGTCGAGGCCAGCGCCGCCCGGTTCGGTGCGGCGGCCGCGGAGCTCACCGAGGACCTCACCGACGTGCCGCTCCTGGCTCGCAACGACACCAAGGTGAAGGCCGGCTACCTGCCGTTCATGCGGCTGCGGGAGGTGGTGCTGCACCACGTCGACCTGGACGCCGGGTTCTCCTTCGCGCAGGTCGACGACGAGGTCACGCTGGCGCTGCTGCAGGACACCATCCGCCGGCTCCGCAAGGACCCGGAGACGCCGTCGATGTCGCTGCGGACCGACGCCGGGGACGTGTGGTCGATCGGCGACGGCCGACCGGTCGTGTCCGGCACCCGGGCCGACCTCCTGGCCTGGCTGACCCGCGGCGTCACCGCCGGCGTGACCGGCGCCCTCCCCACCATCCCCTCGTTGGGCTGACATGGCGACCGACGAGTACGCGGGCGACGTCACCACCGGCGGCCCGGCCGCGGTCCGGGAGCTGCCCCGGCTGACCATCCGCAAGTGCAGCGTCTCGGCGATGAACAACAACGCCTACCTCCTGACCTGCCGGTCGACCGGGGCGCAGCTGCTCGTCGACGCCGCCGACGACCCGCAGCGGCTGCTGGCCCTGGTCGAGGAGGGCGGCGGCGGCCTCGAGGTCGTCGTCACGACGCACCAGCACTGGGACCACGTCCGCGCCCTCGAGGACGTCGTCGCGGCGACCGGTGCCCGCACTGCGGCTGGGGCCGAGGACGCCGACGCGCTGCCGGTCCCGGTGGACGACCGGCTCGCACACGGCGACACGGTCCGGTTCGGCGACGTGACCCTCGACGTCGTGGCGCTGCGCGGGCACACGCCCGGCTCGGTCGCGCTGGCCTACCGCGACGCCGAGGACCCGGACGCGTACACGCACCTGTTCACCGGCGACTCGCTGTTCCCGGGCGGGGTGGGCAACACCAAGAACCCCGGCCAGAGCTTCGACTCGCTCTACCGCGACGTCACCGAGCGGGTGTTCGACGTCTACGCCGACGACACGTGGGTCTACCCGGGCCACGGCGGCGACACGACCCTGGGCGTGGAGCGCCCTCACCTCGACGAGTGGCGCGCCCGCGGCTGGTGACGTTCAGGGCGTGAACCGCGTGGCCCCGAGGTGGCTACGGCCGGTCGAGCCGTTCCGCCGCCAGGGCGCCGATCTGCGCGAACAGCGGCAGGACCGCGGTGCCGCGGTCTCGTCCGAAGGGCTCGGCCAGCCCGTCCGCGACGACAGCCACGGCCACCCACCGGTCGTCGCGCTCCAGGAGGGCCATGTCGGCGCGCAGCCCGGGCAGCTCGCCGGTCTTGGCGGCGACGGCGACACCCGATCGGCAGGTATGCCGGCAGCCCCGCGACGAACTGCTGCTCGCGCAGGATGCCCACCGCCAGCGCCGACAGCTCGGGGTCGACCAGCCGGCCGGTACGCAGGGCGGCGAGCAGGTCGGCGAGGTCCTGCGGGCAGGTCTCGTTCTCCATGCCGGCCGCCACGGACGCCGGGTCCATCATCCGCCGCTGCAGCCGGGTGTGCCGGGTCGGCACCTCGGCGAGGAGCCGCCCCACGTCGCCGCTCTCGAGCAGGGCGGTGTGCTCGAGGACCGCGTTGGTCGCGTCGTTGTCGCTGAGGGCGATCATCAGCCGCAGCGCCTCGAGCAGCGGCAGGGCGGTCACCGAGGGCAGCAGGCTGAGCGGGCCGCAGCCGCCCACCCGCTCCTCGAAGGGAGCCACCCGGACCCGGTCGGCGAGGTCCAGGCGCCCCTCCTGCACGCGGCGGAGCACGGCGAGCAGGATCGGCACCTTGATGGTGCTGGCCGACCGCGACATCCGCTGCGCGTCGAAGGACCACGACCACCCGCGGTCGTCGTGGATGGCGACGCCCAGCCGGCCGGGCGACGACCGGGCCACCTCCGACAGTCGTTCCGCCAGCGACCCGGTCTCGTCCACGAAGGCAGTATGCCGACCCTCGCCGCGCGCCTTGTCGTCGGAACGGCGTGCCAGGATGACGGGGTGCAGATGCGGGTCAGGGTTCCCGTCGCGACGCTCTGGGTCCACCCCGACCGGCCGCGCCCGGTCGACGCCCCGGCGGTGGCCGACGTCCCCGACGCGGCCGCCTGGCTGACCGCCCTCGACGCCCACCCGGACGACGGTGAGGACGGCGACGGCCGGCTCGGGCTGCACGGCCGCGTGCACACGCAGCTGCTCGCCGGCGAGCCGGTGACCGTGGTCGGCGACGACCCCGCATACCCCGGTTGGGTGGAGGTCGTCTGTCCCTGGCAGCCGAGCTCGCTGGACCTGCGCGGCTACCCGGGCTGGCTGCGGGAGGCCCACCTCATCGGCGACGACACCGGCGGGCACGGCGACGGGCCCGAGGACGAGTCGTGGGCCGCCCGGCCGGGTCCGGACGGCCGCGCCGACCTCGCGCTGGCCCGCGAGCACCTCGGGCTGCCCTACCTCTGGGGCGGCACGTCGCCGCTCGGCCTCGACTGCTCCGGACTGGTCCACCTCGTCCACCGGGAGCTCGGCCGGGTCCTGCCCCGCGACGCCCACGACCAGCAGGCGGCGACCGAGCCGGTCGACCTGGCCGACGTCGCGCCCGGCGACCTCTACTTCTTCGCCCGCCCCGGCGAGCCGGCGCACCACGTCGGCATCGTCGCCGGCGCCGGCCGGATGATCCACGCCTCGGAGCGACGCACGGTCGTCGAGGAGCCGCTGGACGACCGTCGCCGGGCCACGCTGAGCGGTGCGGGACGGGTCCAGTGACCCGCGACGAGCTGCTGGACTACTGCCTGGCCAAGCCCGGCGCCTGGCGCGACCAGCCCTGGGAGGGCGACTACGTCGCCAAGGTCGCCGACAAGATCTTCGCCTTCACCGGCGAGAGCACCGTCGGCGTCAAGGCCGGGGCGAACCGCGACGAGGCCGACGAGTGGCTCCGCCAGTACCCCGACGACGCGAGCGTCATGGCCTACATCGGGCGCTCGGGCTGGAACTCGCTGCGGATCGACGGCGCCATCCCGGACGAGGAGCTGCGGGACGCCGTGGACACGTCGTACGAGCTGGTCGTCGCGAAGCTCCCCAAGAGCCGCCGCCCCTGACATACCCCTTGCGTCCCGGTCGACAGGCACGGGGCGATGAGGCCGTTCCGGCGCAGGAGTCGCCGTCGTGCCTGTCCATCGGCCAGCGCGCCCAGGGTCCAAACCCACCCGGACCACCCCACCGGCGTTCATGGCCGAGATGCCACTTCCCGACGCCTACCGGTGCGCGTCCCGGTCGACAGGCACCGGCCGTTTGTAGGCCGTTCCGGCGCCGAAGTCGCCGTCGTGCCTGTCGATCGGTCCGGACCGACGCCATTTGCCCAGCGGCCGTCGCCAGCGGTGCAGCGCATGCAGGGGCGGTGCAGGGCGGTGGACGACGATTGGGCGTCGTTACCGGGATGTGACACGATGACACCGACGGAGGGGAGTATCCCCAGCTCGCGGTTGCCTCGTCATCACGGTGTCTCCCTGTGCACGTCGGCAGGGCGCCCGGGGCGCCGGTCCGGCCGGAACCACGTTCCGGCGGGCGGGAGAGACCTCCGGTCGCTTGCTCATGCATCGTGACCGGAAGGCCTGACCCCGTGGACGTCTCCGCAACCACCTGGTGGATCACCATCGGTGCGCTGATCGTGTTCCTCGTCATCGACGTGGGCATCATCGCGCGCCGCCCCCACGTGCCGTCGATGAAGGAGTGCGCGATCGCGCTCTCCTTCTACGTCGGTGCGGCGGTGGCCTTCGGGCTGTGGATCTGGTCGCACTCCGGCAGCCAGTACGCCGGCGAGTTCTTCGCCGGGTGGCTCACCGAGTACTCGCTGTCGATCGACAACCTCTTCGTCTTCCTGCTCATCATGCGGAAGTTCCTCGTGCCCGAGAAGCTCCAGCAGGAGGCGCTGGTCATCGGGATCGTCATCGCCATCGTGCTGCGCGGCATCTTCATCGCCCTCGGCGCCGCGGTGATCAACGAGTTCGCCTGGGTCTTCTACCTCTTCGGCCTGTTCCTCATCTACACCGCCGTGAAGCTGGCCCGCGAGGGCACCGGCGAGGACGACGAGTTCAAGGAGAACCGGTTCCTCAAGTGGGTCGAGCGCCGGTTCCCGGTGACCCCCGACTTCCACGGCCCGAAGCTGGTCACCCGCATCGACGGCAAGAAGCTGTTCACCCCGATGTTCATCGTCATCGTGGCGCTCGGGACGACCGACCTGCTGTTCGCGCTGGACTCGATCCCGGCGATCTACGGGCTCACCAAGGAGCCCTACCTCGTCCTCACCGCCAACATCTTCGCGCTGATGGGCCTGCGCCAGCTGTACTTCCTCATCGGCGGCCTGCTGGAGCGGCTGGTCTACCTCAGCATCGGGCTGTCCGTGCTGCTGGCGTTCATCGGCGTGAAGCTGATCCTCCACGCCCTGCACGAGAACAACCTGCCGTTCGTCAACGGCGGCGAGCCGCTGCCGGTACCGGACATCCCGATCGCCGTGTCCCTCGGCGCCATCGTCATCATCCTCGGCGTCACCACGGTGGCCAGCCTCATCAAGAGCGCGCACGACCGCCGGCAGAACGCGCGCACCAGCTGACCGCAGTCAGCCGCGGCGCCGGGTCGTCCCCATGACGAGGGCGCTGGCCCCGACGACCAGCGTCATGCCCGCCAGCTGCCAGCCGGTCAGCCGCTGGTGGAGCACGAGGAAGCCGGCGAGCGCCGCCAGGGCCGGTTCCAGGCTGAGCAGGATCCCGAACACCCGGGAGCTCATCCGCCGCAGGGCGAGCAGCTCGAGCGAGTACGGCAGCACCGACGACAGCACGGCGATGCCCACTCCCTTGAGGAGGATCTCCGCGGTCCACTGCGGGGCCGACCCGAGCCCGAACGGCGCCACGGCGACGGTCGCCACGACCATCGCGATGGCCAGCCCGTCGAGCTGCGAGAACGCGGCCCCGGTGCGCTTCGACAGGACGACGTATGCGGCCCAGCAGGCGCCGGCCAGCGCGGCCAGTCCCAGCCCGACGAGGTCGAGGTCGGCGAACGGGACGCTCAGCGCCTCCGAGATGAGCACCACCCCGGCCGCCGCCCCGACGACGGCGACGAAGTCCACCGCCCGCCGGGACAGGGCCACGGTGAGGAAGAGCGGCCCGAGGAACTCGATGGTCACGGCGACGCCGATGGGGAGCCGGCCCAGCGACGCGTAGAACGACCAGTTCATCGCGCCGAGCGCGAGCCCGAACAGGACCACCGTCGCCCACGCCCCGCGGGAGTGGCCGCGCAGCCGCGGCCGGGCGACGAGCAGCAGGATCGCGGTCCCGATGAGCAGCCGGAGGGTGACCGAGCCCGCGGCCCCGATCTCGGGGACCAGGGTCGCGGCCAGCGCGCCCCCGAACTGCACCGAGACGATGCCGAGCAGGACCAGCACGGGAGCCGGGACCCGGGCGTCCCGGCCCGGTCCCGGCGTCGCTGGCATACCGCCATCCAACGCCATCGCCCGACCGCCGGACGCTCGGCCCCGGCAGGGCCGGGCGCGGGAACCCGGCTGAGCGCTGGACCCGGTCAGCCGGTGGCGCGAGCCATCTGCCGGAGCTCCTTCTTGAGGTCGCCCAGCTCGTCGCGCAACCGGGCGGCGAGCTCGAAGTGCAGGTCGGCCGCCGCCGCGTGCATCTGCGTGGTCAGCTCCTGGATCAGCGACGCGAGGTCGGCCGCGGCCATCGACTGCAGCCGGCCGCCACCCGAGACGTTGACGTCGACCGCCAGCGCGCCCCGCCCGCCGCCGGTCTTCGTGGCCCGGCCGCGGGACTGCGACCGGCCGCTGCCGAGCAGCTGCTCGGTGTCGGCGTCCTCGCGGGCCAGCAGGTCGGTGATGTCGGCGATCTTCTTCCGCAGCGGCTGCGGGTCGACGCCGCGCTCCTTGTTGTAGGCGATCTGCTTCTCCCGCCGCCGGGACGTCTCGTCGAGCGCCTCCCGCATCGACGGGGTGACGTTGTCGGCGTACATGTGGACCTGGCCGCTGACGTTGCGGGCGGCCCGGCCGATGGTCTGGATCAGCGAGCGCGCCGAGCGCAGGAAGCCCTCCTTGTCGGCGTCGAGGATGCACACCAGCGACACCTCGGGCAGGTCGAGGCCCTCGCGGAGCAGGTTGATGCCGACGAGGACGTCGTACTCCCCCATCCGCAGCTCGCGCAGCAGCTCCACCCGGCGCAGGGTGTCGATGTCGGAGTGGAGGTAGCGGACCCGGATGCCCTTGTCGAGCAGGTAGTCGGTGAGGTCCTCGGCCATCTTCTTGGTCAGCGTCGTCACGAGGACGCGCTCGTTGCGCTCGGTGCGCAGCGTGATCTCGTGGATGAGGTCGTCGATCTGGCCCTTGGTCGGCTTGAGCACCACCTCGGGGTCGATGAGGCCGGTCGGCCGGATGATCTGCTCGACCGGCGGACCGGAGGTCGCGGACTTGGCCAGCTCGTAGGGCCCGGGCGTCGCCGAGAGGTAGAGGGTCTGGCCGATCCGGTCGAGGAACTCCTCCCACATCAGCGGGCGGTTGTCCATGGCGCTGGGCAGCCGGAAGCCGTGGTCGACGAGCATCCGCTTGCGGGACATGTCGCCCTCGTACATCGCCCCGATCTGCGGGACGGTCTGGTGCGACTCGTCGATGACGAGGAGGAAGTCCTCGGGGAAGTAGTCGATGAGGCAGTGCGGGGCGGAGCCCGGCGACCGGCCGTCGATGTGGCGGGAGTAGTTCTCGATCCCGCTGCACGACCCGACC
Organism: uncultured Actinomycetota bacterium; assembly: GCA_963770005.1. Taxonomy (GTDB): domain Bacteria; phylum Actinomycetota; class Actinomycetes; order Actinomycetales; family Dermatophilaceae; genus Lapillicoccus. The sequence continues at coordinate 13,003 of CAVYNX010000007.1, read as the reverse complement.
TGGCGCATCATCTCGATGTCGTAGGTGGTGCGCATGCGCAGCCGCTGGGCCTCGAGCAGCTTGCCCTGGCGCTCGAGCTCGGCGAGCCGGTCGGCCAGCTCGAGCTCGATGCCCGCGATGGCGCGCTCCATCCGCTCCGGGCCGGCGACGTAGTGGGTGGCGGGGAAGACGTACATCTCCTCCTCCTCGCGCACGACCTCACCGGTGACCGGGTGCAGCGTGTAGATCCGCTCGACCTCGTCGCCGAACAGCTCGATCCGGACCGCGAGCTCCTCGTAGACCGGGATGATCTCGACGGTGTCGCCGCGCACCCGGAACGTGCCGCGGGTGAAGGCGAGGTCGTTGCGGGTGTACTGCATCTGGACGAACTTCAGCAGCAGCTGGTCGCGGTCCATCTGCTGGCCGACCTTGAGCCGGACCATCCGGTCGACGTACTCCTGCGGCGTGCCGAGGCCGTAGATGCACGACACCGACGCGACGACGACGACGTCGCGCCGGGTCAGCAGCGACGAGGTGGCGCTGTGGCGCAGCCGCTCGACCTCGTCGTTGATCGACGAGTCCTTCTCGATGTAGGTGTCCGTCTGCGGGATGTAGGCCTCGGGCTGGTAGTAGTCGTAGTAGGAGACGAAGTACTCCACCGCGTTGTTGGGCAGCAGCTCGCGGAACTCGTTGGCCAGCTGGGCGGCCAGGGTCTTGTTGGGCGCCATGACCAGCGTCGGCCGCTGGACCTGCTCGATGACCCAGGCGGTCGTCGCGGACTTGCCGGTGCCCGTGGCACCGAGCAGCACGACGTCCTGCTCGCCGCCCTTGATCCGGCGCGCGATCTCGTCGATGGCGGTCGGCTGGTCGCCGCTCGGCGAGAACTCGGAGATCACCTCGAACGGGGCGACTGTCCGCTTGATGTCGGTCGTCGGACGCATACCCCAACGGTATGCCTGGGGTCCGACACCCGCGGCACCCGCCGGGCGCACGGTCGCCGACAGGCGGTCGGACGGCGGCACTCACCATGACGTCAGCATTTATTCCGAGAATCGGCGGTTAACCGCGTCCCATTCTCGGAGAAACATCGGCGAAACAATTCGGCAGCGATGCGCCATTCCTTCTCACATGGTGGATGCGTCGGAGAACGGGACACCGATTTCCTACCCTGGACGCATGGCCAAAAGAGCTTTTGCTTTTGGCGTGCCGTTGCTGCTCATCGTCGCGTTGTCCGCCGCTCTCGCGGTGCGCGCCTTCGCTGCCCCCACGCTGGGGCCCCTCGCCTGGTCCGACGAGTTCTCCGGACCCGCCGGCAGCCCGGTCGGCTCGTCGTGGCGCGCCGAGACCGGTGGCTCCGGGTGGGGCAACGAGGAGCTGCAGACCTACACCGCCGGCACCGCCAACGCCGCCCTCGACGGCGCGGGCAACCTCGCCGTCACCGCCCGACAGGAGCGCACCGGCGCCCAGTGCTGGTACGGAGCGTGTGACTACACGTCGGCCCGGCTCATCACCTCCGGTCAGGTGTCCCAGACCTACGGCCACTTCGAGGCCCGCATCAAGATCCCGAAGGGCCAGGGGATGTGGCCGGCGTTCTGGCTCCTCGGCGACGACGTCTTCACCCGCGGGTGGCCGGCCAGCGGCGAGATCGACGTGATGGAGAGCGTCGGCCAGGAGCCGGGCACGGTCCACGGCAGCCTGCACAGCCCCGGCCACTCGGGCGCCGACAGCCTGCACGGCTCCCTACAGCTTCCCGACGGTCAGGCCCTCGGCGACGACTTCCACGTGTATGCCATTGACTGGCAACCCGATTCGGTCAGCTGGTCGATCGACGGGAAGACCTACTCGACCAAGACCCGCGCCGACGTGGGCGACGGACCGTGGCCCTTCGACCACCCGTTCTTCGTCATCGTCAACCTCGCGGTGGGCGGCGTGTGGCCGGGTCGCACCCGACGCGAGCACCGTCTTCCCCCAGTCCATGCTCGTCGACTACGTCCGGATCTACGAGGACCCGGCACACCCGTCGTCCCCGCGACCTCGACGGCGCCCACGCGCCACCGCCACGCCCACGAGCCCGACCGCCTCGCCGCCCGGCTCGTCCGGCGCCATCCGTGGCCTCGGCGGCCGGTGCGTGACGCTGCCCTCCCCGGGGACGAACGGGACCCCGCTGGAGCTGCGCGACTGCGACGGCTCGAGCGCCCAGGAGTGGGCCTTCGCCGCGGACGGCACGGTCCAGGCGCTCGGCCTCTGCATGGACGTCGCGGCGGGCTCCCGGGACGACGGGGCCGTCCTCCAGGCCGCCGCGTGCACGGCCGGTCCGGCGCAACAGTTCGGGATCACGGCGGGTCAGGACCTGGTGAACGCGGCGTCCGACAAATGCGTCGACGTCACCGGGATGAGCACCGCCAATGGCGCCCGGCTGCAGCAATGGACGTGTGCAGGATCACAGAACCAGAAGTTCTGGCGCGCCTGAGATGTCCATTTCCAACGCCGTTGTGGTCCGGTCGGAATTCGCATTCCCCGATCACGATGATAACGTTGTCAATGCCATAACGGGCTGACGACAGCGGCGGTTCCGCCCTTTCGCCAGCACACACGTCAAGGCCGACGTCAGAGGGTCACGCGCACACCGCGTGACACGACGTCAGAGCCGACGCAGACCGCACTGGACCCACGTCATCGCTGACGGGTCCGGACGACGCGGATGGCTGGCCGCCTTCGAGCAGACGGGGCGCGCGCCTTCCCCCGGCACACCGTGCCGTGGGGTTCGTCGGCGTTCGCCGACCCGCACCCGCATACCGATGTGCAGGCATCAACAGGGAGAACCATGAGCAGCAGCCGACTTGCGCTCGCCAGAGTGCTCGCCGTCCTCACCGTCGCCTTCGGCGTCGTCTACATCGGGTGGCGGTGGACCGGCACCATCAACTGGGGCGCCTGGTGGATCGCGGTGCCCCTCGTCATCGCCGAGACGTACTCGCTGTCCGAGTCCGTGCTCTACGCCCTGACGATGTGGAACGCCCGTCGCCGCCCGGCCCCGCCGCAGGCGCCCGCCGGACGGAGTGTCGACGTCTTCATCACCACCTACAACGAGCCGCTCGAGCTGGTGATGCGCACGGCGATCGCCGCCCGCGACCTCACCTACCCACACCAGACCTACATCCTCGACGACGGCAACCGGCCCGAGTTCGCCCGGGCCGCCGCCTCGGTCGGCGTCGGCTACATCAACCGCGGTCCCGAGTGGGACGGCCGGCAGCGCTTCGCCAAGGCCGGCAACGTCAACAACGCGCTGTTCAAGACCACCGGTGAGCTCATCGCCATCCTCGACGCCGACCAGGTGCCCGAGCCGCACTTCCTCGACTCGGTGCTCGGCTACTTCGAGGACCCGGAGGTCGCGTTCGTCCAGACGCCGCAACGGTTCTGGAACGTCACCGCGAAGGACCCGCTCGGGAGCCAGGCGGAGCTGTTCTACGGGCCGATCCAGCAGGGCAAGGACGGCTGGGGGGCGGCCTTCTTCTGCGGCTCCAACGCCGTGCTGCGGCGCGACGCCGTGATGGCGCTCGGCCTGGCGCACTTCTCGGCCGAGGCCTCCGGCCGCGCCCGCGACGCCCTCCGCAAGGGCCGGCGCCAGCTGGAGAACCTCCTCGAGGGCCTGCCGGCGGACGACACCACCGCCACGAGCACCGTCCTGCACGCCCTCGCGGCCGTCGACTACGCGACCGGGCAGCTGCGGCAGGGTGAGGTCCTCACCGAGATCACCTACCGCCTGCGGCAGTCCCTCAACGCCACCGTCGAGGAGAGCACCAGCCAGGGGGCCGACCTGGCCGGCCTGCTCGTGCGCTCGACGCTGCGCCGGGTCTCCGACGAGGTCGACGTCGCCCGCAGCGACGAGGCCCTGGCCATCCACCCGCTCGACACCACGTCCATCACCGAGGACATGGCCACCGCGATGCACCTGCACGCGATGGGGTGGTCCAGCGTCTACCACGACGAGGTCCTCGTCCACGGCCTGGCGCCCGAGGACCTCGGCACCATGCTGTCCCAGCGTCAGCGGTGGGCCAGCGGGTCCATGCAGGTGTTCTTCAAGGAGAACCCGCTGTTCGTGCGCGGCCTCACCATCGCCCAACGGCTCATGTACCTCGCCACGATGACCAGCTACCTCAACGGCTTCGCCGCCCTGGCCTTCATCGCGGCCCCGATCGTCTACCTCACCACCGGCATCTTCCCCCTCGTGGCGGAGTCGGAGGCGTTCTTCGCCCGCTTCGTCCCGGTGTTCCTCTCCTGCCAGGCGCTGTTCCTCGTGACCGGCTTCAAGGCCAAGGGTCTCTGGCGCGGACAGCAGATGTCCTTCGCCCTGTTCCCCACGTGGATCGCGGCGTCGCTGGCCGGCGCCAGTGCGGCCCTGTTCGGCCGGCACCTGACCTTCTCGGTGACCGCGAAGACCAAGCAGGACCAGTCGGGCACCTACCGGCTCGTGCTGCCGCAGCTGGTCGCCATGGGCGCCCTGCTCGTCGCGAGCGGCATCGGGACCTACCGGGTGCTGCACCACGACGCGTCGGCGCTGCTGACCGGGCTGTCGATGGTCTGGGTGGTCGTCGACCTCGCCATGCTCGGGGTGGTCATCGGGGCCTGGCGCTACCGCGGTCCGGGACCCGAGGTGGTGTCCCCGGTCGCGGTCGACGCCTACATCGAGGAGCCGGCGTCGGCGGTCGTCGACGGCGCGGACCACGAGACCCTCGACCGCCCCGACCGGCCGCTCGCGGTCGTCACCGAGTCCGAGCGCGAGCTGCTCGAGGTCGTGCAGCGCAACGCTGCGGCCGACGGCACCCGGGTCACCTCGTTCCGGCTCCAGGAGCACCGGTTCGACGCGGCCGAGGCGCTCCGCCTCCGGGTCCAGGTCACGGCGGCGCTGTCCGAGGGCCACGACCTCGTCCTCCTCGACGTGTCGGCGGTCTCGGTCATCACCTCGTCGGGGGTCGCGGCGCTCTTCGACCTGCTCCGCCTCGTCCGCAGCCGGGGTGGCGACCTCCGCCTCTACGGCGCCTCCCCCGCCTTCCGGGCCGCGCACGCCGCCGCACCGCCTCGACGGGGTGCTGCGCGTGTACGACGCCGAACCGGACGCGGCCCGCTCCACGGCCTCGGTGTAGGCCCACCCCTCTTCTCGACCCGAAAGCGACCCACCACCATGGCCACACCTCGTTCCGGTACCCCCGACGCGGACACCGACGCCTACGTCGGTCTGCCCCCGCGCAAGCGGCGGCGGGCGACCGCCGTCATCCCGCTGCTGATCATGTCCTTCGCCGCCATCATCGCGGCGGCGGGCCTGAGCCGCGCCGCCCCGACCACGGACCCCAACGCCGCCTGCGTCTTCAGCAGCGGTCGGGAGCTAGTGCCGTCGGAGGGCGTCCTCTTCGGCGTCAACATCGACTGGGAGCAGGAGACCCTCGAGCAGTACCGCGCCAACCTCGGCCAGCACCCAGCCGCGGCCGTGCAGTTCTCCGACATCCCCTACGACCGGGCCACCTGGGCCAACACCGTCGGCTCGGCCGGCCAGGTCAAGGAGAACGGCGGCGTCCTGGTCCTCACCCTGGAGCCCCACGGCGGGCTGGACACCCTCAGCGACGCCGTCATCCAGACCCTGGTCACCGACCTCAAGGCGCTCAACGACACCGGCGTCCCGGTCGTCGTCCGGTTCGCCCACGAGATGAACGGCAGCTGGTACGCCTGGGGCCAGCAGCCCACGAAGTTCGTCGACACCTTCCGCCGGGTCGCCGCCGCCGTGCACAGCGGTGCCCCCGGCTCGGCGATGATGTGGGCCCCCAACTACGGCGGCGGCTACCCGTTCCTCGGCGGCAAGTACACCGCCGCGCCGGGCAGCGCGGACTTCACCGCCCTCGACACCGACCACAACGGTGAGCTGACGATGGCCGACGACCCGTACCTCCCCTACTACCCGGGGGACGAGGCGGTCGACTGGGTCGGCATCTCGCTCTACCACTGGGGCAACAAGCGGCCCTGGGGTGACAACGAGATCACCGAGCCGACGAAGTTCGCCGACATGCTCGCGGGCACCTACAACGGCACCGCGGGTGACGACTCGCCGATCCCGAGCTTCTACGACGTCTTCGGCGTGACGCACGCCAAGCCGGTCGCCATCGTCGAGACCGCCGCCATCTTCACGCCGTCCCGTCCGGGGGCGTCGGAGACCGCCATCAAGCAGGCGTGGTGGCAGCAGGTGTTCTCGGCCGACGTCCACCAGCGGTTCCCGCAGGTGAAGATGATCAACTGGTTCGAGCGACGCAAGTTCGAGATCGAGATCAACGACACCGTCGACTGGCGGGCCGCCGGCACCCCGGCGATGGGACAGGCCTTCGCCCAGGCCCTGCCGAGCTGGGTCCGCTACGCCGACGCGGTGACCACCTGCAGCCCCTGACGTGAGCGGGCCTCGGGCCGGACACCGGCGTCAGGCCTGGGCCCGCCCCAGCCGCCAGTAGCCCATCAGCGCCACCTGGCCCCGGCCCAGCCCCACCTCGCCGAGGAGGTGCCGCCGGATCCCTCGGACGACCCCCTGCTCGGCGGCGACCCACACGTAGGCGCCACGCAACGGGGTCGTGGCCGCGCCGGCGTCACCCTCCGGCACCTCCCACAGCAGCTCGTCGTCGTCGGTCGCCCCGGGGCCGGCCTCGCCGGCCCCGTCGGCGGTCGCCCCGGCCGCGACCATGGTCCAGGACCGCACCGCCCGGTCGAGCGCGACGCCGTGCGCCCGCCCGGCGCGGACCAGCCAGACCACCTCGGCACCGTCCGGCGCGACGAGGTCGAGGCAGTCGGCGGCGGTCGGCACCTCGACCAGCGCCGTCACCCGCAGCCCGGGCTGGTCCGCGGACGTGAGGTCCTCGAGGATCCGGGCGACGGCCGGCAGGGCGGTCTCGTCGCCGACGAGCAGGACCTCGCCGGCCTCGGTGGGCAGCGCGAAGGCCCGCCCGCCGGGGTCCCCGTCGAACCGCCGGTCCGGGCCGACGAGCATCGCCTCGTCGCCGACCTCGGCCCGGGCGGCCCAGTCACCCGCGGGGCCGGCGTCCTCGTGCACGACCATGTCGATGTCGACGCTCGACCCGGTCGCGGTATGCGTCACCCGCCGGGTCGTGTAGGTGCGCATGGCCGGACGCACGGCGTCGGGCAGGCCCAGCCACGTCGCATACCAGTCCTCGGTGGTGTCCAGGGACGCGGGCCAGGTCCCGACGAGGAGCTTGACCCGCTGGTCGAGCCCGGGGTCGTCGAAGTGTGCGAGCTCCGGCCCGACGAACCGGATGCGGCGCAGGCTCGGCGAGAGGTCCTCGACGGCGCCGACGACGGTGCGGAACAGGCGCCAGGGGACGACGGTGGTGGGTGGTGTGGTCATGAGAGTCATGCCGTGACCTTTCGTGATCTCCAGAGCAGCCAGACGAAGTACGGGGCGCCGATGATGGCGGTGACGAGGCCGGCCGGGATCTGAGCGGGTGCGATGACCGTGCGACCGAGGGTGTCGGCGACGCTGACCAGCAGCGCCCCGAGACCAGCGGCCACCGGGAGGACGAGGGCGTGCCGCCCGCCGACGAGGGCGCGGGCGACGTGCGGCGCCACGAGCCCGACGAAGACCACGACGCCGACCGCGGTCACCGACGTGGCGACGAGGACGGCGGCCATGGCGAGGAGCACCAGCCGGGTGCGCTCGAGCGGGACGCCGAGCAGGCGGGGGGTGTCGTCGTCGACGACGACGAGGTCCATCCGGCGGTGCAGCGCCCACATCGCCGGACCGAGCACGGCCAGCGCGATCGCCACCGGCGTGACGTGGTCGAGGGTCCGGCCCCAGGTCGAGCCGGACAGCCAGGTGAGCACCTTGCCGGTGTTCCACGGGTCGGTGAGGACGATCACGAGGGTGGTCAGCGCGGTCATCGCCGCCGCGACGCCGATCCCCATGAGGACGACCCGGTCGGAGTCGAGGCCGCGCTGCCAGCTCAGACCGAGGACCAGCGCGAAGGCGGCGACCGCTCCCACGGCGGCGGCGAGGGTCATCAGGCCGGCGCCGGCGAGCGGGACCCACGTCACGACGCAGACCGCCGCGAACCCGGCCCCCGCGGTCGCGCCGACGAGGCCCGGCTCGGCGAGCGGGTTGCGACAGACCGCCTGGACCGCGACTCCCGCGACGGCGAGGGCGGCTCCCCCGACGAGCGCAGCCAGCACCCGCGGGAGCCGCGTGTCCAGGACGAAGGTGAGGGCCGGCCCGGTGCGGTGGGTCAGCCAGTTGGCGATGTCGCCGAGGAGCACCTTGGTGTCGCCGAGCAGCATGCCCGCCACCACCGCGCCGACGAGCAGTGCGACGAGGATCGCCCCGGTGGTGATGACCCGACGCCGGGTGGCGACCCGGGTCACCGGCCACTGCGCCCGGGAGCCGTTCCCGGCGCGGTAGCCACGGGCCAGGGCCACGAGCAGGGTGGCGCCGAGGATCGACGTCGGCACGCCGGTGGGGACGGTCACCCCGGCCATCGGCCCGAAGACGGTCCGCAGCACCACGTCCGCCCCGATCACGACCACGACGCCGGTCACCATGGAGGCCGGGAGCAGCCAGCGGTGGCGGAGGAGGACCGGTACCCGGCGGCCGACCAGCCGGACGATCACCGGGGCGGAGAGCCCGACGAAGCCGATCGGCCCGGCCAGCGTCACCGCTGCGGCACTGAGCAGGACGGCGACGAGCATCGTCGTCATCCGCGTCCGGCGGACGTTGAGGCCGAGGACCGAGGCGGCGTCGTCGCCCAGCGCCAGGAGGTCCAGGCGCGGGGCCAGGACCACGAGGGTGACCACGGCGACGAGCGCCACCGGCGCCACCCGGCTGGCCGCCTCGAGACCGGCCTGGCCCAGCGTGCCGCTCCCCCAGGCGTACAGCCCGGCGGTCTCCTGCTGGAACAGGATCATCAGCAGGGTCGTGCCGGCCATGACCGCGAGGGCCACCGCCGAACCGGCGAGCACGAGTCGCATCGGTGCGCCGCCGCCCATCCCGATCACCAGGGCCGCGGCCGCCAGCCCACCGGCGAAGGCCACGCCGCCGAACCCCAGCACCCCGAGACCGAGTCCGAACACCGAGCACAGCGTCACCGCGAACCACGCCCCGGCGTTGACCGCCAGGGTGTCGGGTGACGCGAGCGGGTTCCGGCTGGTCGCCTGCATCGCCGCGCCGGCGGCGCCCAGCGCGACGCCCACGACGACCCCGCTCACCATCCGGGGCAGGCGGCCCCCCAGGAGCACGTCCAGCGCGGCGGGGTCGAGACCGACGAGCGCGCGGACGATGTCCCAGGGACCGACGGCCGAGGTGCCCTGGGTCAGGTGCACCAGGCACAGGACCACGGCGGCGACCACCGCGACCAGCACGACGCCGGCGGCGGTCACCCGGCGGCCGCCGGTCACCGGACCGGTGACCGCCGGTGCCGCCGCGTGGTGTCGGCGACGGCGGCGCGCTGGACGTCGAGGCTCATGGTGCGGTCAGGCCCCGGTCATCCGGTCGACGAGCACGCCGACGAACTGCTCGGCCGACGCCGGGCCACCGTAGGCCCAGACCGCGTCCGGCAGCTTGGCGACGTTGCCGGCGGTGACGAACGGCAGCTGCGACCAGATCGGGTTGCTGGACAGGGTGCTCTTGAAGAGGTCGGTGCCGTCGGAGGCGAAGTAGAGGAACTGGGTGTTGGGGTCGGTCAGGGCCTTGAGCCCCTCGACGTCGGTCACGCCGAGGCCCCACTCCTTGTCGACCTCTCCGGTCCAGGCGGTGGTGAGGCCCACGCCCTCGCCGAGGTCCTGGACCAGCGAGCCCTTGCCGCTGACCCGGATCGCGGGGACGCCGCCCTGCTCGTAGGCGAAGGTGACGACCAGCGGCGTACCGGCCTTGCCCTTGGCGGCGATGGCCGCCTTGCCGTCGGCGATGGTCTTGTCCATCTCGGCGAGGACCGTCGTCGCCTTGGCGGTGGTGCCGGTGGCCGTGGCGATCATCGTGAAGTCGTCGCGGAGGCGCGCCATGTTGCGGGTGGCGTCCGAGCCGGTCGTGACGATGGCCGGCACGTACTTCTCCAGCTGCGGCAGCAGCGACTCGGCCGCGGTGCCCTTCTCGACGACGACGAGGTCCGGCTTGAGCGCGACGATGGCGTCGACGCTGGGCTCGGTCCGGGTGCCGACGTCGGTGACCGTGGTGGGGAGCTTCTCCGCCGAGGCCCACGTGGCGTAGCCCTTGGGGTCGGCGACCCCGACCGGTGCCACGCCCAGCGTCACGAGCTGCTCGGCCTCGGACCACTCGGTCGCGACCACGCGGGTGGCCGGGGCCGGCAGGGTGACCGCCTTGCCACGGGCGTCGGTGACCGTCACCGGGCCGGCGGCGGCCGCGGTCGTCGGCTGGCTCGCGGCCGGCGCCTCGGTCGTGCCGCAGGCGGCCAGGGCGACGAGCCCGGCGAGGGCGGGCAGCGCGAGGACGGCGCGTCGGGTGGGGCGGGCGGGCAGTGCAGGCATGACGGGATGGACCCTTCTGGTCGGTTCGGTGATCGAGGGGTGTGCGGATGGCCGGCGTCGGTGCCGGTTCGGTGCCGGCTAGGAGGCGGTGACGAGCCTCCGCCGGCGGACCGGCCGGGTGTGGACGACGCCGTCGGCATCGGTCCAGACCTGCACCGGGAGCCCGTATGCGGCGCTGAGCCGCTGCTCGGTGAGCACCTCCGCCGCCGACCCGGCCGCGACGACGCGGCCGGTGTCGAGCAGGACGACGTGGTCGGCGACCGACGCGGCCTGGTTGAGGTCGTGGAGGACGACGCCGACGGCGACGCCGTGGTCGTGGGCGAGGTCCTCGACGAGGTCCAGCAGCTCCGCCTGGTACCGCAGGTCGAGGTGGTTGGTGGGCTCGTCGAGGAGCAGGACGCCGGTGTCCTGGGCGAGGCAGGACGCGAGCCACACCCGCTGTCGTTCACCGCCGGACAGCTCGTCGACCGGCCGGTCGGCCATCGCGGTGACACCGGTGAGGGCCATCGCGCGGGCGACGGCCCCGGGTCCCTCGCCGTCGCGGTCGCTGCCGAGGGACCAGCCGGACCGGCGGTGCGGGTGGCGCCCGTAGCCGACGACGTCGGTCACGGTGACGCCCAGCGGGATCGGGCGGTCCTGGGTCAGCAGGGTGACCTCGCGAGCGAAGTCCTTGGCCGGGAACGCCCAGACCGACCGCCCGTCGGCGAAGCGGATCTCGCCCTGGTCCGGGGCGTGCAGCCGGGCGAGCGCCCGCAGCAGCGTCGACTTGCCGCTGCCGTTGGGTCCGACCAGCGCGGTCACGGCACCGCGGCGCAGCTCCACCGTCGTGGCGTCGACGGTGAGGTCGACGACGCGGTGACCGTGGTAGCCCAGGCCGACCGCGTCGGCGGCCAGCGCGACGGGCCCGGCGAGGGGCCCTGCGAGTGACCCCGCGGATGGCATCGGGTCGGCCGGTGTCATGCCAGTAAGGTAAGGCTTACCTTATCCGCCGTCAAACCCGGTCCGCGGTGCGGGCGTCGGACCACCCGGTGCGCCGTGCCCAGTCCTCCACCCGCGGGTACGCCTCGCCGAACCACGGCTCCTTGGCCGCCGCGTACGACGCGGTGTCCGGTTCCCGCGCCGCGAGCGTCCGCTTCAGCGTCGCGTAGCGCGCCCGCTCCTCCGGTTCGGCGCGGAGCCAGTCGCGGAACTGCAGCGCGAACACCCAGCCGGGAGAACCTATCTCGCGGACGTGGACGTTGACGGCGCGGCCGGGGTCCATCGACGCGTGGAAGCGCTTGGCCCACCGGCTCGGGTCTCCCTCAGCCGGATGGGGGTTGTCCCCCCGGATCTCCGGCGACGCGGGCGAACCCCCGCCGGGTGAGCCCGGCGACGAGCTCGGGGTCGTCGGCCTCGGCGAGGGCGGCGACCCCGACCTGGAGGTCGATGACGTCCTTGGCCGCCAGCCCGGGCACGCTCGTGGAGCCGATGTGCTCGATGCGCGGCGCCCGGTCCCCCAGCGCGGTGGCGATGCGGGCGACCAGGCGGGCCGCCTGGGCCGGCCAGGTGGGGTCGGGTTCGACGACGTCGGGGCGCGGCGAGCGCAGGGCTCGGGTACCGGCCAGGAGGTTGGCGTTGAACGGGACGAGCCGGTCGGACCACAGCTCCCGGACCTGCCGGCGGGTGGCCTCGACGTCGCCGTCGTTGTCGACCCACACGTCGGCCGCCGCCCGGCGCTCGGCGTCGGTGGCCTGCCGGGCGATCCGGTGGCGCGCGTCCGCCTCGTCGAGGCCGCGCTGGTCGACGAGCCGGCGCACCCGGGTCTCGGTGTCGGCGCCGACGACGAGGGTGAGGTGCTCGCGCGCCCACAGCCCCCGCTCGACGAGGAGCGGCATGTCGTAGACCGAGATGAGGCCGTCCTCGGCGGCGGCGCGGTCCTCCTCCACGCGCTCGGCGATGGCGGGCCCGGTGATGCGGTCGAGGTCGGCGAGCGCGTCGGGGTCCGGGAACACGATGGCGGCCAGCGCCGCGCGGTCCAGCGACCCGTCCGCACGGACCAGCCCCGCCCCGAACCGCTCGGCGATCCGGGCCAGGGTCGGCGTCCCGGGTTCGACGACCTCACGGGCGATGACGTCCGCGTCGACGACGTGGGCACCGAGGTCGCGCAGCGTCGCGGCCACCGTCGACTTGCCCGACCCGATCCCCCCGGTCAGACCGACGTCGAGCACCCGGCCAGCGTAGGGCGCCGGCTCCCGCTTCGCCTTCCAGACTCGCGTTGTTGTGGATTTGGGGGTCGTACTGACCCCGAAACTCACAACAACACGTGTCTGGAGTGGGGTGTCGGCTCAGTCCTCGGTCAGTCCGCGGTAGCCGCTCCCCCGTGTCGGCGGCGAAGACGTGCACCTCGCTGGCCTCCGGCACGACGCGGACGACGTCGCCGACCTCCGGGCGGGCCCGCTTGTCGGAGTGCACGGTGACGCGGTGCGGCGACACCCCGTGGGTCTCCTCGGAGCCGACCGGCGTGCCG
>CAVYNX010000006.1:0-231796 GCA_963770005.1 uncultured Actinomycetota bacterium | reverse complement strand
CGCCGGCCGCGCCCCGACCGGGGTCAACCAGGTGGCCTTCGCCTGCACCGACCTGCTGGACCGCGTCGAGGGTATGCGCGCGGCCGGGGCGCCGCTGCTGACGTTCCCGGACGGGTACTACGACGACCTCCAGGCGCGGCTGGGCCTCGACCCCGCGCTGCTCGACCGGCTGCGGCGCCTCGGGGTGCTCTACGACCGCGACGGCGAGGGCGAGCTGTTCCACGTCTACACGCCGCTGGTCGCGGGCCGGTTCTACGTCGAGGTGCTGGAGCGGCGGGGCGGCTACGCCGGGTTCGGGGCGGCGAACACCCCGGTCCGGCTGGCCATGCAGGCGTCAGCGCCCCGTGGGTCGGGCTGTCCTAGCGACCGCTCGGTATGCGTCGCGCCGTCAGTGCCGTCGGTGCCGGTCAGTGCGCGGCGTCGTACGCCTCGACCAGGCTCTTGGGCAGCCGGCCGCGCTTGGGGTAGTCGATGCCCTGCTCCGCGGCCCACCGCTTCATGTTGCCGATCCGCTCCGCGTGGTGCTGCGACGAGCCGGAGCTCGGCCGGCCCGACCGGCTCGTCCGGCCTTGCGTCGCGTGCTCGACGTACATCGCGATGGCCTTGTCGAACCCGGCGGCCTCCTTGGCGGTCAGGTCGATCGTGTAGTCGACGCCCTTGTAGCTGAAGGCGACCGACTCACCACCGTCCTCCACCTCGTCACCCGACAGATCGGAGATGAGGATCGTCCGCACTCGCTGCGCCATGCGCCGCAGGATAGGCCGCCGCGCTGCGAAATCGTCCGACTCGCCCGCACATCGCGGGGCGGTCCGCCCCGCGCGGTCAGGAGAACAGGTCGGACGATCCCGCGGCGCAACGCCGTGACGTCGGTGTCCACCGCCACGAGATCCAGCCGTCGGCGCCACCGCCAGCAGGTCGGGCCGGCCCGCTGAACATCCCGATGATCTTGCCGGCCGACGCGGGCGGTGTCGATGACCGACGCCGATCGCCGTCATCACCTCGCTCGTCGCCCGGCTGGCACCCCAGCGACATGGACAGGTCGTAGGGCCCGATGAAGATGCCGTCCACGCCGTCCACTGCCGCGATGTCCGCCGCCTGCCGTCGAGGCCGGCGGCGGTCTCCACCATCGGGAGGAGCAGCGGCTCACCCCCGTCGGTGATCCCCAGCGCCGTGCGGGCCGAGCCGGTGCTGCGGCCCCCGACCGGCGGAAGCCGGATCGCCCGCACCAGGGCAGCGGCCTCCGCGGCCGACTCGACGCCGGGCACGATGACGCCCTGCGCCCCCGCGTCGATGACCTTGCCGATCGCGTCACCGCGTGCGAGGCCATCCGCGCGAAGCACCGGCATTCCCGCCCGCTCGGCCACCCGCACCAGCGGGACGACGTCGACGAGGTCCAGGTCGCCGTGCTGCAGGTCCAGCCCCAGCCAGCCGATCCCGCCGCCGCCCTCCCGCCGGTCCACCGCTGGCACCGCTACCCGCCGCGGGGGCGCCCGCGCCGGTCAGCACCGCCTCCAGCCCGTATGCCGACAGGAAGCTCAGCCACAGCCCGCGGCTGACGCTGGGCGTCCCCTCGGTGGCGGCGGTACGCAGGGCGGGAGCGAGGTCGGAGGCAGCCACGCAGCCGACCATCTCACGGTCCCTTCTCGGGCGCTCGCTCCCTGCCGGCGGCTGCGACTCACGAGGCGAGCACCTGACGGGCCAGCGCCAGCACGACCGGCACGATCGTCGTCAGGACGAAGGCGGGCAGGAACGCCACCCCGAGCGGGATGACCAGCCGGACGCCGAGCCGGGCGGCCGCCACGTCGACCGCCGCCAGCCGGTTCGACCGCAGGTCGTCGGCGCCGGTCAGCAGCAGCGAGGAGGGCGCCACGCCCGCCTCGCGGGCGAGCCGCAGCGCCAGCGCCGTGCGCGACCATCTCGGGTCCGCCTCCGCCCACGCCTGCTCCTCCGTGACGCCCCAGCGCAGTCCGGCCGCGACCACCGCCAGCTCGGCGGCCGCACGCGGCGTGGCGCGACCCGCGCGATGTGGTCGATCGCCTCCATGACGCCGCAGCCGGACTGGAGGGCGACGGCCAGCAGCAGCATCGACGCGGCCACCTCCTCCGTGGTCGGCGCCCGGGCCCGCGGCCGCCGGGCCCTCGCGCGGCCACGCCGCCACGGCCGGCGCCCGCCCGCGCGGATCCGCGGCCCAGCCGCCGACCGCGAGGCTCGGCCGAGTCCATCGGGACCGATCGCCCGAGCGCGGCCGCCGGACGCCGCTGCTCCGGACGCCGAGGCGGCGACCGCAGGGCGGAGGTCGCACGTCGACCCGGTCGCGGCCGGCGCGCCACCCGACGAGCACGCGCCGCGAGCACGGCGAGCGCGATCCCGATCGCCACGGGACCTCAGAGCCGTCGTGACCGTCGGCGCCGTCATGGACCGCGCGCGACTCGACGGTGACGGCGCGGATCATCCGGGCGGCCCACAGCCGACCGACGAGCGAGCACCGCGAGGCCGACGACGAGCGAGAGCGGCCCCGCCGGCGGCGTGTAGAGGTCGCTCGGCGACACCCCGACGGCGAGCGCGACGACCGGACCGGACAACGGCAAGCGCGGTGAGGACCCGCATGGTGGCGCGCGGACCCGCCAGCGCCGCGGCGATCCGCTGACGGACGACCGGCGTCGACGGACGACGTCGGAGACGGTCGCCACCGTCGTGCCAGCGGCGAGCCCAGGGTGTCGCACATCGACCAGGCGGCCGCGACCAGCCGAAGGTCGTCCGACCGCAGCGGCCTCGGCGTAGGCGAACCAGACCGGCGCCGAGGGCTCACCTGAGCGCGGCCGCCTCGGCCGCAGTCGCGGGCAGCCACGGGCCGTCCTCCGAGCGGAGCGGCACTGACGCCACCAGCCGCAGGGCGGCGCACCGGCGGAAGCCCCGCGCGCAGGGCCGGCGCCAGACCGTCGAGCAGGTCCAGCGCCTCCGCCTCGGCTCCCCCGGCGACCCTCCGCTGGCCACGCCGCGCCAGGCGGACGGCGCCACCTCCGCAGGCCGCGTCGACCACTCCGGAGCACTCGACGTTCCGAGGCTCGCCCGATCCCCGCCGGAGAGCCGCCGGCGACGAGCCCGGTCGCGGCCGCCCGAGCAACCAGGCGGCCACCGCCAGCAGCGACGCCACGACGACGGCCGTCACGGCGCTCCTCGGCCGATGCGCCGTCAGCGTTCCCGGGACGTCGGGCGACCGGGGCGAGCCGCCCGGCGTCCCCAGGACACGCAGCAGGTGTTCCCACCCCGGGCCTCGAGCCGAGCCGCTCGACCCGTCGGTCAACGCGTCCACGACGCTCGGGACGTCCGTCCGGTCCGCGCACCAGGACGCCGATGGCCTCGACCCGTCGCCGGACCGCTCCGTCGACGGTCCGCCGGCCGACGTGGACGACGACGTCGACGGCGCTGACCAGCTGGGCGTGCACCGCCGCGGGCGACATGCCCGCCAGCGCCCCGAGCGCCTCGAACCGCGCCACGACGTCGCCGGCACTGTTGGCGTGCAGCGTGCCGCACCCACCCTCGTGGCCGGTGTTGAGGGCGGCCAGCAG
Source organism: uncultured Actinomycetota bacterium (assembly GCA_963770005.1). Taxonomy (GTDB): domain Bacteria; phylum Actinomycetota; class Actinomycetes; order Actinomycetales; family Dermatophilaceae; genus Lapillicoccus. The sequence goes on along the minus strand of CAVYNX010000006.1, from coordinate 228,227 downwards.
CTCGCGGACCTCGGCGCCGCGCGCCTCGCCGAGGACCAGCCGGTCGGGCCGCATCCGCAGCGCCTGGCGGACCAGGGTCGTCAGGGTCACCTCGCCCGCACCCTCGACGTTGGGCGGCCGCGCCTCCAGCCGCACGACCTGCGGCTGGTCGACGCGCAGCTCCCGGACGTCCTCCACGACGATCACCCGCTCGGCCGCCGACGCCTCCCCGAGCAGCGCACCGAGCAGCGTGGTCTTGCCGACGCCGGTCCCGCCGGACACGACGAACGCCACGCGCCGACGGACCAGCCGGCGCAGCAGCCCGCCCAACCCGGCGGGAACATCGACCGCGCCTCCAGCTCCGCCAAGGTCATCGCGGTCCGGGCCGGCACCCGCAGCGTCAGGTGCGGACCGTCGGCCACGAGCGGCGGCAGGATCGCGTGGAGCCGGACACCGGACGGCAGCACGCCGTCGACGAAGGGGCGGTCTCGTCCAGCCGACGCCCCGCGAGCCCGGCCAACCGGACCGCCAGCCGGCGGACCGCCTCGGCGTCCGCCCACGTCGACGTCCGCCCGAACCAGCCCGCCCCGACGTCCACCCACACCGAACCGTCCCCGTTGACCGCCACGTCGCGTGACCCCAGGCAGCGCCAGCAGTGGCTCGAGCGGTCCCGCTCCCAGCAGCTGGGCCTCGCAAGCGACCCGCGTAGCGCCGCGGCGCCGCCACGTCCGTCGGTCGCGACGTCCACCTCGGCGACGGTGGCCAGGGTGCGAGGCTCCGGCCGGCGACCGTCGCGGATCTGCTCCCACGCCGGGGCCGGCAGCCCGGCGAGACGGTCACGCCGCACCCCCGGGTCGCCAGCCCGCTCACGCCGCGCCCCGCCGGTCGAGGACCGCCCAGCCGAGGATCTCGTCGGCGGCCCGCACCACCGGACCGGTCGCTCCGCGAGCCCGGCGCCACGCCGTGCACGAGGTCGGCCGACCAGCCTGCGGTCGTCCTCGAGGCACAGCGATACCGGCCAGCGCAGCTCCGACTCGACCACCCGGGCGACCGGCCCGGTCGTCGAACCCGGTCCGCGCAGGCATACCGCCATCTCGACGCCGACCCGGCCACTGCCCGCCGCCAGCAGCCCGGACACGACCGACAGGGCAGCGAGCTGGCTCATCCCGTCACCGGCCACGACGAGCACCCGGTCGGCCGACTCCAGCGCGGCGGCGGCCACGGTCCCGCCCGCGGCGCTCGCGTCCACGACGACGAGGCCGCACTCCGCGCGCAGCGCCGTCACGACGGCTCCGCGCGACCTCCGGCGCCGGCTCGGAACCGTCCCGCCCGAACGACAGCACCGCGCACCCCGTCCGCCGCGGGCAGCCGCGCCAGCAGCGCCCGACCGTCCGCCGCGCCCGACCAGCCGGTGCAGGTCCGGCCACCGGACCCCGCTCTCCTGCTCCACCCCGAGCACCACGTCGAGCCCGCCACCGAGCGGGCACCCGTCGACGAGCACCGGGTCGGTCCCGCCCGCGCGGCCCGTACCGCGACGGCGGTCGCGAGGCGCCGACGCCCCGAGCTCCGCCGGACGCCCCGACCACCACCAGCGAGCGCGTGCCCACGACCGCCACGACCGACCTCCCGACCGGCCCGCCCCTCGGGCCCGCCCCCACCCTCGGCCGCCGGCCCCGCACGGCGGAAGCCCGGCACGCCGCACCTGTGGACGGTGGGACGGGACGCTCACCGCGTGTGGACAACCTACCACCACCCGGACAAAGTGATGGCACCTCAGCTCGTGCGGGTGAGGTGCCATCACGACCGTCAGACGGTCCAGGTGACCAGAGCGTGCATTCAGTGGTTGTCGCCGAGGGATGAACCCCTGGACGAGCTGCCCATCAGTGGACTGCCGCGCGTGGGTGCCGGGTCGTCGAACGGTGGTCTGGAGTTGTCCCTCTGTTGTACTCGCCCAAACCGCGACCCGCCAGACCGCTCAGCGCACAGCGCACGGCGGCTCAGCCCAGCCGGCCCGCCCGGACCGCCGCGCAGACCCGCATACCCTCCTCGGCGCCCACGACCACCGCCTCGGCGCAGTGCCGCAGCCAGAGGGCCACCCCGTCGGCGCGTCCCGGTGGCGTACGCGGCGAGCGCCCCGACGTAGGGCGCCAGCCCGCCGCGGAGGTGCCCGACCTCCGGGACCGCCACCCCGGTCGGGTCCAGCCCGGACGCCTGGACGACGGCCCGCTCCACCGCCCGGGCCACCACCGCGTTGCCCTGCAGGAACGGCCGCATCGCCGCGACCTCGCCGTGCACGACGGCGGCGACGACCACCGCCGACACCCCGGCGACCCCGACGCCCGCACCACCTCCCGACCGCCCGCAGCCGGACGGCCACCTCGCCCGGCGTCCGGCGCCGGGCCCACGTCCACCAGCTCCCGCGCCGACTCCCCCGCCCGCCGCGGCCGCCCCACCTGGTCGGCGGCGAGCACCCCGCCCATCGCCGCCACGTGGAGCCGGGCCAGGGCCTGCCACGGCGCGGTGAGGACGAGACCCACGACGTGCTCCGACTCGGCGGTCGCCTGCACCGCACCCCGGACCGCGACGTCGACCGCCGACGACCCCGACCCGGTCGACTCCGGAGCCCCCCGACCATCAGCGCCCGCACCCGGTCGAGCGGCAGCTCCGCCCCGTCCAGCGCCGCGCTCGCCCGCGCGCCGCGGACCCGCGACTCGGCCGCCGCCTCGGCGCATGCGCCGTCGCAGCGCCTCCTCGAACCGCAGCCGCGTGCAGGCCTCCCGGGCCGCCTCGCTGCCCTCGGCGACCCCCGGCAGTGCGGCCGAGCGCGCGCAGCCGCGCGGCGGTCGGCCTCGACGGTCGCCTCGGGAGTCACCTCCTCACCGTAGATCGCGCGCCTACGCTGCCCCCGTGGACCGGAACCATGTCGCGGCGTTCGTCGCCGGGCTGGTCCTCGTCCTCGCCATCGTCGGCCTGGTCTGGCTGCTGCGACGCCGCCGGTTCGTCAGCCAGGTCGACCGGGCGACCTACGAGACGCTGCACCGAGCGGCGCTCGCGACCCGGTTCCTCCGCGACGGGCTCACCCCCGAGGGCGCCCAGAAGGCGACCCGCCAGCTCCGCTCCATGCTCGGGACCCGCGCCGTCGCCCTCACCGACCCGCACGCCGTGCTCGCCTGGGACGGCGTCGGGGCGCACCACCGGGAGGCGGCCCACGACCAGGCGCAGCCGGTCCTGACGTCCGGGCAGACCGTGGTCCTCGACGAGCGGGACGTCACCTGCGCCGACCCCGACTGCCCCATCCGCTCCGGGGTCCTCGCGCCGATCGTCGCCGACGAGCAGGTGGTCGCCGCCCTCGCCGCGTACGGGCCGAGCGTCTCGACCGGGCTGGTCCGCGCGACCGAGGAGCTGGCCCGCTGGATCTCCACGCAGGTCGAGCTCGCCGAGCTGGAACGCCAGCGCACGCGCCTCATGGAGGCCGAGCTGCGGGCCCTGCGCGCCCAGATCTCGCCCGCACTTCGTCTACAACTGCCTCGGCGCCATCGCCTCGTTCACCCGCACCGACCCCGACCGCGCCCGCGAGCTGCTGCTCGAGTTCGCCGACTTCACCCGGTACGCGTTCCGCCGGGGCGGCGCGTACACCACGCTGCGCGACGAGCTGCGCAACATCGAGCGCTACCTGGTCCTCGAGAAGGCCCGCTTCGGCGACCGGCTGGTCGTCTCGCTCACCATCGCCCCCGAGGTGCTCCCCGTCGCGGTGCCGTTCCTCGCCGTGCAACCGTTGGTGGAGAACGCGGTCCGCCACGGCCTCGAGCGCAAGACCGGCGTCGGCCACATCACCATCACGGCCGCCGACCACGGCGCCGAGGCCGAGATCTCCATCGAGGACGACGGCGTCGGCGGCGACCCCGAGGCGATCCGGGCCGTCCTCGCCGGCGAGAGCGAGGCCGACAGCCTGGGGCTCGGCAACGTCGACGCCCGGCTGCGGCAGGCGTTCGGCGACCGGCACGGGCTCGTCGTCGAGACCGCACCCGGCGCGGGCACCAAGGTGACCTTCCGGGTGCCCAAGTACGCCCCGGGCGTCCGCGCCGAACCCTGAGCGTCCGCGCAGGCACGCCTATCCTCAGCGGTATGCCCGCGACGTCGCCGTCCGCCGAGGCGCCGCTGCGCGCGCTCGTGGTCGACGACGAGGCCCCGACCCTCGCCGAGCTCACCTACCTGCTGCAGCAGGACCCCCGCGTCGGCCAGCTCCACACCGCGTCCTCCGGCACCGAGGCCCTCCGCGCCCTGGAGGACCATCCCGTCGACGTCGTCTTCTGCGACATCTCGATGCCCGGGCTCGACGGGCTCGACCTGGCCAAGGTGCTCGCCCGGTTCGTCGACCGTCCCCAGGTGGTCTTCGTGACCGCCTACGAGGAGCACGCCGTCGACGCCTTCGAGCTCCAGGCCACGGACTACGTCATGAAGCCGATCCGGGCGGAACGTCTCGGCGAGGCGGTCCGCCGCGTCGTCGCCAAGCGGTCGGGCGCCGGCGCCACCACCGTCTCCGCCGAGGACGAGACGATCCCCGTCGAGCTGGGCGGTGTCACCCGGTTCATCCAGCGCAGCCAGATCACGTACGCGAGCGCCCACGGCGACTACGCCCGGATGCACACCGCGAACGGCTCGCACCTCGTCCGGGTCTCGCTCAACGCCCTCGAGGAGCGTTGGGGCGACAAGGGGTTCGTCCGCATCCACCGCTCGACGCTGGTGTCCCTCGCCCACGTCACCGAGGTCTCGACCGACTCGGGCCGGGCCGTCGTCCGGGTCGGCGACGTCGAGCTCCAGGTCAGCCGCCGGCACACGCGCGACCTGCGCGACCGGCTCCTCCGACCCGCCGCCCGGTGAGCACCTCCCCCCCGTCCGGACCGTCGCGTCGCGTCCGGATCACCTCGCCGCGGCGGGAGGCCCGCCGTCGCGGGGAGCGCCGTCCACCCGCGCTGGAGCTCGAGGAGCAGACCGGCCTCGGCGAGGTCTACCTCTCGGCGCTGCTCCGCGCGCAGCTGCGGCTGTCGCTCGCGATCCTGCTCGGCATCGCCGTCGTCGTCCTCGGGCTGCCCACCCTCTTCGTCCTCGTCCCGGCTACGCGCACGATCATGATCGGCCCGATCCCGTTGCCCTGGCTGGCCGTCGGCGTCCTCATCTACCCCGTCGTCTTCGTCGCCGCGCGCATCTACGTCTACCAGTCGGAGCGCATCGAGCGGGAGTTCACCGACCTCATGGGTCCCCGGTGAGCATCGCCCAGGCCGGCGTCCTCGCGATCGCCATCGTCTGCGGCGTCACGCTCGTGGCGGGGGCCCTCGGGCTGCGGCTGTCCCGCACCACCAGCGACTTCTACGTCGCCGGACGCAGTGTCAGCGCCGGCTGGAACGCGTCGGCCATCGGCGGCGAGTACCTCTCGGCCGCCTCGTTCCTCGGCATCGCCGGCCTGGTCTACGCCCTCGGCGCCGACATGCTCTGGTTCCCCGTCGGCTACACCGTCGGCTACGTCGTCCTCCTGGTCCTCGTGGCCGCCCCGCTGCGGCGTTCCGGCGCGTACACGCTCCCCGACTTCGCCGAGGCGCGCCTCGAGTCGAGGCGGGTGCGCGCACTGGCGTCCCTGCTGGTCGTCGGCATCGGGTGGCTCTACCTCCTCCCGCAGTTCCAGGGCGCAGGCATCGCGCTCAGCACCGTCACCGGTGCGCCGCCGGCCCTCGGCAGCGTCATCGTCGCCGTGGTCGTCCTGGCCAACGTGACCGCCGGCGGGATGCGCTCGATCACGCTGGTGCAGGCCATCCAGTACTGGCTCAAGCTCACCGCGATCTCGGTCCCCGCCTTCGTGCTGCTCGCCCTGTGGTGGCAGAGCGGCGCGCCCGCGCCCGAACGTCACCGGCACCGCGGGCGCGGACTGGGCGCAGGCCCTCAGCGGGTTCGGCGGCCGCGAGCACCCGGTCTACGCGACGTACTCGACGATCCTCGCCCTCTGCTTCGGCACCATGGGCCTGCCGCACGTGCTCGTCCGCTTCTACACCAACCCCGACGGCCGGGCCGCCCGCCGGACGACCCTCGTCGTGGTCGGCCTGCTCGGGCTGTTCTACCTCTTCACGCCGGTGTACGGGGTGCTGGGCCGGGTCTACCTGCCGACCCTCCCGGACGGCAGCCGGTCCGACTCGGTGACCCTGCTGCTGCCGTCGGTCGTCGCCCCCGGCGTGCTCGGCACGGTCCTGTCGGCGGTGCTCGCGGGCGGGCGCCTTCGCCGCCTTCCTCTCCACCGCCTCGGGCCTCACCATCTCGGTCGCCGGCGTGGTCGACCAGGACTTCCTGGCCCGCACCATCGGCCGCCGCGCCGGCGGCGACGTGCCGCGCATCCGCACCTTCCGGATGGCGGCGGTCCTCGCGGTCGTCGTCCCGTACGCGGCGAGCTGGCTGGCGGTCAACACCAGCCTCGCCGACACCGTCGGGCTGGCCTTCGCCGTGGCGGCGTCGACGTTCTGCCCGCTGCTGGTCCTCGGCGTCTGGTGGCGCCGGCTCTCGGTGGCCGGCGCCACGGCGGGGCTGGTGACCGGTGGCGTGCTCGCCCTCACGGCGACGACGATCACCGTCCTCGGCGGACCGGGCTCCGTCGGCGGCGGCTGGCTCGGCGCGCTGCTCGCGCAACCCGCGGCGTGGACGGTGCCGACGGCGTTCCTCGTCGCCGTCCTCGTCTCGTATGCGACGCCGGGCTCGGTCCCGGCCGGCACCTCGCGGACCATGGTCCGGCTCCACGCCCCCGAGAACCTGCGCGCCGCCGACGCCCCGGCCCGCGCCGACTGACCCGTCGATACCGGCGCACCGTTCGGCGCTCCCCGCGCCGCCGTTCGGCGCGGCCACCGCCCCGCTGGGCGACCGCTCTCCCCACCCGGCGCGCGTCGTCTTGCGCCCGGCACGGCGCAGGGTCGACGCTGGCCCGATGCCACGGGTGGCGCCCCGCGCCCGTGCGCCTGCCCCACCACCGGAGGTGTCGCCGTGAGCAACGATGCTCTCGACCGCGAGGTCGCTGCATCGGACTCCGGATCCCGCTACACGGAGGTCCAGCAGTCCGCCGAGTTCCAGGAGCTGAGGCGCCGGTTCCGCCGCTTCGTCTTCCCGATGACCGCGCTGTTCCTCGCGTGGTACTTCCTCTACGTCCTGCTCTCGTCGTTCGCGGTCGACTTCATGTCGACCAAGGTGGTCGGCGAGATCAACGTCGGCCTGATCCTCGGGCTGCTGCAGTTCGTCTCGACGTTCGCCATCACCATCGCCTACGTGCGCTGGGCGGACCGGCACTTCGACCCCGCCGCCGAGGCGCTCCGTGAGCGCGTGGAAGGGAGCGCCCAGTGAGCGCCATCAGCGCCCGCCGTGCTGCCCGCCGCGACCAACGTCGGCAGCCCCGGCCTCAACATCGCGATCTTCGCGCTGTTCGTCGTCATCACCCTGGCCATCGTCATCCGCGCCTCGCGCAACAACCGGACGGCGGCGGACTACTACGCGGGCGGCCGCGCCTTCAGCGGGCGCCAGAACGGCATCGCCATCGCCGGCGACTACCTGTCGGCCGCGTCGTTCCTCGGCATCGCGGGGGCGATCGCCATCAACGGCTACGACGGGTTCCTCTACTCGATCGGCTTCCTCGTCGCCTGGCTCGTCGCGCTGCTGCTCGTCGCCGAGCTGCTGCGCAACACCGGCCGGTTCACCATGGCCGACGTCCTGTCGTTCCGGCTGCGGCAGCGCCCGGTCCGGGTGGCGGCGGCGATCTCGACCCTCGTCGTCAGCTTCTTCTACCTGCTCGCCCAGATGGCCGGTGCCGGCGGCCTGGTGGCGCTGCTGCTCGGGATCGAGGCCCGGCGTCGGCCAGAGCGTGGTCATCGCCGTCGTCGGCATCATCATGGTCGGCTACGTCCTCATCGGCGGGATGAAGGGCACCACCTGGGTGCAGATCGTCAAGGCGACGCTGCTCATCATCGGCGCCTTCGTCATGACCATCTGGGTGCTCGCGCTCAACGGCTTCAACCTGTCCACCGTGCTGGGGTCGGCGGTCGCCGCGCTCGAGCAAGGGCGAGGCGATCCTCGGCCCGGGCCTCCAGTACGGCGCCACGACGACCAGCAAGATCGACTTCATCTCGCTCGGCCTGGCCCTGGTCCTCGGGACCGCCGGCCTGCCGCACGTGCTGATGCGCTTCTACACGGTCCCGTCGTCCAAGCAGGCCCGGAAGTCGGTCGAGTGGGCCATCTGGCTGATCGGCATCTTCTACCTGTTCACCCTGGTGCTCGGCTACGGCGCCGGCGCCCTCGTCGGACCCGGCGACGATCACCGCCGCCCCCGGCGGGGCGAACTCGGCGGCGCCACTGCTCGCGTACGAGCTGGGCGGCACGGTGCTGCTCGGCATCATCGCGGCGGTCGCCTTCGCCACCATCCTCGCCGTCGTCGCGGGCCTGACCATCACGGCCAGCGCCAGCTTCGCGCACGACATCTACGGCCAGGTCATCAAGCGCGGCGAGGGCGGCGCCGACGCCGAGGTCCGGGTCGCCCGGATCGCGGCCGTCGTCATCGGCGTCGTCGCGATCATCGGCGGCATCTTCGCCAACGGGCAGAACATCGCGTTCCTCGTGGCCCTGGCGTTCGCCATCGCCGCGAGCGCGAACCTGCCGACGATCCTCTACTCGCTGTTCTGGAGGCGGTTCAACACCCGCGGCGCGCTGTGGAGCATCTACGGCGGTCTCATCAGCGCCATCGTGCTGATCGTCTTCAGCCCGACGGTGTCGGGCGGCAAGGTGACGGCCGGCAAGGCGGCGTCGATGATCACCGACCCGTCGATCGACTTCCACTGGTTCCCGCTGGCCAACCCCGGGCTCATCTCGATCCCGCTCGGGTTCTTCCTCGGCTGGCTCGGCACGGTCACCTCGAAGGAGCACAACGAGGCGAAGTACGCCGAGATGGAGGTCCGCTCCCTCACCGGTGCCGGCGCCGAGAAGGAGGTCCTGCGCCACTAGCGTGTCATGCGGCATGGGGTCGACGCCCCGGACCTTCGGGTCCGGGGCGTCGCCGTGTCAACCGGAACGGGCGGCTGCGCGTCATCCGTGTGTCCCGGAAGGAGGACACCATGACACCTCGTCAGCCCCACTCCCGCCGCCGCCTACCTCGCCCCCACCGCGGTCGTCATCGCGTTCCTCGCCCTGGTCGGGTCCCTCGGGCTGACGACCGCCGCCTCGGCGTCGGCGGCGCCGTACTGCGGCATCACCTGGGGGTCGCTGACCAAGGCCGGCGGCGTGGAGACCGCGCCGAACCTCACCGGCGTCCGGACCGGCCGGCACGACTGCTACGACCGGCTGGTCCTCGACCTGCGCGGCGGGTCCTCGGCCGGGTTCCACGTCGGCGTACGTCGACGCCGTCTACCCGACGCGAGCGGCGACGCTCGTCCCGCTGCGGGGCGGCGCCGGCTCCAGATCGTCGTCCACGCGCCCAGCTACGACCTCGACGGGCACCCCACCTACACGCCCGGCGAACCCGAGCGAGCTGGCGAACGTCGCGGGCTACCGGACGTTCCGCCAGGTGGCGTACGCCGGCAGCTTCGAGGGCCAGACGACGCTCGGCCTGGGCGTCCGCGCCCGGCTGCCCTTCCGGGCGTTCGTGCTCGCCGGTCCGGGCGACGGCTCTCGCCTGGTGGTGGACGTCGCCCACCGCTGGTGACGCGCGCGTTCCTGCGGCGTGCCGCGCGAACGGTTCTTGACCCAGGTTTTACTCAGGCAAGGGGTGCATTTCCTGAGTATTTGCCGACAGGGTGGGGGTACCCCGATTGCCCCACCACGGTGGCGGGGCCCTCGAAGGAGTGCCCCCACCCATGTCACCACGCCTCACCCGGCGCCGCACAGCCATCGCTGTCGCGTCCGTCGCCGCCGTGTTCGGCACGGCGCTGTTCACCGGGACCGCCAACGCGGCGCCCCGCTGCGGAGCCGGTCTCGACCGCCGTGCCATCGTCACCCCCGATGGCGTGGTCTCCAGCTACATCCTCAACGCCCGACACCAGAACGCCGGCAACACCCGGCTCCTCGAGAAGGCGGTCGTCGAGGCCGGCGGCGTCGTCGTCCAGTCCTGGCCGCAGATCGGCGTCGTCGTCGCGCACAGCACCGACGTCGACCTTCCGGGCCGACGTCGTCGAGGCCGGCGGCAACCAGCTCGAGTCGGTCGGCGCCTCGCGCACCGTCGCCCGTCTCGGAGGGCACCCCCGACAGACCTCTCGACGGACTCGGTCAAGGGCTACAAGCCGGGCGCCAAGGTCAAGGCGAACGGCGACATCGCGAGCGCGCCCACCCCGTTCACCGGCACCCTCGACCCCCGCGAGGGCGAGCAGTGGGACATGCAGATGATCAAGGCCGACCAGGCCCACAAGATCACCGACGGCAACCGCAACGTCCTCGTCGGCGTCCTCGACAGCGGCATCGACCCGGACCACCCGGACCTCGCGGCCAACATCGACGTCGCCGACTCGGTGAACTGCACCGACGCCGGTCGCCCCGACCTGTCCGCCACCGGCTGGTACCCCACGACCGAGTGACCACGGCACCCACGTGGCCGGCACCATCGCCGCCGCCCGCAACGGCGTCGGCATCGTCGGCGTCGCGCCGAACGTGCGGATGGCCGCGGTCAAGGTGGTCAACGACGCCGGGTTCATCTACCCGGAGTACGCGGTCTGCGGCTTCGTCTGGGCCGGTATGCGGCACATGGACGTGACCAACAACAGCTACTACGTCGACCCGTTCGAGTTCTACTGCGAGGACCAGCCCGACCAGTACGCCGCCAAGGAGGCCGTGCGTCGCGCGGTCACCTGGTCCACCGACCAGGGCGTCGTCCACGCGGCTGCGGCCGGCAACTCCGGCTACGACCTGTCCGACAAGACGAAGTTCAAGGACCCGGGCAGCCCGGACGACGGCACCCCCGTCCTCCGGACCCTCAACAACGGCTGCAACGACATCCCGGCCGAGCTGGACGGCGTCGTCACGGTGTCCTCGGTGCAGCGCTTCCCGGCCGGCACGCTCGACTTCCGGCTGTCGAGCTTCAGCAACCGCGGTCTCGGCGTCATCGACGTCGCGGCTCCGGGTTCGACGATCCTGTCGACGCGTCGTCGCGCAACAACGGCTACGGCACTGCAAGAGCGGCACCTCGATGGCGTCGCCGCACGTCGCCGGCGTGCTCGCCCTGATGAAGTCGGCCCACCCCGAGTGGACGCCGGCGCAGATGGTCACCAAGCTGCGCCAGCAGGCCGACGACCGCGCCTGCAACGCGGCCACCGCCGGTCCGGTCTGCATCGGGACGCCGGCGCAACAACAGCTACTTCGGTGAGGGCCTCGTCGACGCCCTCGACGCCGTGAGCTGACCCGCACCAGCGATAGACCGAGTATGCCCGGTGCCCCCTTCGGGGCGCCGGGCATACCGCTTCTGGTGGCTTGGTCAGGAGGCTTCGAGCGGCCAGTCGTGGTAGCGGTTGAGGTGCTCCTCGACCCGGGCGATGTCCTCCGGGCTGGGCAGCGCGTCGGTGAGCCGGGTGATGCTGACCCCGATGTCGCTGGCCGTCTCGCCCGGCTCGATAGCCGAGCGCGGCGATCTCGTCGGCGATCTCGCGGATCTCCTCGTCGCCCAGCCGGCGGCGCAGCAGCGCCACGAGCGGGATGTAGTCCTTCGGGGGCACGCCCGCGGGGTAGCCCTCGAGCAGCCAGTCCATGACGCCACGAAGGCGCGCGTTCAGAGCCACGGATTCCGTCCTCACTTGCTGACGATGGTCGGGTAGATGTGCTGGAACGACACGGCCTTGCCGAAGCCCGAGGCCACGACGATGGTGATGCCGAGGGCGACGCCGAGCAGGACCACGAGCAGGCATAGGGCCGCCAGCACGTTGCCGACCGGGTGACGCTCGGCGTGCTGGCCGTCGGTGCCGCCACCGGCCGCGTACGCGCGGGCGCGGACGCCGAGGGCGAAGACGATGGGCAGGCCGGCGCCGAGGACGAGGCTCGCGACGAGCACCTTCCAGGCGCCGTCGGCGGCGAGGGCGACGTTGTTCATCCGACACGCTCCAGTTCCTTGGCGCGGGCGGGCTGGTCGACCCACTCGTCGTTGACGTTGGCCGGCGTTGACCGGCTGGCGGCGCGAGCGCAGCCACATGTAGCCGGACAGGGCCGCGAGGACCAGGACGACGACGATCGGGCCGAGCGCCCCGCCGAGCAGGTGGCCGAGGTACCACATCACCGCGCCGACGAGCGCCGGCCGCGGGCAGGGTGATGAGCCAGGCCGCGGCCATCCGGCCGGCGATGCGACCACCGGACCTTGGCCCCGGGCTTGCCGACGCCGGAGCCGAGGATCGACCCGGTCGCGACGTGGGTGGTCGAGAGCGCGAAGCCGAGGTGGCTCGAGGCGAGGATGACCGCGGCCGAGGCGCTCTCCGCGGCCATGCCCTGGGGCGGCGTGATCTCGACCAGGCCCTTGCCGAGGGTGCGGATCACCCGCCAGCCGCCGACGTAGGTGCCGGCGGCGATGGCGACGGCGCAGGCGACCTTCACCCAGAGCGGGCACCGACGCGGTGTCCTGTCCACTGCCCGCCGGCGATGAGGGCGAGGGTGATGACGCCCATCGTCTTCTGGGCGTCGTTGGTGCCGTGGGCGAGCGAGACCAGCGAGGCGCTGCCGATCTGGCCCCAGCGGAACCCCTGGTCGGTGAACCTGGTCGCGACGTTCGGCGACGACCCGGAAGATGATCCACGTCCCGACCGCCGCGACCACTCCGGCGATGACCGGCGAGGCGAACGCGGGCAGGATCACCTTGCCGATGACGCCGTCCAGCTTGGTGCCGTCACCGGTCCACTTGACGCCGCTCAGGCCGAGGGCCGCGATGGCCGAGCCGATGAGGCCGCCGAACAGCGCGTGCGAGGACGACGACGGCAGGCCGAGCAGCCACGTCAGGACGTTCCAGACGATGCCGCCGACGAGGCCGGCGAGGATGATGAGGAGCAGCGAGTAGCCGCCGTCGGCCAGGAGGTCGCCCTTGGGGGCGCCCTTGCTGTCCTGGATGTTGATGACGGCGTTGGTGACGGTGAGGGCGACCTCGACGGACAGGAACGCCCCGACGAGGTTGAGGACCGCCGCGAGGGCGACGGCGATCTTGGGGCGGAGGGCGCCGGTCGCGATGGACGTGGCCATCGCGTTGCCCGTGTCGTGGAAGCCGTTCGTGAAGTCGAACGCGAGCGCCACCACGACCACCAGGGCGAGCACCAGAGTTGCTGTGGTCATGAGGCCGAGTCTGGGGCTGCGCGACGAGCCGTCAGACAGGGTTCGGCGGCGGAGTTCAACCACTGTTCATCTGGTCAGCGAGGGCTCGCCGATCCGGAGTGTCGTTCCGCCGCTCGGAGCAGGTCCTCGATGCGGGCCCTCAGCGCCTCGGTGACGGCCGCGGGGTCGGCGTGCGGAGCCGGGCCGCAGCGGCTCTCCGACGGCGACCGTCACGGTGACGCCGCGGCGGAGCCGGAACCGCCAGGGCCGCACGGACAGGACGTCCTGGCCGCCCCAGACCACGACCGGGACGAGCGGCACCTGGTCCCAGACGGCGACCGCCGCCGCCCCGCGCCGGAACGGGCGGAGGGTCCCGTTCCGCGAGAACGTGGCCTCCGGGAAGACGCCGACGACCTCGCCCGACGCGGGCGGCCCGGACCGCCTGCCGGAGGGCGCCCGCCCCGTGGGCGCGGTCGACGCTGACGTGCCGCATCCGGCGCATCGCCCAGCCGAGGACCGGCGGCCGGAAGACGCTCTCCTTGGCCAGGAACCGGACCAGCCGGCCGCGCTGAACCCCCACCAGGCCGACGAACAGGAAGTCGAGGAAGCTGACGTGGTTGCTGGCGAGGACCGCGCCGCCGGTGGCGGGCAGGTGCTCCGCCCCGCGCACCTCGATGCGCAGCCCGAGGCCGCGGAACGCCACGCGGGAGACCGCGACCACGCCTCGGTAGACCCGGTCCGCCACGACCTGGAGTTCGGCGCCGCTCGCCTCACGGATCGCCCGCCCGCCCGGTCGGTGAGGCCACTCGGCTTGCCCACGCCGACCCGCATACCCGTTGAGTAGGTTGGCAGGTGAGGCGCCGCGCGCCCGCCGCCATGCCCCCACGCATACCAGCGTCAGCCGCCAGCAGGGAAGTCACAGCGCAGGAGGATGCCCAGTGTCGAACGAGACGTCCCACCAGACCCTCGAGAACCTCGGACACGAGGACCGCTCGTTCCCGCCGGACCCCGAGTTCGCCGCCCAGGCGAACGGCACCGAGGACCTCTACGCCAAGGCCGACGAGGACTACGAGGCGTTCTGGGCCGACCAGGCCCGCAGCCGGCTCTCGTGGAGCAAGGACTTCACCGAGGTCCTCGACTGGAGCAAGGCACCGTTCGCCACCTGGTTCGCCGACGGCGAGCTCAACGTCGCCTACAACTGCGTCGACCGGCACGTCGAGGCCGGCCACGGCGACAAGGTGGCCATCCACTTCGTCGGTGAGCCGGACGGCGACACCCGCGACATCACGTATGCGGAGCTGCACGAGCAGGTGCAGAAGGCGGCGAACGCGCTGCAGGACCTCGGCGTCGGCAAGGGCGACACCGTCGCGATCTACCTGCCGATGATCCCCGAGGCGGCCGTGGCGATGCTGGCCTGCGCCCGGATCGGGGCGCCGCACTCCGTGGTCTTCGGCGGGTTCTCGGCCGAGGCGCTCTACACCCGCATCAACGACGCCAAGTGCAAGCTGGTCATCACCTCCGACGGCGGGCTACCGGCGCGGGGCGCCGGCCGCCCTCAAGCCGGCGGTCGACGCCGCGCTGGCCAAGGGCGAGACGACCGTCGAGCACGTGCTGGTCGTCAAGCGGACCGGTCAGGACACCGCGTGGAACGACCGTCGACGTCTGGTGGCACGAGGCGCTGGAGAAGGCGGCCGACACCCACGAGGCGCAGGGCATGGAGGCCGAGCACCCGCTGTTCATCCTCTACACGTCCGGCACCACCGGGAAGCCCAAGGGCATCTTCCACACCACCGGCGGCTACCTCACGCAGGCCGCCTACACGAGCTCGGTCGTCCACGACGTGCACCCGGAGACCGACGTCTACTGGTGCACCGCCGACATCGGCTGGGTGACCGGCCACTCCTACATCGTCTACGGGCCGATGGCCAACGGCGCGACGCAGGTGATGTACGAGGGGACGCCGGACACCCCGCACCAGGGCCGCTGGTGGGAGATCGTCGAGAAGTACAAGGTGACGATCCTCTACACCGCGCCGACGGCGATCCGGACGTTCATGAAGTGGGGCGAGGCGATCCCGGGCAAGTTCGACCTGTCGTCGCTGCGGCTGCTCGGCAGCGTCGGCGAGCCGATCAACCCCGAGGCGTGGATGTGGTACCGCCGCGTCATCGGCGGCGACCAGGCCCCGATCGTCGACACGTGGTGGCAGACCGAGACCGGCGCGATCATGATCAGCCCGCTGCCCGGCGTCACCGCGCTCAAGCCGGGCTCGGCCCAGCGGGCGATCCCCGGGATCTCGGTCGACGTCGTCGACGACGAGGCGAAGTCGGTGCCGGACGGCGGCGGCGGGTACCTCGTCATCGACAAGCCGTGGCCGTCGATGCTGCGCGGCATCTGGGGCGACCCGGAGCGCTACCAGGAGACCTACTGGTCGCGGTTCGACAACCTCTACTTCGCCGGGGACGGCGCCAAGAAGGACGACGAGGGCAACATCTGGCTCCTCGGCCGGGTCGACGACGTCATGAACGTGTCCGGGCACCGGCTGTCGACGACGGAGATCGAGTCGGCGCTGGTCTCGCACCCGAAGGTCGCCGAGGCCGCCGTGGTCGGCGCGAACGACGCGACGACCGGCCAGGCGGTCTGCGCGTTCGTCATCCTGCGCGCCGACGCGGTCCACGAGGCCGACGAGGTGGGCGAGGGCGAGGACCTGGTCAAGGAGCTGCGCAACCACGTCGCGTCCGAGATCGGGCCGATCGCCAAGCCGCGCCAGATCATGATCGTCAAGGAGCTGCCGAAGACCCGCTCGGGCAAGATCATGCGCCGGCTGCTGCGTGACGTCGCCGAGAACCGCGAGGTCGGCGACGTGACGACCCTCGCCGACTCCTCGGTCATGGACCTCATCAAGGAGGGCCTCAGCACCGGCAAGTCCGAGGACTGAGCGCGAAGTCCCGGCCTCCGTTCGTGGCCGGAAACGCCACGAACGGACGTGCCGGCAGCCTCGTGCGCCTCAATTCGTGGCGAAAGTGCCACGAACCGACGTCCAGGGCGTCCGGCAGCCGTCCAGCTCAGCCCGCGGGGGCCGGCGACGGAGCGGCCGGGAGGGTCTCGCCCTCCAGCCGGGAGATGTCGTCGGCGAGCCACCAGAGCCAGCCCCACGCCTCGACCGCCCGCAGCGTGGCGTTCGGGTGCTGGTCGCGGCCCGGCTCCCGCGCGGTCTCGGCGAGCCCGGCGCGGACCGCCGCCCGGTCCGCCTCGCGCAGCGTCGCCCGGCTGCCGGTGGTCACCCCGTCGGTCGGGGTGCGTGAGCCGGTATGCGCACGAGCGCAGCTCGTCGGCGATGCGGCGGGCCGCCGTCTCGAGGTCGGCGCGGACGTCCTCCCACGGCAGGGCGCCCCGCTGGTCGGCCCAGCGCGCGGCGGCCTCGGCGCCGTTGGCCGCTCGGGCGGTGACGACGCCGACGATGAGCCAGTCGGTGGTGTCGCTGGCTGTCGACCGGCTCGCTGCGGTACTGCGCGTAGGTCGACTCGTAGAGGGCCAGCGCCCGGCGGACCGCGTCGAGCCGTGCGCCGAGCGCTTGCGGGCGGACAGGTCGCGACGATCCAGTCCGCCGTGGTGTCGACGCAGTCGGCCGCCGCGGACAGGCACTGCGACCCGGCGCGGCGCAGCTCGGCCTGACCGCCCCGCGGCCACGCCAGCACGCCCACCGCCACGCCGACGCAGGCGCCGATGAGGACGTCGACGAGCCGGTCCTCGGCCAGCTCCAGCGTCGGCGGGGCCACCTGGCTGAACAGGCACGCCACGACCAGGGTGAACGCCGCCTGGGTCCCGATCGGACCGACCGTCGGGCCCGGCGAGGACGGCCGCGAACAGCGCGATCGGCATCAGCACCACGTAGGGCGCCGCGTTCGTCACCGGCCAGGAGCAGCAGCACCCCGGCCAGCACGACGCCGAGCACCGTGCCGATGAGCGCCGGCTTGAGGGCGCCTCGCGTCGCGCGGACCGAGGTCCGCGTCAGGGTGAGCGTCGCCAGCAGGACCCAGAGTCCGTGGGACAGCGCGAACTCGCCGGCGATGAACCGGGCCAGCGCGAGGCCGGCAGCCAGCCGCAGCGCGTTCTGCAGCTCCACCGAGCGCACCGTGAGGTTGCGGCGTACCCGGTGCCACACCAGCGACAGCGCCGAGCCCGCGGCGCGTACCAGAAGGGGTCGTCCGGGCCCGAGTCCTCCGCGGGCACCGGCGCGCGGGCCCCGGCCCGCAGGGCGAGCACCAGGGCCCGGGCGCCGTCGGCCGCCTGGATGGCGGCGACCAGCGTCGTCGCGCCGCCGAGCGAGCGCACCTCCCGCGCGGCCGCGGAGTCGGGGGCGTCGGCGAGCACCGATCCGCCACAGGTCGCGCTCGGTCTCGAGGGCCGCCGGTGAGCGCGTCGATGGACGGCGGTGGCCCCTGGCCCAGCAGCGACGCCCGCACCTGCGGCGAGCGTCGACGCGATGGCCGCCACGACGGGGACGGGCAGCCCCTGCGGGTCGGTGTCCACCTCGGTCCGCAGCACCATGAGGCGGTAGGTCGTGGCCCGGAGCGCGCCCGCCGCATCGGTCAGCCCGCGGTCCATGCCGGCTCGGCGCGGACGGCCGCTCGACGAGCGGCACGTCGGAGAGCCGGACCCGCAGCGACGCCGCCTTGGCCTCCGCCACCAGGCGGTCCAGCTCGGCGCCGTCGACCGACCCGCCGAGCCGGCAGGCGTCCGCGATCCCCTCCGCGAGCAGCCGCGCCCGCTCCACCGCCTCGGCCAGCCGGTCGGCGAACCGGGGCGGTCCCGGGTCGGGCAGCAGCACCCGGTCGGCGACGATGAGCAGCACCATCCCGACCACCAGCCCGAGCAGCCGCGACCCGAGCGACCCGGGGTCGAACGGCGGCAGCGACGGCAGGATGAAGAGCAGCTGCAACCCGGTCGACACCTCGCTGACCCGGACGCCGCAGACCCCGGCGAACGAGACGAGGAAGCCGAAGACGAACATCGCGGCGACGGCCACGCCCGTGTTGACCGCCGCATACGTCGCGATCGTCACGTCGACGAGGCCGAACGCCAGACACGCCAACAGGGTTCGCGTCCGGACCGCGGGGGCGCCGGAGGTCTGCGACAGCAGCGAGAACGCGAGGACCGCGAACACCGCGTACAGAGCCATCGTCGGGTTGCCGAGGCCGTAGCGGCACCCGTAGAACGCCACGATGGCCGTCACCGTCACCCGGACCCCGCGCCGCCAGGCCGACGCGGGGACGCGCTTCAGGGCGAGCTCCTCGGCGGGGACTCCGGGTGCCCGACCCGGCCGCGCGGCCGCAGGCGGACGTTGGGCAGCGGGGGCGCCGACGAGCCGCTCGTCGGTCGGGTAGTGCGTCACCTCGCCGAACCGCTCGTCGCCGCCGGCGTTCCACTGCGCCCGGGCGCAGCTCGACCTCCTCGTGGCTGACCGGGCCACGAAGTTCCACCACATGACGATCTCCTCGGCGAACGGCTCGCCGCCCAGCAGCAGCACCCGCGCGTCGGCGGACAGGTCGACCTCGAGGACCGAGCGGTCGACGCCGAGGTACATCGCCTGCCCGTGACCGGCCGACGTCCCCCCGACGGTCACCGACCCCGACAGCGGCACGAGGACGTGCTCGTACGCCGGGTCCAGCGGCACCCGGCCGGCGCCCTCCCCGTGCGGGGTCAGCTCGGCGCCGACCAGCGGCGTGTACGCCTGCGCCCCGGCGGACACGTCGCCCAGCGACCCCACGAACACCCGGGCCAGCACGCCGTCGGCCTCGAGGAACGGCGCCGGCTCGTGCAGGACGAAGTCGCGCCCGCGGTGCCGCTCGGCGTCGGGCAGCGCCACCCACAGCTGCGCCCCGTGCAGCGTCCCGTCGGCCTGCCCGGCGGCGGGCGGGACGGCGTCCTCGGCGTGGGCGATGCCCTCCCCGGCGGTCATCACCGCCACCCGTCCGGGCACGACCCGGGCGGTGGTCCCCAGCGAGTCGCGGTGGGTCACCTCGCCGGCCACCAGCCAGGAGACGGTCTGCAGTCCGGTATGCGGGTGCGGCGCCACGTGCATGGCGTCGCCGTCCTCGGCGGTGACCGGCCGCGGGCCGAAGAGGTCGACGAAGCACCAGGCGCCGACCATGCGGCGCTCGCGGTGCGGGAGCAGCCGCAGCACTTCGCTGCGCGGGCTGATCTTCGCGTGGATCGCGTCGTAGACCGTCGTCTCGCGGCCGTGACCCTCGGGATCGTCCGTGCAGCGCTCGTAGAGGTCCGCCACGGAATTGCTCATGCACGGTATTGAACCGCCCCGAGCCCTGCCGCCGGCATACCCCGTCGCTAGCCTTCATCGGGTGACGCCCCCCGAACGACCGCGGGAACGTCCGGACCGGCGCCTGCTGGCCCGGGGCACGTGGCCGGAGGCGCGCTTCGTCGCGACCGCCCTGCGCACCGAGACGGTGGGTGGCGCCCTGCTCCTCGGGGCCGCCGTCGTCGCCATCGTGTGGGCCAACACGCCGTGGCAGGACGCCTACACCGGGCTGCGCGACCTGGTCGTCGGCCCGTCCGCCCTGCACCTCGACCTCAGCCTCGGCACCTGGGCCGCCGACGGCCTCCTCGCGCTGTTCTTCCTCGTGGCCGGCATCGAGCTGAAGCGCGAGTTCGTCGCCGGGGACCTGTCCGACCGCAGCAAGGCCGCGCTGCCGATCGCGGCGGCGGCGTGCGGGGTGCTCGTCCCGGCGGTGCTGTACGTCGTGACCGCCCGGCTGGCCGGCGGGGACGGCGACGTGTTCCGGGGCTGGGCCATCCCGACCGCCACCGACATCGCCTTCGCCCTCGCGGTCCTCGCCGTGATCGCCACGCACCTGCCGTCGGCGCTGCGGTCGTTCCTGCTGACCCTGGCCGTGGTCGACGACCTCATCGCCATCACCATCATCGCGATCTTCTACACCAGCGGCGTGTCCGTGCTCTTCCTCGCTGCTCGCGGTCCTCCCCCTGGCGCTGTGGTGGTGGCTGCTGCGCCGCGGCTGGACCAACCCGGCCCTGCTCGCGGTGCCCGCGCTCGTCGCGTGGGGCCTCGTGCACGCGAGCGGCGTGCACGCCACCGTGGCCGGCGTGCTCCTCGGGCTGCTGGTGCCGGTGTCGAAGCGGCAGGAGCAGTCGCCCGGACGAGCACAGCCTGGCCGAACGGGTCGAGCACGCCCTGCGACCGTGGTCGGCCGGCCTGGCGGTGCCGGTGTTCGCCTTCTTCGCGGCCGGCGTGACCATCGGGGCCGGTGGCCTGCGGCGCCGCGTTCACCGACCCCGCCGCCCTCGGCGTCGTCGTGGGGCTGGTCGTCGGCAAGTGCCTCGGCGTCCTCGGCGGCACCTACCTCTTCGCCCGGTTCACCAAGGCGTCGCTCGACGAGGACCTCGCGTGGAGCGACGTGTTCGGGCTGTCCCTGCTCGCGGGGGTGGGCTTCACCGTGTCCCTGCTCATCGGCGAGCTGGCGTTCGGCCTGGGCTCCGAGCGCGACGACCACGTGCGGCTGGGGATCCTCGTGGGTTCGGTCCTCTCGGCCCTCCTCGCCGCCGTCGTGCTGCGCCTCCGGAACCGGCACTACCGGCGGGTCGAGGCCGACGAGACCCGCGACGACGACGCCGACGGGATTCCCGACGTCTACACGAAACCCGACCCGGCGATAGGCTCCTGAGAGCGAGAAAGGCACGTTCAGCCGCGAGCGCGCTCGGGAGACCTCGCCTACGCCTGAACCCGCCACGCCCTCCGGAGGCCCGATGACCACCGACCACGACGCGACCCGCCCCGCCCAGGGCGACCTGCGGCACTCGCAGGAGCGGACGATCGGCCAGCTCGTCGCGCAGGTCGTCGACGACCTGCGCGTCATCGTCCGCACCGAGATCCAGCTCGCCAAGACCGAGATCACCTCCCAGCTGGGGTCGCCGGGAAGGGCGCCGGCATGCTCGCGACCGCCGGCGTCCTCGCGCTCTACGGCCTGGGGCTGCTGTTCATCGCCCTGTCCCTCGTCATCGCCATCTGGCTGCCGGCGTGGGCGGGGTTCCTCATCGTGTCCGTGGTGCTGTTCATCGTCGTCGCGATCCTCGCCCTGCTGGGCCGCAACGCCCTCCGCGAGGTCAACCCGCGCCCCGACCGGGCCATCGCCCAGGCCCAGGAGACGATGGACGCCGTGCTGGGGTCGGCGTCGGCCGGCGCGGAGCACGCGAAGGCCGTCCCGGCGCCCAACGCCCAGGTCGCGCTCGACCAGCGGCCGACCACCCGGTGACGCGAGCCGCGACGGTCGCGTCATCAGCGTGACCGTCCCCGGCAAGCGGGTGTCCTCCTCCGACGCCGCTTCGGTCCTCCTCGACGGCCCGTGGACCCACCGGCTGGTCTCCGCCAACGGGGCCCGGTTCCACGTCGCCGAGCTGGGCGACGGGCCGATGGTGCTGCTGATGCACGGGTTCCCGCAGTTCTGGTACACGTGGCGCCACCAGATGGAGGCCATCGCCGACGCCGGCTGGCGGGCCGTGGCCATGGACCTGCGCGGCTACGGCGCGAGCGACAAGCCGCCGCGGGGCTACAGCACCTACACCGGCGCGGAGGACGCGGCGTCGCTGGTCCGGTCGCTCGGCGAGGACGACGCCATCGTCATCGGCCAGGGGCTGGGCGGGTTCATCGCCTGGTCCATGCCCTACCTCCAGCCCGACGTGGTCCGCGCGGTCGGCTCGCTGTCGATGCCCCACCCCCGGGTGCTGCGGCGGGCCTCCATGCGTGACCGGCGGCAGCGGCACGCCAGCCGCTACCTCGTCGAGCTGCAGCGGCCGTTCGTGCCCGAGCGCGAGATGACCAAGGACCACGCCTACGTCGAGGAGGTCCTGCGCGCCTGGGCCTCCCCGTTCGGCGACTACCCGACGCCGGAGGACGTGGAGCGCTACGGCAACGCGATGGCGCTGCCGTTCGTGGCCCACTCCGCGGCGGAGCACTACCGCTGGTTCGGCCGGTCGCAGCTGCGCCAGGACGGACCCCTGTTCAACCGGCGCATCCGCGGGCCGGTCACCCGGCCGGTGCTGCAGCTGCAGGGCACCGAGGACGGCTGCGTCGTGGCCGAGTGCACGACCGGGTCGGCCGACTACGTCTCCGGACCGTATGCGTTCCAGCTCGTCGACGGCGCCGGCCACTTCCTCACCGAGGAGGCGCCGGAACGGGTCAGCGCGGCGATCGTCGACTGGCTCGACACCGTCGACTGAGCGCATACCGACTCGCGGCGCCACGACTCGCCCTGAGGCCCCAAACGGGCGTGCGACGCCTCCCGGACCGGCACGATGAGGGGAGCGCCGCAGGGCGGCGACATCATCGACCGGGGGAGCAGGACCGTGACGGAGACCGATACCCAGCGAGCCTCCGGCGGCAGCAGCGTCCGGAAGAACGTCGCCCTGGCCGCGATGCTCTGCGCGGTCTCGATGACCTTCATCGACCAGACCATCGTCGCCATCGCGACGCCCAACGTGTCGGCCGAGCTGTCGCTCAGCCGCGCGGGGGCGCAGTGGATGGTCAACGCCTACCTGTTGGCGCTGGCCGCGGCCTTCGCCTTCGGCGGTCGGGTCGCCGACGTCTACGGCCACCGCCGGGTGGTCGTCGCCGGGATCATCGGCTTCACCGTGTCGTCGGCCCTCTGCGGCGCCACCCCGGCCAACTCGTTCGCGGAGGCGTGGCTGATCATCTTCCGTGTCACGCAAGGGATCTCGGCCGCGTTCATGGTGCCGGCCGCTCTGGCCGTGGTGATCTCCTCGTTCGCCGTCCGCGAGCGCGGCCGGGCCCTCGCCATCTTCTTCGGGGTCAGTGGTGGGCTGACGGCGGTCGGCCCGATCGCCGGCGGCTTCCTCACCCAGTGGACCTGGCGGGCGATCTTCTGGGTCAACATCCCGGTGGCCGTCATCGGCCTGGTCCTGCTGGCCTACGCCCACGTCGACGACCGGTCCACCCGCGAGCGGATCGACTGGCGCGGCGCGGCCCTCGTCGCCGTCGGCATGGGGCTGTCGGTCCTCGGCTTCCAGCAGACCCAGACGTGGGGCTGGGCCAGCCCCTGGACCTGGGGCTGCATCGTCGTGGGGCTGGCGGTCCTCGTGCTCTTCGTCCGCGTCGAGCTGCGCACGCCGTCCCCGCTGCTCCGCCTGGAGATCTTCCGCGGCCGGGCGTTCCTCGTCGACAACGGGGTCCTCTTCTTCTCGATGATCGCGTTCGTCCCGGTCTTCTTCTTCGCCAGCGTCTACTCCCAGGTCTCGCTGGGCTACGACGCGGACAACGCCGGCCTGTTCCTCATGGTGTTCTTCGCCGGGTTCGCCCCGGCGGCGCAGGTCGGTGGCCGGATGCTCGACGCGCGCGGGGCCAAACCCCCCGTCGTCCTCGGGTGCGTCCTCAGCACCGTCGGGTTCGCCCTCTGGGGCCTGCGGGTCACCGACCCGCACCTCGGCGCCCAGTGGTGGGCCATCGTCCTCGCCGGTGCGGGCATCGGGTTCGTCCTCGGACCGGTCAGCACCGACGCGAGCAACCGGGCGATCAACGCCTCCTACGGCGAGGTCACCGGCATCACGCAGACCGTCCGGAACTACGGCTCGAGCCTCGGCTTCGCCGTGCTGGGCTCGCTGCTGTCGGCGGTGTTCGCCAGCCGGCTCACCGACTCGCTCGCCGGCCTCGGCGTCCCGGCGTCCGTGGCGCAGTCCATCGCGTCGCAGGGCTCCGCGTCGGAGTCGGGCGCCGACACCGGCTCGGTGCCCGAGTCGGTCCGGCAGGCGATCGGCGCCGCGGTCCGCGACGACTTCGCCATCGCCACCCGCTACGTGCTGTGGGGCATGGCGATCTGCCTCGCGGTCGCCCTGGTGATCGCGCTCTTCCACCCGGGTGACCGGGTCGGCCAGGACGACCCGGTCGACGACCCGACGCCTGACGAGGTCCCCGGCTAGGTCGTCAGCCGGTCGAGCAGCCTCCGGTATCCACCGGCTGGCTCGCGTCGGCCGCCGCGTCGAGCACCGGACGGGCCTCGGTGAGCGTCAACGCATACCCCGTCGACGGGTCGTCGAGCGACTTGGCGAACACCACGCCCACCACCTCGCCGGTCGGCGTGAGCAGCGGGCCGCCGCTGTTGCCGGGCTCGACCCGGGCGTAGAGCGAGTAGATCTCGCGGGTGACGCCGGGCTGGCCGTAGATGTCGGACCCGGTGGCCGTCAGCGTCCGCCGCACCCGGGCCGGGTCGAGGCGGTAGGGCCCGTCGAGCGGGAACCCGGCAACCACCGCCTCGTCCTCGACCGCCAGGGCGCCACCGAGCCGCAGTGGCGAGGCGGTGAGCCCGTCGACGGCGAGCACCGCGAGGTCGCGCTCCGGGTCGAAGACGACGATCTGCGCGGAGTACTCCCGGCCGACGCCACCGACCTGGACCGCCGCCTCGCGCATACCGGCGACGACGTGCGCGTTGGTGACGACCTTGCCCGGCGCCACGACCCACCCGCTGCCCTCCTGCCCGCGGCGGCAGGCCACGGCGAGGCCGGTCACCCGGACGATGGACTGCCCGGCCTGCTGCACGCCCGGCGTCGCCGCCACGCCGGACTCCGGCGGGGCGACCGGCGGGATGGGTTCCGGCGACAGCCCCCCGAAGACCTTGGGGATCCCCTCCCGGTCCAGCAGCGTCCGGAACCCGGCGAACAGCTGCCCCGTCGCCGGCGGCATCGCCCGGTCGATGGTCGCGAGCACCCGGGAGTCGCCGATGGCCTTGGCCAGCGGCGTCGGCACGGCGCCGCGCACCGCGCCCGCCACGAACCACACCAGCAGCGAGACGGCGATCACCGCGGCCACCCCGCCCAGGACGGCGTCCAGGGTGCGTCCGGACCGGCCGCGGACCTGGGCGCGCAGCCGGTTCCCGACCGGCACCGCGATCGCCTGACCGACCGTCGCGCACAGGAAGACGAGGAACACGAGCACCAGCACGCGGATGACGTCGTTGCCACTCAGCCAGTCGACGTTGGCGAGCAGCGTCGGGAGCAGCCACATCCCGATCGCTCCCCCGCCGAGGAACCCGACGAGCGACAGCGTGCTGACGAGGATGCCCTGGCGGTAGCCGTTCACGGCGTAGACGACGAGCATGAGGACGAGCAGGACGTCCAGGACGGTCCCGCTCACGAGCGGCCGCCGTCCCGCGGCAGGAAGCGCTCCGGCAGCGGCAGCTCCCGCGCCGCGTCCCAGGAGCGGTCGAGCTCGGCCAGCTCGAGCGCCTTGGTCACGACCCCCGCGGTGAACCCCCAGAGCAGCAGGTCGTCGTCGAGCTGGAACGCCGGTCCGCGGTAGCCCGAGGGGTGGGTGACGGTATGCCGCACCGCCGGGTCGGTGAGGAAGGTCAGCGGCGCCTGGAGCACCTGGGCGACCTCGTGCGGGTCGCCGACCGAGACCGGGCCCGGCGTGCTCCACCAGCCCACGACGGTCGTCACGACGAACCCGCTGGGCGGCAGGAACAGCGGTGGGAGGGTGCCGAGCACCTCCACGCCGGCGGGGTCGAGGTGGACCTCCTCCGTGGCTTCGCGCAGGGCGGTGGCGACGACGTCGGCGTCACCGGGGTCGGTGGCGCCGCCGGGCAGCGCGACCTGGCCGGGATGGGAACGCATGTCGTGTGAACGTTCGATGAGCAGCAACGACTCCGCGCCGTCGACATCGGGACCGAACAGCAACAACACCGCCGACTCCCGGCCACCGTCGTCCGGGGGCAGGAACCGGCTGAACCACCCCGGCTCGGCCACCGTCGCGTTGTGCATCATCCGGGTCAGCCAGGGCGGCGGCGGTCGTGGGCGACGGGGACCGCAGCGGGGTGAGCGTCTCGCCCGGACCGGCGATCGACGGCATACGCGACATGCGGGCTCAGCGGGTCTTCGCGGTGACCCGGCGCCGCGGCGACGCCGACCGGCGCCGGCAGCGGGGCGGGCGGCGGCTCCGGCAGCACGGCGCCGGGCTTCAGCTCGTAGGCCAGCAGCTTCACCGCCTCGTCACGGTCGGTCGGACCGGTGCCGTAGCTCGGGCACCACGCGGCGACGGGGCAGGCGCCGCACGCCGGCTTCTTGGCGTGGCAGGTGCGGCGGCCGTGGAAGATCAGGACGTGGCTGAGCATCGTCCAGTCGCGGCGCGGGAAGATCCCGCCGACGAGGTGCTCGACCTTGACCGGGTCGGTCTCGTCGGTCCAGCCGAACCGGCGGACCAGCCGGCCGAAGTGGGTGTCGACGGTGATGCCCGGAACGTCGAAGGCGTTGCCCAGCACGACGTTCGCGGTCTTGCGGCCGACCCCGGGCAGCGTGACGAGGTCGGCCAGGCGGCCGGGCACCTGGCCGTCGAAGTGCTCGACGAGCGCGCCACCGAGCTTGATGAGCGCGTCGGCCTTGTTCCGGAAGAACCCGGTCGACTGGATCATCGTCTCCAGCTCCGCGCGGTCGGCTCCGGCGTATGCGGCGGCGTCGGGGTAGCGCGCGAAGAGCTGCGGCGTCACGAGGTTGACCCGCTGGTCGGTGGTCTGCGCCGACAGGATGGTGGCGACGAGCAGCTCGAGCGGCGTCGGTGAAGTCGAGCTCGCAGTGGGCGTAGGGGTAGCGCTCGTGCAGCGCGCGGTACATCCGCCGGGCCCGCCGGGTGCGCGCGACGGGGGTCTCGTCCGGCACGGCGGACGCGACGAGCGTCTCGGAGGCTGCGGACACCCCGGCAGCCTAGATCCCCCGTCTGTCAGGCCCGCCGGGGCCGCCGGTCGGTCCGGGTGTGGTTCTGCGCCGTTCTGGCACACTGTCGGCGTGGACCACGAGGTTGTGCGCAGGGCGCCGCTCTTCGCGGCCCTGGACGCCGAGGACGCGGAGGTCCTGCTGGCCCAGATGAGCCCGGTCCGCATGGAGCGCGGCGACATCCTCTTCCGGGAGGGCGAGAGCGGCGACTCGCTCTACGTCATCGGCGAGGGCAAGATCAAGCTCGGCCGCTCCAGCTCGGACGGACGCGAGAACCTCGTCGCGATCCTCGGTCCGGGCGAGATGTTCGGCGAGCTCAGCCTGTTCGACCCCGGTCCCCGGACGATGACGGCCACGGCGGTCGCCGAGACCCAGCTGCTGGGGCTCGGCAACGACTCGTTGACCGGGCTGCTCACGGGGCGGCCCGAGGTGGCCAAGGCGCTGCTCGCGGCGCTCGCCCAGCGGCTGCGCCGCACCAACGAGCACCTCGCGGACCTCGTGTTCACCGACGTGCCGGGCCGGGTGGCCAAGGCCCTGCTGGACCTCGCCGAGCGGTTCGGCCGCCCGGTCGAGGACGGGGTCATGGTCAGCCACGACCTCACCCAGGAGGAGCTGGCCCAGCTGGTCGGCGCCTCACGCGAGACGGTCAACAAGGCGCTGGCCGACTTCGCCGGCCGCGGGTGGCTCAAGCTCGAGGCGCGCGCCGTGCTGCTGCTCGACGTCGACCGGCTGCGCCGCCGCGCCCGCTGAAGGTCGCCTGAGTCCGACCGCCTGAACCTCAGACGGTGCCGGAGCTCCCGTAGACGGTGACGTGGACGTGGTCGTAGTGGTTCGCCGTCGGTGACCCACGGTCGGACATGGCCCGCCAGCCCTCGCCCGAGCGCTGGACGGTCCAGATGTGCTGGGACCAGATGACCTCGCTGACGCCGAGCGCCTTGGCGTTGGCCCGCACGTAGTTCGCGATGGCCTGTCCGACCGAGCTGTTGGGGATCATGATGTCGAGCGCCTGGCCGGTGCTGTGCTCGCCGCCGCTCCCGGTGCGTCCGCCCCAGCCGCTGACGCCGGAGAACAGCGCACACACGGCGCGGTGGACGCGGATGGCGTCCTTGGTGAGGCCCGCCTCGACCGCGGAGCCGGAGGCGCAGGCCGCCTGCGAGATCCCGGTCGGTGCGGCCGGAGCCGCCGTCTTGGGCGCCGGCGCGGGGTCGGCGCCGGCTTCGCGGTGGGCTTCGGCGTCGCCGTCGGGGTGGGCGCGGGGGCGGGCGCCGGAGCCGGAGCCGGGGCGGGCGGAGGCGGAGCCGGGACGGGCACGGCGGCGGCCGGGTTGATGCGGGTCTGGGGACGGGCGCGGTCCTCGGTGCCGAGCGCGTCGGCGGTGAGCGCGTCGGTGGCGAGCAGCTCGCTGCGTCCGGACCGGCTGGCGCGGTCGGAGAGGCGCATCGACAGCGCCGCGGCCTCCATCTGGGCCGCGTCGGCGCTGCTGGCCTGGGCCGACGCGGGGGTGGCGACCCCCTCGGGCAGGCGGGCGGGCCCCAGGGTGACGGCGCCGGCGCCGACGACCAGCGCGAGGCCGGCGGCCGAACGCAGGCCGACCGTGCGCCACGGCAGGCGTGCGCCAGCCGAGGGTCACGGGCAGCGCGGGACCCCGGTGGCGTCCAGAGGTCCCGTGGCCCGTCGAGGGGGAGTGGTCAGGTGGCGTGGCAGACATCGTTGAATACGAACCACACCCCGGGCCCGATTGTCACATTCAGGTCACGGTGTCGTACACGCGTACGAGGGCCGGGGGCGGGAGCCGTGACCCGGTCGTTCAGGCGGAGCGGCGGCGGCCGGCGCGGGCGCGCAGGTAGTCGGACACGACGTACTCCCCCGAGCCGGCCGACGTCCGGTGAGAACACCCGGCCCGCCGTTGCGCCGGGCCACCGAGTCGACGAACCGGGCGAGCCCCGGGTCGTCGCCGAGGAGGAAGAAGTTGAGCGGGACGCCGTAGCGGGTGAGGGTGTCGACCTCGCGGACCGTCGCCCGCACCGTGGCCGGAGTGGTCGGCCACTGGAACACCGGCGTGCCGTCCTCCTCGAGGTGGGCGGTCGGCTCGCCGTCCGTGACGATGAGCACCACCGGCTCGGCCTCGGGGTGACGGCGCAGGTGCCGGCCGGCGAGCATCAGGGCGTGGTGGAGGTTGGTGCCCTGGATCCACTGCGGCTCGACCTCGGCCAGCTCCATGGCGTTGAGCTTCCGCGCCGTCCGGTCGAACCCGATGATCTGGAGTGCGTCCTGACGGAACCGGCTCTGGATGAGGTGGGACAGCGCGAGCGCCGTCTGCTTCATCGGGCCCCAGCGGCCCTCCTGGATCATCGAGAACGAGAGGTCGACGAGCAGCGCGACCGCCGCGCCGGTCCGGCGCGTGGTCTCGGCCACCTCGAAGTCCTCGACCTCGAGCCGTATGCCGCGAGCCCCACCGTCGCGAGGCATACCCGAGCCCGCCCGGCGCAGGACCGCGTTCTGGACCGTCCGCACGGCGTCGAGCGGGCGTTCGTCGCCGAACTCCCAGGGCAGGTGCGCCCCGGTGCGCTCGTCGGCGCTGCCGGACCGCGGGTCGAGGTGCGACCCGGACGCGTCGGCGTCGAGGTGCTGGAAGATCCGCCGCAGCGCCGTCTCACCGAGGCGCCGTAGCGCCTTGGGCGTCAGGGCGAGGCCGTCGGAGTCGGACCGCAGGTAGCCCTGCCGCTCCAGCTCGCGCTCCAGCTCGCGCAGCGCCTCGAAGTCGCGCACCGACGAGCCGGGCAGCTGCCGCTCCAACCGGTCGACGTCGACGTCGTCGAGCCCGCTGCCGAGCGCGGACGCCTGGGACAGCTGGTTCTCCAGCGCCTCGAGGTCGGCGAGGTCGGCCACCGCGCCGACGGCGTCACCGAGGCCGAGGGACTCGTTGCCGTCGATGTCGGCGGGCTGCCGGCCCGCGGAACATGCCGGGTCGCAGCGAGCGCAGCGAGTCGGCCAGCTGGGACATCTCCTGCTCGAGGCCCATGTCCTGCATGGCCTGCTGCATGAGCCCGGCGAGCTCCTGCTGCTGCTCGCGGGACAGCGAGCGCATCATCCGCTCGGCGGCCGCCTGCCGGCGGGCGAGGGCGTCGATGAGCTCGTCGACGTCCTTGGGGTTCTCCGGGAAGAACTCGCCGTGCTTCTCCATGAACTGCTCGAAGTCCTCGGCGGTGTCCTCACCGCGGGCGTGCTTGCCCAGCAACGCGTTGAGGTCGGCCATCATGTCGCGGACCGCCTCCATGGCCGCGGGGTCCTGGCCGGACAAGCGCCTCCTTCATCCCGGCGAACTGGGCGTCGAGGACCTCGCGGCGCAGCAGGTCGAGCACGTTCTGCCAGTGCTGCTGGCCCTCGGCGCTGCGCCACTGGTAGTCGTTCAGCTCGCGGACCTGGCCCGCGGTGTCGTCGGGCAGCGTGTCGAGGTTCATCTCGGCGAGCCGGGCGTCGTCGCCGTCGCGCCCGGCGAGGAACTCGCGCTCGGCCGACAGGGCCTGGTCCAGCTCCTCCCGGACCTGGTCGAGGGTTCCGGCGAGGTTGCCGCGGCGCTCGACCTCGCGGCGGCGGCGGGCCAGCTCGCGCCGCAGCTCGTCGAGGCCGGAGCGGTCCCCGAGGCCGCGCCGCATCAGGCGTTCCATGGCCTCGCGCAGCGAGGTGCCCTCCATGACGTCCTGGCCGATCTCGTCGACCGCGGCCCGGACGTCGAACGGCGGGGCGAGCGGGTCGGCCCCGCCCGCCCACGAGCCGTAGCGGTAGCGCCCGGCGCGGTGCCTCTCGGACGGCACGTCAGCTCCCGTAGATCGTCTGGCCGTCGGCCTGGACCTTGGACAGCCGTCTCGTCAGGTGCAGCCCCTCGAGGACGAACTCGACCGCGGCGGCGACCTGTCCGGGCGACACCGAGTCCTCGCCGACCCCGAGCCGGGCCAGGATCGCGGCCAGACCGGGCGTCGTGCCCAGCTGCGACAGCAGCGTCGTCGCCGGCACGAGGTCGCCGGTCTCGACGACCGAGCCGTCCTCGAAGTGCGCGGTCACGCCGGACAGGTCGGTGCCGGCGACCCGCTCGCGGAACGTCGCCGCCGTGGCCAGCCGCAGCAGGTGGCCGATGACCTCCAGCTCGCGGCCCTCCTCGCCCATCTCGAACTCGACCTTGCCGCGCAGCGTCGGCAGGACGTCGGCGAGGTCGCCGATCCGGGCGACGGCGTCCTCCTCGCCGGTGAGGGCCGCGCGGCGCAGCGCCGAGGCCGAGGTCGCCTCGGCCGCCGCGATGGCGAACCGCGCCGAGACGCCCGAGCGCTGGTCGACCGAGGACGAGGTCCGCAGCTCCATCACCAGCCGGGCGATCACCTCGAGCAGGTGCGCGGGCACCGCCGCGACGAGACCGGCCTCCTGCGAGATGAGGGCGACCTCCTCGTCGACGTCGTCGAGGTAGTGGGTGCGCACCTCGGCCCCGAACCGGTCCTTCAGCGGCGTGATGATCCGGCCGCGGTTGGTGTAGTCCTCGGGGTTCGCCGACGCGACGACGAGCACGTCGAGCGGGCAGCCGGACCGCATACCCCCGCACCTGGATGTCGCGCTCCTCCAGCACGTTGAACAGGGCGACCTGGATGCGCTCGGCGAGGTCGGGCAGCTCGTTGAGGGCGAAGACGCCGCGGTGGGCGCGCGGGAGCAGCCCGTAGTGGATGGTCTCCGGGTCGCCGAGGGTGCGGCCCTCGGCCACCTTGGTCGGGTCGACGTCGCCGACGAGGTCGCCGACGCTGGTGTCCGGCGTCGCGAGCTTCTCGGTGTAGCGGTCGTCGCGGTGCCGCCACTCGATCGGCACGTCGTCGCCGTCGGTGGCGACCAGGGTGCGGCAGCGCTGGCAGATCGGGGCGAGCGGCTCGTCGTGGATCTCGCAGCCGGCGACGTAGGGCGACCACTCGTCGAGCAGCCCGGCGATGGTGCGCATCAGCCGGGTCTTGCCCTGGCCGCGCTCGCCGAGCAGGACGAGGTCGTGCCCCGCGAGCAGGGCCCGCTGGACGTCGGGCAGGACGCTGTCGTCGAACCCGACGATGCCCGGGAAGGGGTTCTCCCCGGCGCGCAGGAGGCGGACGAGGTTGGCGCGGATCTCCGCTTTGACGGTGCGCGGCTCGTGTCCGGAGGCGCGCAGCTGCCCGATGGTGGCGGGCTCAGGGTGGTGGGTCACTCAGTCACGTTACGTCCGCCGTCGGCGGACCGGTACTGCAGGTAGTCCAGCTGGGCCCGGACGCTCAGCTCGGCGCAGGGCCAGACCTCGCGCGGCACGTCGGCGTAGACCCGTTCGACGACCTGCCGCGGCTCGGTGTCGCCGGCCGCCAGCGCGGCCCGGACCTCGTCGAGCCGCTGCGCGCGGTGGTCGAGGTAGAAGCGGACGGTGGCCGCCGCGTCGGGCACCAGCGGCCCGTGGCCGGGCAGGATCCGGGCCGCCTGCGCCGGACCGGCGCCAGCCGCTCGATCCGCTCCAGCGACGTCGAGGTATGCGGCGCAGCTCGCCGTCGGGCCACGCCACCACCGTGGTGCCCCGGCCGAGCACCGTGTCGCCGGTCAGCAGCGCCGACTCGGCCGGCAGCAGGAACGAGACGGAGTCGCCGGTGTGCCCGGGCGTCGTGACGACGGTGACCTCCAGCCCGCCCACCCGGACCGTCTCGCCGTCGGCCGAGGTCGTCGTGCCCGCGCCCGATCGCGCGGACCGGTGCGGCGGTCTGGGCGGCGAAGTGCTCGGCCGCCTCCGCGTGGTCCTGGTGGTGGTGGGTCAGCAGGGTCAGCGCGACCCGCGCGCCCCGCTCCTCGACGAGGCGCAGCACCGCCTCGAGGTGCTCCGAGATCCAGCGGTCCCGGGTCGACGACGACCGCCTCGGTGGACCCCGGTTCGAGCAGGACCCAGGTGTTGGTGCCCTCGAGCGTCATCGGGCCGGGGTTCGGGGCGAGCACGCAGTACGCGCGCTCGCTCACCGCCCCCGACCGCCACGCGTCGCTCACCCGGCCACCGTAGCGACCCCGCGGTTCTGCGGGTTGACGCAGCGTCGAGCGGGTTGACTCGCTCTACAAGGGGCGTCAACCCGCTCGACGCTGCGTCAGCCTCGCCGACCCGAGCCGGGAGGGCCGAGCCGGGCGGAGTGCCCGCTACGGCAGGTCCGCCCGGATCATCGGCTGGCCGGCCACCTCGACCAGCTCGGGGATGACCGCGCGCGACGGCCGCGAGGTGGCGACGAGCTCGGCCGCCGACCTCGCGGCTCGGACCCGCTCGACCGACACCACGGTCGGCGGCAGCAGGATCGCCTCCCCCGACTCGTACGCCGCGAGCAGCGTGTCGGGGTCGGTCCAGTCGGCGTGGTCGGCCTCGGACGTGTCGTCGTCGGGGATCTGGCCCTCGGGCAGCAGCGCGGCGAAGAAGAACGTGTCGTAGCGGCGGGGCTCGAACTCCGGTGTCACCCAACGGCCCTGCATCGACAGCAGGTCCGAGCGCAGCACCAGTCCGCGGCGCAGCAGCAGCTCGGCGAAGGACTGCTCCTTGGACAGCAGCGCCGCCCGCTCGGCGTCCCACTGGGGGTCCCGGAGGTCGGCGACGACCGTGTCCGGCGACGGCCCGGCGAGCAGCACGCCACACTCCTCGAACACCTCGCGCACCGCGGCGCAGACCAGCGCCCGGGCCAGCCCTTCCTCGCAGCCCATGACCGCGGCCCACTCCCGCGGCTGCGGGCCGGCCCACGGCAGGTCCGGCTCGTCGTCCCGCGGGTCCACCCCGCCGCCCGGGAACACCCACGTCCGGGGCGCGAACGCCATCGTCGCCACCCGGCGCAGCATGAACACGTCCAGGCCCGAGGGCCGGTCCCGTCGCGCACGAGCATCACCGTCGCCGCATACCGAGGCTGGACCGGGTCGGTCCGTCGCCCGGCGAGCCACTCGGCCGCCTGCGGGCCCAGCGACGCCGGGGGCGAAGTCGCGTACCGCCACGAGGTCCCTCGGGTCAGTCGGCGACGGCGACGACGATCTCCACCTCGACCGGCGAGTCGAGCGGGAGGACCGCCACCCCGACCGCCGAGCGCGCGTGGACGCCCGCGTCGCCGAACGCCTCGCCGAGCAGCTCGCTGGCGCCGTTGATGACGCCGGGCTGGCCGCTGAACGACGGGTCGGAGGCCACGAAGCCGACCACCTTGACGACGCGGGTGACCCGGTCGAGGTCGCCCACGACCGACTTCACCGCGGCGATGGCGTTGAGCGCGCAGATCCGCGCGAGCGCCTTGGCGTCGTCGGCGGGGACCAGGCCGTGACCGTCGCCGACCTTGCCGGTCTGCGGGAGGTCGCCGGACACCATCGGCAGCTGGCCGGAGGTGAAGACGAGGTTGCCCTCCGGAGGGCGGGGACGTAGGCCCCCGCCGGGGTCGCGACGTCCGGGACGCTCAGCCCCAGCTCGGCCAACCGGTCCTCGACGGCACTCATCGCGGGACCTCAGCCCTTCGGTCGCTTGAGGTAGGCCACCAGGCCGTTGCCGTCCGGGCCGGTGACCACCTGGACCAGCTCCCACCCGTCCTCACCCCAGTTGTCGAGGATCTGCTTGGTGGCGTGGATCATCAGCGGAACCGTGGCGTACTCCCACTTCGTCATGTCGTCACTGTAGGGGCCGCGACCTGCCACGCTGAGACCATGGAAAAGAACTGGCTGGACGACAACTGGGTGATGCTCCTCGTCCGCGGCGTCATCGCCGTCCTCTTCGGCCTGATGGCCATGGTGTGGCCATGGATCACGGCCGTGGCGCTGGCGGTCCTCTGGGGGTTCTGGGCGCTCGTCGACGGCGTCGTCAACCTCGTGGCCGCCTTCCAGAAAGGGGGGACCGGGAAGGGCTGGAAGATCGCCTTCGGCGTCATCTCCATCGTCGCCGGGCTCATCGCCGTCATCCACCCGTTCGACGTCGCCCTCACGCTGACCTGGATCCTCGGCATCTGGTTCATCGTCACGGCGGTCTTCCAGGGAGTCGGCGCCTTCTCCAGCACCCGCACCCAGCCGCGGTGGATGCTCGTCATCTCGGCCGTGCTGTCCCTCGTCATCGGGATCCTGTTCGTCGCCAAGCCCGGGGTCGGCGTCCTCTCGATCGTCCTGTGGGTCGGCGTCGTCGCCATCATCTGGGGCGTCATCCTCATCATCGCCGCCTTCGCCGCCCGCCGGCTCGGCCGGGAGATCGACACGGCCGCGGCCCGGCCGGCCTGACCGACCTGACCGACCATCAGCCCGGTCAGGGCAGGCGGCCGCTCACCGGGTTGCGGCGGGTGACGCAGTACTCGCGACCGCTGGGGTCGAGCAGGGTGACCCACCAGGGCGTGGTCCGGACCACCCGTCCACCCAGCTCCACGTGCCGGGCCACCTCGGCCTCCCGGTCCTCGCTGGCGAGGTCGAGGTGCAGCCGGACCGGACCCTCCTCCTCGTCCACCCGCTGCAGCAGCACGCGCAGCGGCTGGCCGGGCGGCGGCAGGATCCGGTCGAACTCCGGCGAGCCGCCCCGCGACGTGCGGCCAGCCGGTCAGCGTCGACCAGAACTGCGCCTCCGGTCTCGAACGCGCTCCTGGCCGATGTCCAGGCACACCTGGTCGACCAGGCTGGACCCGCCGGGCCACGCCACCGGACCGGGTCGTTCTCGCCGGCCCGCGCACGAGGCAGAAGACCAGCCCGCCCGGTGAACGGCCCACCGCATACCCGAGGTCGGTCATCCGGATCTCGGCGCCGAGCCGCGCCGCGTCGCTCGAGCCAGGCCGTCGAGGTCGTCGGTGTGCACGTCGAGGTGCATCCCGCCGGCCGGCGGTCGCCGACCACCTGGACCTTGACCGGGCCGTCGCCGTCCGGCGGCTGCAGGCTGGCGAACTCGCCGTCCGGGCCCCGCCGCTCCGAGAGCGGCCAGCCGGTGACGGCCGCCCAGTACGCCTCGGTCGCCGGCGCGTCGTCCGCCGCCGTGTCGAGGAACGCCGTCAGCCAGGTCACCGCCACATCGGCACGCTACCCATGGCAGGGTCCCCTCATGCCCGATGTCGCGCCACCGAGCCGCACCACCGCCTACGGCATCGACCCCGACCAGGTCTACGACGTCCGCCTCCCACGAGGGGGCTCCCCGACCCGCACCACGGTCGTCGTCGTCCACGGCGGCTTCTGGAAGCCCGAGTGGGACCGCACCCACGCGGCCCCGCAGGCGCAGGCGTTCGCCGACGCCGGTCACCACGTCGCGGTGGTCGAGTACCGACGGACCGGTATGCGTGGGGGTGGCTGGCCCGGCACCTTCGCCGACGTGTCGGCGGCGGTCGACGCGGTCCTGGCCGACCCGGCCCTGCCCGACCGCTGCGTCCTCGTGGGCCACTCCGCCGGCGGCCACCTCGTCGCGCTCGCCGCGACCCGCCCGGAGGCCGCGGTCGCTCGCCGGCGTCGTCGCGCTCGCCGGCTGCGTCGACCTCGCCCTGACCCGCGACCTCGGCCTGGGCGACGGGGCGGCGGCCCGGTTCATGGGCGACGCCGACGACGCGGCCTGGACCGAGGCCGACCCCGCCGCCCACCCGGCCCTCGCCCCGGTCGTGCTGGTCCACGGCGACGCCGACGACACCGTGCCCGCCTGAGGTCTCGGTGAGCTACGTGAAGCGTCAGGGCACCGCACCACCCGGCCGGAGCTGCTCCGGCTGCCCGGGGTCGGGCACGACGAGGTGATCGAGCCGGCCGAGCCGGCCTTCGCCGTCGTCCTCGATGCGGTGGCCCGGCTGGCCGCGGTCGTAGGGTCACGCGCATGGCCGCGCGCACCTCGTCCGGCGTGCGGCTGCACATCGTGACCGGCAAGGGCGGCACCGGGAAGACCACCGTCGCCGCGGCGATGGCCATGGCGCTCGCGTCCGGTGGACACCGGGTCCTGCTCGTCGAGGTCGAGGACCGGCAGGGCATCAGCCAGACCTTCGACGTGCCGCCGCTGGCCACCGAGGAGATCCGGATCGCCGGCGCCGCGGGCGGCGGCGAGGTCTGGGGCCTCTCGGTCGACGCCAAGGCCGCCCTCATCGAGTACCTCCAGATCTTCTACAAGCTGGGCCGCGCCGGCGGCGTGCTGGAGCGGTTCGGGGCGGTCGACTTCGCGACGACGATCGCTCCCGGCGTCCGCGACGTGCTCCTCATCGGCAAGGTCTACGAGGCGAACCGGCGACGCGCCGCCGGCCACCACTCGCGCCACGACACCACCCCGGCGTACGACGCGATCGTCCTCGACGCCCCGCCGACCGGCCGCGTGGTCCGGTTCCTCTCCGTGAACGAGGAGGTCGCCGACCTGGCCAAGATGGGCCCGATCCGGTCCCAGGCCGACTCGATCACCGAGATGCTCACCTCCCCGCAGACCGCCGTCCACGTCGTCACGCTGCTCGAGGAGATGCCCGTCCAGGAGACGGTCGACGCCGTCGCCGAGCTGCGCGCCGCCCGGCTGCCCATCGGGGACGTCATCATCAACCAGGTCCGCGAGCCGCTGCTGCGGGCCGCGCGAGCTGGCCTCGGCGGCGAAGGGCACGATCAGCCGGCCCAAGGTCCGGGCCGGCCTCGAGGCGGCCGGGCTGCGGGTCACCGACGCCCTCGTCGAGGGGCTGCTCGCCGAGGCGCGCGACCACGCGCTCCGGGTGGCCCAGGAGACCGAGCAGCTCGCGCTGCTGGACCAGCTCGAGCGGCCGATGTTCCGGCTGCCGATCAACCCGGACGGTGTCGACTCGTCGACCGTCCGCGAGTTCGCCGACCTGCTCGCCGAGCGCGGCTGGACCGGCGAGCGAGACCGCCCGATGAGCACGCGGGCCACCCCACGAGCCCCGCGGCTGGACGTCGACGCCCTCCTGGCCGACCGGCACACCGACATCGTCGTGTGCTGTGGCTCCGGCGGGGTCGGCAAGACCACGACGGCCGCGGCGCTCGGACTGCGCGCGGCGGAGCAGGGGCGCAAGGTCGTCGTCCTCACCATCGACCCCGCCCGGCGGCTCGCCCAGTCGATGGGCCTCACCGAGCTCGACAACACCCCACGGCCGGTGCGCGCACATCGACACGACGGCCGGCGGCTCGCTCGACGCGATGATGCTCGACATGAAGCGGACCTTCGACGAGGTCGTCGTCGCCCACTCGACCGCCGAGAAGGCCGACCAGATCCTCGCGAACCCCTTCTACCAGGCCGTCTCCAGCTCGTTCGCGGGCACGCAGGAGTACATGGCCATGGAGAAGCTCGGCCAGCTGCACCAGGAGGTCCGCGCCAACGGGGACGACGACGGCGGCCCGCGGTGGGACCTCATCGTCGTCGACACCCCTCCGTCGCGGTCGGCGCTGGACTTCCTCGACGCCCCGAAGCGGCTGGGCTCGTTCCTCGACGGCCGGTTCATCCGGCTGATCTCGGCGCCCGCCAAGGCCGGCGGCCGGGCCGGGCTGCGCGTCTTCAACGTCGGGATCGGGCTGGTCTCGTCGACCCTGTCCCGGGTCCTCGGCGGCGAGATGCTCCGCGACGTCCAGACCTTCGTCGGGGCGCTCGACACGATGTTCGGCGGCTTCCGCCAGCGGGCGGACCAGACGTACGCGTTGCTGGCCCAGCGCTCGACGGCGTTCCTCGTCGTCGCCGCGCCCGAGCGAGACGCCCTGCGCGAGGCGTCCTACTTCATCGCGCGGCTCGAGACGGAGCGCATGCCCCTGACCGGGCTCGTGCTCAACCGCGTCCAGCAGGTGCAGGCCCCGGGGCTGAGTGCGGCGCGGGCCCGGGCGGCCGCCGAGGACCGGGCCGACGACGGCGACCACCTCACCGCGGGGCTGCTGGCCCTGCACGCCGACGTCGCCGGTGCCGCCGACCGGCAGCGCAGCTGGCCCGCCGGTTCTCGGTCGGCCACCCGAGCACCCCGGTCGCCGAGGTACCGGCGCTCGCCGAGGACGTCCACGACGTCGACGGTCTACGGCAGGTCGGCGAAGCGCTCGCCGCCGGATAGCCGGACCGCGACTGAGCCGCCACCGACCAGACACCGAACCGCTAGGACGCGGTGGAGACCTGGCTCTGGTCGAGGCGGGCCGTCTGGAACAGGCTCCACCACGACGTCACGTTGGGGTGGCGGCGCAGCATGGCGCGGCGCTCGCGTTCGGTCATGCCTCCCCAGACGCCGAACTCGGTCCGGTTGTCGAGGGCGTCGGCCAGGCACTCGGCGATGACCGGGCACTTCTGACAGACGATCTTGGCGTTCTGCTGCGCGGCCCCGCGCACGAAGAGGGCGTCGGGGTCGTTGCTGACGCAGCGTCCCTGACCCGCCCAGTCCGCCTGCAGCCCCCCGGCTGTCCGCGTCTTGGCGCTACCGGTGTCCCCGGTCGGCCTGCTTTCGATGATGGTCACTGTGTTCCCGCTCCCGCTTACCCCGTGTACTGACCCAGGACACGAGTCGGAAGCTGGTGATACACGTCCGAAAGTGCCGAAACCGACACTAGGAACGTGCAGCGTTGTGCAACCATCGCCCGCGCGGATGGTTTGTCGTCGCCGATCGGACTAGTCCGGACGGGCTAGACATGGCCCATTGGGGTGAACCGGCGGCGGCGTTTGGGGTAAGACAGCCACCGGAGACGCACAGACCCCGCACACGAGGCGCTCAGACCGCAGCCTAGGGTGTCTCAGCACACCGACGATGCCCGTTCCGGGCCCTCGGCCGGGTTAGCCTTGGTCGCGTGAAGGCCGGCCGGACGACCAACATCGCGAGCATCATCCCCCTGCTGGGAGCGTTCGTCGGTGCTGCCCTCGTCATGGGCCTGCTCGGCGCCGGGCTGGTCATGCCCACCGTCGGGGCGGCCGGAGCCATCACTCGCACCGGTGTCGACATGTTCGACGCGCTGCCGAGCGAGTTCACCGCGGCCTCGTTGTCCCAGCAGTCGAAGATCCTCGACGCCAAGGGCAACGTCATCGCCACCCCGCACGACGAGAACCGGATCATCGTCCCGCTCGACCAGGTCGCGCCGGTCATGCAGAAGGCGCAGATCGCCATCGAGGACAGCCGGTTCTACGAGCACGGCGGCGTCGACGTCCGTGGTGTCGTCCGCGCGCTGGTCTCCAACGCGTCCGGCTCGGTCAACACCTCCGGTGGGTCCACGCTGACGCAGCAGTACGTCAAGCTGACCCTGCTGGACACCGCCCTCAAGGCCGGCGACACGCAGGCCGCCCAGGCCGCGGTCACCCAGCGCGGCCTCGCCGGCGTCACCCGCAAGCTCCAGGAGCTGAAGTACTCGATCCAGCTCGAGAAGGAGCAGTCGAAGGACCAGATCCTCCAGGGCTACCTCAACATCGTCTACTACGGCGACCAGGCCTACGGCGTGCAGGCGGCTGCGAAGCACTACTTCAACAAGGACGCCAAGGACCTCAACCTCACCGAGGCGGCCCTCATCGCCGGCCTGGCGCAGAACCCCGGCACGACCGACCCGGTGAACAACCCCGAGCGGGCCATCGCGCGACGCAACGTCGTCCTCGACCGGATGCACGAGCTGGGGCTCATCACCGACAAGGAGATGACCGACGCCAAGGCGGTCAAGCTCGCCGACATGCTCAAGGTGACGTCGGCGCCCACCGCCTGCCAGGCCGTCCGGCGACGTCTACGCATACTTCTGCGACTACGTCATCAAGTGGCTCGAGCTCGACCCGTCGCTGGAGCAGGCGCTGGGCAAGACGGTCGACGAGCGCAAGGCCAAGATCTTCGGCGGCGGCCTGACCATCCAGACGACGATCGACCCCGACATCGCCGCGCACGCCCGCGACGAGGTCCTCAAACGGGTCCCGCAGGGGAACTCCTACACGATCGGCGCGGCGGCCGTCACGCTCGACCCCACCAC
This sequence comes from uncultured Actinomycetota bacterium, assembly GCA_963770005.1. Taxonomy (GTDB): domain Bacteria; phylum Actinomycetota; class Actinomycetes; order Actinomycetales; family Dermatophilaceae; genus Lapillicoccus. The sequence continues at coordinate 187,352 of CAVYNX010000006.1, read as the reverse complement.
CGGAGCGGTGAGGGGGATGGGCCAGAACACCAAGTACATCCTCAACTCCAAGAACTTCGGCGAGACCGTCGTCAACTGGGGCGTCGACACCAAGTACGGCGGCTCCGGCGGGTTCCAGTTCGGGTCGACGGAGAAGGCCTTCACCCTGGTCACCGCGCTGGAGAAGGGCCTCCCGATCAACACGACGGTCAACGCCAAGCAGGCCAGTCCCAGCCAGGCGGCGAGCTACACCAACGCTGACATGCCCGACCCGTGCGGCGTGCCCGAAGGGCGCCCCGGCGTGGAACGTTCGCAACGACGAGACTGCCGGCGGGCAGATGACGATCACCCAGGCGACGGCCCGGTCGATCAACACGGCGTTCATCGCCCTCGCCGGCCAGGTCGGGGTCTGCAACGTCCAGGAGACCGAGACCCGGATGGGCCTGCACCGGGCCGACGGTAACCCGATCTCCAAGATCGGCCCCTCGGGCATCATCCTCGGCACCCAGGAGGTGTCGCCGATGACCGTGGCGAGCGCCTACGGGTCGCTGGCCAACAACGGAGTCCACTGCACGCCGATCCCGGTCCAGAGCATCACCGGCCCCGACGGCAAGGAGCTGCCGTTCGACAAGCCGGGCACCAAGAACTGCAAGCAGGTTGTCGACCCCGACGTCTCGCACGGCGTCGCCACCATCATGACCTCGGTGCTCACCGGCAACGGCACGGGCGCGAAGAGCGCGCTCGCCGGCGGCCGGATCGCGGCCGGCAAGACCGGAACGACCGACAAGAACAACGAGACCTGGTTCGTCGGCTACACGCCGCAGCTGACCACCGCCGTCTGGGTGGGTACGCCGCTCGGCAACAGCCAGGCCCTCGACAACATCGCCTTGCCCGGCGGTCCTTACAAACCGTCTTCGGCGCGAGCATCGCCGCCCCGACGTGGAAGGCGATCATGGACTACGCCCTTGCGGGGCAGCCCAACGTCGGCTTCCCCGCTCCGTCGGACAAGGTCTCCAACGGGGACAAGGTCGACTTCGGCTCGGTCGCCGGCCAGACGGTCGCCAACGCGACCAACGCGCTGGAGGCCCAGGGCTTCACGGTCACGGTGGGACGCCGCGTCAACTCGAACTACCGACCGGGCCTCGTCGCCTACGCCAACCCTGCCGGGCACGGCCAACCGCGGTAGTCAGATCACGCTGTACATCTCAGCCGGGCCGGCCCCGCAGCCTCAGCCGCAGCAACCACAACCGCCGGCCACCCCGCCACCGGCCGACGGCAACAACGGGAACGGCAATGGGAACGGGAACGGCAATGGGAACGGGAATGGGAACGGCGGGGGCGGACCCGGCTAGCTCGACTGGCTGGATGCCGGCTGCTCGTCAGCCGGCCAGCACCTTCCGGACGACGGCGGCCACCCGGCCGCCGTCGGCGCGTCCGGCCATACGCGGCTGAACGGCCTTCATGACCAGACCCATCTGCGGCATACCCGTCGCTCCGGTCTCGGCGACCGCCTCGGCGACGAGCGCCTCGATCTCCTCGTCGCCCAGCTGCGCCGGCAGGTAGGTCTCGATGACGGCGAGCTCCGCGTCCTCCTTGGCCGCCAGCTCCGGCCGCCCGGCGCCCGTGTAGGCGGTCGACGCTTCGCGCCGCTTCTTGGCCTCCTTGGCGATCACCTTGAGGACGTCGTCGTCGTTCAGCTCACGCGCCTCGGTGCCGGCGACCTCCTCGGTCGTCACCGACGTGAGGACCATCCGCAGGGTGCCCGCTCGTACCGAGTCCCGGCCACGGATCGCGTCGGTGAGGTCGGAGCGCAGGGTGTCCTTGAGGCGGCTCATGCGGTGAGTCTCTCAGGCGTCGCGCGCACGAGACGGTCCGCGGGCTCATGCGAGGATCGACGTATGCATCCCGTCGCTCGCGCTGCGTCCCTCGTCGGTGCGGCGGGGGCCCTCGGACTCGCCTACGCGTCCCTGGTGGAGCGCAACGCCTATGCCCTACGCCGGTTCACCGTGCCGGTTCTCCCGGCGGGCCACCGGCCGCTGCGGGTGGTCCACCGTCAGCGATCTGCACCTGATGCCCGGACAGCGCCGCAAGGCCGAGTGGGTGGCGGCGCTGGCCGACCTGCGAGCCGGACCTCATCGTCAACACCGGCGACAACATCTCGCACCCGGACGCCATCCCCGTCGCGCTGGAGGCGTTCTCGGCCTTCGAGGGCGTACCCGGCGTGTTCGTCCTGGGGTCCAACGACTACTTCACGCCCGCAGCCGAAGAACCCGTTCCTCTACCTGCTGCCGCCGCCGCCCGCCGACGCCGTCGAGGTCGCCCGACTGCCGACCGAGGACCTCGTCAAGGGGATGCTCGACCTCGGCTGGACCGACCTCACCAACACGCGGGCGACGCTCGTCGTGGCCGGCTCGACCGTCGAGTTCGTCGGGGTCGACGACCCGCACCTCAAGTACGACCGCTACGCCCTGGTCGAGGGGCCGTTCTCGCCGGAGGCCGAGCTGCGCCTCGGCGTCACGCACGCGCCCTACCAGCGCATCCTCGACGCCATGACCCGCGACGGCGCGGAGCTGCTCATCGCCGGCCACACGCACGGCGGCCAGCTCTGCCTGCCCGGTCTCGGGGCACTGGTGACGAACTGCGACCTCGACCGCGGGCGCGCCAAGGGGCTGTCCCGATGGTGGCCCGGTGCGGGTCGTGCGCTCGGCTCACCGGCCCCACCCGACGCTGCCTGGCTCGAGGTCTCGGCCGGCCTCGGGACGTCTCCGTACGCGCCGGTGCGGTTCGCCTGTCGACCCGAGGCCACGCTGATGACGCTGGTTCCCGCGGCCTGAGGGTCGGCCTCGGGTGGCGTGCATGTAGTCGCGGGCGAACCGATTTCAGCCGCCGGCTCCGCTCGGCTATCCTCACTCTTCGCTGCCTCGCGCCGGTTCGCCGTCGGACGGGGCAGAGCCACGGGGTGTGGCGCAGCTTGGTAGCGCGCTTCGTTCGGGACGAAGAGGCCGCAGGTTCAAATCCTGTCACCCCGACCATTGCCCGCCGCCGACGCCGGCGGCCGCCACCGCAACAACTGACGCTCTTGTCAGTAGTTGCGCCCCCACAGCCCGGACCGCCGCAACAACTGACGCCCTTGTCAGTAGTTGCGCGCCCGCGACCCGGACCGCCGCAACAACTGACGCCCTTGTCAGTCGTTGCGGAGTCAGCGCCACCACGGGCCGATCGAACGGGTGTTCGATACCGTCAGCACATGACGGACGTTCCGAGGCGAGCCGCGCGGCAGCCTCGGTCCCTGACCGCGGAGCAGCTCACGCACTCGAGCGTGACCGCCGCCGCCGAACCGGTACGTGTCAGCGCCTGGGTCGTCTGGGAGGACGGCGTGGAGGAGCTGGTCGTCGGCCACGCCGTCGCGTGGACGCCGCGGGCGGTACAGATCCGCTTCGGCGTCCCTCCGCACCAGCACGAGACCTGGGTGTGGTCCGGCGCCGTCACGCGCTCCTGAGCGGGGATGTCACACCCGGCCCGCTCTCCCGTCTCCACATCGGAGAGGCGTACCGACCGAAGGAGTGTGACGCGATGCGAGTGTTCGTGGCCGGTGGCAGCGGAGTCATCGGGCGGCGGCTCATCCCGCAGCTGGTGGCCCGTGGACACCAGGTGACCGCGACGACCACCACGGCCGACCGGGTGGCGCTGCTGGAGCGCCTGGGGGCCATCGGCGTCGTCATGGACGGCCTCGACGCCGCCGCCGTGGGCGAGGCGGTCGCGGCCGCCCGACCGGACACCATCGTCAACCAGATGACCGCGCTGTCGGCGCAGCACGCCGGGAAGCCCAGCCTGCGACGAGCCGACCGGTTCTTCGCCCCCACGAACCGGCTCCGCACCGAGGGCGTCGACCACCTGCTGGCCGCCGCCGAGGCCACCGGCGTCCTGCACGTCGTCGCGCAGGGTCACGCCAGCATGAACGGCGCGCACGAGGGCAGCTGGGTGAAGACCGAGGACGACCCGCTCGAGGTGACGGAGGGGACCAAGGCCATCACCCGCCTCGAGGAGTCGGTCCAGCGGGCCGGGGGCGCGGTCCTGCGCTACGGCGGCTTCTACGGACCCGAGGCCGCCGACAGCCAGCTGGACCTCGTCCGGAAACGGAGGCTCCCGCTCGTCGGCGGCGGCACCGGCTACTTCTCCTGGATCCACGTCGACGACGCGGCGAGCGCTACCGTCCTGGCGGTGGAGCAGAAGGCGACCGGCATCTACAACATCGTCGACGACGACCCCGCGCCGGTGAGCGAGTGGCTGCCCTACCTCGCGAGCTGCCTCGGAGCGGGACCGCCGCGGCGGGTACCCGCCTGGCTCGCGCGGCTGCTGGCCGGCGAGATGGTGGTCGGCATGATGACCGAGGGCCGCGGGTTCTCCAACGCCAAGGCCAAGCGGGAGCTGGGCTGGGAACCGCGCTACCCGTCGTGGCGCCAGGGCTTCCGGGCCGGCCTGACGTGACCCGCAGCGACGAGTTCGCGCCACTGCGACCGCTGCTGTTCGCGATCGCGTACCGGATCCTCGGCAGCGTCTCCGACGCCGAGGACGCGGTGCAGGAGACGTGGGTGCGCTACGAGTCGTCCTCCACCGTGCCGAGGTCGGTCAAGGCCTACCTCTCGGCCGTGGTCACCCGGGTCTCGCTCGACGTCCTGCGCTCCGCCCGGGTGCGGCGCGAGACCTACGTCGGTCGAGTGGTTCCCCGAGCCACTGCTCGACGACCCGTATGCGGACCCCGAGCGGTCGGCCGAGCTGGCCGACTCGGTGTCGATGGCCGCGCTCCTGCTGCTCGAGCGGCTGAGCCCGCTGGAACGCGCGGTCTTCGTGCTGCGGGAGGTGTTCGCCTTCCCGTTCCCCGAGGTCGCGGCGGCGGTCGGGCGGTCGGAGGCCGCGTGCCGGCAGCTGGCGACGCGGGCCCGGCGGCACATGGACGTGGGGCGTCCCCGCTTCGCGGCGGACAAGGTGGCTCAGGACGAGCTGGCCGCACGGTTCTTCGACGCGCTGCGCGACGGCGACGTCGACGCCCTGCAGGAGCTGCTCGCGGCCGACGTCGCGATGGTCGGCGACGGTGGTGGCAAGGCGCCGGCCTTCGCGCGCAGCGTGGTCGGCGCGGTCAAGGTGACGCGGGTCCTCGGCGCGATGTTCCCGGCGCTGGCGGTGATCGACGCCTCGCTGGAGCGGCGGGAGCTGAACGGGCAACCGGGGGCGATCCTGCGCGACCGGGACGGCCGGGTCGTCGGCACGATGACGCCTGGAGCTGCTCGGCGACCGGATCCAGACGATCCGCTCCGTGGCCAACCCCGACAAGCTGCAGCACCTCGGCCCGGTCGGCGACGGGTGGGCCATCGCCCGCGAGGTGCAGCAGGCCCGCCGCGCGCTCCCCTGAACAGGGCCTAGGCCTCCGCCTCCTCCCGTGCCCGCTCGCCACCGCGGGACGAGAACCCCGGCCAGCGCTTCTCCACGGTGACCAGCCCGAACAGCGCGGCCGCCAGCAGGGCCGTCGCGACGATCCCCGGCACGAGCAGCGAGACGTAGAGGAGCACCAGGAGGACCCCCACCGCCGTCATCCGGGCGACGCGCCAGACCCTCGACATGGCGTACCGCATGTAGACCATCGACGACAGCAGCAGGATCGCCCCTCCGTACAGGAGGTTGAGGTGGGTGAAGGTCATGGTCGCCGCCGGCTGCGTCACCATCTGCTCGAACCCCACCGCGATGCAGACGATGCCGCCGATCACCCCGAAGTGGCCGTAGGCGACGTGCCGCGACACGACGATGTGCTTCCGGCTGCCGGCCAGCGCCGTGGTGATGGCCGCGTTCGCGCGGTCGAAGTACGTCCACCAGAGGGTGCAGACGACGGCGAAGCAGACCGCCACCGCCAGCAGCTCGAGCGGGCGGATGACGGTGGCCTGGCGGGCGAGCGGCAGGCTCAGGTCGACGATGGACTCGCCGAGCGCGATGAGGACGAACAGCCCGAACCGCTCCATCAGGTGGCTGTGGTCGTAGTGGATCAACCGGTGCTGCCGGCCGAGGAGCGCCACCGTGCCCAGGTCGATCAGCGCCGCCACCAGCCACACGACCTCGCGCCACGTGTCCGGGAGGAACGCGCCGATGAGCAGCATCGGGCCGACCACCGTGACGCTGAGGCCCAGGGAGGTGTTGAGCTTCGGGGTGAACCGAGGGATGTAGCGGACCCACAGCACGATGCGGGCCGCCCAGTAGGCCAGCACGAACTGCAGCGCGCCGGTGTCGTAGACGTGCGGGATGGCGATCGCCATCGTCATGCCTCCCAGACCGACCGCGAAGAGCGTGATCCGGTCGCGGGTCGAGTCGCGGCTCAGCCGGTTCGTCTGCAGCGACGTCGTGACCCAGGTGCGGTAGACGAGGGCGAGGATGATGAACGCCCGGCCCAGCCCCCACCACTGGTGGTGCTCGCCGAGCAGGGTCGCGACCTGGGTGACGGCGAGCACGAAGACCAGGTCGAAGAAGCCCTCCGCCCAGGTGACGCGCTTGCCCTCCACCGCCTCGGCCACGCCCCCAGGGTAGGAAGCCGCGGCCCATCCGTCACGTGTTCGGCCAGGCTTCCACCCAGCCACGGCTCCCCGCGATGCCACAGCGGAAGGACGCCACCCCGGCGGCCGCCGCCAGCGCGGCCTCGGCGTCGGCCCCCAGGGCGCGGTGGAACGCATACGCACCGTGCAGGACGTCCCCGGCCCCGAGGGTGTCGACGGCGGTCACCGTCGGCACCGGCACCCGCGAGCGCCGGCCCTCGACGCTGACGTCGATCGCGCCCGCGCCATGGGTCTGGGCGACCACCCGGGCGCCCAGCCCGTGCGCGTATGCCGCGAGCGCGGCGAAGCCCGCACCGGCCGGCACGGTGAGGTCCCCGGAGCACACGACCTCGTCCACGAGCCCGAACAGGGGCGCCAGGTGCGGCTTCCAGCGGCCGGCGTCGAGGACCACCGGTATGCGTCGGGCCCGGGCCCACGCGGCGACCTCCAGCGCGACGGCCGGGTAGTGACCGTCGAGCAGGACCACGTCCGGCGCCGCCCCGGACACCTCCGCCGCGGACAGCGCCCTTCGCGTGCGAGAGACCGCGGACCGTTCGTCAACCTCGGCCGCGTCGCGGGACACGACGCTGCGCTCGCCGGTGGCGTCCACGACGACGACCGCCGAGACGCTCGGCTCGAAACCGGCGTCCGCGGCGGCGAGGTCCACCACCGTCAGCCCGGGCCGGTCGAGGTCCGCCCGGACGACCGCCCCGAGCGCATGGGCGCCCACCGCGGTGACCAGCGTCGCCGACCCGCCGAGGACGGCGAAGGTGACCGCGGCGTTGGTCGCCGGGCCGCCCGCGGTGAGCTCCTGCGAGAGGGCGGTGACCTTCTCGTCGGGCCCCGGCGGCCGGGTCACGCGGTGGACCAGGTCGACGACGCACAGGCCGGCGAACAGCGCGGACGGTCCCGACGTCACGGCCCGAACTGGACCACGTCCCGGTCGAGGGGCAGCTCGTTGGTCCGCGGCGACGACGGGGTGGCCGCCGCGAACGGCAGCGTCCCCGTCGGCTCGAGCCCCATGTTGTCGTCCCAGATCCGCTGGGTGATCCGGCCGAGCAGCGTGAACGAGTCGAACGCGAACGGCTTGCTGTCGGCCGGGAAGTACGTCGGCGTCGTGAGGATCTGGAAGTGCAGGTGAGGGGTGGTGGAGTTGCCGCTGCTGCCGATGAGGCCGAGCTGCTGGCCCCGCGTGACGCGGTCCCCCACGCGCACCGCGACGGAGCCCGGGTCCATGTGGGCGTAGAGGACGAAGACCCCGTCGGCGACCTTGACGATGACGTGGTTCCCGACCGTCTCGTTGACCGGCGGCGGCTTCGGCGGGTTCGGCAGCGCGGCGGTGTTGGCGAACCCGTCGAAGGCCGCGACCACCGTGCCCTCGGCCGCGGCGAGGATCGGCACCCGGTAGGTCAGGTAGCTCTCCAGCTTCGACGGGTCACCGATCCACGTGCGGTGCTGGTCGTCCAGCTTGTAGAAGTCGATGGCGTAGCGCTGCGGGACGGAGAGCAAGCCGTTGATCGGGGCGAGGCCGCGCCGGTGGTGCGTGTCATCGGCGCAGCAGCCCTCGCTCATGTACCACGTACCGTCCGGCACCGGGGATCCGAGGACGACCGGCCCGTCGGTCGCGGTATCGGTGCGGCCGATACGGAGCTGGGCCGGGACGGGCGCCCCGCCGGGCGGGAGGACGGCGCCACTGATGAGGTGCTCGATGGTGGCGGGCACGGCGGACCTCTGCGGGAACACGACGTCGATCCAGGCGACGTCGACCGTCCCCGGCGGGATGGTGGCCGAGGTGTTGCCGGCACCGGGGTCGGTCGTCCCCTCCGCCTCCGTGCCGCCGACGAGCGGCGTGATGTCGACCCGCCCCGTCGTGCCCGGCACCAGGGCGGACGTCGCGGCGTCGTGCAGCTCGATCGAGTCCACCCGGAACGGGACGGGCGCCGCGTTGGTCAACACCAGCTCGTAGGTGAGGTGCACCTTCCCGTCGGACATCTCCACCGGACCTGGAGTCGTCATCAGCGAGGCCGACAGCTGCGTGAACTTCGTCGCGCTGTCGAAGCCGGGCTTGAACCCGCCGGTCCCCGACGCGGCCGCCGTGGCGCCGCCGGTCGTCGGACCGGGTCCGCCACCGGTCTCGGTGCAGGCGGCACAGGCCAGCACGACGCCGACGGCCAGTCCGGTCACGAGTGCGCGCACAGCGCGGGTGTCCCCCATGATCGTCCACGCTAGGGTCACCGCTCGCCGCGGGCTAGGGACTCAGGTCCAGCTTCTCGACGGACCTACGTCCAGGGCGCACGCCATCCGCCGACATCGGCGGCGAGCTCGTCCGCGGCCGTCGGTCCCCAGCTGCCCATCGCGTAGGGCTCGGGTGCGGACGGCAGGTCCAGCAGGGGCTCGAGGACCCGCCACGTCTCCTCGACGACGTCCTCGCGGGTGAACAGCGTGGCGTCGCCGACGATCGCGGCGTGCAGCAGCTCCTCGTAGGGCGTCGGCACGTCCGGCCCGCCGAGGTCCACGTCGAGGTTCACGGTCCGGGTCGACGGGCTGGTCTGGCTCTGCGCCTGGATCACCAGCTGCGCGCCCGCCGACGGGTCGACCCGCAGCACCAGCTGGTTCGGCTCCTGGACGCCGTCGTCGTCGGTGAAGCCCAGCGGCGGCGGCACCTGGAACACCAGCCGGACCTGCGTGGTGCTCACCGGCATGGACTTCCCGGCGCGGATGAGGAACGGCACGCCGGACCACCGCCAGTTGTCGATCCACAGCCGCAGCGCCGAGTACGTCTCCGTCGTCGACCCGTCGGCCACGCCCTCCACCGACTGGTAGCCCTCGTACTGGCCCCGCACGTATGCGGCGGGGTCGGCGGGCGGCATGGCGGCGAACACGTCGCGCTTGCGGTCGGAGAGGGCGTCGAGGCCGCCCAGTGCCGGGGGCTCCATCGCCACCATCGCGAGGACCTGCATGAGGTGGTTCTGGACGACGTCGCGCAGCGCACCCACCTTGTCGTAGAACCCGCCGCGGTCGGAGACGTCGAAGTTCTCGGCCATGGTGATCTGCACCGACTGGACGTAGCGCCGGTTCCACACCGGCTCGAGCACGGTGTTGGCGAACCGCAGCCGCAGGATCTGCTGCACCGACAGCTTCCCGAGGAAGTGGTCGATCCGGTAGAGCTGGGACTCGCGCAGCATCGCGCGCAGCGACGCGCTCAGCTCCTTCGCCGACGCGAGGTCGTGGCCGAAGGGCTTCTCGACGACGACGCGGGCCTGGGCGGTGAGGTTGGCCGCCGCCAGACCCTTGACCGCCATCTCGAACAGGGACGGCGGGATCTCGAGGTAGAACACCGGCGTCTGGGCGCCGCCGAGGACCTCGGCCAGCTTGCTGTAGGTCGCCGGGTCGGCGAAATCGCCTCCCACGTAACGCATCCGGGCGACCAACCGCTCCAGGACCGCGTCGTCGACGGTCTCGCCCGCGCCGAGCGAGGCCCGGACCGACTCGCGCGCGTGGTCCCGCAGCTGGTCGTCGGTCCAGTCGTTCACCGCCACCCCGACGATGGGCACGTCCAGCCGGCCGGCCCGCTCGAGGCGGTAGAGCGCGACGAACGTCATCTTCTTGGCCAGGTCACCGGTGACACCGAACGAGACGAAGGCGTCAGCCGGCTGCTGGTCGGCGGCGTGCTCCTGGATGGCGACCACGCCCCGCACCCTAGCGGCCCGACCTCACCGCGCCCTGGAACGCGTCGCGGTCACACCAGGGCGAGGGCCGGCGCCACCTCACGCGCGAACTCGACCGGCACCACGACCTCGTCGACGCCGAGCCGGTCCGCGTGTTCCCGGGCCTGGTCGGCGATGGCCCGCGGGTCGCCGGGCAGCATCACGACGGAGCTGCGCGGCGACCAGGTCCGCCCCCGCGACCCCTTGGCGCCTCAGGTACTCGGGCACCCGGTCGCCGACCCCGAACGCCTGGAGGCTCAACGCCACGTCGGGCGCCGCCGCACGCACCCGTGCCACTCCCGCCTCGAGGTCCGCGAGGGTCGCCTGCGGGCTGAGGGCCACGGCGACCCGGTCGGCCACGCGTCCGGCCACGGCCAGTGACCTGGCGCCGCTCGCCGCCATGACGACCGTCGGTCGTGGCTCGACCTGTTCGCGCACGGCGGTCACGACGGTCTCCAGCTGCGCCACCCGGTCGGCGGCACTGCCCCACGGCATCCCCAGCCGGGCGGCCTCGGTGGCCGCATCGGGCCGTCCGGTGCCGATGCCCAGCTCGAACCGGCCGTCGCTCAGCTGCTGCAGCGCCTTGGCCTCGCGGACGACGGCGGCCGGGGTCCGCATCGGCGACGCGAGGACCCAGGTCCGCAGCCGGATCCGGGGCGCGGCGACCGCCGCGGCCGCGAGAGCCGGGAACGGCGAGGCGGTCCACAGGGTGTCGGGCACCAGCACCGCCGCATACCCGAGGTCCTCGAGCATCCGCACCTGCTCGACCCAGGAGGCCTGCGTCGGTCCGGGGGTGGCGACCACGGCGAAGGAGACGGTCATCCGGCCACGCTAGGTCGGCGAACCGCGCGGGCACATCAGGGATGACCCGGAGCGGACCCCAGGGCGCGAAGGACGCGAGCGGTGTCGTCGTCGGCGGGGTAGAAGGTCTCGATCGCCAGCTCCGAGACCGTCACCTCGTGCGGCGTCCCGAACACCGTCGTCATGCTGAACATCGACAGCACGTCGTCCCCGACCCGCAGCCGCATCGGCACCACGAGGCCGCCGCCGTGGTCGGTGCGGCTGTCGCTCGCGGTCGGGTACGCGGCGACCTCCTCGCGCAGGGCCGCGAGGCTCTCGTCGGCGGACGACGCATACTCGCGTCCCAGCCGGTCGAGGAGGTGGGCGCGCCACTCGGACAGGTTGACGATCCGCGTCGAGAGCCCGTCGGGGTGCAGGGTCAGGCGGATGACGTTGACCGGCGGCTCGAGGAGCGGCGCCGCGACGCCGGACAGCAGCGCGTAGACCGCGGCGTTGGCCGAGACGAGGTCCCAGTGACGGTCGACGACGAGCGCCGGAAACGGTTGGTGCGCCTCGAGAACGGCCGTCACCGCGTCGCTGACCACCGCCATCGACGACGCCGTCAGCGGCCGCTCGGGGTAGGCCGGGGCGAACCCGCCCGAGACCAGCAGGGCGTTGCGGTCGCGCAGCGGCACGTCCAGCTGTTCCGCCAGCCGCAGGATCATCGACGGCGTCGGCCGCGACCGGCCGTTCTCGACGAAGCTGACGTGGCGGGTCGACACGTCGGCGCGGGCGGCGAGCTCGAGCTGGCTGAGGTGCCGGCGCTCGCGCCATCGCCGCAGCTGCTGGCCCACCGCCGTCGTGCTCATGACAGGACGGTATGCCGCGGGTCGACCACGCGCCGTTACCTCCGAGGTCATCGACGGCATTCCCTGCGGCGACCGAGGATCGGCGGCACCGGGACGGCCAGCGGGGCCGTCCCACCACCTCCGAGGAGTCCCGATGACCGACTACCAGCAGCTCGTGAACGACTACCTGACCGCCTGGAACGCCACCGACCCGGAGGAGCGCCGCGCCGCGATCGCCCGGGTCTACACCGAGGACGCGCGCTACGCCGACCCCCTGGCCGACGTGACCGGCCACGACCAGCTCGACGCGGTCATCGCCGCGGCGCACGCGCAGTTCCCGGGGTTCGTCTTCGCGCCCATCGGCGCGGTCGACGGCCACCACGACCAGGCCCGGTTCACCTGGGGCCTCGGTCCGGCCGGGGCGGAACCGGTGGTCGTCGGCTCCGACGTCGTGACGCTCGCCGAGGACGGCCGGATCAGCCTGGTGCTCGGCTTCCTCGACCGGGTCCCGGCCGCCGCCTGAACGCCGGGCGCCGGCGTCACCCGTCCAGGACGGCGGAGCGGATGCGGGCGGCGTGCTGGTCGAACCGGCCGGCCAGCACGCCGTAGGTGAAGCCGTTCTCCACCTCGCCGGACCGGGCGAGGCTCCGCACGAAGTCCGCGGCCACCGCGAGGTCCTGGTGGTCGCCGAGCGTCGTCTGCATCCGCTTCGCGCGTTTCGCGGTCTTCCTCGCGCCCGGCACCGCCGGCGCGAGCAGGTCGCCGGCGTAGCGCAGCCGCTTGGCCGCCTTGCGCGCCTGGTGCAGGCCGTGCCCGTCGGTGGCCCCGGCCAGCCGGCGCTCCGCCTTGCGACGGGCCTTGCGCAGGGTCCGCCGGGGCCGCACCCGGACGTCGTCGCGGACCGGCACCGAGGCGTACCAGCGCACCAGCGTGGCCATGATGCCCCGGTACCGCGGTCCCTCGCCGGCCCGCCGCCACTCCTCGAGGGCGTTCCGGCGCGCCGCCCGGAGCGCACGCGTGACCTCGTCGGGGACCGGGCCGACGACGTCGTGCGGGGCCAGCTCGTCGAGAGCCCCGGCGAGCCGGCGGCCGAGGATGTCGGCGTCGCGGACCGGTGACAGCAGTCCGGCGAACCAGCCGAGGTCGTCGTCGAACGACTCCGGCACGTCGTCGACGACGTGGTCGAACAGCCGCAGGGTGCTGCGCAGCCGGCGCAGCGCCACCCGGGTCGCGTGCACGGCCTCCGGCGTCGGGTCATCGCGCATCCCCACGTCGCCGAGGAGGATCGCCGCGCACTGCTCCCGGAGGTAGCCCACGACGACGCCCGGCAGCCCGTCGGGCTCGACCGTGGGCGGCTCGCCGAGGACGTGAGTGATCTTGCGGGTGACCACGGCGGGGCGGGCGCCGTCGAGCAGCGCCGTGACCCGGTCGAGGTCGTCCTCGGCACCGGCGTCGCCGAGCTCGACCTCCACCTCCCGCCAGACGACCGGGGAGGCATCGGCGCCGGCGGCCGTGCCGGTCACCCGGTCGTCGGCCAGCTCGACCACCAGCTCACCGGCGGCGTCGAGGAGGTGGGTGGTCCGGCGGACCGTGCGGATCGTCGCGACCGGGCGTACCGCGTCGTCGCCGAGGACGCCCGCGAGGCGCCGGCGGATCGCGGCCGGCAGCGCCCGCGCCGCGGCCTCGCTCTGCACCTCGGTACGCGCGTCGCCGGCCGGGATCTTCAGGTGCCAGCCGGCGTCGGCCCCGCCCTCGCGGTGCCGCAGGGTCATCCCCAGCCGGCGCAGCGTGGAGCGGTCCGTGTCGTAGTACGTCGCGCGCAGCTGGTGCTCGGCGGTCTCCAGCCGGCCGCCCTCCGGCACCGCGGCGGAGAGGTCGGGCACCGTCCAGTCGTCGTCGACGTCGAGCGTGACCTCGCGCTCGTGGTGGTGTGTCAGCGCCACGGACGACCGGCCGCCTCAGTGCCGGTCGACGACCAGCTTGGCCACGCGGCCCAGCTCGCCCGAGGCCCAGCACGACCCGTCGCGCGCGCACTCGACGCTGTCGAAGCTGCCGCTGTCGAACGGCGCCCACGTGCGGCCGGCGTCGACCGAGAGGTCGGACCCGCTCGGGCCGACGGCGACGGCTACGCCCTCCTCGTGGGTCAGCCACGCCGAGCCGGACCGGTACCCCGTGGGCAGGGCGTCGGCAGGGTGCCAGGAGGCGCCGCCGTCGTTGCTCCAGGCGGCGTTGCCGATCGCGCTGGTGGGGTTGGAGTAGTCGCCACCGACGGCGATGCCGTTGCGCCGGTCGTCGAAGCGCACCGAGAACACCCCGGCGGACGGGCCGCCCACCAGCGGCGCGGTGGTCACCGACCAGGTCTGCCCGCGGTCGGTGCTGCGGAAGACGCGCGGGGTGTCCGTCCCGCCCGAGCCGATGTACGCCGTCTGGCCCTGACCGGCGGTGAGGCAGGTGCCGCTCGCGGCGAAGGCGAACTCGTTGGGCAGGGACGCCGGCATGCCGGCGGGGTTGACCAGCGACCAGGAGTGGCCGCCGTCGCGGGTCTCGAGCAGCCGGAACGCCCCGTCGACCGGGTCGCTGAGGGCGAGGCCGCGCAGGTTGGTGGTGAACGCCATGCAGTCGTAGAACGCGGCCGGGTCCTGGTTCTGGAAGGCCAGCGACCAGGACGCGCCACCGTCGTCGGTGACGTAGATCCGGGAGTCGGTGCCCTCACCGATGGAGAGGATCACCGCGTGCTGCGCCGAGGTCGCCTCGATGTCGCGGAACTGCAGGGTCGCGGTGTCCGGTGGGCCCACCGACGCCCACGAGGCCCCGCCGTCGGTCGTCCGCAGCACCGTGCCGCCGGTGCCGCTGACCCACGCCACCTTCCGGCTCACGGCGGACAGTCCCCGGAAGCGCGCGTCGGTGCCGGTCGGCGTCAGCTCCCACGCGACGTCGGCCGGCGTGATCCGGCTGGTGCCGGCGCCGGTCTCGCGAGACGTCGGTGCCGCGGTGGAGACCGCGCTGACGGCTCCGACGAGCAGTCCGGACAGTCCGACGACGGCGAGCGAGCGGCGCAGCAGGGGTCCCATGGACCGAACCTAGTGCCGCTCGCCGCCGGACGACACTCCAGCGTCACAGGTCGGCGAACGTTCCCTCGCTCTCGCTAGTGAAAGCGCCGATTGTTTGACACGCTCACCGCCATGAAGAGCACCATGCAGACAACACCGCTGTTGATCTCGCAGCTCCTGCGCTACGGGACGACCCTCCACGCCGACCAGGAGGTCGTCACGTGGACCGCCGACGGTGGCCGCAGGCTCAGCTTCGCCGACCTCGGCACGCAGGCCGCCCAGCTGGCGCACGCCCTGCGCGGCCTGGGGGTCACCGGTGACCAGCGCGTCGCCACGTTCATGTGGAACAACGCCGAGCACCTCACCGCCTACCTGGCCGTCCCGTCGATGGGTGCGGTGCTCCACGCCCTCAACATCCGGCTGTTCCCCGAGCAGCTGATCTACGTCACCACCCACGGCGGCAGCGAGGTGGTCATCGTCGACAACACCCTCGCGGCGCCGTTCGCGAAGCTGCTCGCCCACCTGGGAACGATCCGCCAGGTCATCGTCAACGGCCCCATCGACGCCGACACCCGGGCGGCGCTGGAGAGCGTGGCGCACGTCGAGGGGGTGCACGACTACACCGAGCTCATCAGCAGCCAGCCGGAGAGCTTCGACTGGCCCGAGGACATGGACGAGAACGACGCCTCGTCGATGTGTTACACCTCCGGCACCACCGGTAACCCCAAGGGCGTCGCCTACTCGCACCGCAGCAACTACCTGCACGCCCTCTCCGACGCCTACAGCCTCGGGGTCCGCGAGGGCGACCGCAGCCTCGTCGTCGTGCCGCTGTTCCACGCCAACGCCTGGGGCTTCCCCTACATCGCGATGCTGGCCGGCACCTCGCTGATCATGCCCGACCGGTTCCTGCAGGCCGAGCCGCTGGCCGCGATGATGGAGGCCGAGAAGGTCTCGACCGGCGCCGGCGTCCCGACGATCTGGAACGACCTGCTGCGCTACCTCGACGACCACCCGGAGAAGGCCAATACCTGCTACCGGCTCATGGTCGGTGGCTCGGCGGCGCCCCCGGCGATGATCCGCGCCTACCAGGAGCGCCACGACATCGAGATCATCCACGGCTGGGGCATGACCGAGATGTCGCCGGTCGGGACGCTGGCCATCCCGCCGGCCGCCGCCGAGAAGGGCAGCGAGGAGTACTGGCGCTACCGCGTCGGCGCAGGGCCGGTTCCTCGTCGGCGTCGAGGGCCGGCTCATCGGCCCGGACGGCGAGGAGCAGCCGTGGGACGGCGAGTCGGTCGGCGAGCTGGAGGTCCGCGGCCCGTGGATCACCGCGTCGTACTTCATGAACGGCACGGAGAACGACACCGACCGGCGCGAGATGGCCGCGAAGTTCAGCGACGACGGCTGGCTGCGCACCGGTGACGTCGGGACACTGAGCAAGGACGGCTTCCTGTTCCTCACCGACCGTTCCAAGGACGTCATCAAGTCCGGCGGCGAGTGGATCTCCTCGGTCGACCTGGAGAACGCACTGATGGGTCACCCCTCGGTCCAGGAGGCGTCGGTCGTCGGCGTCCCGGACGAGAAGTGGGGCGAGCGTCCCCTCGCGTCGGTCGTCGTCGTCGAGGGACAGTCGGTGACTCCCGACGAGCTCGCCGACTTCCTGGAGGGCAAGGTCGCCCACTGGCAGGTGCCCGAGCGGTGGGCGTTCATCGACGAGGTGCCCAAGACCTCGGTCGGTAAGTTCGACAAGAAGGTGCTCCGCAAGCGTTACGCCGAGGGCGAGCTCGACGTCAAGCAGCTGGGGTGAGGGCCTGACCGCACGCTCGAGTACGTATGCCTGAGCTGCCCGACCCCGCCCTCGTCGTCCTCGTCGGGGCGGCGGGGTCGGGCAAGTCCACGTGGGCGGAGACCCGCTACCGCGCGGCCGAGGTCGTCTCGTCCGACGCGCTCCGGGAGGTCGTCGGCAGCGGCCCGGCCGACCTCGATGCGTCGGTCGACTCCTTCGACCTGCTCGACCGGATCGTCGCCGCCCGGGCGCGGCCGCCGGCTCACCGTGGTCGTCGACACCCTCGGCCTGGACCCGGTGCGGCGGGCGGCATACCTCGCCGTCGCCCGGTCGGCCGGACTGCCGGCCGTCGCCGTCGTCCTCGACACTCCCCCACCGGTGTGCCGCGCGCGCAACGGGCGGCGCGACCGGCCAGTGCCCGCGCCGGTGCTGACCGCCCAGCTGCGCCGGATGCGGACGGTCGTCGACGAGCTCGGCGCGGAGGGCTGGGACCTCGTCCACGTCGTCACGGATGCGTCGGCGCCCGAACCACAACGCACGACCGCCGTGGCACGGGCGTCCGGCGACCGGCTGCTGGAGGGCGTGTTCCTCCACGTGAGCGCCTTCCCGTGGGGCGAGGACCCGTCCGGCTGGCTGCGCGACGTCGCGCTGCGGGCGGCCGAGGTCGGCTTCGCGGGGCTGTCTCTCATGGACCACCTCGTGCAGATCCCGCAGGTCGGTCGCGCCTGGGACCCGATCCCCGAGCCGTGGGTGACGCTCGGCCACCTCGCCGCCCTCGACACCGACCTGCGGCTCGGCACGCTGGTGTCGCCGGTGACGCTGCACCACGCCGGCGTGCTGGCGAAGCAGGCGGCCACCCTGGACGTGCTGTCGGGCGGGCGCGCGTTCTGCGGCGTCGGCGCGGGGTGGTTCGAGCGCGAGCACGCCGGGTTCGGGGTCCCGTTCCCGGCTGCGCCGCAGCGGTTGGACGCCCTGGCCGCGACGATCGAGACCATGCGGGCCCTCTGGGCGCCGGGCACCAAGGCGTATGCGGGAGAACGGGTCTCGTTGCCCGAGACCACCTTCTACCCGCGGCCGGTCGGCGACCTGCCGGTCCTCGTCGGCGGCGCGGGCGCTCGCACGCTCCGCATCGCGGGAGCCCTCGGCGACGCGGTCAACGTCCCCGCCGACGAGACGTTGCTGCCCGGGCGGATCGCCGCGGTGCGGCAGGCGGCCGAGCGCGCCGGCCGTGACCCCGACGACGTCGCGATCACGGTGCTCGACGTCGCGGTCGTCGGCGAATCCCGGAGGACACCGCCCGCCGCGTCGAGCGGCTGCGCGGACGCACGCCGGCCGCGACGTACGCCGCACGGCACCACGCGGGCGAACCCACGGCGCACGCCGAGCGCTACGCGCGGCTGCGCGACCTGGGCGTGGGCGCGATGTTCCTCGCGCTACCCGACCTGACTGGTGCCGACGATCTCGACCGCTGCGCGGCGTTCACCCGCTAGTTTCGGTTCCATGCAGACACGGACCGTGGGCACGACGATGCCCGTCCTCGAGGTCACCCTCGCGCCGGGCGAGCGCATCATCGCCGAGGGCGGCGAGATCGGCTGGCTGACGCCCGGCCTCGGCATGGAGACCTCCACCCGCTTCGGCTCGGGTGGCAAGGGCGGCTTCATGAGCGGCCTCAAGCGGGTCATGGGCGGTGGGCAGCTGTTCCTCACCGAGTACTCCGCCCCGGCCAACGGCGGCGGCTTCGTGGCCTTCACCGCCAAGTTGCCAGGGGTGATCCGCGAGCTGAAGATCGACGCCGCGGACCACTTCATGGTCCAGTCCGACTCCTACACGTGCAGCACGCCGGACGTCGAGATCTCGGTCGGTCTGCAGAAGAAGCTCGGCGCGGGCATCTTCGGCGGCGCGGGCCTCGTCTTCCAGAAGCTGTCCGGCAACGGGACCGCGTGGGTCCAGCTGTCCGGCGAGATCGTCGAGTACGACCTCGAACGCGGGCAGTCCCTCCTGGTGCACCCCGGTCACCTCGCGCTCTACCGCGCCGAGATGGAGCTGTCGTTCGCGTCGATGAAGGGCGTGAAGAACAAGCTGTTCGGTGACTCGATGATGCTGGCCCAGATCCACGGGCCGGGACACGTCTGGCTGCAGTCGATGACGCCGCAGAAGCTGGCGTCGGCGATCGAGCCCTACCTGCCCGACAAGACCACGACCGACGAGCGGCGACTCGTAGCTCAGCTGGTGACGTCCTTGCCCGAGAACCGGGCCCAGGCCAGCAGCCAGAACACCGCGGCGTAGGCGGCGTCCACGCCGAGGCCGCGCAGCACGTTGTCCCACAGGGCGGGTCGCGCAGCAGGTCGGCGAACGACGAGCCACCCGTGGACGATCAGCCACGGGTGCAGCCACGCCAGCTGGGGGACGGCGTCGAGGATCCACGTCAGGATCGCGAAGATCGTCAATGCGATGGTCGCCGCGATCGGCTGCTCGGTGAGGGTCGAGATGAACAGCCCCACGGCGCCGAGCGCGGCGATGCAGGCGCTGAGGTACAGGACGACGAGGAGCACCCGGCCGAGCGCCGCCGGGAAGTCCAGCTGCGAGCCGGACAGCGTGGTCAGGGGGCCGGTGCCGAACAGGGCGACGCCGATGACGCCGCCGGCCACCGCCACGGTGGCCACGCCCCACAGCGCTCCGACGCACAGCGACGCGAACTTGACCGCCAGCAGCCGGGTCCGGCTCGACCGGCACGGTCAGCAGGTAGCGCAGCGTGCCGAGGTTGGCCTCGCCCGCGACCGCGTCGCCGGCCAGCATGGCGATGGCGAGCGGCAGGAAGATCCCCATCTCGACGCTGAGCGCGGCCAGGGCGACGAAGCAGCCGTTGAGGTGATGGAGGCGAGGAAGTCGGGCCGCCGCCCTGCCCCGACCCGCTGGAGAGCTTCACCGAGATGGCGAGCATGATCGGCACCGCCGCGAGCACCAGCAGCCCCATCTGGTTGCGTCGCCGGCCGCCGATCAGCCGGATCTCCGACCGCAGCAACCGGGTCGACACCCGGCGCTTGCGGGGGCGCTCACCGGGAGCGTCGACGGCCGGTTCCGCCCGCTCAGCCACTGACATCGAAGCCCTCCCCCGTCAGTCCGACGAACAGGTCCTCGAGGCTGGGCGTCGTCACGGCGAACCCGCGCACCGGCACGTCGGCGTGCACCAGGGCCGCCACGATCTCCTCGGGCGCCACCGTGCCGGGTTGGCCGTGCACCTCGTCACCGCTCGACCTCGACGTCCCTGACCCCGAGCCGGTCCAGCACGGCGGCCGCCTCGGCCGGTCGCGAGGTGGTGACGCGCACGGTGGCCAGCGCCGGCGCCGCGCAGCGAACCCACGGTGCCCTGCGCCACCAGCCGTCCCGTCGCTCATGATCCCGAGGTGCGTGCAGATCTGCTCGACCTCCGACAGCAGGTGGCTCGAGACGAGCACCGTCGCCCCGTCCTCGGCGAGCGAGGCGACGAGGTGCCGCACCTCGCGAGTGCCCTGGGGGTCGAGGCCGTTCGTCGGCTCGTCGAGGACCAGCAGGTCCCGTGGCATGAGCAGCGCGCCCGCGATCGCGAGGCGCTGTCGCATACCGAGCGAGTAGGCGCGGTAGCGCTTGGTCGCCGCGGCGAGCAGGCCGACGCGGTCGAGGGCGGCGTCGATCCGGGTCCGGGCGGTACGCGGGTCGCTCCAGAGGTCGGCGGCGTCGAGGCGGGCGAGGTTCGCCCGCCCGGAGAGATACGGGTGGAAGGCGGGACCCTCGACGAGCGCCCCCACCCGCGGCAGCGCCCGGGCCGCCTCGCCCGGGCATGGCGTGCCCGAGCAGCGACCGAGTGCCCGCGCTGGGCTCGACCAGCCCGAGCAGCATCCGGATGGTCGTGGTCTTGCCCGACCCGTTGGGCCCGAGGAACCCGTAGACGGCGCCCCGCGGTACCAGCATGTCGAGACCGTCGACGGCCAGCCGCGAGCCGAAGCGCTTGCTGAGGCCGTGCGTCTCGACCGCCGAGAGGACGGCGGGGGCCGGGGCATCCGGCGCCGCCGCGGGCGGCGGCACCTGCGTGACCGGCAGGGTCACTTCGCGGTCAGTGCCGCGTACAGGGCCTCGGGAGCGACCGCCCCGACCGCGACCCGCCCGTCGTCGGTGAGGACCGCCGAGAACAGCGTCCCGTCGACCAGCCGGCCGGATCCCCAGTCACCGCTGACCTTCGGCACCGAGCCGAGAAGGCCCTGCAGCTTCGGGTCGGTGGCGGCCTTGGCCATCTCGGCGGGCAGCTGCGCGACGAGGACGGAGGTCCAGCCGGTGCCGACGACCTTGGGCTCGGGCGCCGGGTTGGCCGGCTTCGTCGCTCCGGGAGCGGCGGAGTCGCCCTCGGTGACCGTGGTCCCGGGCGGCGGGGTGAAGGCGAACTGGCGCGCGTCGGGCGCCGCGAAGTCGACCGCCGTGAAGCCGACCTCGACGGCCGGGTTGGCCAGCTTCGTCGAGTAGACCTGGACCCGCAGCGGCACGTGCTTCTCCGCGTCGACCGCGATGCGCACCTGGGCGACGCGGGTGTCCTTGGTCCTCGGCTGAGGACGAGCTCGTACGCCTGCCGGCCGGCGACCACGGCGGTACCGGCCGTGGTGACCTGGGTGGTGGGGTCGACCGCCGCCAGCGCCCTCTGCGGCCGCCTCGTCCGGCGTCTTGGGCAGGTCGGTCGGGGAGAGCTGCGGGGTCCCGGCCTTGGCCTGGTCCTTGGCGGCGTCAGCGTGTTGTGGACCGCGGTCTTCCCCGCGCTGGACCAGATCCACACGTCGTTGCCGTTGCGGATGATGTCGGACTCGCCGGAGCCACCGACGAGGGCGACGCGGGCCTGCGTGGGGCCACCGAGCCACACCCGCCACGTGTGGGTGCCGGAGACGACCGAGGAGAGCCCGTTGCTGCCGGCGCTGGCGGCCGGCCCACCGGCGCCCTGGCCGGTGAGCGCGGTGAGGTCGGGCAGGCCGAGGTTGGCGGTCTGGACGACGGTGCCGGACAGCTGCCGGGTCGCCGACTGCTGGACGTCGACGAGGAGCTGGGCGGCGGTGCGCGGGGCCAGGCCCGAGTCGGCGCTCGCGGTGCGGGAGGCGACGAGGCTTCCGGCGGCGATGAGGACGACGGCGCCGGCAGGCAGGGCCCAGCGCGCACGGGGATGGTCGACGAACAGGTTCACCTGGCCATTGTCCGTTGCGGGACCTGAGAGGGGACTGAGAGGGCTCAGCGCTGCGGGACGAGCCGCAGGGTCGACCCCTTGGCCGCGGGCGTCACGACGCTGCGGACGGTTCCGGCCGCGTACCGCGAGTACTTGGCCCGGTACGCGGCGTCGAGGCGGCGACCGAGCTCCAGGTCCTCGCTGGCGTCCTCCACCGCGACCTCCGTGTCCACCCCCGCGCCGGTCACGTGCGCCCGGTCGGTCACGCGCAGGTGGCGGTACCAGGGGCCGTCGACGCCCTTGACCGCGCGGACGTAGACATCCCCGTCGTCGGTGACCATCCACATCGTCACGGGCGACGCGCGCGGAGCCGTCCCGGCGGAAGCTCGCCAGGTCGATCTCGTCCTCGGCGGCGAGCCGCTCCAGCTCGTCCGGTGTCCAGTTCGGGGTCGGCGACATCGACCCAGGGTCTCAAACCCCGTGGCAGGGTGTGCGCGTGCGACTGCTCCTCGTCGAGGACGAGCCCGGGATGGCGGCGGCCCTCACCCGAGGGCTCGCCGCCGAGGGCTACGTCGTCGACCACGTCGCGGACGGTCCGGGCGGGCTCGAGGCCGCGCGGTTCGGCGCATACGACGTCGTGCTGCTCGACATCATGCTGCCGGGGATGTCGGGGTACACGGTCGTGAGAACGCTGCGCCAGGAGGAGAACTGGGTCCCGGTGCTCCTGCTGTCGGCCAAGGACGGCGAGCACGACGTCGCCGACGGCCTGGACTACGGGGCGGACGACTACCTCACCAAGCCGTTCTCGTTCGTGGTGCTGCTCGCGCGGATCCGGTCCCTCGTCCGGCGGGACAGCGGCCCGCGTCCGGCGGTGCTCGAGGGCGGCGGGATCTCGCTCGACCCGGCCACCCACCGCGTGCAGGCCGACGGCGTCGACGTCGAGCTGTCGCCCCGCGAGTTCCGGCTGCTGGAGCAGCTGCTGCGTTCCGCGCCCGCCGTGGTCGCCAAGGAGGAGCTGCTCGACCGGGTGTGGGCGTCGGGCGACGACGCGAACGTCGTCGAGGTCTATGTCGGCTACCTGCGGCGCAAGCTCGGCCGGGAACGGATCGAGACGGTCCGCGGGGTGGGCTACCGGGTCGCGCTCTGATGCCCGGCCGGTTCGAACGGATCAGCCTGCGCGGCCGGCTGATGACCATCGGCGTGCTGGGCGTGGCCGGGGCCCTGGTCCTCGGCGGCATCATCCTGTACGCGGTGCTCGGCTCGTCGCTGACCCGCACCGTGCAGTCCGAGGCCCTGTCGAGCGCACGTGACGTGGCGCTGCTGGTCACCTCCGGTCGGATCCCCGACCCCCTGCCGGCGTCCGGCGCGCAGGTGGTGCAGGTGCTGTCGGCCGACAACCGGGTCATCACGGGCTCGCTCACGGCGGACCGGCTGACGGCGCTGGTGACGCCCGAGGAGAAGGCGCGGGCGTTGGCCGGCGACCTCGTCGTGGTGTCCGGCAACCGCTCCGGCCTCTCCGGCGGGCTCCAGGTCAGTGCGGTCGAGGCGGTGTCGGGGGCGGACCGGCTGACGGTGGTGGCCGCCCTGCCGACGGCCGACCTCGAGTCGGCGACGAGCACCCTGCGCGGGTTGTTGTTGGTGGTGTTCCCCCTGCTGCTCCTGGTCTGTGCGGTCATCGCGTGGCGGGTCATCGGAGCGGCGCTCGAACCGGTCGAGGAGCTGCGCAGCGGTGCCTCGCGGATCGACGGGTCGTCCACCGACGAGCGGCTGCCGGTACCGCCGACGCGCGACGAGATCGCTGCTCTGGCAACGACGTTGAACGAGATGCTAGACCGGGTGGCCACGGCGCGACGGACCCAGCGGGCGTTCGTCGCCGACGCCGCCCACGAGCTGCGCAGCCCGCTGGCGACGATGCGGACGCAGCTCGAGGTGGCGACGCGGCTCGGTGAGGGCGGCCGGCTCCCCGAGGACCTGTCCCGGAGGTCACCCGGCTGTCGTCCCTCGTCGAGGACCTGCTGCTCCTGGCCCGCGCCGACGACGACCGGTCGGCCGCGCGGGTCACCGGCGTGGTCGACGTCGGGCGGCTGGTCGAGGACGTGGCCGGCCGGTATGCGTCGGCCCGGGTCCCGGTGCGGTGGGCCGGTCCCGGGGAGCCGGTGACGGCGGACGCGTCCTACGACGACCTCTACCGCGCGCTGACCAACCTCGTCGACAACGCGGTGCGGCACGCGAGCTCGGGGGTTTCCGTCACGGTCGAGGCGGCGGCCGATGCGGTCCGGGTCCGGGTCACCGACGACGGCCACGGCATCCCGGAGGCGGAGCGGGAGCGGGTGTTCGACCGGTTCACCCGGCTCGACGAGGCGCGGGACCGGGACAGCGGTGGCACGGGGCTCGGTCTGGCGATCACCCGAGAGCTGTTGCGCCGCAACGACGCTCAGGTGTTGCTGGAGGACGCCGCGCCCGGCGTCCGGGCGGTCGTGACCCTTCGGGCCGCGTCCTCCTTCTCATAACCGGGGGCGACGCTCCTCGATCCCAGTGTGCGAGTGGTGTGCGGGTCGTGTGCCTGTGATCGCGACGCCGACGGGACGACCCTGGTCGGTAGCCGCTCGGCCGACCCCCAGACAGAGGAGCACACGATGACCACGTCCACGACGTCGACCCAGGCACCCAACGTGCACGAGATGGTGGTCATCCACCGGCTCTTCCGGCGGGAGCTCGCCGCCGTTCCAGGGCTCGTCCGCGAGACTCCCGCCGGCGACACCGAGCGGGCCGCCACCGTGGGAGACCACGTGGCGCTGGTGCTCGAGACGCTGCACGTCCACCACACCGGAGAGGACGAGCTGCTCTGGCCGCTGCTGCTCGACCGGGCGGCGCCCTCCGCCGAGCTGGTCCACACCATGGAGGACCAGCATCATCGGGTCGAGGAGCTCATCGCGGTGCTGGATGCCGCACTGCCGGGGTGGATGGCCGAGCCGACCGCCGAGCGGGCCGAGCGCCTCGCGGCCCTCCTCGAGGACCTTCGGGCTCCGCTGCTCGAGCACCTCGACCTCGAGGAGCGCGAGATCCTCCCCGTCGTGGCCCGTCACCTCACCGCCGCGGAGTGGAACGCGTTGGGGGAGCACGGCAAGGACCACACGCCCCGCAAGCATCTCCCCCTCGTGTTCGGTGCGATCCTCGAGGACGCCGACGAGGGGGAGCGAGCCGAGCTGCTGGCCACCGTGCCCGCGCCGATCCGGTTCTTCCTGCGGACCGCGGGCGCTCGCCAGTACCGGCGCTACATCACCCGGGTCCGGGGCGCCTGAGGGTCGCCGCCAGGCGCCCGACAGCATCGAGGTCGAGGTCCCGACCCTCGTCGAACGCCGTCGCGTAGGCGCGATCCCCCAGTCGGGCGCGCAGCTCCTCCACTGCCCCGTGTGCGCGCGCCCGGGACGCGGGAACGTGGCCGACAGCCGTGATCGAGCCGGTGAGCGTGGCCGACGCGCCGGCCAGCCGGGCGGCAATCGGATCCTCACCCCCGCGGGCGGCTGCGGCGGCCAGGGCCGGGAGCGCGTAGCCGAGGGTCCAGCCCATGCCGTCCTCGACCGACCGCTGCACCGACTCCGCCAGCAGATCGACGGTCGCCGTCTCGTCTCCACGGAGCTCGGCCAGGGTCGCCTGCATGTTGAGCACCAGCGCGACGAGGAACCCGTTGCCGCTCCGCCGCGCCAGGGTCTCGGCTCCGCCCAGGTGCTCCTCGGCCGCCTGCAGCTCGCCGGTCAGGATGCCTCGCTGGCCCCGGGCGGCCAGCAACAGCACCCGCGAGAAGTCGTCGCCCGGCGGGTCCGCCGGTGAGCCCGCCTCCCGGGCCAGTGAGTCCGCGGCGCCGACGTCGCCGACGAACGTCGCCATGAGCGTCGCCATGGCGCAAGCCTCAAGCACCAGCTCGTGGTCGCCGGTGCGTCGCGCCAGGCGCAGCGCGGTGGCCATCTCCCGCCGGGCGTCGGGCAGCTCGCGGAGGACGTACGCCAGCGCTCCGGCGGCGAAGTGCCTCCGAGCCCTGGTCGGCTCGTCGAGCCCTTCTCCACCGCTGGACGCGAGCCGGGCGCGCCACTCGCCGGCGTGACCTCGGAGCGCCACGAAGAGCCAGACGTCCCAGATCAGGACGGCGGCCTGATCCGGATGGCCGCGCTCCACGAGGTTGGTGTAAGCAGCGCGCACATCGGGGTGCCCGCGGTCCAGGGCGTCGAGGGTCTTGCGCAGGTCGGGTCCGTGCAGCCCGGTTCGGGCGGACGCGGTGAGACCGGCGAAGAACCTCGCGTGCCGATCGGATGCCTCCAGCCAGTCCTGCGACCCGGACCAGCGGGCTGTCGCATGCTGGTGAACCGGTCCCAGGAGCCGGAACCGGGGCTGCCCGGCCCGGCGCTGGGCAGGCGAGTGACGAGGCGACTCGGTCCACCAGGGCCGTCAGCTCCGACAGGACCCTGTGGACCGGTGCCCACGGCCTCGGCCGCGTCGAGGTCGAAGCCCCCGGGAAAGGTGGCGAGAGCAGCGAACAGGCGCCGCTCCGCGTCCGAGAGCAGCTCCACGCTCCAGTCCACCGTCGCGGCCACGGTCTGCTGGCGCTCCGGGAGGTCGCGGATCGCGGGCTGGTCATGGTGTCGTCGAGGCGTGCCGAGCAGGGTCTCCGGGTCGAGGCACCCGGCACCGTGCCGCGGCGAGCTCGATGGCGAGCGGGAGCCCGTCCAGCCGCCAGACGATGGAGGCCACGGTCTCCGCGTTCTCGGGCGTCAGCTCGAGGGGGGCACCCATGGCCGCGGCCCGGTCCAGGAGCAGAGCGACGGCTGGAGCCTCGCGGATCCGGTCGAGGTCGACCGCCGCCCAGGCGTCCGGAACCCCTAGCGGAGCGATGACCACCTCGTGCTCGGCACGGATTCGCAGCGGAGCCCGGCTGGTGGCGAGGACCAGCAGGTTCGGGCACCGTTCGACCAGGTCGGCCAGACCAGTCGAGCAGGCGACCAGCTGCTCGAGGTTGTCCAGCACCAGCAGCACCCGCCGGTGGCCCACGAGCTCGGCCACTGCGGAGAGGGCGTCCACCCCCGGACGCTCGCGGAAGCGCCGGCGGCCCGAGCGACCATGGGAAACGCGAGAGCGGGGTCGCGGACCGAGGCCAGCTCGACGACGAGCAGCGGTAGGTCCCCGCCGAGACGGGAGGCGACAGCTCGGGCCACACCTCGTCTTCCCGACGCCGCCCGGTCCGGTCAGCGTCACGCATCCTCGCCGCGCCGTCGCGCAGCAGCTCGACGACCCGGGTGACCTCCTCGGCGCGGCCGATCAGCGGCGTCCGGATCCGCCTGCCCCCAGACGTCTTTCGGTCCGTGGTGCTGACGTCGTCCTCGAGGGCACGGTGGCCAGCAGCGACTCCCGTTCGGAGACGTCGAGCTCGAGGGCGTCGGCGAGGCGCCGAACCGTATGCGGGTAGGGACGCCGCCGGACTCCTCGCTCGAGGGCACTCACGGCGGTCGTCGCCAGCCCGGCGCCCCGGGCCAGCTCCTCCTGGGTCAGCCCGCGACGTTGTCGGTAGCGCCGCAGCAGCGCACCGAACCCGTCACCCGGCGCACTGCGCCCGAGATCGTCCACGCCACCGAAGGCTACGAGGTCGGGGCCCGTGCGGATCGACCCCGCTCGCTCTCAGCGAGCCGTCAGCTCCTTGGCCACGAGCTCGGCGATCTGCGCGGTGTTGAGCGCAGCCCCCTTGCGGAGGTTGTCGCCGCAGACGAACAGCTCGAGGGTGTTGGGGAAGTCCAGGGCCTGGCGCAGCCGGCCGACGAAGGTCGGGTCGGCGCCGACGACGTCCGCGGGAGTGGGGAACTCGCCCGCGGCGGGGTCGTCGAGGACGACCACGCTGGGTGCCTCCTCGAGCGCCTGACGGGCGGCGGCGACCGTGACGTCCTGGGCGAACACCGCGTGGACGGCGAGCGAGTGGGTGGTCACCACGGGGACCCGGACGCAGGTGGCCGACACCTTGAGGTCGGGGATGCCGAGGATCTTGCGCGACTCGTTGCGGACCTTGAGCTCCTCGGACGACCAGCCGTCGTCCTTGAGCGACCCGGCCCAGGGGACGACGTTCATGGCCAGCGGGGCGGGGAACGGCGAGTCGGGGCCGAGCTTGTCGAGGATCTCGCGCCGCACGTCGCCGGCCTGGGAGCCCAGCTCCCGGTTGCCGCCGACGACCTGGAGCTCGTCGTGGAGGCGGTCGATGCCGGGCTGACCGGCGCCCGACGCGGCCTGGTAGGAGGAGACGACCAGCTCGGTGAGCTGCCACTTCCGGTGCAGGGCACCGAGCGCGTCCATCATCGTCAGCGTCGTGCAGTTGGGGTTGGCGATGATGCCCTTCGGGCGGTTGGTCACCGCTTCGGGGTTGACCTCGGGGACGACGAGCGGGACGTCGGGATCCATCCGGAAGGAGCCCGAGTTGTCAACGACGACAACGCCTTTCGCGGCGGCGATGGGCGCCCACTCCGCGGACACCTCGTCGGGGACGTCGAACATCGCGACGTCGACCCCGTCGAACACCTCGGGGCTGAGCGCCTGCACCTCGACCTGCTCGCCGCGGACGTCGAGCAGCTTGCCCGCGGACCGCGCCGAGGCGACCAGCCGGATCTCGCCCCAGACGTCCTCCCTGGTCGAGAGGATCTGCCGCATCACGGTGCCCACGGCGCCGGTGGCGCCGACGAGCGCGAGGGTGGGCTTGCGCATACCCGCGGGGCTGGTGGTCGTCGTCATCGTCCGGTACCTCCGTAGACCACGGCCTCGCCCTCGGACGAGTCAAGACCGAATGCGGTGTGGACCGCCCGGACCGCGTCGTCGAGCTGGTCGTCACGGGTGACGACCGAGACGCGGATCTCGGACGTCGAGATCATCTCGATGTTGATGCCGCCGTCGGCGAGCGCCTGGAACAGGGTGGCCGAGACGCCGGGGTGGGAACGCATACCCGCGCCGATGAGCGAGAGCTTGCCGATGTGGTCGTCGTAGAGCAGGTTGGCGAACCCGACCTGCTCCTGGATCTGGGCGAGGGCCTGCATACCGGTCTGGCCGTCGGTCTTGGGCAACGTGAACGAGATGTCGGTGAGGCCGGTCTCGGACGCGGAGACGTTCTGGACGATCATGTCGAGGTTGATCTCGGCACGGGCCACGGCCTGGAAGATCTCGGCGGCCATGCCGGCGCGGTCGGGGACCCCGACGACGGTGATCTTGGCCTCGCTGCGGTCGTGGGCGACGCCGGCGATGATCGGGGCTTCCACGGACTCTCCTTCCGGACCCTGCTGGGGCTTGTCGGTGATCCAGGTTCCCTCGTTGGGGGAGAACGAGGAGCGGACGTGGATCGGCATGTCGAAGCGGCGGGCGTACTCGACGCAGCGCAGGTGCAGGATCTTGGCGCCGCAGGCGGCCATCTCGAGCATCTCCTCGTTGCTGAGGTGCCCGATCTTGCGGGCGCTCGCGACGATGCGCGGGTCGGCGGTGAAGACGCCGTCGACGTCGCTGTAGATCTCGCAGACGTCGGCGTTGAGGGCGGCGGCGAGGGCGACGGCGGTGGTGTCGGAGCCGCCGCGGCCGAGCGTGGTGATGTCCTTGGTGTCCTGGCTGACGCCCTGGAACCCGGCGACGATGGCGATGTGGCCGGCGTTGAGGGCGGTCTGGATCCGGCCGGGGGTCACGTCGATGATGCGGGCGCGGCCGTGCACGGCGTCGGTGATGACGCCGGCCTGGCTGCCGGTGAACGAGCGGGCCTCGTGACCGAGGTTGGCGATGGCCATGGCCAGCAAGGCCATGGAGATCCGCTCGCCGCTGGTGAGCAGCATGTCGAGCTCGCGGCCGGGTGGGAGGGGGGCGACCTGGTTGGCGAGGTCGAGCAGCTCGTCGGTGGTGTCGCCCATCGCCGAGACCACGACGCATACCGCGCTGCCCGCCTTGCGGGTCTCGACGATGCGGCGGGCGACGCGCTTGATGCTCTCGGCGTCCGCTACGGAGGAGCCGCCGTACTTCTGCACCACCAGGCTCACGGCGAACACTTGCTCTCTCGACGGCACGGACCGTTGGATCGGTCGGGAGGAGCCAGTTTAACGGTGCCGTCCGGCGGGCTCAGCGTGCGCCGGACAGTGAGATGGCCGGCTCACGGGCCGGAACCCGCC
Source organism: uncultured Actinomycetota bacterium (assembly GCA_963770005.1). Lineage (GTDB taxonomy): Bacteria > Actinomycetota > Actinomycetes > Actinomycetales > Dermatophilaceae > Lapillicoccus. Next base: position 157,283 of record CAVYNX010000006.1, on the reverse strand, counting down.
TGGCTGAGCCGCCACGCACCGTTCGGCTGGCGACGCAGCGTGTAGAACCACAGGTGGTCGCCGTCCGGCACGCTGTCGTCGCCGTGCCTGACGGTCAGGGTGGCCGCGAGGACGACCTCGCCCGGGTCGGGTTGGGACTGGTACGTGTCGCTCCGGTACGACTCGACCTCGACGTGGCCGCACAGCTCGCCGTCCGTGAGGAACCGGTCGACCGCGTAGCCGTGCGTCGTTGCGCAGTCGCCGGCCTGCAGGGCGAGCAGGTAGGCGTCGAGCACCTGCCGCGGCGTCGCCCCGGCGGCGGGTGGCGGCTTGGGGACGTTGGTACACGCGGCGAGCCCGGCCACTGCGCTGAGCGCCAGGCAGGCAGCAGCGGCGGCGCGTCTCCCCTTGACGACCGCTCGACCGACCCGCACGACCCCACCGTGGCACCGCTACCTGAAGATCGGCTCAGTACGCCGGCTGGGCCGCGCCCACTCACGCCGTCGGCGCGCCGTAGGGCGGCCCGGTCCGTGCGGCCGGTCAGTGCAGGGGCCCGCCGGTCGGCAGGACGGGCGGCGCCGGGTCGGCGCGGGTCGGGGGGCGGGTCGAGGGCGGAGTCGGCAGGCGGTCAGCGCCGGTCGATGCTGCGGGCCGGCGCTGGTCAGTAGGGGGGTGGGTCGTCGAAGGTGGTGGTGGTGGCGGCGGGTTGCGGCGTGGTCGAGCTCGGTGTCGGTGACGGGTCGGGCGAGGGGGTCGTTGTAGTCGTGTCGGCGGGTGAGGTAGGTGCGTCCGGACAGGGTCCGCCACAGGATGGTGCCGTCGGGGTCGGTGGTGGCCCGCCAGGTGCCGCGGGTCTTGTGGTTGTGGTGTCGTCGGTGTTTCGCGGACAGGTTGGAGATCCGGGTGGCTCCGGCGGGCCAGGGCCGGTCGTGGTCGACGTCGCAGCGGTGCGCGGAGGTGGTGCATCCCGGTGCCCGGCAGATCGCGTCAGACGCGGCGACGGTCTGGGCCATCGCGGCGGTGGGGCGGTACCGGTGGGTGGTGACGTCGAGGGCGGCGCCGGTGACCGGGTCGGTGACGATCCGTCGCCATACCGACCCGCGGGCGGTGGCCAGCTGCCGGGCGTGGTCACCGGAGATGAACCCGTACCCGGGGATCTCCCCGACGCCGTGTTCCTCCCCCAGCAGGGTCCCCAGCGACACCACCACGCTCACTCGCGCGGGTGGCGCCTGCCCCACGAACGTCGCCACCGTCGACGCCGGCACCGCCGCCGCACCCGACGTCCCCTGCGCGGCCGACGGGCTGTCCCGCCGGCTGCCTGGCGGGGCTGGTCGCCGGTGACCCACCCGTACAGCAGCAGGTCGAGGGCGACGTCGCTGCGCAGCTGGGTCAACGTCCGGGCGTCACCGTCACCGCGCAGCCGGCGGGCCACGTCGTCGACGCGTTCCATCGCCGCGACCACCCGGCCGGCCTCACCGGTCACGGTGAGTGACCCGGTCCCGACTGCAGCTGTCCGGGTCGAGTGACGCGTAGGCGGTGCGGTCGGCGACCGCGTCGTCGCGGGCGGCCTGCGGGTCCGGGGTGTGCACGACGACCTGCCGGCGCAGCTCCCGCCGGAACGCCCGCTCGGTCCGGATACTGCCGTCCCGGTTCGGGGCCAGCAGCCGCTCACAGATCGCGTGGACCTCCTCCACCCCCAGCCCGCGGGTGTCCTGGTGGATCCGGACCGCCCGGTCCACCGACACCCCACCCTGCGCCAGCGCCGCGTGCAACAACCGGGCGCGGCCGTCCTCGTCGACCGCCAGGTCGAGGCGCCGTTCCACCTGCCACTGCGGCAACCCCACCGCCAGCACCACCTCGTCCACCGTCGCGGTGTCGGCCTCCGCCCGAAGCGTCGGCGTCGACATGCCCCACCCGCTGGCCGCCTCGGTCAGGTCGTCCAGGTCCCGGACCCGTTCCCCGACCGCCTCCCGCAACCGCCGCAACGCCCCCAGCCCCACGAGCTCGGCCCACGCCTTGACCCGCTCCACCGCCTCCAGGACCCGCAGCTCCTCCTCGACCCACACCTCCGACAGCTCCCCCGCCGGACGCTCCGCCAAGCACCGCCGACCGCACCGCCCACCCCGCGCCCGACACCCCCTCCGGCCCACCCGCACCGCCGACAACAGAGCGAACGCGTCGCCCACCTCACGCGACACCGACGCACCGCGGCACCGGCATCGGCACCGCCGCTGCCGCGGTCGCCGTGTCGATCGTCGGTTCGAACATGTGTACGAGTCTACTCCGACCGCGACGACGCCCTCAAGACTTGTCCACAGCGAAACTTGTTGCCGCGCAACACTTCCGCGCAGGATCAGTCCAACCCACCCGCCAGCACGAGCGACCACAGCAGCGCCCCGAAGCCGCCGACGCTGAGCACCACCCGTACGAGGTTCCACCGCACCCACCGACGCTCGTCGAACTCCGACCGCGCCGTCGCCGCCCGCACCTCGTCCACCTCGCCCACCGCCTTGAGCCGGTCGTTCGCCGGCACGTTGACGCCCACCGTGATCACGATCGTCACGATGTCCAGCACCAGCGCGACCACAATCCACACGAGCACCCCACGCGCCGGCTCTGACAGGTAGAACGGCGCGGCCGCCGCGGTGAGGATCGGCGCCCCGAGGAACGCGGTCACCATGAACCACGGGTTGAGGATCGCTCGGTCCAACGCCTGGAACCCCGCTACGAACGTCCGGTCCCCCGACCGCCCCAGCCCGGGCATGACGGTATGCGCGTAGAACAGGTAGACCCCCGCGACCAGACCGGTGGTCAGGGTCGCGAGCAGCAGCAGCAGGGTCGGCATCCCGCCATTGTGGTGGGACGGCTCCAGCCAGACGGTCTCGCTCGGGCTAGGTGACCCGGTCAGGGATGCAGCGCGTCGAACTCCGCGGACGCCACGGTCTCCTCGTCGGCGTCGAGCCGCAGGTGGGCGAGCACTGACTGGAGCACGCGCAGCGAGCTGGCCGCCCGGTCACCCCAGGTGGACAGGTAGGAGAACTGCCACCACCACAGCGCCTCGATCGGCCGGCCCTCGTCGTAGTGGCTGAGGCCGTGGTTGAGCGCGAGGACGATCTCCATCACGTCGTTCGACAGCGACCCGCGGGTCAGCTCGGCGTGGGTGACCGGGTCGACGACGTCGGCATACTCGTCCAGACCCTCGAGCAGGTTGAGCAGGCTGATCCGGAGCGGGTCGACGTCGGGGTCCGGTCCCGGGTCCGACTCGAACCGCTCGACGGGGACGACGTCCTGGATGGCGCCGAGGCGGGAACCGGAGAGCAGCAGCTGCGCCGTCGCCAGCAGCATCAACGGGATGGCGGTGTCGGCCGCCTGGCCGGACGCCACCTCGGTGACCGTGGCGAGGTAGTTGCGCGCGTCGGCGGCAGAGTCCGCGGCGATGGCCCGCAGCTCCTCGCGCTCCGCCTCGACGGCGCCTCGACGGCCGCCACGTCAGCGGCCACATCACCGCCGGCCAGCGTGTCGTCACTCATGCATCGGCCGCCGTCCCTCGAAGGCCCGTCCCAGCGTCACCTCGTCAGCGTATTCAAGATCGCCGCCCACGGGCAGCCCCGAGGCCAGCCGGGTGATGGCGAGCCCCGTGCCGCGCAGGGACCGCGAGATGTATGTCGCGGTGGCCTCGCCCTGGATGTTGGGGTCGGTGGCGATGATCAGCTCGGTCACCGTGCCGTCGGCCAGGCGCTGCAGGAGCTCGCGGATCGACAGGTCCTCCGGTCCGATCCCGTCCATCGGCGAGATGGCGCCACCGAGCACGTGGTAGGTCCCCCGGAACTCCCGAGTCCGCTCCACGGCCACGACGTCCTTCGGCTCCTCGACGACGCAGATCGCCGTCTGGTCGCGCCGCGGGTCGGAACAGATCCGGCACAGCTCCTCCTGCGCCACGTTGCCGCAACGGGCGCAGAACCGGATCGTCGCCTTGACCGTGGTCAGCACCGTCGTCAGCCGCGCCACCTCCTCCGGGTCGGCGCGCAGCAGGTGGAACGCGATCCGCTGAGCCGACTTCGGGCCGATCCCCGGTAGTCGCCCCAGCTCGTCGATGAGGTCCTGGACCACGCCCTCGTACACGGCCGTCAGCCTAGGTCACCCCACGAAGCTCTGCGCTCCGCTCCGATGCTTCGCGGGGACCCCGACCAGGTGCCGACGGCGTCAGCCTCTCGCCGCAGGGCCGCCCCTCAGTAGGGACGCGCCTCAGTCGGCCGGCTGGAGGTTCGCCGACCAGCGCTCCTCGATACGGCCGACCCGCCACACGACCAGCGCCACGACCCACGTCACGACGAACAGCCCGACGATCCAGTACCCCACGTACTCGAGGTCGATCGACGCGATGGTCGCGAACGGCTCCGAGGTGATGTCGAGCTTCTCGATGAGGATCGACATCAGCTCGATGACGCCGATGATGAGGGCCACCGCGACGGACAGCGCCGTGACGGTGATGTTGTAGTAGATCTTGCGCACCGGCTTGGCGAACGCCCAGCCGTAGGCGAAGTTCATGAACGAGCCGTCGATCGAGTCGAGCAGCGACATCCCCGCCGCGAACAGCACGGGCAGCGTGAGGATCGCCCACCACGGCAGCCCCGACGCGGCCGCGCCGCCGGCGACGACGAGCAGCCCCACCTCGGTCACCGTGTCGAACCCGAGGCCGAACAGCAGACCCACCGGGTACATGTGCCACGGCTTGGTGACCGTCCTCGTGACCCGGCCGAGGATCCGGTTCATGAACCCGCGCTTGTCGAGCTGCTCCTCGAGCTCCGCCTCGACGTAGTGACCGGTACGCATCTTCCGGAACACCTTGAGGATGCCCACGAGCGCCACGAGGTTGATCAGCCCGATGGCGATGAGGAACACCCCGGACACCGAGGTCCCCCACACCCCGGTGACCTGCTGCAGCGTCGACTGGTCGTCCTCCAGCGCGCCGGCGAGAGCCCGGATCCCCAGCGCGAGCAGCGCCACCATGATGAAGACCACCGAGCTGTGGCCGAGGCTGAACCAGAAGCCGACGCTGAGCGGCCGCTGGCCCTCGGTCATCAGCTTCCGCGTCGTGTTGTCGATCGCGGCGATGTGGTCGGCGTCGAAGGCGTGCCGGAGGCCGAGCGTGTATGCGGTGACGCCCAGGCCGATGTTGAACAGCTGGCCGCTGACCTGGTACTCCTGCGGCGCCACCAGCGCGATCAGGGTGCCCCACCCGACGAGGTGCAGCAGCAGGATGAAGGTGGCCATCCCGATCACCGAGCGCCGCTCCTCGCGGCTCAGCTCCAGCCGACGGCGGACCTTGACGGGTGGGCTGGGGGTCGCGGTCGGCACGTCGTCACCCTAAGGACGCGAGGCGCCTTATTGCAAGTAGTTCGCGATAAGCCGACCGAACGACCGACGGCCGGCGTCAGGTGCCGAGCTGCGGACCCGGTTCGGACGGGATCTCGTTGTAGCCGTTCGCCCGCTCCTGCCCGGACAACGCGGCGATGGCGTCCATGATCTCGTCGGTCACCGCCCGGCGCGCGCGGCCCTGCGGCACACCCGCATACCGCTCCGTGAAGTGCAGCGGGGCGCCGAAGGTGACGCTGACCTTGGCCAGCCGCGGGAACCGCGCGTCGACCGGCTGGATGTCCTCGGTCCCCGACAGGGCGACGGGCACCACCGGCACCTTGGCGGTCAGCGCGAGGAACCCCACCCCGGTCCGGCCGCGGTAGAGCCGTCCGTCCCGGGACCGGGTGCCCTCGGGGTAGATGCCGAACGCCTCCCCCTCGCCGAGCACCTTCAGCGCCGCGTCGAGCGACTCCTGCGCCGCCCGGGAGGAGTGCCGGTCGACCGGGATGGCCCCCAGACCCTCGAACACCTCGCGGCTGATGAAGCCCCGCACGCCGGTGCCCGTGAAGTAGTCGTCCTTGGCGAGGTAGTGCACCTGCCGGGGCGCGGCGAGGGGGATCGCGAAGGAGTCGATGAACGACAGGTGGTTGCTCGCGAGGATGACCCCACCGGTCCTCGGCACGTTCTCGGTGCCGACGATCGTCGGCCGGTAGAGCACGCGGCTGAGGGGCTTCAGGACGACGTGTCCCAGCCGGTAGAGCATGCGCCGACCCTAGCCGCCGTCCGTCGCCCGTCGACCGAGACGTCCCATCGGACGGTATGCGTGCGTGCGGGCCAGCCCTAGTCTGGACCGAAACTCGGGAGGAGGTATGCGTGCGCCGGCCACCCCTGTCGACCGACCTCGTCACCCGCCTGTCGACCAGCACCCCCGGACAGCCGAGCAGCCAGCAGGAGATCCTCGTCGAGCTGCGCCGGGTCATCCTCGCCGGCCACGCCTCGCCCGGGACGCCGATCCCGCTGGACGAGGTGGCGAAGTTCTTCGACTGCAGCCTCATCCCGGTCCGCGAGTCGCTCAAGACCCTCATCGGTGAGGGACTCGTCGACCACGAGCCGCGCGGCGGCTACCGGGTCGCGCGTCTGACCCCGGCCGAGCTCCGCGAGTTCTACGTCATCCGGCAGGCGTTGGAGTCAGCGGCGATCCGCGCCTCGGTCCGCAACGCGAACACCGTCGACGACGTCACCGGCGACCGCGATCCACGCCGACCTGGCCGCGGCGATCGAGGCCGGCGACTACCGCGCATACCACCGCGACAGCCGCCGGTTCCACATCGCGCTGGTCGAGCCGTCCGGTATGCAGCGACTGCTGCACATGTTCGAAATGGCTTGGAACATCACGGAACCCGCGCGTCCGATGGCTCACGTCTCCGACGACGAGCGCAGCCGGATGCACGCCGACCACGCCTACATGCTCGAGGCCTTCGTGGCCCGCGACGCGGAGCGTCTGGTGCGCCTCTCCGCCGAGCACTACGAGCGGCTGGAGCGTGCGGTCGACGCGTCCTGAGGCGCTGTCCCGACCACGACCACGCGCATACGGGAACCCGTATATCTCAGATATATCCGTGGCGGAAACCTGCTGGAAACCGTTGCGGCACTAACTTTCCGGTTCATCTCGACCGCCATTCACCGCCCGAGAGGAACCCCATGACCGACACCATCGACACACCGGCTCCGCCCAGCGCCGAGCATCCCGCCGGTGTCGGAGTCATCAAGCCCGGCTACCACCCGCGCCTCACCAACGACGACCTCGCGCCGCTGCGCGACCAGAACTGGTCCTGGTACAACATCTTCGCGTTCTGGATGTCCGACGTGCACAGCGTCGGCGGCTACGTCACCGCCGGCTCGCTGTTCGCCCTCGGCCTGACCAGCTGGCAGGTGTTCATCTGCCTCATCGTCGGCATCTCCATCGTGCTGTTCTTCTGCAACCTGGTGGCCAAGCCCTGCCAGCGCACCGGCGTGCCGTTCCCGGTCATCTGCCGCTCGGTGTTCGGCGTGCTCGGCGCCAACGTGCCGGCCATCATCCGCGGGCTCATCGCGGTGGCCTGGTACGGCATCCAGACCTACCTGGCGTCGGCCGCGCTCGACATCCTGCTGGTCGCGCTGTGGCCGGCGCTGAGCCGTACGGCGACGTCGACCAGCACGGGTTCCTCGGGCTGTCGACGCTCGGGTACTTCACCTACGCGCTGCTCTGGGTGCTGCAGGCGGCGGTGTTCTGGACCGGCATGGAGACCATCCGCAAGTTCATCGACTTCTGCGGCCCCGCCGTCTACGTCGTGATGTTCCTCCTCTGCTTCTACCTGCTGTCCAAGGCGAACTGGAACGTCAGCCTCAACCTCGGCCAGCGAGCAGCTCCCCGGCGGCGCCGTCATCTCGACGATGTTCGCGCGCCACCGCGCTGGTGGTGTCGTACTTCTCCGGGCCGATGCTCAACTTCGGCGACTTCTCGCGCTACGGCAAGCACGTTCAAGGCGGTCAAGCGCGGCAACTTCTGGGGCCTGCCGGTCAACTTCATGATGTTCTCGATGCTGACCGTGCTCACCGCCTCGGCGACCCTCCCGGTCTTCGGCGAGCTGATCACCGACCCGGTCAAGACCGTCGGCCGGATCGACAGCACCTTCGCGATCGTGTTGGCGCGCTGACCTTCACGATCGCCACCATCGGCATCAACATCGTCGCCAACTTCGTCTCGCCGGCCTTCGACTTCTCGAACGTCAACCCGCAGAAGATCTCGTGGCGCACCGGCGGCATGATCGCGGCGGTCGGCTCGGTGCTCATCACGCCGTGGAACCTCTACAACAACCCGGAGACGATCCACTACACGCTGGACACGCTGGGCGCGTTCATCGGCCCGCTGTTCGGGGTGCTGATCGCCGACTACTACCTGGTCCGAAGCAGAAGGTGGTCATCGACGACATGTTCACGATGGAGCGAGAAGGCCGTCTACCACTACACGCAGGGCTACAACCCGGCGGCCGTCGTCGCCACCGCGATCGGCGCCGTCGTCGCCGATCGTGCTGTGTCTTCGTGCCGGGCATGACACACGGCCGCCCACTACAGCTGGTTCATCGGCATGCGGTCTCGGGCTGGTCATCTACTACGTGCTGGCCATGCGCGCCGGCGTCGGACAAGCTCGTCCTGGCTCGCGAGGGCGACGACGCGGTGGTGGGCTGAGCCATGCGCATCCGTGTCATCAACCCCAACACCACGTGGTCGATGACCGCGACTGATCGGCGAGTGCGCCGCGGCAGTGGCCGGCTCCGGGCGTCACCGTCGACGCGGTCATCGCCGGCGATGGGCCCGGCGTCGATCGAGAGCCACTACGACGAGGCCCTGGCGGTGCCCGGCATGCTCGCCGAGATCGCCCGCGGCGAGGCGGAGGGCGTCGACGGCTACGTCATCGCCTGCTTCGGCGACCCCGGGCTCGAGGCGGCCCGGGAGCTGGCCCGCGGCCCGGTCGTCGGCATCGCCGAGGCCGCGTATGCAGGCCGCCACCTACCTCGGGCGCGGTCGTTCAGCGTCGTCACGACCCTCGGCCGGACGCGGGGCCGGGCGTGGGACCTCGCCTCGACGTACGGCGTCGAGCGGGCCTGCCGGGGGGTGCACGCCTGCGAGATCCCGGTCCTGGAGCTGGAGACGTCGCCCGACGCCCGCGAGCGGATCACCCAGGCCTGCCGCGAGGCGCTGGCGCTGGACGACTCCGACGTCGATCGTCCTCGGCTGCGCCGGCATGGCCGACCTCTGCGCCCACATCTCCGCCGAGCTCGGCGTGCCGGTCGTCGACGGGGTCGCCGCGGCGATCGGTCACGGTCGAGGGGCTGGTGCGGCTCGGCCTGCGCACCAGCAAGGTCCACGAGTATGCGCCGCCGCCGGCCAAGGCCTACACCGGCGTGCTCGCCGACTTCGCGCTGGGCGAGCCCACCGGCGGTGCGGACGTCCTGACGGTGCGGACGTCACTGACGTCGCGGAGCGAACGGTCAGCGCGGTGAGCTGTCCCCCCGCTGAGGGGCACACCACACCGCGATCCGGTGGTCAGTCCTCGAGCTCGCCGAGGAACTGACCGCCGAGGACCCGTTCGACGACGGCGCGGCCGTCACCCGACGACGGCGCGATGTCCTCGTCGTCCTCGCTGACCCCGTCGTCCGGCGACCGCGACGGCGCAGATGCCGGTGCGCTGGAGGGCGAAGCGCTGGGCGACGTGCCGACTGGTCGGCGCTGCTGCGACGGTCGGGTCCCCGCTGGACGGTCGGGTGCTGGACGCCGCCGACCGGGCCCGCGGGCTGCGGGCCGCGGGCCGCTGTGCCGGCGCGGCGTCGGGGTCCGTCCCGCCCGCCGTCGTGCCGGGGCGCCGGCCCGCGGCCGCGGTGTCGGCCGGCGTGGATGTCGAGCGTGGGCGCGGACGTGGATGCAGGCGTGGATGCCGGCGCCGCAGAACCGTTCGACGCGGCCGCCCGCTCGTCGGCGCTGGGCACGAAGTCGGGTGGGGCGCCCGGCTGACCCCACGGGTCGGCGTCGGGCTCGCGCTCGGGCCACGGCTCCGGATCGCGGCGGCTGGAGCCCGACCCGAGCCTGATCCGGTGCGCGGCCCGTTGCCCGGCCCGTTGCCCGGCCCGTTGCCCGGGCCGTTGCCGCCGCGCGGCGGCGCCGACGAGGCGGACGGTGCCATCCCCGCGGAGCCCGCCCCCTCCATCGGCACGCCCTCGACGGGCACGTCGACGCCGATCTCGTCGATGAGCGCCTGCCGCACCAGCTCGGCGTGGTTGCCGGCGCGGAACGTGTTGGCCAGGCCCACGGTGGCGATGCCGAGCAGCAGCCGCTGCCCGTCGTAGTCGACGATCTGGGCGTGCTGCGACAGGAAGGTCCACGTGACGCGCCGCATCGTGAAGATGCGGGCCAGGACGTCGGGCCAGACCCGGCGCAGGGCCGCCGTGTCGAGGCCCCGGCTGTCGCGCCGACGGCGTGGCCGGCGCGGAGGCTGACGACCCGGCGGTCGCCGCTCCCTGCGGCGTCCTGCGCCCCGCGTGCGCTGCCGGCTGGGAACGGTCCGTCGCGGGTCGGTCCGTCCGGTCCGGAGGCGGCACGCCGTGGTCGGCCTCCGCCGGGGCCGACGCGATCGTCTCCCGGGGCCCGGCCGCGGACGTCGGCCCCGTGGGTCGGCTGGCCGGCGCGGCCGAGTGGCCGCCGCCGGAGTCAGCGGAGGGGCCCGGCGACGCGGACGACCTCGGACGACCCGGACGACCCGGACGACCCGGACGACCCGGGCGACCGACGGCGGCTGGCGAGGTGGACTGGCCGGCGGCCGGCTGACGGGGCAGAGGCACGCGATGCCGGCGCCCGGTCGGATGACGGCCCGTCCGAGGACCGGCTCGCCGAGGGGACGCCGCCGAGCTCGAGGCGACGCTCGAGGCGGTCGAGACGGGCGGCATACCCGCTCGGGCCGGACGCGGCCGGCAGGAGGATGCGCGCGCAGATGAGCTCGAGCTGCATCCGGGGAGCGGTGGCGCCGGTCATCTCGGTGAGGCCGGCGTTGACGATGTCGGCCGCCCGGGTCAGTGCCCCGGGACCGAAGCGGGACTGCTGACCCCGCATCCGCTCCAGCTGGTCCTCGGGGACCCCGCGGAGCACCGAGGCCGCCCCGTCCGGCACGGCGGCGACGATGATGAGGTCACGGAGGCGCTCGAGCAGGTCCTCGACGAAGCGCCGCGGGTCGTGGCCCGACTCGATGACCTTGTCGACCTGGGTGAAGACCGCCGCGCCGTCCCCCGCCGCGAGCGCGTCGATGGTCGCGTCGAGCAGCTCACCGTCGGTGAACCCCAGCAGCGACGCGGCGCCCTCGTAGGTGAGGCCCTCGTCACCGGAGCCGGCGATGAGCTGGTCGAGGACCGACAGCGAGTCACGGACCGAGCCGCCACCCGCGCGGGTGACGAAGCCCAGGACGCCGGGCGCGACGGCGACCTTCTCCTGGACGCAGAGGTCCTCCATGTAGGCGGTGAGCCGGGCCGGGGGGACCAGCCGGAACGGGTAGTGGTGGGTGCGCGAGCGGATGGTCCCGATGACCTTCTCGGGCTCGGTGGTCGCGAAGACGAACTTCACGTGCTCCGGCGGCTCCTCGACGATCTTCAGCAGGGCGTTGAAGCCCTGCGGCGTCACCATGTGCGCCTCGTCGATGATGTAGACCTTGTAGCGGCTCTGGGCCGGCCCGTAGGACGCGCGCTCGCGCAGGTCGCGGGCGTCGTCGACGCCACCGTGCGACGCCGCGTCGATCTCGATGACGTCGACGGTCCCGGCCCCACCGCGGGCGAGCGCCACGCAGGAGTCGCACACCCCGCACGGGTCCGGGGTCGGGCCCTGCTCGCAGTTGAGGCAGCGGGCGAGGATCCGCGCGCTGGTGGTCTTGCCGCACCCGCGGGGGCCGCTGAAGAGGTAGGCGTGGCCCACCCGGCCGGTCCGGAGCGCCTGCATCAGGGGCTCCGTCACGTGCTCCTGGCCGATGACGTCGCGGAACGTCTCCGGCCGGTAGCGGCGGTACAGCGCGATGGTCACCCACGAACCCTAGCCGCGGCGAAGGACACCGTCCGCCGCCGTGAACAGGGACCGCCGGCGGGCCCGCGCGCTCAGCTCGGCGACGGCTGTGGAACGTCGCACACCCCCTTCACGCAGGTCAATGCCCGGGTTGCGGAGTCGTCACCGCCGCCATCGCCAGGCGTCAGGACCGCCGTGACGGTGACCGGCTGGCCGTCCGGCGGCTTCGACAGGACGAGCACCCGTTGGCTGCTCGCACCGGCCAGGATGACCGGGACCGCACACCGCAGCCCGCCCGGCACCGCGACACAGCCATCGCCCGAGGACACGAACCGGGCCGGCCCGGTCAGGGACACGACCAGCGACCGACCGGACGTGGAGGCTTGCGATCCCAGGTTGCGGACCTGCGTCAGGACGCTGACCTGACTCGGCCCCCGCGACCTGGGCCACCCGGGGCAGCGTCACCGCCAAGCCGGCCGGTGCGGACGACGTCCCGCTCGTCGTCGTCGGCGGTGGGCCTGGCGACTGGTCGTCGAGCTCGTCGTCGGTGTGGGCGGGGTGGGGTCCGGTGGCCAGACGATGGCCGAGGCCACCCAGGCGAAGATGCCGACCAGCACCACCAGCACGGTGCCGACCACCAGCGCCGGACGGATGCGGCGGCGGACGGACCGCACCGTCTGGGTGACCACGGGCGGCCCGATCTCAGTCGAGGACGGGGAGCGCCGGCCGAGCTCGTCGACGGCGACGACGCTGTATGCCGGAACGTGCTCGGACGGTTCGCCCACGCTCTGCATCGAGGAACGTCGGCTCGGCCGTCTGCCCTACCAGGGCACCGTCGCGGTAGACCTCGTAGCCGACCGCGGAACCGCCCGCGACGGGGGCCCACGTGAGGACCAGGCCCGCGGGACCCGCTGAGGCCTGGAGCCCGGTCGGCTGCGGGAGCGGAGCACTCAACGCCTCCACGCGGGCTGGTCTCGTCGGCGAGGTCGCGGTCCCAGGCGAAGAGTGTCCCGTCGGCGGCGCGGAGGTAGAGGACCGGAGTCGCCCACTCGTTTCGGCTGGTGGTGAGGATCGCCTGGCGCGCCAGAGTCACGGCGACGTCGACCGGCTGGCTCGAGCTCAGCGCGAGGTAGGTCGCGTTGCTGAAGGCGATCGCGGCCTTGTCGCTGATCTCGAACTGCATCGCGACCACCGCGGGAATCCCGTTCTCCACCAGGGTGATCGCGGTGGTGGCGTACGGGTCCGCCTCGCTGACCCGAGCGCCGTCGCAGGAGTTCAGCAAGGCCAGCCGAACGGGCGCGTTGGAGAGGATGACACCGAGGTCCCGCCCGGGCACCCACATCGCGCGGCCGAACCGGTCAGTGAACGCGAGGATGCCTTCGCCCGCCGCGTCCACACCGCCGTGGCCGGTGAAGTGGAAGACGTGGTAGGTCTCGGCGAGCAAGGCCTCCCGGACAGCGTCGAGGGTCGCGACGGGAAGCCGGGTCACGACCAGCCGGCCGCTGGCGATGTGGGGCCGCAGCGCCGCCTCGAGGCACCGCCACTCCTGGTCCCCGTCGATGTCCGGGAGGTCGGTCGGGCTCGCCGTCACGACGAGCATCCGGACCCCGCCGTCGACCGCAAGGGGCGCAACCGCTTCGGGGACGTCGACCTGGCGGACGGTCGGGTACTTCGCATACTGGCTGGGGAACCGGTGCCGCTCGGCGTCGTAGAGCACTTCCCACGGCAGGTGGGCGAGCTCGGGCACGTCGGTCAGGCGTACCCGCAGTCGAAGCCCGCGGCCGGCACCGGACTGGGCCGCGAGGCTGTCGCGGAAGCTCCGCAGCACCGCACCGCGGAAGACCGCGTCGAAGAGGGCACTGCCGAAGTGCCGGAGGTCGGGCGTGACCCGCGCCTCGTGACGGACGACTCCCCGGGTGTCGTTCATCAGGCGGACCAGCTCGCGCAGGCCGTCGACATCGACGCTGGGCATCTCCACAGGCACCGGTGGGGTCGGGCCCACCGGGGAGCTCGTCACCCGCGCGGTCGTCCCCCCGGCGACGCGCTCCAGGACGACCTCGAAGTCGTCGTACGCGGGTGGGTCCATGGCTCTCCCTGGTGGGCCATGCCGGTCTGGTCGCCGCCCGTGCCCCTGAGGAGGCAGGCCCGACAGCGGATGATACGGACCATCGGCCCCGGCTGTCCGAGACGGGCGCGGACGCGAAGACACCCCACGTACCTGGAAGAGCCCACCTGCCCTTGCTGCATTCCTGCCCTGGGGGAGTTCAGTGAGGTACCACCACGCGGGGTGCCGCCACCCAGTCTAGACGACCCGGACGGCGCGTTCTCACGCCTGACCGGGCACCATCGGCGCCTCGGGGACGGCGTCCACGTCGTCACGCACGCCGTTGACCTGCCGGGGGAGGCGCCGCTCGGCCACCAGCGCGAGCCACGCCACCAGCACGCAGCCGGCGACGAGCATGACGATGTAGGAGGTGCTCCAGCCGTGGCCGATGAGGATCCCGGCGACCGCGGGCCCGACGACCGAGGCCGACTGCCAGGCGATGCTCATGACCGCGTTGTAGCGGCCCCGCAGGTGGTCCGGGGCGAGGTCGTTGACCATGGCCGGCAGCGTCGGTTGGTAGAACGTCTCCCCGAACCCGAAGACCGCCGCACACAGCCCGAACAGCACCGCCGCGACGAAGCTGCCGGGCACCAGACCGGTGAGGCCGAGGGCGACGAACGACGCCGCCCAGACGCCGGACATGAGGACCAGGACGCGGGTCCGCCGCCGGCCCTCGATGCGCTGGAGCACGAACAGCTGGAGCACGACGATGACCGCCGTGTTGGCGGCGAAGGCCAGGCCCAGGGCCTGCGTCGAGATCCCGCCGACCTCGCGGCCGAACGCCGGCAGGCCGGTGTTGAGCTGGCCGTAGCCGACGAACGACGCGACGAACACGATGGCCAGGACCAGCCGCAGCGAGCGGTCGCGCAGCACCGCGCGGTAGCCGGTGCCGTGGGCGGCGGCCTCCTCGGCGGCCTCGGCGCTGGGCTCCGCGGGCCGGCGCACGTGGCGGAGCGGTCCGAGGAAGATCGCCAGCGGCGCGAGGAAGGTGGCCGCGTCGATGAGGTAGATCGCGACGAACGTCGCCGGTCGGGCTGACGTCGACGACCAGGCCACCGATGATGCCGCCGATGCCGATGCCGAGGTTGAGCAGGGTGAAGTTGACGCCGAAGTACCTCTGGCGCAGGTGGCTCGGGATGATCGTCCCGACCAGCGTCTGGATCGCCGGCCAGATGACGCCGCCGGAGAAGCCCAGGAGCACGCACCCGATGGCCGCCCGCAGCTCGGTCGTCGCCGACGCCAGGGTCACGTTGGCGGTGATCTGGAGCAGCAGCGAGGCGATGACGACCAGCCGCGGCCCGATCCGGTCGATGAGCGCGCCCACCGGGCCGACGACGAGCAGCCCGACCAGCGCCGGCAGGGAGAGCAGCAGGCCGACCCGCGCCAGGTCGAACCCGCGCACCTCGTGCAGGTAGACGACGTTGAACGGCATGACCAGCCCGGTGCCGACGAAGTCGATGATGATCGTCGACAGCAGGAACTTGCCCTCCCGCGGCAGGTCGTGCCAGAACGAGCCCAGGGTCGGGCGGGCGTCCGGTGCGGCGGGCGACGACATCAGGCCAGCCTCTCGTCGGGCACCGACAGCCTCAACCGGATTTCAGCCGCCGCCACCACCTCGGATAGCCTGCGCGGCGGAGGATTCGCATAGTGGCCTAGTGCGCACGCTTGGAAAGCGTGTTGAGTGAAAGCTCTCAGGGGTTCGAATCCCCTATCCTCCGCTCCGTTGCCACGCTCACCCCCGCTGCAGGTATGCGGCGTGCCCCGTCAGCTCCCGGCCGGCGGCCAGGTGCTCGGCGAGCAGGACCGCACCGTCCAGCCCGGTCCCGACCGGCGGCTGGACCGTGAGCCCCAGGGCCGCGGCCTCGGCGTCGAACGCCTCGTGCACCGGCGGAGCACTGAGCAGGCCACCGGTGCGGGACAGCGCGACCCCCTCGATCCCGGCGGCCGCCGCCGCCAGCGAGTGCGCGAGCTCGCGACCGGCCTGGGCGCAGATCCGGGCGGCCACCGCGTCGGTCGCCGCCAGGGCGGTGACGACCGGCGCCACCCCCGCGATGACGGCGATCGCGTCGGGGCGGGTCATGGCCAGCCGCGGCCAGGACTCCGGCGGGCCCAGCTGTTCGGTGGCGGCGGCGAGCAGCGCCTCTCCCCCGGGCGTCACGCCGTCGTAGGTCATCAGCGCCGCCTCGAGGGCCTGCAGGCCGACCCAGACCGACGACCCGCGGTCGCCGAGGATGTGCCCCCAGCCGTCGACCCGCCGCCACACCTCGTCGAAGTCGGTCGCGAAGGCGACCGCCCCGGTACCGGCGGCCACGACCCCGCCCGGGCGGACCGACCCGACGGCGCCGACCATCGCGGCGAGGGCGTCGCCGCATACCCAGACCTCGTGCGCCCCCAGCCGCTGGTGGACCAGCGCCATGACCGCGACCGGGTCGGCGAGGGCGAGCAGGCCGCGCATCGACCAGACGAGGACGTCCGCTCCAGGTACCGCCAGGGGGACGGCGGACTCGACCAGGGCCTCGACGTCGATGCCGGCCGGTCCGAGGTGGAGGCCCGCCCCCGAGAACACCGGCCCGCGGACCCCGTCGACCACGGACTGGCAGCGCAGCCCCGACCCGCCGACGTCCACGCCGACGACGGCGCCCAACCCGGTCTCCTAGCGCGCCGGCGCGATGGCGCCGAGGGCGGCCGCCACCGAACCGCCGTGGGCGTCGAGCAGGGCGCGGGCCTCCGCGGCCGGGATGTCGGTGAGCAGGTGCAGCAGCGCCGGCTTCAGCTCGCCGTCGGCGTCGGCCAGCGCGCTCTGCGCGGACTCCTCGTCGACCCCGGTGGCCTCCCGCAGGATCCGCACCACCCGGCCGCGCAGCTTGGCGTTGGTGGCGACGAGGTCGACCATGAGGTTGGACCAGGTGCGGCCGAGGGCGATCATCACCGAGGTCGAGAAGCCGTTGAGCACCAGCTTCTGCGCCGTCCCGGCCTTGAGGCGGGTCGACCCGGTCACCACCTCCGGCCCGGTGGCCGGGGCGATGACGTGGGTGACGAGGTTGCCGATCTCCGACTCCCCGTGCGCGGTGACCAGCGCGGTGAGCGCGCCGCGCTCGGCGGCCACCGTGAGGGCTCCGCGGACGTAGGGCGTGCGGCCCGAGGCGGTGAGCCCGATCGCGACGTCGTTCGGGCCGAGGACCTGCGCCTCGCGGCGGCCGGCCTCCTCGTCGTCCTCGACGTTCTCGACGGCGGCCAGCAGCGCCCCGGCCCCGCCGGCGTGGTGGGCGGTGAACAGCCCGGCCGGCGAGTTGAAGGTCGGCATCAGCTCGGCGGCGTCGAGCACCGCGAGCCGGCCGGAGGTCCCGGCGCCGAAGTAGTGCACCGTGCCGCCGGCGCGGATCCGCGTCACGGCGTCGTCGACGAGGCGGGCGAGCTCGGGCAGCACCGCCGCCACCGCCGTCGGCACGGTGGAGTCCTCGGCGTTGAGCAGCTGCAGTACCTCGATGGTGGGGATCCGGTCGATGTGGACCGACGCCGGGTTGCGGTCCTCCGTCGGCGCGCTGACATTCACGGCGTTGTCCACGCTGCGGATGTTAGTTTCCTCCATCACCACGGTCAATCACGCCAAACACTGACGCGGCCATGACCGGCGCCGGTCAGACGTGGTGGCCGGCGACGGCCGCCCGGGTCTCGGCGACCGCACTGGTCGCCCGGGCAAGGTCGCGGTGCGCCACCGCGATGTAGAGGCAGTCGACCACCGTCAGCGCCGCGATCCGGCTGGCCGTCGCTCCGGACCGCAGCGACGTCTCGCGGGCCGCCGTCGTGAGGACGATGTCGGCGGTGCCGACGAGCCGGGACAGCGGGAAGTTGGTGATCGCGATGGTCGTGGCCCCGCGGCTGCGGGCCTTGGCCAGCGACTCGATGGTCTCCTTGGTGGTGCCGCTGTGCGAGATGCCGATCGCCACGTCGCCGGCCCGGAGCAGCGTCGCGCTGGTGAGCGCGACGTGCGGGTCGTTCCAGGCGAAGGCCAGGACGCCGATCCGGTGGAGCTTCTGCTGGGCGTCGAGGGCGACGACGCCGCTCGCGGCGATGCCGTAGAGGTCGACCCGGGTGGCGGCGGCGATGGCGTCGGCCGCCTTGGTCAGCGCGGCCCGGTCGAGCTGCTGGGCGGTCTCCTCCACGGCGCTCGCGTCGGCGTAGGCGACCTTGGAGATGATGTCGTCGACCGTGTCGTCCTCGTTGATGTCCGACTGGAACGCGGTGAGCAGCCGCGGCTGGGCCGACTCCGCCGCGAGGGCCAGGCGCAGCTGCGGGTAGCCGGGCATCCCCAGTCGCTTGCAGAACCGCAGGACGGTCGTCTCGGAGGTATGCGCCGCGTCGGCCAGCTCGCTGATGGTCAGCGCCGCGGCGGCCCGAGGATCGGCCAGGACGCACTCGGCGACGCGGTCCTCGGCCGGCGAGAGCGACGGGCGCAGGCCGCGGAGTCGGACGAGCAGACCCGCCGGCGAATCGGGCTCCGCCCGAGACGGCCGGGTGGCGCTGCGCGCACGACCTGCCATGGACGACACGCTAACCGAGCGGCATACACGCTGTCCTCGAAGTCCGGCGAGCGCGACGGGCCCGGCGAGACGCCCCGCTGGCACACTGTCGCCATGGCAGACCGGGGCCGCGACGCGGGCGACGACCCGGAACCCTCGCTCGGCGAGTTCCTGCGCGAGCGGCGGATGCGGCTGCAGCCCGAGGAGGTCGGCATCCGGCGTCCGCCCGGCCAGCGCAGCTCCGCCGACCCGGGCCTGCGCCGCGAGGAGGTCGCCGAGCTCGCCGACATCTCCGTCGCCTACTACACGTTCGTCGAACGCGGCCGCGATGTGCGCCCGTCCGCCGAGGTGCTCCGCTCGATCGGCCGCGCCCTGCAGCTCACGGCCGGCGAGCAGCGGCAGCTGCAGGACCTGCGCACCGGTGAGCCGCCGCGACGGCAGTCGATCCTCTCGGAGGTCGGCGAGGAGGTGCACGAGCTCGTGGACGTCCTCGACCCGAACCCCACCTACGCGATGAACGCCCGCTGGGACCTCCTGCACTGGAACCGTTCCGCCGAGCTGCTGTTCACCAACTGGCAGCGCCGGCCGGCGGAGGAGCACAACATGCTCTGGTACTACCTCTGCGAGCCGGCTGCCCGCCGGCTCTACGTCGACTGGGAGACCGAGGCCCGCAACCAGGTCGCGCACTTCCGCGAGTCCTACGCCCAGTACGGCCACGACCCGTCGTTCATGACGCTGCTCGAGGAGATCTTCACCGTCACCCCGGAGGCGCGCACGTGGTGGGAGCGCCACGACGGGCCGCCGACGCGCAGCGGTATCAAGCGAGTTCGGCTTGCCGGACCACCGTGAGGTCGGGCTGCGGCAGCTGGTGCTCGAGGTCGCCGACAACCCGGAGATCCAGGTCGTGACCTACTTCGCCGGGTGGGACGACGGCGAGGACGACAGCGAGGACGACGCCGACGACTGACCAGCCGCGCCCCGCGCTCCACCGCCGGCTCGGTCTGCGCGACGCCGTCGTCATCGGGCTCGGCTCGATGGTGGGCGCCGGGGTGTTCTCCGCGTTCGGCCCGGCCGCCGCGGCCGCCGGGTCCGGCCTGCTCGTCGGGCTGCTCGTCGCGGCGGTCGTCGCCTGGTGCAACGCGACGGCGTCGGCGCAGCTGGCCGCGCAGTACCCGTCGTCCGGCGGCACCTACGTCTACGGCCGCGAGCGGCTCGGACCGTGGTGGGGGTTCGTGGCCGGCTGGGGCTTCGTCGTCGGCAAGACCGCCTCGTGCGCCGCCATGGCGCTCACCGTGGCCACGTACGCGGTGGGCGGGGACGCGCGAGCGACCCGGTTCCTCGCCATCGCCGCGGTCGTCGGCCTGACCGTCGTCACGCTGCGCGGCATCACCAAGACCGCCCGGCTGGCCGCCGTGCTGGTGGTGCTGACGGTGGGCGGCCTCGGCATCACGCTGGTGACCGTCGGCATCGGGAACCGCACGTGGCACTCGCCGTTCGAGTCGATGGCGACCGCGTCGGCGTACGGGATCCTGCAGTCCGCCGGGCTGCTGTTCTTCGCGTTCGCCGGCTACGCGCGCATCGCCACCCTCGGTGAGGAGGTGCGCGACCCGGCGACCACCATCCCCAAGGCGATCCCGCGCGCCCTGGGGATCGTCGTGGTCCTGTACGCGGTCGTGGCGGTGTCCCTGTTGGCGGTGCTCGGTCCCGCGGGCGTCGCGGCGTTCGGACCTGCCGCTGCTCGCGGCCGCCGACCAGGCCGGCGTGAGCTGGGTCGGTGCGGTGGTCCGGGTCGCGGCGGTGCTGGCCAGTCTCGGTGCCCTGCTCGGGCTGGTGACGGGAGTCAGCCGGACGACGTTGGCGATGGCCCGCGAACGGGACCTCCCCGTCGTGCTCGCCCGCGTCGACGAGCGCCGGGGCGTGCCGCTCAGGCGGCGCAGGTCGCGGTGTGCGCCGTCGTGATCCTGCTCGTCGTGGTCTTCGACGTGCGGGCGGTCATCGGCTTCTCGTCGTTCGGGGTCCTCGTCTACTACGCGGTGGCGAACGCGGCGGCCCTCACCCAGGACGCGGCGCACCGGCGCTGGCCCCGGGGACTGCAGGTGCTCGGCATGGTCGGCTGCCTGCTGCTGGTGGCGACGCTGCCGGTCGCGGCCGTCGTCACCGGGGTATGCGTCCTCGCGGTGGGGGTCCTCGGCCGGCTGGTGCTGCGCGGTCGGCCGGTCGTCTCCTAGTCGCCGTCCGCTGTCGGAGAGCGGTCAGCGGCGGCGGGCGGTCCCGAAGATGCTGCGGGTGATCTCGCGGCCGAGCGCGGTGCCCGCGGACCGGAGCATCGACTTGACGGCCGAGTTGCCGAGCATCGACTCGACGACGGTCGGCTGGGCCGCCTGGCGCTTCGCCTCGGCCGCGGCCTGGCGGGCCGCCTCCTTCTCCGCGACGACGCGGGCCCGCTCCGCCTCCTTCTCCGCCTGCAGCCGGGCCTTGTCCGCTGCGGCCTGGGCCCGTTCGGCCTCCTTGGCGGCCGCGGCGTCGGCCTTGGCCTGCGCCTCCGCGGCGGCCGCGTCGGCCTTGGCCTGCGCCTCGGCGGCCTCCGCCGCGGCGGCCGCGGCCGCCGCCTCCTGCGTGGCGGCGTTGAGCGTCTCGTAGGCCGACTGACGGTCCTGCGCCGTCGCGTACGCCTCGTTCAGCGGGCTCGACGCTGATGATCTGCGTCATCGTCTCGGTCGGCGCCGGGGCCATCAGCGACTCCGGGGCGCGCATCCGGGTCCAGGCGACCGGCGTCGGAGCACCCTTCTCGGACAGCACGGTGATGACCGCCTCACCGGTGCCGAGCGAGGTGAGCACCTTGCTGAGGTCGTACTCGCTCGTGGGGTAGGTGGACACCGCCGCCTTGAGCGCCTTGGCGTCGTCCGGGGTGAAGGCCCGCAGCGCGTGCTGGACGCGGTTGCCGAGCTGGGCCAGGACGTCGCCGGGGACGTCCTTGGGCGACTGCGTCACGAAGAAGATGCCGACGCCCTTCGACCGGATCAGCCGGACGGTCTGCTGGATCGCGTCGAGGAACTGCTTGGAGGCGCCGTTGAACAGCAGGTGCGCCTCGTCGAAGAAGAACACCAGCTTGGGCTTCTCGAGGTCCCCCACCTCGGGCAGGTCGTGGTACATGTCGGCCAGCAGCCACATGAGGAACGTCGAGAACAGCGCCGGCCGGTCCTGCACCGCGGGCAGCTCGAGGATGGTGACCATGCCGCGCCCGTCGGCGGCGGTGCGCAGCAGGCTGGCGGTGTCGAACTCCGGCAGCCCGAAGAAGACGTCGGCCCCCTGGGCGGAGAACGTGATGAGCTCGCGCAGGATCACCCCGGCGGTCGCCGCGGAGAGGCCGCCCAGCTCCTTGAGGTCGTCCTTGCCCTCGTCGGAGGTGAGGTAGGAGATGACCTCCCGCAGGTCCTTGAGGTCGTCGAGCAGCAGGCCGCGCAGGTCGGCGTAGTGGAAGACCAGGCCGAGGCTGGACTCCTGGGTCGCGTTGAGCCCCAGCACCTTCGACATCAGCACCGGCCCGAACGACGTGACCGACGTGCGGATCGGGACGCCCTGCCCCATGCCGCCGAGGGAGAGGAACTCGGTGGCGTAGCCCTTCGGCTCCCACGTGAGGCCCATGCTCTCGCAGCGTTCGGCGATCTTGGGGTTCGGCTCCCCGGCCACCGCC
The DNA here is from genome assembly GCA_963770005.1 of uncultured Actinomycetota bacterium. Lineage (GTDB taxonomy): Bacteria > Actinomycetota > Actinomycetes > Actinomycetales > Dermatophilaceae > Lapillicoccus. The sequence continues at coordinate 135,052 of CAVYNX010000006.1, read as the reverse complement.
ATCCCGCTGAGGTCGCCCTTGATGTCGGCGAGGAACACCGGCACCCCCTGGGCGGCCAGCTGCTCGGCCATGAGCTGCAGGGTCTTGGTCTTGCCGGTGCCGGTCGCTCCGGCGACGAGACCGTGCCGGTTCATGACCGAGAGGGGGATCCGGACCTTCGCCTCGGGGTAGATCGTGTCCTCGAACACCGCGCTGCCGAACAGCAGGGACGGGGTGTCGAAGCCGTACCCGCTGGTGATCGCCGTGATCTGCTCCGGCGTCGGGCCGGGCGGGTTCGTGGCGGCCGGAGGTGGCGTGGGCGAGGTCGCGTCGGTCACGTTTCGCATGCTAGTCCGCGCGAATCGTCGCTCCCCGGATCGACGACGGGCCGGTGCCGGCCGCCCCGCCGGGCACCGGCATACCCCGCCCTAGACTGCGGCGGTGATCTTCAAGGCCGTCGGCGACACGCGCCCCTACCCGGACCACGGGCGCGTCTCGGCGAAGGACTGGTCCGACGTGCCGCCGCGGCTCGTGCGGCTCCAGGAGCTGGTGACGACCAAGACCAACCTCGACCTCGGCATGCTGCTGGCCGAGGACTCGACGTTCTACGGCGACCTGTTCGCCCACGTCGTGGAGTGGAAGGGCGACCTCTACCTCGAGGACGGCCTCCACCGCGCACTACGGGCCGCTTTGCAGCAGCGACCTACCCTCCACGCCCGGGTCCTCGTGCTTCACTAACCCCCGTGAGCCACGTGGTCGAGTCCGCGACGTCGCGGCGGCACCGGAGGAACCGGCGCACGGCGATCATCCTCGTCGTGCTCGTGGCCCTGCTCGCCGGCGCGTTCTACTACGCCGCGACCTACTTCAACCGGCCCTCGACCCCGGCCGCGTCGTCGGACTGCCCGACCGGCGACTTCACCGCCGGAGCGGGCGCAGCCGCGCCAGCGCCGGGACAGGTCACCGTCAACGTCTTCAACGCCACCACCCGGGCCGGTCTGGCCGCCTCGACCGCCAAGGACGTCAAGGCCCGCGGGTTCGTCATCGCCCAGATCACCAACGACCCGGCCAAGAAGAAGATCGACGGCCCGGCCGAGGTGCGCTTCGGCCCCAACGGCAAGGCCGGCGCGGAGCTCGTCGTCAAGCTCGTCGACGGGGCCACGCCCACCCAGGACACCCGCGCCGACGCGACGGTGGACCTCGTCATCGGCAACGGGTTCAAGGCCCTCGCGGCCGCCACGACGCCGACGACCAGCGCCCCCGTCGCGAACCCCTGCTGACCCGGGTCAGGTCGTCGCGCGCGCCGCGACCGCGGCGATGGCCAGCTCGTACCCCTGGGTCCCCAGTCCGACGATGACGCCGGTGACGACGGCCGACAGGTACGAGTGGTGCCGGAAGCGTTCGCGGGCATGGACGTTCGAGATGTGCACCTCGACGACCGGACACGTCACCGTCGCGAGCGCGTCGCGGATCGCGACCGAGGTGTGCGTGTAGGCGCCGGCGTTGATGACGATGCCGGCCCCGTGCCGCACCTCCTGGATCATGTCGATGAGCTCGCCCTCGCGGTTGCTCTGGCGGCAGTCCACGTCGAACCCCAGGCCGTCGGCGTATGCGGCGCAGCGGGCCTCGATGTCGGCGAGGGTCTCCGAGCCGTAGACCTCCGGGTCGCGTTCGCCGAGGAGGTTGAGGTTCGGGCCGTTGAGGACGGCGATGACCGGTCGCGCCATGTCGGCCTTTCTACACGGTCTAGGCCGTGACGACACCGTCCACGACCGAGAACGGGGCCGCGGGGAGCGGACGGGTCGCCGGACCGGACGTGACGTCGCCGGTCAGCGAGAAGGCGCTGCCGTGACACGGACACGAGATCGTGCCGTTCGCGACGGTGTCGACGAGACAGCCCTGGTGGGTGCAGACCGCGCTGAGCACCTTCACCTCGCCCTCACTGGGTCGGGTCACGACCAGCTGCCGGTCGGGCAGGATCGTCCCGCCCCCGACGGGGATGTCGGCCACCCGCGCGACGGCGGTTCCGGCGGCCGGCGGCGGAGCGGCACCGGCTGAGCGGCACCGGCTGAGCGGCACCGGGCTGGGCCGCGGGGGCGGGTGGCCGGCCGGCGCCGTAGCCGGCACATCCGCCGACGGCGGTGACGCAGAGCGCGGCGGCGCCGCAGAGGACGGGGCGGCGCCCGACCATGGCCAGGGCCGGCGGTGTCGAGGTCCGGTCGGTCATCGGGTCACTCCTGTCGTCGTGAAGAACCACAGCGCGGACGTCAGCCAGAGGCCGGCCAGCACCGTGAACAGCAGCCCGCCGAGGAGCGGGATCGCCCAGCCCGGCATGGTTTTCGGGCGCAGGGCGAGCATCTTGGCGGTGAACGCGCCGAAGAACAGGCAGCCGAGCAGTGAGTGCGCGAGGACCCGCGGGCTGTCGTGCTGGAAGCCGAACGCGTACAGGCACTGCGTCACGACCGGGAGGACGAGGAGCACCGCCAGCCGCCCCGACCACCGGTGCAGCGGCGCGACCCATGACCGGTCGCCGAGGCCGAACCGGCCCCACATGCCGCCGCCGGTGACCAGCTGGACGACGCCCAGCACGAGCGCGGCGGTGGTGAGCCAGCTCTTGGCGGCGGCGCCGCTGGAGAAGCCGGCGACGCTGATGCCGTAGCGCGCCGGCTCGTGGAGCGAGCCGTAGACCCCCAGGCCCACGGCGACCCCGACACCGACGACCACGGGGACGGCGAGCACGGCGAGCCCGGAGCGGCTCGGCGCGCTGACCTTCACGTCAGAAGCGGTCATCGCCGCTCACCTCCTGGGCAGTAGCGGTCCGGCCGTCGACGGTGACGACCTGGCCGGGAACGAGGACGGGGGCCGGGGCGACGACGCCGCCACCGACCTTCAGGCCCACCTGGGTGCCGTCGGGCTGGATGATCCAGCCGACGGTGGTGCTGCCGGCGTCGAGCCGGTAGAGGCCGGCGGGCGCGGACGCGAGCGCGGCGGTGACGTCGAGGGGGCGGCCACCGACCGTCCCGGTGACGTGCAGGCCGCCCGGGGTCGCCTCGGCGGTCAGCCGGTCGCCGCCGCCGGTCAGGCTCGCCGTGGCACCGGACGCGGTACCGGTCAGCCAGGACTCGACGGCCTTGCCGTCGCACACGTAGGCGGCCACCTTCCCGTCCCGCACCGCGACCGCGACGCTGGTGCGCCGGCCGGCGTCCCGGCCGACGTAGACCGCCGGAGCCAGGTATGCGGCGGCCACCGGCGCCGTCGTGGCCGTGGTCGGGTCGCGGCGGTGGCGGTGGTGGACGTCGGCGACGGCGTGGCCGTCGTGCTGGGGACGGCCGGGGAGGTCGCGGCGGCCGCTGGAGCGGCGGTGGCCGGGGCCGCGTCGGCCCGGGTACGAGCGGGGTCGGTGAGCAGGTCGGCGGTCAGCAGGCCGACGCCGACGAGCGCGGCGGCCGCGAGCGTGACCAGCGGTCCGGGTCTCGGGGTGGAAGGCATGGGACCACGGTGGCGGCGCGTACCCCGCGCGCACATGGGGAACGCACCTCAGATCCGGTGCGCCCCCACCTCAGACCCCTCGGGCGTGGCCCGGCGGAGGTGTTTCAGCGATGTTCGTGGCGGTGGCGGTGGGATTTGAACCCACGGTGGAGTCTCCCCCACACACGCTTTCGAGGCGTGCTCCTTAGGCCGCTCGGACACGCCACCGCCGGGAAGGCTACCGGAGCCGTCGCGCCGCGAAGAAATCGAGGAGCAGCCGGGCGCACTCCTCCTGGCGGACCCCGCCGACCACCTCGACGCGGTGGTTCGCGCGGGGGTCGCGGGCCACGTCCCAGACCGAGCCGCACGCGCCGGCCTTGGGGTCGAACGCCCCGAACACGCATACCGGGACCCGGGCCATCACCATCGCGCCCGCGCACATCACGCAGGGTTCGAGGGTCGCGACCAGGGTGCAGCCGATGAGCCGCCAGGACCCGAGGGCCCGGGCCGCCGCGCGGATGGCGACGATCTCCGCGTGCCCGGTGGGGTCCTCCCAGGCCTCGCGCACGTTGTGGCCCTCGCCGAGGACGTCGCCGTCCGGCCCGACCACCACGGCCCCGACCGGGACGTCGGCGGCCGCACCGGCCAGCGCGGCGAGCTCGAGTGGACGGGCCATCCACGCGGCATACCGATCGTCCTGCACGCGCTAAGTTTCCCGCATGCGCGTGCACGTGGCCGACCACCAGCTCATCTCGCACAAGCTGACCTACCTGCGCGACCAGCGCACCGACTCCCCGACGTTCCGGCGGCTCGTCGACGAGCTGGTGACGCTGCTGGCCTACGAGGCCACCCGCGACGTCCGCGTCGAGCCGTTCGACATCGTGACCCCGGTGGCGCCGACGACGGGCATCAAGCTGGCCAGCCCCAAGCCGCTCGTCGTCCCGATCCTGCGGGCCGGCCTGGGCATGCTCGACGGGATGGTCCGGCTGCTGCCGACGGCGGAGGTCGGCTTCCTCGGCATGATGCGCAACGAGGAGACCCTCGAGGCGACGACCTACGCGAACCGGCTGCCCGACAACCTCCACGGCCGCCAGTGCTACGTCCTCGACCCGATGCTCGCGACCGGCGGCACGCTGGCGATGGCCATCCGCTACCTCGTCGACCGCGGCGCCGACGACATCACCGCGATCACCCTGCTCGCGGCGCCGGAGGGCATCGCCTACATCGAGGAGCAGCTCGAGGGCCTCGGCGTGCCGATCAGCCTGGTGACCGGGGCCGTCGACGAGCGCCTCAACGACCAGGGCTACATCGTCCCCGGCCTCGGCGACGCGGGCGACCGGCTCTACGGGTTGGTCTGATCCGGGCGCGCCTGTCTGGTCCCACCCGCCCCTTGCGGCACACTGGCGTTCAGGTTCTGTCCAGCCCTACGCATACCGCCCCCAGCAAGGAGCCGCCCCGATGAGCCGAGTGCGGAAGATCCTGGGCTGGGTGCTGCTCGCCTACGTCGTCTACGCGATCGTCAAGTCGCCGACCCAGGCCGCGGACGTGGTCCGGACCTCCTTCGACATCCTCGCCGAGGGCGTGCGCTCGATCTTCACGTTCTTCGACTCCCTCGTCTCCGGGTAGCGGCCGGGCGGATGCGGCGCCGGCGCGACCCGAACCTGCAGCGCTTCCTGCTCGAGGGTGAGCGGGTGGTCATCGACGTGCGGCAGCACTGGGGCGTCATCGCGCTCCCGGTGGTCTACACCCTGGCCGGCCTGTTCGTCGTCATGTGGGTCGACGCCCGCATCCGCATCGACGCGCGGGTTCCTGGCGCGGCTGCTCTGGCTGCTGTGGTTCGTGCTGCTCGGCTGGATGGTGTTCCAGGTCGCCCAGTGGCGGCACGACCGGTTCATCGCCACCGACAAGCGCCTGCTGCTCAACTACGGGCTGTTCACCCAGAAGGTCGCCATGATGCCGCTCATCAAGGTGACCGACATGTCGTACCAGCGCTCGGTGCCCGGTCGGCTCTTCGGCTACGGACGGTTCATCCTCGAGAGCGCCGGCCAGGACCAGGCGCTGCGCCGGGTGGACTGGGTGCCGCACCCCGACGTCACCTACCGGATCATCTGCACCGAGATCTTCGGCGTCCCCAGCCGCGAGCGGGTGACCGACCCCGACCGCGACGACGGGTACCTCGACGACGGGATCAGCGGCTCGCCCGGCGGCCCGGCGGCCCCGGTGGTCAGCCCGCTCGGCGGCAGCGACGGCTCCGGTATGCGGTCCGACAGCTCGGGTATGCGGTCCGACCGCTCGGATCGGTGGGCCGAGAGCTCCGACATGTGGTCCGACAGCTCCGTGGTCGACGAGCGCTGGAGCTACTCGCAGGCGATCCCCCTGCACCAGATGGGGGACGCCTCTCCGATGCCGAGCGGCGAGGTCATCTACAGCAGCGACGACGAGCGCCGCCGCCGGCGGATGGCCGACACCGGCCCGATCCCGCAGACCCCGCCCGGCTCGGACGACTGAGCCACCACAACTGACCGTGTTGTCAGTCGTTGCGGCACTCCGGGCCTGAACGCCACCACAACTGACCGCGTTGTCAGTTGTTGCGGTGCACCGCCCGGTCCGCTCAGAGCGCCTTGATGATGTCCTCGACGCGTTCCTTGGCGTCGCCGAAGAGCATCGAGCTGTTGTCCCGGAAGAACAGCGGGTTCTGCACGCCCGCATACCCGGCCGCCATCGAGCGCTTGAAGACGACGACGTCCTTGGCGTTCCAGACCTCGAGGACCGGCATACCGGCGATCGGTGAGGTGGGGTCCTCGGCGGCCGCGGGGTTGACGGTGTCGTTGGCGCCGATGACGAGGACCACGTCGGTCGTGGGGAAGTCGGCGTTGATCTCGTCCATCTCGAGGACGATGTCGTAGGGCACCTTGGCCTCGGCGAGGAGCACGTTCATGTGGCCCGGGAGCCGGCCGGCGACCGGGTGGATCCCGAACCGGACCTCCACGCCACGCTCGCGCAGCTTGTGGGTGAGGTCGGCGACGGGGTACTGCGCCTGGGCGACCGCCATCCCGTAGCCGGGCGTGATGACCACGGACTGGGCGTCCTTGAGCAGGTCGGCGACGTCGACGGCGGTGGTCTCGCGGTGCTCGCCGTAGTCGGTGTCGTCGCGACGCGGCGGTGGCGCCGGACCCGAACCCGCCCGCGATGACGGAGACGAAGGAGCGGTTCATGGCCTGGCACATGATGTAGCTGAGGTAGGCACCGGAGGACCCGACGAGGGCGCCGGTGACGATGAGCAGGTCGTTGCCGAGCATGAAGCCGGCGGCCGCGGCGGCCCACCCGGAGTAGCTGTTGAGCATCGAGACGACGACCGGCATGTCGCCGCCGCCGATCGACGCCACGAGGTGCCACCCGAAGACCAGCGCGATGACGCGTCATCAGCAGCAGCGGGACGGCGCCGCCGGTGAGGACGAACCAGACCAGCAGTCCCGCGATGACCACCAGCGCGACGAGGTTCATCAGGTGGCGGCCCGGCAGCATGAGCGGGCTGCTCGGGATGCGGGCGCTGAGCTTGAGGAACGCGACCACCGAACCGGTCAGGGTGACCGCCCCGATGAAGACGCCGAGGAAGATCTCGGTGAGGTGCACGGCGTCGCGACCCGAACCCGCGGCCGCGGTGTCCTCGGCGATGAGCCACGTGTTGTAGCCGACCAGGACCGCCGCGAGGCCGACGAAGCTGTGCAGCATCGCGATGAGCTGCGGCATCCCCGTCATCTCGACCCGCAGCGCCCGCCAGACGCCGATGGCGCCGCCGACCAGCATGGGTACGCCGATGAGGGCGATCTGCGCGCCGAGCGGCCAGCCGCGGTTCTCGAACGCCACCCAGATCGGTGGCGACCAGGGCGATGGCCATGCCGGCCATGCCGTACGTGTTGCCGTTCTTCGCCGTCTCGTGCCGGGACAGGCCGGCCAGGCTGAGCACGAACAGCAGCGCCGCGACGATGTAGGCGGCAGCGACGATCCCCGTCGTGGAGATGGTCATCGCTCACGCCCTCCGGAACATCTGCAGCATCCGCCGCGTCACGGTGAACCCGCCGAACACGTTGATGCTGGCCACGAGGATGCCGACCACCGCGAGCACCGTCACGAGGCCGCTCGGGTAGACGACCTGCAGCAGGGCGCCGATGACGATGATGCCGCTGATGGCGTTGGTCACCGACATCAGCGGGGTGTGCAGCGCGTGGTGCACGTTGGTGATGACGTAGAAGCCCACGACGACGGCGAGCGCGAACACCGTGAGGTGCCCGAGGAACTCGCTCGGCGACACCGCGCCGAGCAGCCCCAGCAGCAGCGCCGCCACCACCAGCAGCACGTTGCGCCGCCGCGGGTTCGGCGGCTTCTTGGCGGTATGCGCGGGAAGGGCGGCCGCGGCGCGGGTCGCCGCGATGTTCGCGGTCGTGGCCGCGGACACCTGGACCGGTGGCGGCGGCCACAGCAGCTCGCCGTCGCGGACGACCGTCATCCCGCGGACGACCTGGTCCTCCATGTCGAGGACCGGCTGCCCGTCCTTGCCGGGGGTCAGCAGCTTGAGCAGGTTGACGAGGTTCGTGGCGAACAGCTGGGACGACTGGGTCGGCAGCCGCCCCGCCAGGTCGGTGTAGCCGATGACGCGGACGCCGTTGTCGGTGACGACCAGCTCGTCGGCCACCGACACCTCGCAGTTGCCGCCGTTGGCGGCGGCCATGTCGACGATGACGCTGCCCGGCTTCATCGTGGCGACCATGTCGGCGGTGATGAGCCGCGGGGCGGGGCGACCGGGGATGAGCGCCGTCGTGATGATGATGTCGACCTCGCGGGCCTGCGCCGCGTACAGCTCGGCGGCCCGGCGCTCGAAGTCCTCCGACGTCTCGCGGGCGTAGCCGTCGGCGCTGGCGAGCGACTCCTCCTCGGACCGCTCGACGCGCAGGAACTCCGCGCCCATGGACTCGACCTGCTCGCCGACCTCCGGGCGGGCGTCGAAGGCGCGGACGATGGCGCCGAGGCTGCCGGCGGTGCCGATCGCCGCGAGCCCGGCGACGCCGGCGCCGACGACGAGGACCCTGGCCGGCGGCACCTTGCCGGCGGCCGTCACCTGACCGGTGAACAGGCTGCCGAACTCGTGGGCCGCCTCGATCACCGCGCGGTAGCCGGCGACGTTGGCCATGGAGCTGAGCACGTCGAGGGACTGCGCCCGCGAGATGCGCGGCACCGCGTCCATGGCCAGCACCGTGATCCGCCGCGCGGCGAGCCGGGCGACGAGGTCCGGGTCGATGGCCGGGCTGATCAGGCCGGCGAGGATGGCGCCGTCCCGCAGCCGGGCGAGCTCCTCGTCCGAGGGCGGGTTGATCTTGAGGACCACGTCGCGACGACCACACCTCGGCGCCGTCGACGACGCGGGCACCGGCCGCCTCGTAGGCGGCGTCCGCGAAGCTCGCCCGCCTCCCCGCTCCCGACTCGACGACGACGTCGTAGCCCAGGCCGCGGAGCTGCTCGACGGTCTTCGGCGTGGCCGCGACCCGTGTCTCCCCCGGCCGGGACTCGGCCGGGACACCGATCTGTTGTGCGGTCGCCATGCCACTCCGCCCAGGGTCGCCGATTGAGGTCGCGGCGAGGCTATCCAATGCGTCGACCGCGTCCGACCCCGGACATGCTGGAGGCCCGCGAGACAGGGGACACATCGCGGGCCTTCAGCGGCTGGGGGCCAAGACTCAAGTTGACGTCTAAACGACTTCACTCTAACCGAGCCGAAGACGACAACGGGCTCTAACGCTCCGAACAGTCAGGAACCCGTCAGCCAGCTCGCCGTCCGGCGGCCAGCCCCCGGCGTACGACACGGCGCCGTCGACGCCGACGAGCCGACCCGGCAGGCCCGTCCCCAGCAGCCGTTCGAGCCCGGTCCGGCCGGTGAGCGCGGCTGCCCCGTACGTGGCGGCGCTGACGCAGCTCGCGGCGACCACGGTGGCCTGCCGGAGGGCGCGGCCGTGGCGGTCTGCGAGGTGACGACGGCCAGACCGGTCGGCACGGCCACCAGGGCACCGCTCCCCGCCGGCCCGTCGCCGACGAGGACCTCCCACGCTCCCCCGCCGGCCGGCCCCGCCGTGGCGATGTCGCCGCCCAGGCTGACCAGGACGCCGACGCCGAGGACGTCGGCGACGACCGCGGCGCACCGGTCGGCGGCCCAGGCCCGGGCGACGACGTCGAGGTCCAGCTCCAGCCCCCGCGGGACGAGGACGGTGTGGTGGGTCTCGTCGAGGTCGATGTCGCGCCAGGTCGCCGTCGTCCCGACGGGCGCAGCGCTCGCCCCGGCGTCGGGTCGACCGCGCCGTCGGTGTCCGTGCCGCGCGCAGCGCGGCCGCGAGGATCGCCGACAGCGTGCTGCTGACCCGGCGCGCTTCCCGGTGGGCAGCGTCGCGACCTCGGCGTCACGCCGCCCGCGGCTCGCGGCGAGCTCGACGTGGGCCAGCTCCCGGTCGACCAGCCGGCGCGCGGACGGCAGGGCGCGCGGGTCGGCGGTGACGACCCGCATGGTCGTGGACCACAGCGGCCACTCGTATGCGGGCCCGCTCGACCGTGGGGTGCGGCAGAGGTCGGGCTCCCATCGCGAGCCTCCTCGGTGGACGAGGCCGGCCCGGTGCCGACCTGACCCGTCCGAGCGTCGTCGCCGCCGCTATGGGGTCGCTGTGCGCCTTCTGAGCGTCAGGCGTCGAGGAGGGCGGTCACCACGTCGTCCGGGACGGCCCCGTCACCGAACGGGCGCTTCCCGACCAGGGCCTCGGCCTCCTCGGCCGACAGCCCGCCCCGGAGGTGAGGACCGTGACCGCGTGGCTCTCCGGCAGCAGGTCGAGCCAGCGCACCACCGCCGCGCGCAGGGCCGCCTCGTCGACCTCGCCGTTGATGCGCAGCCGGGCCAGCCCGCCGTCGGGGTAGACGTCGAGGCGGACGTGCGTCACCGGCGCCTCGGGGCGGACCCGGAAGAAGTGCCGCGTGTCGGGCTGCAGCCGCGTCTTGGGGACCAGCTCCTGCCACGTCGACGGGTCGTCGACGTCACCGGTGGCCGCGTTGACGCCGGACAGCCGCGCCCAGCCGGCGGCGTTGCCGACGAAGTAGGACGTGTCGACCTCGATGCGACGGACCAGTCCCGGTGCGGCCAGCGCCACCGTCACGTGGTCGTTGCCGCCGTCGCGACGTCGCGCGTTCTCCCAGCCCTCGCCCATGATCCGGGCCCGGCCGGGCAGCAGGATCTGGGTGGGCGACGAGTAGAACATGTTGGAGCAGTCGACGACCGCGCCGCCGCTCTCCAGCGCGGCCAGGTCGACCGTCCCGGTGAGGAGCCGCGGGTCCGGGACCGGCTCGCCGTGCACCCGGAACCGGGCCACGCCGCCGTCGGGGAAGATCGACAGCCGCACGTGGGTGAACCGGCGCTCGTCGGTCACGGCGAAGTAGTTGTCGGTGTCGCCCTCGAGCGGAGACTTCTCGACGAGGGTCACCCAGTCGGCGGACTCCAGCTCGGCCTCGGACGGGTGCCACTCGAACGACGCGGCCTCGACCGACCCGTGCGGCGGGTAGTTGCCCTTGAACCAGGACGTGTCGATGTTCACGCCCCGCACGACGCCCGGGACGCCGAGCCGGACGATGGCCCAGTCGTGGCCGTCCTCGCGGCGGCGGCGGGTCTCCCAGCCGTCGTAGACCTTGCCCTTGTGGCCGAAGTCCTCGGTCGAGAAGACCGCGCGGCCGGGGGTGATGAGGTTCTCCCGCTGCGCGAAGAGCTCGTCGTTGGCGTAGACCACGCTCCCGGCGAGCGCCCGGGACGCCAGGTCCGGCAGGGTCGCGAAGGACGGGGCGTCGGGGTTCTGGCTCTCGTGCATGGGTTACTTCTCTCCTCTGGTCAGCTGACGGCCGCGGGGCGGTCCGGCGACGTCGATGCGGATGCCGCGCAGCCAGGTGCTGCGGACGGTCCCGGTGAGGGTCCGCCCGGCATACGGGGTGATGGGGTTCTTGTGGTGCAGGCGCTGCGACGTCGATGACCTGCTCGGCGTCGGGCGCGAACACCGCGAAGTCGGCGTCGGCGCCGACCGCGATCCGGCCCTTGTGGGTGAGCCCGGTCTGGTCGGCCGGCCCGCGGGACATCCAGCCGACGACGTCGGACAGCGTGAAGCCGCGCTGGCGCGCCTCGGTCCAGACCGCCGCCAGCCCGAGCTGGAGCGACGAGATGCCGCCCCACGCGGTGCCGAAGTCGCCGGTGTCGAGGTGCTTGAGGTCGATGGTCGACGGCGAGTGGTCGGAGACGACGATGTCGATCGTCCCGTCGCGCAGCCCCTCCCACAGCAGGTCGCGGTTCGCCGGACTCCCGGATCGGCGGGCAGCACTTGTACTGCGTCGCCCCCTCGGGGATCTCCTCCGACATGAACGTCAGGTAGTGCGGGCAGGTCTCCGCGGAGATGCGCACGCCGTCGGCCTCCGCCTGGCGGATCATCGGCAGGGCGTCGGCGCTGGACACGTGGAGGATGTGGATGCGGCAGCCGGTCGCGCGGGACTGCTCGATGAGGTGCTGGATGGCGAGGTTCTCCGCCTGCCGCGGACGGGAGGCCAGGAAGTCGGAGTATGCGCGTCCGCCGGCGTTCGCGGCGTGCTCGATCTCGTCGGGGTCCTCGGCGTGGACGATGAGCAGCCCGTCGAACGCGGCGATCTCGCGCATGGCCGCCTCGACCTCGGCCGGCGACAGCGCGGGGAACTCGTCGACGCCGGAGTGCAGCAGGAAGCACTTGAAGCCGAAGACCCCCGCGTCGTGCAGCGGCCGCAGGTCGGCGAGGTTGCCGGGCACGGCACCGCCCCAGAAGCCCACGTCGACCCACGTCTGCGCCGTCGGCCGCCTTGCGCTTGACCTCGAGCGCCGCCACGTCGACGGTCGGCGGGATGCTGTTGAGCGGCATGTCGACGATGGTGGTGACCCCGCCGGCGGCGGCGGCCCTGGTCGCGGACTCGAACCCCTCCCACTCGGTGCGGCCCGGGTCGTTGACGTGGACGTGCGAGTCGACGATGCCGGGCAGCAGCACCTCGTCGGCGGCCAGCTCGACGACCGCCGTCGGCCCGGGCGTCCGAGGCCGGAGCCCGAGCGGCTCGACGGCGACGATGCGCCCGTCCTTGACCGCGACGTCGGCGCCACGCTCGCCGTCGGGCAGGACCGCCCGCTGCGCCCGCACCAGCAGGTCGTACTCGCTCATGGTGTCGCTCCCATCTCGGTCGTCGTCGGTCGGCGACCAGCCGCTCGCGGGCGAGGCGCTCGCCGAGGCGTTCCAGCAGCGGAGCCGCCTCGTCGAAGCACCGCTGCGGGTCCGGTTCGATGTCGGACAGCGCGTAGGCGGCGTCGATCCCCGCGCCGCGCAACCGTTCCGGGTCGAGGGTGGTGCGTCCGCAGACGGCGACGACGGGTATGCCGCGGGCGGCGGCCGCGGCGGCCACCCCGGCCGGGGCCTTGCCGTGCAGCGTCTGCTCGTCGAGCGACCCCTCACCCGTGACGACGAGGTCGTCCGGGGTGAGCTGCTCGAGCGCGGCGTCGAAGCCGACGAGGTCGAGCAGCAGGTCGATGCCGGAGCGGATGCTCGCGCCGAGGACCGCCACCGCACCGAAGCCGACGCCACCGGCCGCCCCGGCCCCCGGATGGTGCCGGTCGTCGCGACCGGTCACCTCGTCGACGACGTCGGCCCAGTGGGCCAGCGCGGCGTCGAGCTGGACGACCTGCTCCGGCGGAGGCACCCTTCTGCGGCCCGTAGACCGCGGCGGCGCCGCGCTCGCCGAGGAGCGGGTTGTCCACGTCGGAGGCGACGGTGACCGTGACGCCCTCCATCCGGCTGCGCAGGGCGCTGAGGTCCAGCCGCTCGAGGTCGGCCAGGGCGCCGCCACCGTCCGGGAGGTCGCGGTGCGCGCGCGTCGAGCAGCCGGGCGCCCAGCGCCGCGACCATGCCGGCGCCGCCGTCGGTGCTGGCGCTGCCCCCGATCCCGAGGACCACCTGCGTGCACCCCGCGTCGAGCGCCGCCCCGATGACCTCGCCGAGGCCGCGGCTGGTCGCGGTCAGCGCCTCACGCCGCCCACCGGGCAGCCGCCAGAGACCCGGAGACGTCGGCCATCTCCACGACCGCGGTGGCGCCGCGGCGCGCGTACGCCGTCTCGACCGGCTCCCCGTCGGGCCGCTGGCCGTGACGGGGACGCGCACGAAGCCGGCGGAGACCGCGGCGTCGACCGTCCCGTCACCGCCGTCGGCGACCGGGACGGTCACGACGGTGGCGTCCGAGACCCGGCCGATGCCGGCGCTGACCGCCGCCGCGACCTGGGCAGCGGTCAGCGACCCCTTGAACTTGTCGGAGGCGATCAGCACGGTGGGCACGGCGGTGGCCGTCGGTCCAGTCGAGCAGGCGATGGCGGTGGGGGCGTCGAGGCCGCGCTCGGCGAGCTCCTCGAACTCGACGACGCCGTCGATCTCGGTGCCCATCGAGACGTTGGTGACGCGCTCGAGGATGACCTCGACCACCACCGGCACCTGGAACTCGACCAGCAGCTTCTTGGCCGTCTCGAGGGCGGGCAGGATGTCGTCCGGCTCGAAGACGCGGATCGCCTTGCAGCCCAGGCCTTCCGACACCTTGACGAAGTCCACGCCGTAGCCGTTGAGCTCGGGCGCGTTGATGTTGTCGAAGGACAGCTGCACGCAGTAGTCCATCTCGAACCCGCGCTGCGACTGCCGGATCAGGCCGAGGTAGGCGTTGTTCACGACGACGTGGATGTAGGGGATCTTGAACTGCGCCCCGACCGCGAGCTCCTCGAGGAGGAACTGGAAGTCGTAGTCACCGGACAGCGCGACGACCGTGGTGTCCGGGTCGGCCGTGGCCACCCCGAGCGCCGCCGGCAGGGTCCAGCCGAGCGGCCCGGCCTGGCCGGCGTTGATCCAGTGCCGCGGCTTGAACACGTGGAGCAGCTGGGCCGCCTGGATCTGCGACAGGCCGATGGTCGACACGTAGCGCGTGTCCGGGCCGAAGGCCTTGTTCATCTCCTGGTAGACCCGCTGCGGCTTGATCGGCACCGCGTCGAAGGAGGTCTTGCGCTGCATCGTCCCCTTGCGCTGCTGGGTCGACTTGGCCCAGACGCCGTAGTCGGGGATGCGGGCGTCGTCCTTCCACTCCCGGGCGACCTCCACGAGCGTCTTGAGCGCCTCGCCGGCGTCCGACACCACCGAGTAGTCGGGCGCGAACACGCGCCCGATCTGCGTCGGCTCGATGTCGATGTGCACGAACGTGCGGCCCTTGGTGTAGGTGTCGATGCCGCCGGTGTGCCGGTTGGCCCACCGGTTGCCGATGCCGAGGACGAAGTCGGACTCGAGCATCGTCGCGTTGCCGTAGCGGTGCGAGGTCTGCAGCCCGACCATGCCGGCGTTGAGCGGGTGGTCGTCGGGGATGGTGCCCCACCCCATGAGCGTCGGGACGACGGGCACGCCGGTCACCTCGGCCAGCTCGACGAGCAGGTCGGCGGCGTCGGCGTTGACGATCCCGCCGCCGGCGACGAGGAGCGGGTGCTCCGCCGCGGTGAGCATGGTGAGGATCTTCTCGGCCTGCGCCCGTGTGGTGGTCGGCTTGGCGACCGGCAGCGGCTCGTAGGTCGCGATGTCGAACTCGATCTCCGCCATCTGCACGTCGATCGGCAGGTCGATGAGGACCGGGCCGGGACGGCCGGACCGCATCAGCTGGAACGCCTTCTGGAAGGTACCCGGCACCTGGGCCGCCTCGAGGACGGTGACCGCCCACTTCGACACCGGGCCGGCGATGGCCGCGATGTCGACGGCCTGGAAGTCCTCCTTGTGGAGCTTGGCCACCGGCGCCTGCCCGGTGATGCAGAGGATCGGGATGGAGTCGGCGATCGCCGCGTAGAGGCCGGTGATCATGTCGGTGCCGGCCGGGCCGGAGGTGCCGATGCAGATGCCGATGTTGCCGGCCTTGGCCCGGGTGTAGCCCTCGGCCATGTGGGAGGCGGCCTCGACGTGGCGGGCGAGGATGTGGTTGATCCCGCCGTGGTCCTTCATGGCCCGGTAGAACGGGTTGATCGCGGCGCCCGGGCAGCCCGAAGGCCTGCGTGGCCCCCTCCTTCTCGAGGATGAGGACCGCCGCCTCGGCGGCACGCATACGGGTCATGACGACGACTCCTCGCTGGTCGAGCCGGACGTGCCGCTGAGCCGCTCCACGCCCTTCAGCAGGGCGGAGTGGTCCAGGCCGCCGTCGCCGTTGGCGCGGGCGGCCGCCATGAGCTGGGCCACCTGGGCGGCCACCGGGACGACGACGCCGGCCTCGCGCGCGGCGGAGGTGACGATGCCCATGTCCTTGTGGTGCAGGTCGATCCGGAAGCCGGGCTCGAACGTCCCGTTGATCATGTTCTGCTTCTTCTGGTTGAGGACCGCGGAGCCGGCCAGGCCGCCACCGAGCACCTCCAGCGCCGACTCGAGGTCGACGCCGTAGGCCTTGAGGAAGACGACCGCCTCGGCGAGCGCCTGGATGTTGGTCGCCACGATGAGCTGGTTCGCGGCCTTGACCGTCTGGCCGGAGCCGTTGCCGCCGACGTGGACGACGGTCTTGCCGACCGTCTCCAGCAGCGGGCCGGGCCTCCTCGACGTCCGCCGCGTCGCCGCCGACCATGATCGACAGCACGGCGTCCTTGGCGCCCTTCTCGCCGCCGGAGACCGGGCGCGTCGATGAGGCGGAAGCCGCGCTCCTTGGCCGACTGGGCCAGCTCGACGGTCACGTCGGGGCGGATGCTGGAGAAGTCGATGACCAGCGTGCCGGGCTTCGCGCTGTCGAACACGCCACCCTCGCCCTCGAGGACCTCGCGGACGTCCGGCGAGTCGGGAACCATGATGCAGACGACATCGGCGTCGGCCACGGCTTCCTTGATCGAGCCCGCACCCTTGCCGCCGGCGGCCTCGAGGTCCTCGTAGTTGGGGTGCCGGTTGATCCCGGTCACCGTGTGCCCGGCCTTGGCCAGGTGCCCGGCCATGGGGTTGCCCATGATGCCGAGGCCGATGAAGGCGACGTTGGTCATTGTGCGGATCTCCTTGCGTATCAGTCGTGTCAGGGGTCAGCGACGCTCGACCGGGAGCCAGGCGAGGCTCTCGTCGGTCGTCGTCGTGGGCTTGTACTCGAGGCCGACGTAGCCGGCGTAGCCGGACCTGCTCCAGCTCGTCGAGCCAGCCGGTCGAGCGGCAGACCGCCCGAACCGGGCTCGCCGCGGCCGGGGGCGTCGGCGATCTGGACGTGCGCGACGCGGTCGGCGTAGCTGCGCGATCGCCGCGTCGACGTCGTCGCCGTTGTTGGCGAGGTGGAACAGGTCGCAGAGGAAGCCGACGTTGGCCGTCCCGGTGGCCCGGACCCGGTCCACGACGCCGACCGCGTCGTCGGCGGTCCGCAGCGGGTAGGGCTTCGGGCCGCTGACCGGCTCGACGAGCACCGTGGCACCGAGGCGGTCGGCGGCCTTCGCCGCGTACGCGAGGTTCTCGGCCCCGAGGTCGTCCTGCTCGCTCCGGCGTGGCGCCGTCGACGCGGTTGCCGTAGAGGGCGTTGAACGCCGTGGTGCCCAGCCGCTCGCCGATGCCGAGGGTGACCTCGACGTTGTCCCGGAACTGCTGCGAGCGGCTCGGGATGGACAGCACCCCGCAGTCGGCGACCGGCGAGGTCGCCGGCGAAGAAGTTGAGCCCGGCGAGCTGCACGCCGGCGTCCTGGACCGCCGTGACGAAGGCGTCGATCTCGGCGTCACCCGGGACCGGCTGGTCCGGCCAGGGCCACCAGAACTCCACGGTGTCGAAGCCGGCCGCCTTGGCGGCGGCCGGGCGCTCGAGGAGCGGGACCTCGGTGAAGAGCATCGAGCAGTTCGCGAGGTAGCGCAGCGAGTGGGACGTCATCGTCGATTCTCCGTGCTTTCCGCTATGCGGAAATAGTCTTTTGTATTACGGAAGTAGTATGCCGGGCCGCTCCGCCCGGCGTCAAGCCGGAGGACGGCTCAGCAGAAGCCGGCGACCCCGACCCACGCGGCGTCGGCGGTCGGCGCCCCCTTGCGCAGGATGGTGGCCTCGATGAGCCCGTAGGGGCGGTCCGCGGCGTAGAACACCTCGCCGGGGTTCTCCAGCCCGCAGAACGACAGGTCGGTCAGGAAGTGGTGCTTGTTCGGGCACGAGAACTTGACCTCGTCGATGTCCGGGTGCCGGTCGATGACCGCCGCGGCCATGTCGTAGAGGTCCTGCTGCAGCGCGTTGGAGTAGCCCTGGGAGAACTCGGACATGATGGTCTGCTTCACGCTGTCGTAGACCGCGTTGTAGTCGATCTCCTGAGGGTCCGTGGAGCGGTAGCGCCACTTGGTGGAGATGTCGGTCGCGAGGATCCGGTCCGTCGTCTCCTTGAGCGTCGTGTACTGGTCCTTCGGGTAGCCGGCGAAGCCGGACTCCGTGGTCTTCATGACCGTCAGCCCGTGGAAGCCCGACAGCATGGTGTCGGTGTCGCCGTCCCGGACGAGCACCGCGTTCCGCACCTCCGGCGAGCCGCGGTAGAACGCGTGGTCGTGGTCGTCGATGCGGGTCCAGCCGAACAGCTCGGCCGCCCAGCGGCCACCGGTCACCCAGTCGAAGTCGCCGGTGAAGTGGTCGGCCAGGCGCAGCAGGAACTGCTCGGGCGAGGGGACCCCGTCCTTGGCGAAGGCGAAGATGGTGTTCTTCTGCGTGTCGGTGGCGACCACGTGGCTGTTGTCGCCCTGGGTGTGGGCGGCCTCGAAGTCCCCACGCAGCTGCGAGGTGACGTTGAGGTCGATGACCTCGTGCCGGGCGGTGTCGCGAACGACGCGGACGACGCGGTTCTCGGCCTTGCCGTACTGGTTGGCGGTGAGGATGACCTCGGTCATGGCTGGGTCCTTTCGGGTGTGGAGGGTCTGGTGCGGCGCGGACGATCGGTTCCTCGGCGACCGTTCAGCTGCCGCGGTAGGTCGTGTAGGAGTAGGGGCTGAGCAGGAGGGGGATGTGGTAGTGCCCCTGGTCGGCGGCGGCCGTGAAGAGCACCGAGACCGACGGGTGGAACGAGTCGACCTGCCGCCCCGCGAAGTAGGCGCCGGACCCGAAGGTCACGCTGTAGCTCCCGGGGTCGAGCCGGTCCGGTCCGAGGTCGCCGACCCGTCCGTCGGCGTCGGTGACCGCCTCGGCGATCACCGTCCCGGCCTCGTCGGCCAGGCGGACGCTGACCCCCTGCGCCGGGATGCCGGCCGACGCGTCGAGGACGTGGGCGGAGATGTAGCTCACGGGTTGCCCTCGTAGCTGCGGCCGCGAGCGGCCGGTCCGTCGGGGTCGAGGCGCGCCTCGTCGGCCTCCGAGATCGTGGCCGGTGCCGGTGCCTCGGCGAAGATGGGGCCCTCCGCCTCCTCCTTGCGGCCGATGATGTTGAAGACGATGTTCAGCAGGACGGCGGTGAGCGCGGCGGCGGTGATGCCGGAGTCGAAGATCACCTGGAACCACTCGGGGAACTTGTCGTAGAACGTCGGCACGGCGATGGGGATGATGCCCATGCCGAGCGAGAACGCGACGATCACGAGGTTGGCGTTGCCCGAGAAGTCGACCTTGCTGAGCGTGCGGATCCCGCTGGCGGCCACGGTCCCGAAGAGGGCCAGCCCGGCGCCGCCGAGCACGGGCAGCGGCACGAGGGCGACCAGGGCCCCGAGGATCGGGAAGAGGCCGAGGACGACGAGGATGCCGCCACCGACGGCGACGACGAACCGGCTCTTGATGCCGGTGATGGCCACCAGGCCGACGTTCTGGGCGAACGCGCTCACCGAGAACCCGTTGAAGACGGCCGCCACGCTGGTCGACAGCATGTCGGCCCGCAGGCCGTTGGTGACGGTCTGCCGGTCGGCGGGCTTGTCGATGACCTGGCCGATGGCGAGGATGTCCGCGGTCGTCTCGGTCATGATCACGAGCATCACGATGAACATCGAGACGATCGCGCCGACCGCGAAGGTCGGCAGGCCGAAGTGGAACGGCAGCGTCAGCTGGACGATGTTCGCGTCGGCGATGCGGCTGAAGTTGGTCAGCCCGAACGGGATCGCGACGACCGTGCCGAGCACGAGGCCCAGCAGGATGGCCACCCGGCCGAACGCCCCCGGCAGGAAGCGGTAGATCAGCACGATCAGCGCCATGGTGATGGCGGCGACCGCGATGTTCTTCGGGTCACCGAAGGTCGGTGTCGCCCGGCGTGCCGCCGCCGGCCCACCGGATGGCCACGGGGAGCAGCGAGATACCGATGACGGTGATGACCACTCCCGTCACCACCTCGGGGAAGAAGCGCAGCAGCCGGGTGAAGACCGGCGCGATGAGCAGGCCCAGGAGGCCGGCGACGATCAGGGCGCCGAAGACCGCCCGCAGGCCGTCCACGCCGCCCTGCGCGGTACCGACCGCGAGGATGGTCGACACGGCGGCGAACGAGGTGCCCTGCACGATCGGCTGCCGGGCGCCGAACTTCCACACCCCGAGGGTCTGCAGGAGCGTGGCCAACCCGGAGATGAACAGGCCGGCCGAGACCAGGTAGGTGATCTCGGGACCGCTGAGCTTGAGCGCCGTTCCCACGATGAGCGGCACGGCGACGACGCCCGCATACATGCTGAGGACGTGCTGCAGGCCGTAGGTGAACATCTGCGGGAACGGCAGCGTCTGGTCGACCGGATGCTTCTCGGTCGTCGGGGCGGTGTCGCTGGACATGGGGAGACCTCCGTTGGTCTGTCGTGGCTCAGGCGAGCGCTTCCCGGGTGGCCGGGATGGTTGGGTCAGGCCGCGCGGCGGCGGGCGAGCTGGGCGAGGCGGGAGCGGTCGACACCGATGCCGGCGAGCTCGGCCTCGCTGACGGCGCCGCACTCGACCCCGCGCAGGACGAACCCGGCGAGGGCGACGGCGGTGGCCGGTTCGTCGAGGAACTGGGAGTCCCCCTGACCGAGGTACGCCCGCAGCCGGTCCACCGCGCTGTCGAGCCCGTCGCGGTAGAAGGCGTAGGTGGCCGCGTAGCGGGTGGGCAGCTGGGCCGGGTGCAGGTCCCAGCCCTGGTAGTAGCCGCGTTCGAGCGAGCGGCGGACGAGCCGGGCGTGCAGGCTCCAGCCGCGGCGCACGGCGTCGTCGTCGCCGACCGGCAGGACGTTGGTCGAGCCGTCGGAGACGAACACGCCGGTGCCGGCCGCCGCCACCTGCATGACCGCCTTGGCGTAGTCGGCGACGGCGTGCTCCATGCTCTGGTACTCGGCGGAGACGCCGGTGGACGCGGAGTAGTCGTAGGTGCCGTAGTGGAGCCCGGTGCAGCGTCCGGCCGACGCGTGGATCATCCGGGCGATGAGGGCGGAGCCGTCGGACCCGAGGATCGCCTGTGGGGTCTCCACCTGGATCTCGAAGCCGAGCCGGCCGGCCGGGAGGGTATGCGTCTCCTCCAGCCACTGGCAGGCGGTCACCATCGCCTGCACCTGGTCGACCGAGGTCACCTTGGGCAGGGTGAGCAGGAAGCCGTCGGTGAGCCCGCGGGCGCGGAGCAGCTCGCCGAGGAACAGGTCGAGCGTCCGCAGCCCGCGTCGGCGGGTGGGCGCCTCGAACGACTTGAAGCGGATCCCGTGGAACGGCGCGGCGATCCCGTCGTGGACCGACTGCGCGAGGGCCTGCGCGGCGGCGACCGCCGCGGCGTCCTCCTCGTCGTCCGAGCGGTGGCCGAAGCCGTCCTCGAAGTCGATGCGGAGGTCCTCGATCGGCTCGGTCTCCAGCTTGCGGCGGACCAGCGGGTAGACGGCGGAGGTGACGTCGACCGGCATACCGGCCGCGTCGGCCAGCTGCTCCGGGGTGCCGCCGTGCGCGTCGAGCGCGGCGAGCGCCTCCCGTCCCCAGTCGGGCACGGTGGTGGCGGTGTAGCGGTCGGCCGGGACGTAGACGGTGTGGACGGGCTGGCGCACGCCGCGGTCGCCGGGGTAGTGCTCGGCGAGGGCGGCGTCGGCCGCGGCGAGCTGCTCGTCGAGGGTGTCGGCGAGGCGGCTCACCCCGGCCGACGTCGCGGTGCTCATGTCGAGGCCGCCTCGTAGGCCGGCAGGGTGAGGAACTCGACGTAGTCGTCGGCGAGGGCGACCTGCTCGAGCACCCGGAAGGCGGTGTCGAAGTTGCGGTCGTCGTAGGCGTCGCCGAGCTCGGCCCGGATGGCGGCCTGCTCCTGCGCCATGATGTCGCGCACCAGCTCGGCGGTGATGAGGGTGCCGTCGTCGAGCTGCGAGCCGTTGTGGACCCACTGCCAGATCTGCGACCGCGAGATCTCGGCCGTCGCCGCGTCCTCCATGAGGTTGTGGATGCCGACGGCGCCGAGCCCGCCCAGCCAGGCCTCGAGGTAGCGGGCCGCGACCTCGACGTTGCCGGTGAGCCCGGCCCGGGTGATCTCGCCCTCGGCCGACGCGATGTCGAGCAGGTCCTCGGCCGTCACGTGGACGTCCTCGCGGAGCACGTCGAGCTGGTTCGGCCGGTCGCCGAGGACGCCGTCGAAGATCTCCTGGCACACCGGGACGAGGTCGGGGTGCGCCACCCACGAGCCGTCGAAGCCCTGGCTGGCCTCGCGCTGCTTGTCCTCGCGGACCTTGGAGAACGCGCGCTCGTTGGCCTCCTGGTCCTTGCGGCTCGGGATGAACGCCGACATGCCGCCGATGGCGAAGGCGCCGCGCCGGTGGCAGGTCTTGACCAGCAGCTCGGCGTAGGCCCGCATGAACGGCGTCGGCATACCGATGAGGCCGCGGTCGGGCAGGACGAACTCGGGACCGCTGTCGCGGAAGTACTTGATGATGCTGAACAGGTAGTCCCAGCGACCGGCGTTGAGACCGGAGGCGTGGTCGCGCAGCTCGTAGAGGATCTCGTCCATCTCGAACGCCGCCGGGATGGTCTCGATGAGGACCGTCGCCCGGACCGTGCCGTGCGCGATGCCGAGCCGCTGCTCCGAGAAGGTGAAGACGTCGTTCCAGAGCCGGGCCTCGAGGTGGCTCTCGGTCTTCGGCAGGTAGAAGTACGGGCCGCTGCCGCGGTCGAGCAGCTCCTGGGCGTTGTGGAAGAAGTAGAGGCCGAAGTCGACCAGCGCTCCGACGACCGGGGTGCCGTCGACGACGACGTGCCTCTCGTCGAAGTGCCATCCCCGCGGGCGCACCACGATGGTGGCGAGGCGCTGGTCGGTGCGCAGCGCGTACTCCTTGCCCTTCTCGTTGGTGAAGGTGATGTCTGCGCCGGATCGCGTCGCGGAGGTTGACCTGGCCGCCGATCACGTTGTGCCAGTGCGGAGTGCTGGCGTCCTCCATGTCGGCCAGCCAGACGCGGGCGCCGGAGTTGAGGGCGTTGATCGTCATCTTGCGGTCGGTGGGACCGGTCATCTCGACGCGGCGGTCGACGAGGTCGGCGGGCGCCGCCGCGACCCGCCAGTCGCCGTCGCGGACCGCCTGGGTCTCCGGGAGGAAGTCGAGCTTCCCGGTGCGGGACACCTCGTCGCGCCGGGCCCTCCGGGCCGCGAGGAGCTCGTCGCGCCGCGCGCCGAACTCGCGCTGCAGCGCGGCGAGGAAGTCCAGGGCCTCCGGGGTGAGGATCGTCGTCCTGTCCGTCGACGGGCGGGCCCGTCACCTCGACGGTGATCCGAGGACTCAGCGGGCACTGGTCACTCCTTCCTTGACGGCGTGCGGCTGGTACTGCGGGGACGGTGTCCTCGGAGCGCGTGGTCGACCTCGACGACGGCCGGCGAGGGCGTTGCCCTGGCGGGTCGCGGCGTCGCGGACGGCATGGGCGACGGCCGGCGCCACGGCCGGGTCGAAGACCGACGGGACGATGTAGCTGCTGTTGAGCTCGCCCTGCTCGACGCAGCCGGCGATGGCGCGGGCCGCGGCGAGCATGACCTCCTGGGTGATCTCCCGGGCGCCCGCGTCGAGCATGCCGCGGAAGAAGCCGGGGAAGGCCAGGACGTTGTTGATCTGGTTCGGGAAGTCCGAGCGGCCCGGTGGCGACGACCGCGGCGGTCCGGCCGGCCTCCAGCGGGTCCACCTCGGGGTCGGGGTTGGCCAGGGCGAAGACGATGGCGTCGTCGTTCATCGTCGCGACGTCGTCGCCGGTGAGCAGCCCCGGCGCCGAGACGCCGATGAAGACGTCGGCGCCGGCGAGGACCTCGGCCAGCGTGCCGGACTGGCCGTCACCGTTGGTGTTCTGGGCGATCCAGCGGCGGGCCGGCTCCTGGTGCTCCTGGCCGGAGTGGAGCGCGCCCTTGCGGTCGCAGGCGACGATGTGGCCGACGCCCTGGGCGTGGAGCAGCGTGATGATGGCGTGCCCGGCGGCGCCGACGCCGCTGATGACGACGCGGACGTCCTCGATCCGCTTGCCGACCACCTTGAGCGCGTTGGTGAGCGCGGCGAGGACGACGATGGCCGTGCCGTGCTGGTCGTCGTGGAAGACGGGGATGTCGAGCTCGTCGCGCAGCCGGCGCTCGATCTCGAAGCAGCGGGGGGCCGCGATGTCCTCGAGGTTGATGCCGCCGTAGACCGGGGCGATGAGCTTGACGGTGCGGATGATCTCCTCGGTGTCCTGGGTGTCGAGGCAGACCGGCCAGGCGCTGACGCCGGCGAACTGCTTGAACAGGGCGGCCTTGCCCTCCATCACCGGGAGCGCGGCATACGGGCCGATGTTGCCGAGGCCGAGGACCGCGGAGCCGTCGGTCACGACGGCGACGGTGTTGCGCTTGATGGTGAGCCGGCGGACGTCCTCGGGGTTCTTCGCGATGGCCAGGCAGACCCGGGCGACGCCGGGGGTGTAGGCGCGGGAGAGGTCGTCGCGGTTCTTCAGCGGCACCCGGGGGTTGACCTCGAGCTTGCCGCCGAGGTGCATGAGGAAGGTCCGGTCGCTGACCTTGCGGACGGTGACGCCCGGGACCTCGGCCAGCTCGGCGACGATCGTGTCGGCGTGCTCCGCGTCCGACGCGTTGCAGGTGATGTCGACGACGAGGCGGTCGGCGTGGGACTCCACCACGTCGAGCGCCGTCAGGACGCCCTTGGCCGTGCTCACCGCGGCCACCAGGCCGCTGGTGGCCCCCGAGGAGGAGGGGGTCTCCACGCGGACCGTGATCGCGTAGCCAGGACTGGGTGTCGCCATTGACTGTCTCCCTTGCGCCGAGTTTTCGTATTGCGGATACTATTGTCTGTGTTGCGGAACTTCAACTAGTTGTTGATATATCTGGTCGAGGCCCCGCAGCCACCACCTACTCTTTCGCTATACGGAAACTTTGGGAAGAACACGTCGAGGAGGACGGATGAGTGCGTCAGCGTCGTCGGTGGCGGACGCCGCCGAACCGGCCGAGAAGAGTCCGGCGCGCTCCGGCACCGTGCAGTCGATCGAGCGGGCCTTCGGGCTGCTCGAGACGATGGCCGACCACGGCGGCACCATGGGCCTGTCCCAGCTCGCGGCGGAGTCCGGGCTGCCGCTCCCGACGATCCACCGGCTGCTGCGCACGCTCGTCGACCTCGGCTACCTGCGCCAGGACTCGAGCCGCCAGTACGTCCTCGCGCCCCGGCTGATCCGGCTCGGCGAGAGCTCGGGCGCGATGCTCAGCGTCTGGGCCAAGCCCCACCTCGACCGGCTGGTCGCCGAGCTCGGCGAGTCGGCCAACCTGGCCATGCTCGACGGCGACGAGATCGTCTACGTCGCCCAGGCGCAGTCACGGCGCGCGATGCGGATGTTCACCGAGGTCGGCCGTCGCGTCCTGCCCCACTGCACCGCGGTCGGCAAGGCGATCATGGCGCGGATGCCGGAGGACCAGGTGCTCGACCTGCTGCGGCGTACCGGCATGCCGGAGCACACCGAGAACACCATCACCGACCCCGACGCCTTCGCCGCAGGCCCTGCTCTGGGTCGGCGAGCACGGCTACGCCATCGACGACGAGGAGCAGGAGCACGGCGTCCGCTGCGTCGCCGTGGCCGTGCCCGACGCCCCGACCAGGCTCGGGCTCTCGGTCAGCGGGCCGGCCACCCGGATGACGCCGGAGGTCATCGAGCGCACCGTACCCGATCCTGCGCGACGCGGCCGCCGCCCTCTCCCGCGACCTCTCCTGACGGGCTTCCGCTCCAACCGCGTGTACCAGTTTCGCGATCGACCCCTAAACTGGATCGCCCGGTTGGACGGGCTACATCTGCTCGGGGGCGCTCGACCCCGAGCAGGCCGAGGCCCTCGACCAGCACGGCGAGGGTCAGCGCGCAGAGGGCCAGCCGCGACTCGCGCAGCTCGGCGTCCTCGGCCTTGAGCACCGGGTGGTGCTCGTAGAAGGTCGAGAACGCCTGCGCCAGGTCGAAGAGGTATGCGGCGAGCCGGTGCGGCTCGAGCGCGTCACCGACCTGGGCGACCACGGACCCGTACTCCACCAGGGCCAGCGCCAGGTCGCGCTCGCCGGCGTCCCGGACGACCACCCGGCGGCGCTCCCCACCGGCGCCCTCGGTGCGTCGGGTCGAGGCCGGCGTTCCGGAAGATCGAGCGGACCCGCGCCGCCGCGTACTGCAGGTAGGGCCCGGTGTTGCCGGTCAGCGAGACCATCCGGTCGAGGTCGAAGACGTACTCGCTGTCGTGGGCGACGGAGAGGTCGGCGTACTTGACCGCGCCGATGCCGATCTGCGGGGCGATCGCCGCGCGGACCTCCTCGGGCAGGTCGGGGCGGGCCTCGTCGAGGACGCTGCCGGGCGGCCGTGACCGCCTCGTCGATGAGCCCGCTGAGCCGCGGCGTCTCCCCCGACCGGGTCCGCAGGAGCTTGCGGTCCTTGCCGAGGACGTTGCCGATCTGGACGTGGATCGGGCGGGCGCCGTCGGGGAGCCAGCCGGCGAGGCGGGCGGTCTCCCACACCATCTGGAAGTGCAGCGCCTGGGTCACGCCGACGACGTAGAGGATCCGGCTGCCGTGCAGCTGGTTGGCGCGGTAGCGGATCGTGGCGAGGTCGGTGACGCCGTAGCCGTAGCCGCCGTCGGACTTGCGGATGATGAGCGGGACCGGCTTGCCCTCGCGCCCCGTGTAGCCGTCGAGGAACACGCAGAGCGCGCCCTCGCTGACCCGCGCGATGCCCTTGGCCTCCAGCTCGTCGCAGATCGCGGCCAGCTCGGCGTTGTAGCGGGACTCGCCGTAGAGGTCGGCGTCGGTGAGCGCGACGCCCATGACGTCGTAGACCCGGTTGAGGTAGTGCTTCGACAGCTCGACGACCTCGCCCCAGAGGCGCATGGTGTCGGGGTCGCCGGCCTGCAGCGCGACGACCCGGGCCCGGGCGCGCGCGGCGAAGGCGGGGTCGCGGTCGAAGTCGGCGCGGGCCGCCTGGTAGAAGGCGTTCGGGTCGGTCTCGAGCAGGGCGGCCTCGGGCGAGTCCTCCCCGACGTCGAGGAGGTGCTCGATGAGCATGCCGAACGGCGTGCCCCAGTCGCCGATGTGGTTCTGCCGGATCACGTGGTGCCCCAGGCGTTCCAGCGTGCGGGCCAGCGCGTCGCCGACCACGGTCGTGCGCAGGTGCCCGACGTGCATCTCCTTGGCGACGTTGGGCGAGGAGTAGTCGATGGGGATGTTCTCGGTCGGCTGCCGGGGGACGCCGAGCCGGGGTCGGCGGCCATCTCGTCGACGCGCGCGGCCAGCCACTCGTCGGTGAAGGTGATGTTGAGGAACCCCGGCCCGCTGATCTCGACCTGCTCCGCGATCCCCTCGAGGTCGAGGTGCTCGACCAGGATCTGCGTCGCGACCTCGCGCGGCGGCATACCGAGCCGCTTGGCCAGGGCCAGCGGCGCGTTGGACCTGGAGGTCGGCGAACTGCGAGGGCCGCAGGACCGGGTCGGCGTCGCGCAGCTCCGGGTACTCGCCGCCGAACGCCGCGGCGATGGCCGCGGTGACGCGGGGAGCGAGGACCTCGGACGGGGACGGCATGGCCACAAGGCTATGGGGGAGGTACCCATTCGGAGGATTCCGGGTCTCCGCCCGTCGCCGAGGACACTGTCGGCATGAGCTGATCCCTGGACGCTGCCGGAGGCGTCTCCGGCGTTCGGGATTCCTCGCAGCCGGAGGAGCCCGTGTCCTTCGGTGACCCCGTTCCGCCGCATCTCGGCGAGCTCCCACCGGACGTCGCCACGCACTTCCCGCACGGCACCGACGCCGGCTGGCGCCCGGACCCGAACGTCGCGGGCCAGCTGCGCGCTCTGGGACGGGCGGCACTGGACCGAGCACGTCCGGCCGCTGGACCCGGTGGCCGAGGCGCAGAAGGCGGCGCGCCCCGAGCCGGACCAACGAGGGGGTCCGCGCCTGGGCCCTCATCGCCCAGCTGATGCTGGCCCTGACGGTCCTCGCGTCCTGCGTCTCGCTGCTCTGGTGGATCGCCACTCTCAACACGTTCCAGATCTGGAGCATGCAGCCCGGCGACGTCCACGAGGACGAGGCCCGGTCGATCCTGCGGACGATGATCCTGCTGTTCCTCGCCCTCGTGCTCGTCGGTGTTCCTCAGCTGGGTCTTCGTCATGGTCTGGGTCGGGGTCTCCCGCAACGACCGGCACATGAACAAGCGCCCTGATCCGCGGCTCGATGGTCGGCACCGTCATCGGCTGCTTCGTCCCGCTGCTCAACATCCGCATCGCCTGGCGGACCCTGACCGACCTCTACCAGGCCTCCGACCCGCGCCGGATCGGGCACGGGCCGGCCACCGCGTCGCGGGCGGCGCCGCCGATCGTCATCGCCTTCTGCGTGCTCTGCTTCTTCCCCGCGTGGATCCAGTCGATGGCGCTGTTCCGGATCCGCGAGGCGCTCGGCACCGTCGACTACCTGCGCGACCTCATCTTCGCCTTCATCATCAGCACGGCTCTCGGCGTCGCCGCGACCGTCTGCCTGATCCTCGTCATCACGAGGGTCACCGACAATCTCCGGGGGCGGGCGCCCGCCGCCGGTGCGGAGACCGCGAAACCCGTCGCAGCGCAGTTCACGCGTATGTGACGTCTCGGCGGTCCATCGGGGGACACCGGCGCGGCATACCTGGGCAGGGGGAGGGTATGCCGCGCCGGTGGCGTGCGGCGCTGCGGGCTACCGCTGGGCGGCCAGCCCGAGGTCGGCGACGGACTTCTCCCGCATCTCGACCTTGCGCACCTTGCCGGTCACGGTCATCGGGAACTCGTCGACGATCTGGACGTAGCGCGGGATCTTGTAGTGCGCGAGCTTGCCGGTGGCGAACTCGCGGACGGCGTCGGCGGTGAGCGGCTCGGCGCCCGTCCCGCATCCGGACCCAGGCGCACAGCTCCTCGCCGTAGCGCTCGTCCGGGACGCCGATCACCTGGGCGTCGAGGATGTCGGGGTGGGTGTAGAGGAACTCCTCGATCTCCCGCGGGTAGATGTTCTCGCCGCCGCGGATGACCATGTCCTTGATCCGGCCGGTGATCTGGACGTAGCCGTCCTCGCCCATCACCGCGATGTCGCCGGTGTGCATCCAGCCGTCCTCGAGGACCTCGTCGGTCTTCTCCTGCTGCTCCCAGTAGCCGAGCATCACCGAGTAGCCCTTGGTGCAGAACTCGCCCGGCTCGCCGCGCGGCAGCGTCTCGCCGGTGCTCGGGGTCGACGACCTTGATCTCCAGGTTCGGGCCGACCCGGCCGACGGTGCCGACCATGTGGCTCGAAGGAGTCGTCGGTGCGGGTCTGCGTCGACACCGGTGACGTCTCGGTCATGCCGTAGCAGATGGTCATCTCGTCGATGCCCGACGCGATGACCTTCTTCATCAGCTCGGCCGGGCACGGCGAGCCGGCCATGATCCCGGTGCGGATGGTCGACACGTCGTAGTCGGCGAAGTTCGGCAGCGACCACTCGGCGATGAACATCGTCGGGACGCCGTAGAGCGAGGTGCACCCGCTCGTCCTGGCAGGCCTGGAGGGTCTTCGCCGGGTCGAACCCGGGTGCCGGGATGACCATCGCCGCGCCGTGGGTGGAGCAGGCGAGGTTGCCCATGACCATCCCGAAGCAGTGGTAGAAGGGCACGGGGATGCAGACCCGGTCGGCCTCGGTGTAGCGGCACAGCTCGCCGACGAAGAACCCGTTGTTGAGGATGTTGCGGTGGCTGAGGGTCGCCCCCTTGGGGAACCCGGTCGTGCCCGACGTGTACTGGATGTTGATCGCCTCGGTGTTGCTCGAGGCCGGCCTGGACCTGCGCCAGGCGCTCGGGGCTGACCCGCTCGGCGCCGGCGAGAGGTCGCGCCAGCTGTCGGTGCCGATGAGGACGACCTGCTCCAGGCCCGGCGACGTCGCCGCGGACCTCCTCGATCATCGCGGCGTAGTCGCTGGTCTTGAACGACGGCGCGGCCACGATCATCCGGATGCCGGCCTGGCCCAGCACGTACCGCAGCTCGTGCGTCCGGTAGGCGGGGTTGATGTTGACGAGGATCGCGCCGATCTTCGCCGTGGCGAACTGGACGATGACCCACTCGGCGCAGTTCGGCGCCCAGATGCCGACCCGGTCGCCCTTCTCGATGCCCGGCGGCGAGCAGGCCGCGGGCCGCCGCGTCGACGTCCCGCTGCAGCTCGGCCCAGGTCCACCGCCGGCCCTGCTCGACGTCGACGAGCGCCTCGCGGTCCGGGAACCGCGTCGGCCGTCGCGTCGAGGTTGTCGCCGATGGTCTGCTCGATCAGCGGGACGTCGGTCTCGCCGGCGGTGTACGACAGGGCGGCTTCGGCGGGCATCGGCGACCTCCGTGGGTTCGGACCATGGCCGGCACGGCTGGACGGCGGATCCACGGTAGCGTCAGGGTGTTCGCCATGGACCCCGACGGACGACAGATCCGGGTTCGGGAGCACACGTGGAGCAGCCTCACGAACGGCGCCGACGGCTGCGGGGGCTCGTTCGGCGACGAGCCGGCTGTGCGGCGGACGACCGTCCGGGGACATCCGGTGTGCTGCGCCGCCTGTGTACCGCGGTCACCCGCGACCTCCCGGTGCGGTGGGCCGGGATCACGCTGGTCGAGGACCAGCAGGTCGGCGGTACCGTCACCGGGTCCGACCACCAGGCTCGCGCCCTCGAGGACCTGCAGTTCGACCTCGGCGAAGGGCCGTGCGTCGACTCCGTGGCGGCGCGTCGGCCGGTCCTGGTCCCCGATCTCGGTCGGTCGGCGTTCCGTCGGTGGCCCGGCCTACGCCCCGGCCGCCCACGAGCGCGGGGCGCGCAGCGTGTTCGCCTTCCCCCTCCAGGTCGGCGCGGTATGCGTGGGGGCGCTCGACCTCTACCAGCCGCGGTCGGGGGGTCTGCCCGCCGACGTCGTGGTCTCGGCCCTGGCCTTCGCCGACCTCGCGATGGACATCCTCGTCACGCGGCCGGCTCGGCGGGCTACGCCGACACCGACGTCTCCGAGATCGTCGCCCCCCGCCTCGAGGTGTACCAGGCGCAGGGGATGGTCGCGGTCGACCTGGGGGTCGACCTCACGACGGCGATGGCGCTGCTGCGCGCACACGCCTACACCGGCGGTCGACCACTCGTCGACGTCGCGCGAGAGGTGCTCGCCGGTCGACTTCGGCTCGAACTGTAGCGCGCGTTCGCTAGCCTCAGTCCCTCAGTGGATCTCGAGGGGGGTGCGCCGTGATCGCCACCGAGGACCTGGCCGCGGTGTTCGTCGAGGTGGCCGACACCTTGGTCGTCGACTTCGACATCGTCGACTTCCTGCACATGCTCACCGCACGGACGGCCGACATCACCCGGGCCGACGCCGCCGGGCTCGTCCTGGCCGACGAGCACGACCGCCTCCAGTTCATGGCGGCCTCGACGGAGTCGGCCAAGATGCTGGAGCTGTTCCAGCTCCAGGCCGAGGAGGGCCCGTGCCGGGACTGCTTCCAGTTCGGCGCTCCCGTCGTCAACGCCGATCTCTCCCGGGCCGCCTCGCGGTGGCCGCGCTTCGCGCCGGAGGCGGTCGCGGCCGGCTTCAACGCCGTGCACGCCTTCCCCCTCCGGCACCGGAACACGGTCATCGGCGCCCTCAACCTCTTCAGTGCGGCCGCCGGGCGGATCGACGGTGACGACGTGAAGATCATCCAGGCCCTGGCGGACGTCGCCACCATCGGGCTGCTCCAACAGCGAGCTCTCGCCCACAGCGAGATGCTCACCGAGCAGCTGCAGGGTGCCCTCAACTCCCGGGTCACCATCGAGCAGGCCAAGGGTGCGCTGGCTCGGATGCGTGGCGTCTCGGTCGACGAGGCGTTCGCCCTGTTGCGCGACTTCTCCCGGCGCAACCACCTCCGGCTGACCGACCTGTCGGTGGCCGTGGTGACCGACCCCGGCAGCCACCCAGGGCTCACCGGAGCACCGGGAACCGCCGGTGCGTGACCGCGCCGGCCGCGCCCACCGCCGTTGCCGGACGACGGATGGCGCGGTCGCGACCGGGCACATAGGCTGGACGCGATTCAGGTAGCCCCAGACCCGGCCGCCGATGTCGGACGGAAACGGCGGTTTGCGGGCATGGTGGCAGCAGCAGTGGTGGTCGTCGACCCACCGTCGAGTACGGCTCCTGACGCGTGAAGCGCGTCCTCGCCGACCTGGGCCCGCGCCGGCCCTCGGGACATCTCCGACGACCGGTCGCTCCCGGCCGACCCGGCCCGCCAGTGAGTTCGCCTCGTTGACGGCGGCCGTCCGGGAGGCCGGGCTCCTCGAGCGCCGGACGGGCGCGTACGCGTGGCGAACGGCGGTGCTGTTCGGACTCCTGGGCGCGAGCCTCCTCGCGGTGGTGCTCATCGGCGACTCCTGGGCGCAGCTCCTCGTCGCCGTCGACCCTCGGGCTGGTCCTCAGCCAGTTCGGGTTCCTGGCCCACGACGCGGCGCACCGGCAGATCTTCGACGGCTCCCGGGCCAACGAGTGGGCCGGACGCCTCCTGTCGACCACGGTCGTCGGACTCAGCTACGGCTGGTGGATGCACAAGCACAACCGGCACCATCGCGCGCCGAACCAGGAAGGCCGGGACCCGGACGTCGCACCTGGAGCGTTCGCGTTCACCCCCAGCGTCGCCGACGGGCGGCCGGCCTGGCTCGACGTCATCACCCGTCGACAGGGCTACCTGTTCTTCCCCTCCCTCCTCCTCGAGGGAGCGAACCTGCACGTGGCCGGGGTCCGCAGCCTGCTGGAACGTCGCGACCTGCCGCACCGGCGGCTCGAGGGCGGCCTCATCGCGCTCCGTTTCGCGGGCTACGCAGCGCTGCTGCTGACGGTCGATGTCACCGCTGCGCGCCGCCCTGTTCGCCGCGGTCCAGCTCGCGGTCTTCGGGTTCTTCCTCGGCGCGGCGTTCGCGCCGAACCACAAGGGGATGCCGATCGTGCCGCCCGACCTCAAGCTCGACTTCATCCGTCGGCAGGTGCTGATGTCGCGGAACATCCGCGGTGGGTGGCTGGTCGACCTGGCCATGGGTGGCCTGAACTACCAGGTGGAGCACCACCTGTTCCCCAGCATGCCCCGGGACAACCTCCGACTGGCCCGGCCGCTCGTCCGGTCCTTCTGCGACGAGCTGCAGATCCCCTACACCGAGACCACGTTGGGTCGCTCCTACGGGATCGTCATCCGGTACCTCAACACGGTGGGGCTCCGCGAGCGGGACCCGTTCGCGTGTCCGTTCATCGGGACGTACCGGCGCTGACCCGGTCATCGAGAGCGCTGCGGTCGACGGCTACGCCACCGGGGTGGCCACGAGGACCATCCGGTCGCGCCACACCCGGCGAGCAGGGTCGTAGTCCGCGCAGGTCACCATCACCACCTGCGGCGGTCCGGTGGCCGAGTAGAGATCACGGTCCTCGACGAACGCCGGGTACCGGTCGGCAGTGAGGTCGGCGACGACGTCGGCGATGCGGTAGCGGAAGCTCTGTCCGGTCGAGCAGGACAAGGTCAGCACCATCCCGACCTGCACCTGCCGCTCGAACGTCGTCGTGAACAGGGCCGACTCGTCGCGATAGGTATGCCCGTCCATCAGCACGGTGCCGCGCTCGGCACCGGCCAGCACACTGGGGAACCATCCGGCCCGCGTCTTGTCCGAGTCCGCCGGCGTCCCGAGCCCGCCGTCGAGGGTGGTTCCGACACGGACCACGCCCGCGTCGATGCCCAGCGCGGGGAGGGCGAACCGCGCCGGCTCGCACGGGGTGGGCTCGGCCGCGGACGGTTCCGTGGCGGCGGCCCGGCGCGGTGGACGCCGCGGAGGGCTCGGTGGTGCCGTCGAGGCCTGCCGAGCTCCGGGTCCCGTCGGGCTCCCTCCACCACCTCGACGCCCGGTGCTCCCGTCGGGGTCGGGATGGGCAGGCGCACCGCGAAGTACAGCGCAGCGGCCGTGAGGACCAGGATGGCCCCGATCCGCAGCAGCGCCCTCACGGTCGTGACCCCGACGACCCGGCGGAGCCGACGACCCGGCCGCGTGGTGCGGCCGGGCCGTAGCCCGTTGACGTGTCCCTCAGAGCGGTGCCTCCTCAGCGACGACCGACCCGGCGACGCAGCGGCACGGCGAGCGCTCCGGCGGCGGCGAGCAGGCTCAGCGCCACGATCCCGTTGAGCGGGCTGGGCGGGAGCTCCGGTCCGGTGTCACCGGTGCGCGGGGCACCGGGCCCCGGCACTGCCGGCCCGGACGAGGTGGTCGTCTCCCCGGTCCGGGGCGCGGTCGTGGTCGTCGTCGGTCGGCGCGTCGTTGTCGTGGTCGTCGTCGTCGTGGTCGTGGTCGGCGCCGTCGTCGTGGTCGTCGTGGTCGGCGTCGTCGTCGTGGTCGTCGTGTCGTCGGCGCCGTCGTCGTCGTCGTGGCGGTGTCGTCGGCGCCGTCGTCGGTGGTCAACGTCGCGGTGATCGTCGGCGCCGTCGTCGTGGTCAACGTCGCGGTGATCGTCGGCGCCGTCGTCGTCGTCGTCGGCGCACGTCGTCGTGGGGTCAACGTCGCGGTGATCGTCGGCACCGTCGTCGTCGACGTCGGCGGCACGGTCGTCGTCGTCGTGGTCGGCGGCACCGTCGTCGTCGTCGAGGTCGGCGGCACGCGTCGTCGTCGAGGTCGGCGGCACCGTCGTCGTCGTCGAGGTCGGCGGCACGGTCGTCGTCGTCGAGGTCGGCGGCGCGGTCGTCGTCGTCGTGGTCGTCGTCGAGGTGGTCTGCGTGCACGCCGAGGTCGTGATGTCGTTGGTCGTCCAGGGTCACGGCCCCGTTGCGGGCCAGGAGGCGACCGTTGACCGTCGTGCCGGTCTGGGCCGCGATCGAGGTGAGCGCCAGGATCGGTGCCGACGAAGGTCGTGTCCGTCCCCAGCGTCGCCGAGCTGCCGACCTGCCAGAACACGTTGCAGGCCTGGGCTCCGTTGATCAGCGCCACCGTGCTGTTCGAGGCGGTGATGAGGGTGCTCGCCGACTGGAAGATGAACACCGAGTTGGGGTCGTTCTGGCCGTCGAGCGTGACGGTCCCGGTCAGCGACAGGGTGGGACCGGTGTAGACGCCGCCGACCAGCGTGCGTCCGCCCAGCTCGTCGGCCGCGGCGCCGGGCCCTCTGCTCGCGGCGTCGTTGTAGGCGATGACCAGGTCGGACTTCGCCTGCTGGGCCACCGCGTCGGTCTGCGTGGATCGTCCCCTTCACGGTCCCCGGCGGGAAACCGGTGATCGACGTGCCCGGGTAGAGGCCCACGTCGTTGCTGATCACCGTCGGACCGGTGTTGGTGACGGTCGATCCGGCCAGCACGCTGAAGCCGGCGGTGGTGCCGAGCGTGACCGGCGCCTCGGCGGCCGCGGCGGGCCGCACGTTGACGGCGAAGGCGATGAACACCATCACCAGCGGAACGGCGATGGCGGCGGTCCACCAGCGTCGGTCGACCCGGCGAAGCCACGACGGAGGCCCGAAGAGGTGGACGGTGCGTACGGCCATGATTGCCTCGCCTGAGTGTCGGTCCGATGTGCGATGTCGCAGCAACGCGGTCGACGAAGGCTCAGGGTCCAGGAACAGCTTCGACGTGACGACCGAACGGCCGAGAACCCAGAGGTTCAGGGCCACCCAGGGGCGCCCACAAGCCGAACACTCCCGTCAGTGGTAAATGTCCGCTAATGCACGGTACTCCCGTTTTGTCGGCTTGTGGGGCCTCGGACGTTCAGGCCGCGATGACCACGAGGTCCGCCCGGTCCCGGGTCGCGAGGACGCGGTCGGCGTTGCGCCTGGTCGGGGCCGAGGGCCCAGGCCTGCGCGGCGCCGGGGTCCTTGCCGAACTCGGTATGCCGCGCCACCAGCCGCCGGACCCGCTCCCGGTCGGTGATGTCGACGAACCACACCTCGTCGAAGAGCGCGCGGACCCGCGGCCAGGGGTCGTCCTCCAGGAGCAGGTAGTTGCCCTCGCTGACGACGACGCGGGCCGACGCGGGGGATGGCGATCGCCGCCGCGACCGGCTGCTCGAGGACCCGTTCGAAGCCGGGGACGTAGACCGTCGCGGGGTCGCCCGACCGGAGCCGGGCTCATCGTCGCGAGGAAGCCGTGCCCGTCGAAGGTCTCCGGCGCGCCCTTGCGGTCCCGCAGGCCGAGGGCGTCGAGCTGGACGTCGGCGAGGTGGAACCCGTCCATCGGGAGGTGGGCGACGGCCGCGTCGCCCATCCGGTCCGCGAGCGCCGCCACGAGGTCCTCGGCGAGCGTCGTCTTCCCGGCGCCGGGAGCGCCGGCGACCCCGATGGCCACCCGGTCGCCCTCGGCGCGCGACCCCGTCGAGCAGGTCCGGTCACCCGCTGCGACCAGCGTCTCGAGGTCCGGCGGCGGGAGCAGGCGTGAGCGCGGCATACCCGCATTGTCGTGAACCGGCGGGCCGTGAGCGCGGCGCATCGCCCACGACGTGACGCAGGCCACATCGTTTCGGGCCGCAACGAATTGCGTCGGGAATGGATCGACGCGCTACCTTAGTTGAAAGTTCAACAAGCCTCGCACCCCACCCGAAAGGATCCATTCCGATGGCTCTGTTCAACCGTACGTCGTCCGCCCTGGCCGAGGAAGCCCCGGCCGCCTCCAACGTCTCCGGTGACTACGTCCTCGACCCGGCCCACACCCGGATCGGGTTCTCCGCCCGCCACGCGATGGTCACCAAGGTCCGCGGCCAGTTCGACGAGTTCGAGGGCACCGCCCACGTCGACACCGACAACCCCGCGAGCTCGACCGTCGCCGTCACCATCCAGGCCGCGCAGCGTCACCACCGGCCAGGCGCAGCGCGACGGCCACCTCAAGACCCCCGACTTCTTCGACATCGAGAACTACCCGGAGATCCGCTTCGTCTCGACCGACGTCGAGCGCGACGGCACCGAGTGGAGCATCACCGGCGACCTCACCATCAACGCCGTGACCAAGCCCGTCACCATCCTCTTCGAGGAGACCGGTACCGCGAAGGACCCGTTCGGCAACCTGCGCGTCGGCTTCGAGGGCACCGTCACCATCAACCGCAGCGACTGGGGCCTGGCGTTCAACGCCGCGCTCGAGACCGGTGGCGTGCTCGTCTCCGAGAAGGTCACCCTGGAGTTCGACGTCTCGGCGATCCGTCAGCCCGTCTGACCTCGACGCACGCCCGCACCACCCGCACGACGAGAGGGCCGCTCCCCACGGGGAGCGGCCCTCTGGGTCGTCGACGGAGCGGCGGCGGTCAGCCCTCCTTGTTGGCCAGCGCGACGAGGACGCCGGCCAGCGCGAAGTACTTGTTGGAGCCGAGGTCGGCGACCGTGTCGATGCCGAGGTTCTCCTTGAGGGCGGCGTCGTCGGCCGGCGTCAGCCCGGCCAGCGCCGACGGCGGCGCCGCGAGGATCTCCGCCAGGCTCTTGTCCTCGTACGCCTTGTCCAGCCCCTTGGAGAGGTTGACCTGCACCATGCCAGACTCCTTCACCACACTGTGGACGCCCCGCCGGACGGCGGTACGTCGTCATCGTAGGCGCGGGAGCGGCGCCGGTGACCCGCCGAGCCGGGATCAGGGGTTGCGGATCAGGCAGCTGTTGGGCGACTGCCCCGTCCTTCGGGAACGCGATGGCGAGCGCCTCGGCGGTGCGGTGCCCCCGCTCCTTCCAGCCGGTGCTGGTGTAGTGCGTCTTGTCCTTGGCGAACCAGTTGTCCTGCACCTCGGCTCGCCCAGTCGTAGACCCGCATGTTCGGGTAGCGCTGGCACGCCGCGACGAGGGCGTCGTTGAACTTGACTCATCTGGTTCTCGGCGTAGGCCGTCTTGGTCAGGAGCGTCTTCACCGTGAGCCACATGACCGGCTCGTTGCCGACGTGCTGCATGAGGAGGTCGATCCGCTTGTCCAGCGGGGTGTTGCCGCCGACGGCCTGGTTCGCGGCCTCGTTGAGGCCCATGGCGAACACCCAGCAGCCGTGGAACCCGGCCGCCTGCCGGGTCTTCAGCCCGTCCTCGGCGTTGGGCTGGTTGTTCCAGCGCTCGACGATGGACCGCGCGCCGAGGATGTCGGTGAAGACCGTCTTGGCGCCGAAGTCCTTGTACTGCGCGTCGATCCGGTCGGCCGCGTTCGGGCAGCGCGGCGGGGTCCATGAGGCCGAGCGAGGTCGAGTCGCCGATGTGGGTGACGCCGGTGCACGACGTCTGGAGCGAGGCCGGGTCGATCGGGAGCGGCCGTCGTCGACGGCGTCGGCGACGGCGCGGGTCGCCGGCGGGGCGTCGTGGCGTCGCCGACGGCGTCTCCGGACGGGTCGGGCGGCGTGTATCCCGGCGCGCCGGCCGCACCGCCCGGCGGTGGTCTGGGCCGCCGAGCTGCTGGTGGACGGCCCCATGACGGTGAGCGCGGTGAGCCCGGCGGTGGCCACGAGGACCAGGGCCAGCACGTTGCCGAGCAGCGGCGTGCCGTGGCCGCGGTTGGCGGCGCGGGTCTGCTGGCCGGCCCACGCGCGGTTCTCGCGACCGCGGCGGAGCGCGCCGAGCAGCCCGCGACGGCGGATCGGGTCCTCGACCAGCGACCAGCTGAGCGCGGCGAGCGCGACGATGATCACGCAGAGCAGCACCGGCCGCCAGGGCGAGTCCTCGAGGACCGACTCGGGCAGGAAGACGATGACCGGCAGGTGCCAGAGGTAGATCCCGTAGGAGCGCTCGCCGATCCACCGCAGCGGCAGCACCCCGACCGCCTTGCCGACGAGGCTGGCCGGGTGGGTCGCCACGGCGATGAGCAGGGCGGTGGCCAGCGACAGGATGAGGATCCCGCCGCGGTAGAGGAACATCGAGTACTCGTCGGTCTGCGTCAGCAGCAGCGCGATGGCGACCAGCGCGAGGACGCCGGCGCTGTCGAGGACCACCCGCGCGCGCAGTCGGCAGCTTCGCCGAGAGCTTGGCCCGGCCGCCACAGCATCCCGAGGGCGGCGCCGACGAGCAGGCCGCCGGCGCGGGTGTCGGTGCCCTCGTAGGCGCGGGTGTTGTCGAAGCCCGGCGTGGCGATGAGCCACATGGCGACGAAGGACACGACCGCGAGGGCGAGGGTCGCCAGCGCGACGCGGTCCCACCGCTTGCGGAACAGCGTGATGAGGCCCCAGACGATGAGCGGCCAGAACACGTAGAACTGCTCCTCGACCGCCAGCGACCAGAGGTGGTCGAGCGGTCCGGGGCCGTTGAACCGGGCGAAGTAGGAGACGCCGAGGCCGATCGTCGTCCAGTTGCTCACGTAGAACAGGGCGGCCACCGTCTCGGCCGCCGCGGACGCCGAGGTCGCCGGGGTTGCTCAGGGCGGTGACCGCGAGGACGACGACGAGCAGGAGGACCACCGCCGGCAGCAGCCGCCGCGCCCGGCGCAGCCAGAAGTGACGCAGGTCCAGGCCGCCGGTGCGCTCGACGGTCGAGCGCAGGATGCCGGTGATGAGGAAGCCGCTCAGGGTGAAGAAGATGCCGACGCCGAGCAGGCCGCCGGGGACGGCGTCCGAACCCGAGGTGGTAGGCGACGACCGCCGCGACGGCGATGGCGCGCAGACCGTCCAGCGCGGGCAGGTACGAGCCCTTGTTGTCGATCGGGCGGGGCATGATCTCCTCGTGCGGGGAGGACGGGCGGAGTCAGGGTGCTGGTCGCTGCTCGGTCGCTGCCGGACATCCGGCCGTGCGGTGGTACTCCCGAGACCCGATGTCCGTTCGTCGATGGTACGGGCTCCTCGCGGTGACTCCCGGGTAACCACGAGGCCGTGGTGCGGTCGTGGCGCGGCGCGGGTGACGCGGGCACAGCGGATCGCGACCGCAGGAGTGTAACGGCCCGGCGGTCGCCGTCCGGCCGTCGTCTCGCCGCGGTGCGCCGTTTGTCCGTATCGACCGGCGGGTAGAGCGCGACCATGGCCAGCACCGTCGCCGACGTCGTCCTCGCCCGACTGCGCGAGTGGGGGGTCGACCACGTCTTCGGCTACTCGGGCGACGGGATCAACGGGCTGCTCTCCGCCTGGGAACGCGCCGGGAACCGGCCGCAGTTCGTCCAGGCCCGGCACGAGGAGATGGCCGCCTTCGAGGCGTGCGGGTACGCCAAGCTCGGCGGGCGACCGGGGGTATGCGTCGCCACCAGCGGTCCCGGGGCCATCCACCTGCTCAACGGGCTCTACGACGCCAAGCTGGACCACGTGCCGGTCGTCGCGATCGTCGGGCAGACCGCCCGCACGGCGATGGGCGGCGCCTACCAGCAGGAGGTCGACCTGCTGGCGCTCTACAAGGACGTCGCGAGCCAGTACTGCCAGATGGTCACCGTGCCGGAGCAGCTGCCCAACGTCCTCGACCGGGCCCTGCGGATCGCCGTCGCCCAGCGAACGGTCACGGCGGTCATCATCCCCAGCGACGTGCAGGAGATGGACTACTCCGCACCCGAGCACGCGTTCAAGATGGTCCCGTCCAGCCTGGACCTCACCACGGCGCTCCCGGTGCCCGCCGCCGCCGACCTGGAGCGCGCGGCGGAGGTCCTCAACGCCGGCGAGAAGGTCGCCATGCTCGTCGGCCAGGGGGCGCGCGACGCGGCCGCGGCGGTCACCGAGGTCGCCGACGTCCTCGGCGCCGGGGTGGCGAAGGCCCTGCTCGGCAAGGACGTCCTGTCCGACGACCTGCCCTGGGTGACCGGGTCGATCGGCCTGCTCGGGACCCGACCGTCGTACGAGCTGATGAGGGACTGCGACACGCTGCTCGTGGTCGGCTCCAACTTCCCCTACTCGCAGTTCCTCCCCGCCTACGAGGACGGGACGCCGTCGGCCCGGGCCGTCCAGGTCGACGCCGACCCGACGATGATCGGGCTGCGCTACCCGTTCGAGGTCAACCTCGTGGGCGACGCGCGCCAGACCCTGGAGGCGCTTGCTGCCGCTGCTGGTCCGCAAGGAGGACCGGTCCTGGCGCGAGACGGTGGAGAAGAACGTCGCGCGCTGGTGGGAGGTGCTCGACGCCCGCGGCGCCGTCACCGCCGACCCGATCAACCCCGAGCGGGTGTTCGCCGAGCTCTCGCCGCAGCTCCCGCCGGACGCCATGGTGACGGCGGACTCGGGTTCCGGCACCAACTGGTACGCCCGCCACGTCCGGATGCGCGGCAGCATGCGCGGCACCCTCTCGGGGACGCTCGCGACGATGGGCTGCGCCGTCCCGTACGCGATCGGTGCCAAGTTCGCGCGGCCCGACCGCCCCGCCTACGCCCTCGTCGGCGACGGCGCGATGCAGATGAACGGGATGGCCGAGCTCATCACCATCGCGAAGTACTGGGAGGAGTGGCAGGACCCCCGGCTCGTCGTCATGGTGCTCCAGAACGACGACCTCAACCAGGTGACGTGGGAGCTGCGAGCGATGGGCGGCTCACCGCAGTTCCTGCCGTCCCAGCAGCTGCCGAGCGTCGACTACGCGGCGTTCGCCCGGCGGCTCGGGCTGGACGGCATCTACGTCGAGGACCCCGACGACGTCGGCCCGGCGTGGACCGAGGCGCTGGCCTCCCGTCGCCCCTGCGTCATCGTGTTCCGGACCGACCCGGCCGTGCCGCCCATCCCGCCCCACGCGTCCTGGGACCAGATCGTCAAGGCCGCCGAGTCGGTGCTGCGCGGCGACTCCGACCGCGTGGACATCATCCGGGAGGGCGTCAAGAGCAAGCTGGCCGGCATCCTGCCCGACGCCTCCCGGTGACGGGCTAGCCGGCGGGTGTGCCGCCCGGCTCGAGGCGCGCCAGGTCGGTGTCGTCGAGGACCACCCCGCCGGCGGCGACGTTCTCCTCCAGGTGCGCCACCGAGGACGTTCCCGGGATGAGCAGGATGTTGGGCGAGCGGGCCAGCAACCACGCCAGCCCGACCTGCGCCGGCGTCACGCCGCGCTCGGCGGCGAGCTCCACCACCGGGGGATGGTCGGTGACGCTGGCGACGTGGGCGAAGGCCGAGCCGAGCGGGAAGTAGGGCACGTAGGCGACGCCGGCCTCGGCGCAGCGCTCCAGGACGGCGGTGTCGCTCTGGTCCAGCAGGCTGAAGGCGTTCTGGACGCAGACGATCGCCGCCAGCTCGATGGCCGTGCTCGACCTGCTCGACGGTGACGGTGGAGACCCCGACCCCGCCGATCTTCCCCTCGTCGCGGAGCGCGACCATCGCCCCGAGCTGCTCCTCCAGCGGGACGGCACCGGCGTCCTCGCCGCCGCCGTGCTCGTCCATCCGGCGCAGGTTGACGGCGGCCAGCTGCTCGGTGTCCAGGCTGCGCAGGTTGGCCTCCACGTCCTCGCGCAGCTGCTCGGGCCGCTGGGCCGCGACCCAGCCACCGCTCGCGTCGCGGCGGGCGCCGACCTTGGAGACGAGCGCGAGGTCGTCGGCGTACGGGTGCAGCGCCTCACGGATCAGGGCGTTGGCGACGTCGGGGCCGTAGTACTGGGCGGTGTCGATGTGGTTCACGCCGAGGTCGACGGCGCGGCGCAGGACCCGGACGGCCTCGTCGTGGTCGCGGGGCGGGCCCATGACGCCGCGGCCCGGCAGCTGCATCGCGCCGTAGCCGATGCGCCGCACCTCGCGGTCGCCGAGGGGATAGGTGCCGGCCCGGCCGGCGGGGATGGTGGTGTCGCTCACCGTTTCGACGCTAGTCCGGCCGCACCCGGGCGCCGCGACGGGGGTGTCGGGGCGGCGCCTCAGCCCGGGAGCCGGGTCGGCAGCCCGCCACCGGCGCCACGGCGCGCGACCTGCTGCGCGGCGATCATCGACTGCGCCAGCGGGGTCTGGCGGTAGAGCACCGAGCGACCCGACCGTCGGCTCACCACGAGGCCGCTCCCGCGCAGGACGGAGAGGTGCTGGTTGACCGAGCCCGGGCTCTGACCGAGCTGGCGGGCGATCTGCGTCGTGGACAGCGGGACGGTGGTCAGCTCGAGGATCGCCGCCCGGGTCCGCCCGAGCAGCGCGGCCAGCGGGTCGTCGTCGCTGCGGTCCATGACGTTCAGCCCCTCCCACACCCGGGCGACCCCGCGCGCCGCATACGTGAGGCCGAACCGTTCACCGTGCCCGTCGTCGAGGAGCAGCCCCGGCCAGGCGAACACCGACGGGGTCAGCGTCATGGCGTGCCCCTCGTAGGTGGAGCTCTTGTGCTGCGGCTTGTCGACCCTCAGCAGGTTGCCCTCCAGGCTGACCTCGGGGTGCAGGTCCTCGAGGAGGGCGTAGAGGCCGCCGGTCATCTGGGCGGCGACGCGGTAGGAGACGTCGTCCTCGAGGACGGCACACATCCTGGTCCAGAACGGGTCGATCACCGCGTCCCAGTAGTCCCACAGCGCCTCGGCGAGCAGCCCGGGTCCACGCGGTCCCGCGGCGATGAGCTCCTGGACGCGGCGGGGCGGCGACGGCTGCTCGCCCCAGACCTCCTCGAGGTCCGACCGCAGCTCCTCCGGCGAGACCTGCGTGAGGCCGCGCAGCTGCTCCTCGATGGTGACCTGCGGACCGGGCGACGCCGGCACGAGGCAGCTGACCACCCACTTCCCCGGCGGGGTGACGGCGAGCAGGAGTGGCATGTCCAGGCCGTCGAGCCGGCCCCGCGCCTCGCGCAGCCACGGGCCGTGGATGTGGCTCGGGTTCGGGCACCCGAGCAGGCGCAGGCTCATCGTCACCTCGGTCAGCGGCGAGAACGTGAACCGGGTGCTGCCCAGCACGTCGGTGCTGAGGACGTAGGTGATCATCGGTTCCTCCTCACGAGCCCATGGTGACGCGGATCGTCGCGTCGCTCCTCGATTCGGCGACAACGAAATCGTTGCCTCACCGCCGGGTGCCCGGGCGCACCCTGTCGCAGCAGTGCGGGACGGTCGAGGCGAGGAGACGGCGATGAGGTCAACGGCGCGAGTGGGGTTGCTGGCGGCGGCGGTATGCGTGTCGGTCGCCGCGTGCGGCGGCGGTGGCGGGACGAGCGGGACGGCCACGGGCGGCGGAGCCACGGCCCCCGGCCAGAAGGGCGGGACGCTCTACGTCATCAACACCGGGCCGCACAACGGCCTCGACCCGCAG
This sequence comes from uncultured Actinomycetota bacterium, assembly GCA_963770005.1. Classification (GTDB taxonomy): domain Bacteria; phylum Actinomycetota; class Actinomycetes; order Actinomycetales; family Dermatophilaceae; genus Lapillicoccus. Next base: position 91,122 of record CAVYNX010000006.1, on the reverse strand, counting down.
GCGAGCTACGTCGGCGCCGACCTCGAGTTCGCCTCGCGCGTCTACGCGCGAAGCCTGGTCACCTACTCGGTCGGGGACGACGCGAAGCTCATCCCGGACCTGGCCACCGACACCGGCCAGATGTCCGACGGCGGCAAGACGTGGGCGTTCACGCTGGTCGACACGGCGACGTGGCAGGACGGCCAGAAGGTCACCTGCGACGACGTGAAGTACGGCATCTCCCGGACCTTCGCGACCGACGTCATCTCCAACGGCCCGACGTACATCCTCAACTTCCTCGACGTCCCGAGCGACGCGGACGGCGCACCGGTCTACAAGGGCCCCTACTCGAACGCCGGCCAGGCCGACTTCGACAAGGCGATCACCTGCGCCGGCAAGACCCTGACGCTGCACTTCAAGAAGCCCTGGGCCGACTTCAACTACGCGGTGGCCTCGCTCGCCGCCTACTCGCCCGTCCGCAAGGACAAGGACCAGGGCGCCAAGTCGCTGTTCGACGTCTTCAGCAACGGCCCGTACCAGCTCGAGGGCACCTTCGACCCCAACAAGGGCGGGACCTGGGTCCGGAACCCCAACTGGGACGAGAAGACCGACCCGGTGCGAAAGGCGTTGCCGGACAAGATCATCGACATCGAGGGCATCCAGAGCGAGCAGATCTACCAGCGGCTGCTGGCCGACGGCGGCGACGACAAGAACGCCGTCACGTTCGTCACGGCACCGGCGTCCATCCTCCCGCAGATCGCCTCGAACCCGTCGGCCGCACAGCGGGCGACGAACCCCGCGGCGCCGTTCGTGGACTACATCCAGCCGAACGTCACGTCGGAGGCCATGAAGGACCCCAAGGTGCGCCAGGCCTTCGCCATGGCGACCAACCGCGACGCCTACGTCACGGCCAACGGCGGCAAGCAGGTCATGACGCCGAGCTACTCCGTCTGCAACCCCGAGCTGCCCTGCTACAGCAAGGACTTCAACCCGTTCGGCGCACCCAGCGCGGGTGACCCGACCGCCGCGAAGAAGGTCCTGCAGGACGCCGGCAAGACGTTGCCGATCCCGGTCACCGTCGTCTACCGCAAGACCGCCACTCGCGACGCCTCGCTGGCCGCGCTCAAGCAGACGTGGGACCAGGGCGGCTTCACCGTGACCCTCGACGGTGTCGCGAGCTCCGGGTACTACCGGACCATCTCGGGCGTCGCCCAGAAGTCCAAGGACGCCTTCTGGGCCAGCTGGGGCGCCGACTGGCCGTCGGGGTCGACGGTCCTGCCACCGCTGTTCGACGGCCGCATCAACCTGACGCCGACCAGCTCGAACCAGGACTACGGCTGGTACAACAGCGACGCCGTCAACGCGGCGATCGACGCGGCCTACCTGATCCCCGACACCGCCGCCCGCGAGAAGGCGTGGAGCGCGGTCGACCAGCAGATCAGCACGGACGGAGCGGTCATCCCGCTGACCAGCCAGAAGTTCACCTACGTCCGCGGCTCCAACGTCAAGGGCTACTCGGAGAACCACCTGTTCGGCGGCTTCCCCGACCTCGCGACCATCGCGGTCAAGTAGCGGTCACCCCCGGTCCAGCATCGCCACGGCCTCCGCAACCGTGGCGATGCTGTCCACCGTGATCGGGTCGAGGACCAGCTGCACGTGCACCGCTCCGGCCGCGGCCATCGCCGCGCAGGTGCTCGGCGATCGCCGCCGGTACGCCGGGCACCGGCGTGACCGCGGTCTTGTAGGCCGAGTCGCCCATCACCCGTCCGGCGCCGCCCGCGAGCTGCACGAGGACGGCGGCGGTCGCACCGACCTCCCCCGGGGCGCGTCCGGCGTCCACCGCAGCGGCCTCCACCCGCTCCCGCAGCGCCGCGAACTGCGCCGGCGAGTTGCCGTAGTCGCTCCACCAGACGTTCCACTGGTCCACGTGCGGCAGCCCGATCCGCAGCATCCGCGGGCCGGTCGAGCCGAGCATGAGCGGCGGGCCGCCCGGGCGCACCGGCCGGGGGTCGAGCACGCAGTCGTCGACGTCGTAGTAGCGTGCCGTGGAAGTCGCAGCGGCCGTCCCGCAGCAGGGTGCGGATGACGGTGAACGCCTCCTCGAACCGCGAGATGCGGTGGTCGAAGGGGAACCCGTACGCGGCGTACTCCCGCTCGTTCCAGCCCGCGCCGAGCCCGAGCACCAGCCGGCCGCCGGAGACGCCGTCGACGGTCGCCGCCATCTTGGCCAGCATCGGTGGCGTGTGGAAGCCGGTGGAGGCGACGAGCGGGCCCAGCTCGATCCGCGTCGTGACGGCGGCGAGCGCCGCCAGCGAGGTCCAGACCTCCCAGGGCCCGCGCGTGACACCCCCGGGCAGGTCGTAGAGCAGGTGGTCGCCGAGCCAGAGCGAGTCGAGGCCGCCGTCCTCCGCGGTCCTCGCCATGCGGACCAGCTCGGGCCAGTCCACCCGTCGCTCGACCTCGGGCAGCTGGACCCCGACGCGAAGGGGCCGGGTCATCGCGGGCTCTGCGTCGGGGTCGTCCTCGCCGTGGTCATGGACCCATCCAAGAGCAGCGGTCGCCCGTAGGCCAGGCCCTCGCGCGCGACCCGGCCGGGAGGTACATAGGTTGGTGGCATGGACTTTCGCTACCTCGGCAACAGCGGCCTGAAGATCTCCGAGATCACCTACGGCAACTGGCTGACGCACGGGTCCCAGGTGGAGAACGACCAGGCGAAGGCCTGCGTGCGGGCGGCCCTCGACGCCGGCATCTCCAGCTTCGACACCGCCGACGTCTACGCCAACACCAAGGCCGAGTCGGTGCTCGGCGAGGCGCTCGCCGGCGAGCGACGCGACTCGCTGGAGATCTTCACCAAGGTCTACTGGCCGGTGGGTCCCCGCGGGAAGAACGATGTCGGCCTCTCCCGCAAGCACATCCTGCGCTCCATCGACGGCTCGCTGCAGCGGCTGCAGACCGACTACGTCGACCTCTACCAGGCGCACCGCTACGACGCCGAGACGCCGCTCGAGGAGACGATGCAGGCGTTCGCCGACGTCGTGCGGGCCGGCAAGGCGCTCTACATCGGGGTCTCCGAGTGGACCGCAGCGCAGATCCGCGAGGGGCACGCGCTCGCCCAGGACCTCGGCTTCCAGCTGGTCAGCAACCAGCCGCAGTACTCGATGCTCTGGCGGGTCATCGAGTCCGAGGTGGTCCCGACGTGTGCGGAGCTGGGCCTGTCGCAGGTCGTCTTCTCCCCCGTCGCCCAGGGCGTGCTGACCGGCAAGTACCAGCCGGGCGCCCAGCCGCCCGAGGGCAGCCGGGCCCGCGACGAGAAGGGCGGCGCCGACATGGTGAAGCGCTACCTGCGCGACGACGTCCTCGAGGCCGTGCAGCGGCTCCAGCCGGTGGCCGACGAGGCCGGGCTCAGCCTGGCCCAGCTGGCCGTGGTCTGGGTCCTGCAGAACCCCAACGTCGCCTCCGCCATCATCGGCGCCTCCCGGCCCGAGCAGGTCACGGAGAACGTCAAGGCCGTCGGGGTGCGCCTGGAGCCCGACGCGCTTGCGGGCCATCGACGCCGCGCTGGGCGACCTCCCCGAGAAGGACCCCGGCCGGACGACGTCGCCGGAGCAGCGACCCGCCTGAGCCCCACGCGGCCCGGACCGCGGGCCGTCACCGAGCCGCGAGACTGCGAGGATGGACGAGTGGTGAGCGACGCGGTCAACTCCTCCAGGGCGTCGCACGAGGACACCGTCACGGCGCACCGCGCCGTCTCCGCTCGCCACCGGTCCACGCTGGAGCTCGTGCGGGAGAGCCTTCGCATGCCGTCGTTCAGCGATACCGGGGAAGGCATCGTCGAGACCGCCGCGTGGTTCCGCGACGTGCTGCGGCGGGTATGCCCCGACGCCGCTCTCGTGGCGACTGCCGGCCACCCGGTTCTGCTGGGGACGACGGCGGCAGCAACGCCCGAGGCACCCACCGTCGTCGTCTACGGGCTCTACGACGTGACCCCGACCATCGCGCAGGAGTGGACCGTCGACCCACTCGGCGCACACATCGTCGATGCCGCCGACCTGGGTCTGCTGCCGCATCTGGGCGCGGTCGTGGTGGGCCGAGGGGCCAACAACCACAAGGGACCGGTCCTCTCGGCGATCGGGGCCGTCGAGGCGATGCTCGCCGCGGGCGTCCGGCCACCGGTCAACCTCGTCTGGGTCATCGAGGGCGAGGAGGAGATCGGCAGCCCCAACCTCTCCGGGTTCATCGAGGCGCATCGCGACCTCCTCGCCGACGCTGCGGGGGTGTGGTTGCCGACGTTCCAGCAGAACAGCTCCGGCGTCATGAGTGTGCGCCGCAGCTACAAGGGCACCGTCTTCACCCACCTCACCTGCCGGGGCGGCGACTGGGGCGGCCCCCGCGATGGTCGGCACGTGTGGGCCGGCAACTCGGCCTGGCTCGACGCGCCGATGATGCAGCTGGTCCGCGCGCTCGCCACCCTCTTCGACGACCAGCAGCACGCCACCATCGACGGCTTGGAGCCTTTGGCGGCGCAGACCCGGTCGGCACTCGCTGACGACGTGCTGCGCATGTCGGGCGACTTCCACGCCAACCCACAGTGGCAGGCCAACATGCTCGGAAACCTCAACGTCGCACAACCGTTGGCGGGCAAGCCGATCGGCGACCACGTCGAGTACTACATGACCGGTGTCACCGTCAACGTGCAGGGCATCGCCGGTGGCTACCAAGGGCCCACGTTCTACACGATGATGCCGGGCGAGGCGAGCGCTCGCCTCGACTTCCGGTTCCCGCCCGGTCTGACCCCTGATGAGTTCTGTGCGGCGCTGCGCCGCCACCTCGACCGTCGTGGCTTCACCCACGTGGACATCGAGAACGCCCGCGGCTACCCGGGATCGCCGCCCCTGCCCATCGAGGACGACACGCTGCTGACGGCGGCCGTCGCCGCAGCCCGTCGTCAGGAGGTCGCCACCGCGGTCTGGCCGCTGGCCAACAACTGCTGCCCCGGCGCCCTGTTCACCGCGCTAGGGCGTCGCATGCCCTTCAGCGTCGCCGGTCTCGGCCACGGCGACCGGGCGCACGCTCCCGACGAGTACTTCACGGTCGGGTCGGTCGAGCGCCTCATGCACTTCACCGTGGACTACCTCGACACGATCAGCCGTTCACTGGCAGAGCGGCACGCGTCGTCGTCCTACTGAGCGAACGTCGCCATCGTCACCGCGCCACCATGCCGGCCGAGAGGTCGATGTCGGCGCCGCACAGGCCGGGCATGTGCAGCATGGCGATGAGGGCGGCGGCGACCTCGTCCTCGGTGACCATCCGCCGCAGCGCCGAACGGGAGACGAACTCCTCCTCGGCCGCCGCGGCGGTGATCCCCGTCCGCGCGCCTCCAGGGCGAAGTTGCGCTGCATTCGCGGGCCGTCGACCGGGCCCGGCGACAGCGTGTTGACCGTGACGCCGGCCGGGCCGACCTCGTGGGCCAGCGTGGTGGTCAGGCCGATGACCGCCATCTTCGAAGCGGTGTAGGGCGTGCGGCGGGCGAGCGGCCGCTTCCCGCTCACCGAGGCGATGTTGATGATGTCGCCGCGGCCCCGCGCGGTCATGGCCGGGCAGGAACTGGCGGCACATGAGGAAGACGCCGCGCACGTTGACCGCGAAGACCTCGTCCCACTCGTCGACCTCGATGTCGGCCAACGGAGCGACCGGGCCCGCGATGCCGGCGTTGTTGACCAGGATCGAGACCTCGTCGTCCGCCAGCTCACGCCCGAGCGCGGCGACCTGCGCGGCATTCGAGGTGTCGCAGACGGCGACCCGGGTCGGTCCGCCGATCTCGGCCGCCACGTGCCGACAGCCGCTCGTGCGTCCGGCCCACGAGGACCACCCGGGCGCCTGCGCGGCCAGGGCCAGCGCGATGGCGCGACCGAGCCCGTTGCCGGCGCCCGTGACCAGCGCGGTGCGGCCGATGACGTCGTCGCGGCCGGGAGCCACGCTCATACGCCGGAGGGTGCCCAGGCGAGAGGGCGCCGGCGTACTTGTGGGCGCGGACATCACCCGAGCGGGCGTGGCCCTCGAACAGCTCGACCCGCGCCGCGCGCCCACACAGCCGCCCAGCGCGGCGCTCGCCGCCTCGCTGCGTGACCTCCTGGTAGGTGACGGTCTTGAGGTACTTGCCGACCCAGAGGCCGCCGGTGTAGCGGGCGGCGCCGCGCGTCGGCAGCGTGTGGTTGGTCCCGATCACCTTGTCGCCGTAGGAGACGCAGGTGCCCTCGCCGAGGAACAGCGCCCCGTAGTTGCGCATGTCCTCCAGCGCCTCGCGCGGGTTCTCGGTGAGGACCTGGACGTGCTCGGACGCGTACTCGTCGGCCAGCCGGTAGGCGGCGTCCAGATCGTCGACGACGACCACCTCGCCGTGGTCGCGCCACGCCGGCTCGGCGAAGTCCCGCGTCGGCATGTCGGGGAGGATCTGCTCGATGTGCTCGATGACTCGCAGGCCGAGCTCGCGCGAGTCGGTGATCAGGACGGCGGGCGAGTCCGGGCCGTGCTCGGCCTGGCTGAGCAGGTCGACCGCCACGACGAACGGGTCGGCATGCCCGTCGGCGATGACCAGGATCTCGGTCGGGCCGGCGAACAGGTCGATGCCGACCTCGCCGAACAGCTGGCGCTTGGCCTCGGCGACGTAGGCGTTGCCGGGCCCGGCGAGCAGGTCGACCTTGCCGATGGTCTCGGTGCCGATGGCCATCGCCGCGACGGCCTGCGTGCCGCCGAGCAGGAAGATCTCGTCAGCGCCGGCCAGGTGCAGCGCCGCGACCGTCGCCGCCGGGATCTCGCCGCGGATCGGCGGCGTGCAGGCGCGTACGCTCGCCGACCCCGGCGACCTTCGCGGTCACGACGGTCATGTGCGCCGAGGCGACCAGCGGGTACCGTCCACCGGGGACGTAGGCGCCCGGCCGCGGCGACGGGGATGTTCTTCTGCCCGAGGAAGACCCCGGGCTCGGTCTCGACCTCGAAGTCCTGCAGCGAGTCGCGCTGGTGCTGGGCGAAGTCTCGCACCCGCGCCTGCACGGTCTTGATGTCCTCGATCGCCTGCTGCGGCACCGTCGCCACGATCTGCTCGATCTGCTCCGCGCTGAGCCGGAAACGTCCGGCGACCAGCTGTCGAACTTCTCCGAGTACTCGCGGACCGCCGCGTCGCCGCGCGCGCGGACGTCGGCGATCACCTCCGACACGGTCGCCTGGACGCCGGCGTTCCGTTGGCGGTCCTGTTCGGTCTGAGCAACGGCCTTGAGGTAGGTGGGCATCGGTTCTCCCTGAGGGACGACGCAGAGGCACTGCGTTGACGGTGGTTCGGTCGTCCCTCATGCTGGGTTGTATACGTATACACGTCAAGTGCGGACGGGTGCCGCCGGGAAGAGGTCACTGATGACCAAGCGGGTCACCGGTCATGACGTCGCCCGGCTGGCCGGGGTGACCCAGGCGACCGTGTCCCGCGCCCTGCGCAACCTCCCCGGTACAGCCCCGGAGACCCGTGACCGGGTCCTTCGAGCAGCGGCGGAGCTGGCGTACATCCCGAGTGACAACGCCCGGTCGCTCTCGAACGCGCGCACCCGCCGGGTCGCCGTCGTCTCCGACGCGCTGACGAACCCCTACTACCCGCAGCTCGTCGAGCCGATCCGCCGGCACCTGGCCGCGCGCGACCTGCAGATGGTCCTCGTCACCGAGACCGGGCAGGAGGCCGACCGGCGGGTCGGTCTCGAGGCGTTGGCCGACGGCTCCTACGACGGGGTGATCCTCACGACGACGCGGCGGCGGTCCACGCTCCCGCGCGACCTCACGGAGCGAGCGATCCCGCACGTCCTCGTCAACCGGGTCCTGGATGTCGCGGAGTCCCCCGGGTGCACGGTGGACAACGCCGGTGGAGTGACGGAGGTGACCGACCTGCTGGCCGGGTTGGGACATCAGCGCGTGGCTGCCGTGCACGGACCGACCGACACGTCGACCGGACGTGAGCGAGACCTTGCGCTGCGCGCGGGGCTGCGCCGCCACGGGCTGCCACTCCCCCGGTCGCTGGTGCGGCGGAGTGCGTTCGACCACGACGCCGGCGATGGCCGCGGCCGCCTCGCTGCTCGACGGACCCGGCCCTCCGACCGCGATCGTCGCCGCGAACGACGTCATCGGCCTGGGGGTCCTGTCCGCGGCCCGAGCCGCCGGGGTCCGCGTCCCGGAGGACCTGACGGTCATCGGTTTCGACGACATCCCGATGGCCGGCTGGCCACTCGTCGGACTCACGACGGTCCGCTGCGACCTGGACGTCATGGCCCGGATGTCGGTGGACCTGTTGACCCGTCAGCTCGCGGGAGAGCCGATGACGCCGGTGACCCTGAGGATCCCGGTGTCCCTGGTCGAGCGGCGGACCCACGGGCCGGCGCGGGAGCCGTGACCCCGGGCGCAGACGCCCCGGGCCTCATCGTGCGGGCGTGCTCACCTGTGCCCGGCGCCCCGCGAGGACGTCCACCACGTCGGCCAGGGTCTGCTCGTCGCCGACGTTCCCGGCGAAGACGACGTAGGGCATGCCGACCGCGTCAGGATGCGCCTCGACCGGTGCGAAGACCGACACCATCCCCGGCATCAGCTGGCCGAGGATGCGTCCCCGCCGCATACCGAGGCCGCGCGACGCCACGTCGTGGGACGTGATGCCGCCCTTGGCGACGACCCAGGCCGGGCGGGCCGACAACGCGCCCCGGACCACATCGGTGACCGCTCGGGACACGTCCCGGGAGAGGGCCAGGCTGGCGTCGGGGTCGTCCACACGGCGAAGCGCCCGGCTCGTGTAGAGCAGGACGTCCGAGGTCGCCAGCCCGGCGGCGACCTCGGCCGTCACCGCGGCTACATGCTCCGCAAGGCGCTCCGACCCGACCAGTCCGACATCCAGCTCGACGGAGGTCAGGTGGCCACGCGCCTGCGCCGCCCCGACCTGGCTGGTCGTGAGACCGACGTGGGAGCCCACGACCACCAACCCGTGCGACCCGCGGTCCGGTGGGGAGGCCAGCTCGTCGGCGGTCAGGACGCCGCGGGGCGCGAGGCCGACCAGCGAGGGGACGAACGCGGGCGCGCACCGACAGCCGAAGGACATCCCGCTCGCGGTCAGCCGCGCCATCGCGAGCGCCACGACGTCGAGGTCGGAACCCTCGAGGGCGTTGACGACCACGAAGGCACCGCCCCGGACGCCGGACAGCACGTCGGACACCGCGGCCGGTCCGCCGCCGCGGATCAGGTCCAGTGACAGGGAGACGACGCCCTCCCGCGTCAGCGTTCCGCCGGACTTCTCCGCGAGGTAGTCGCGGAGGTTCGACGCGACGTACCCGAAGCTGGCGTCACGGCTGAACTCGCTCTCGCCGACGGGGACCGGTCTCCCGGCCACGACGGTGTAGTGGATGTCGTCGACGGTGTACCGCCCGGCATCGGGATAAGCGGGGACGACGACGATGCCGTCGTAAGCCACCCCCGTGTCGCGACGCTCGGCCGCAGCGAGGGCCGCCACCTCCGCCATGACGTGACCACGCAGGGTGGAGTCACCCCGGCTCACGACGCTGACCGGGGCGTGCAGCCGGCGTCGGACGGCGTCGACCGCCGCCGCCGCGCGCTCGGTCTCCCGCACCGCCTCGGCGGCAGCCATGCTGCGGGTGTTGGTGAGCACGAAGGCGGCCGACCCAGGCTCGGCCAGTGACGCATCGAGCGGGACGTCGGCGTCGAGGAGGACGTCGACGTCGTGGACGCACTGGGACCCTGTCGGGTCGTCATCGAGGATCACGAAGCGTCGACCGGTCGCTCGGTGCAACCGCCGGACCTCCGACCGCATGTCCGGGTCCGGCCACGGCGCCGGACGCGAGGGGAAGAGCGCCTCCGCGGCACTCATGCCGGGGCTGGCTTCGTGTGCGTCCCGGGCACCACCGGGAGGACCTCGTGGATCCGCTGGCGTTGGTCGGGAGACAGCGGCATCGACACCGCGCCCAGGCAGTCGTCGAGCCGCGCCGGCGACGAGCACCCCACGACGAGACGCAGCGGCACGTCGAGCCGCAACAACGCCGCCAGCGCCACCTGGCCCGGTGGGGCAGCGATCTCGGTCGCGACGGCCCGCACGACGTCCCGTACGCGTCGGTTCTCCGACGAGTCGTAGGCGGCATCCGCTCCGGCGGCGCCGGCGAACCATCCCTTGGCCTGGGCCGAGTACGCGAGCAGCGTCAGCTCGGCGTCCCGGTGCGCGGTGAGCATCAGTCCGTCGGCGGCCACCAGGTCGGCGGCCATCGAGCCGGGTCGTGGGTCGGCTGCGGCGAACGCGGCTCTGGGAGGCGGCGAACCCGTCGGCCTGGCCGGTGTCTCGCAGCCTGATGACCTCGGTGAGCCGCTCTGTGGACCAGTTGGACACGCCGTACCACCGCACCAGACCCTCCGCCCGTAGCGCCTCGATGGCGTCGATGATCTCCGACACCGGCAGAGACGGGTCGTCGCGGTGAGTGAGCCAGAGGGGCAGGGAGGGTAGCCCGAGCCGGTCGAGGCTCTGCTCGACGTCGTGCCGGAGCGCCGGTCCGTCGAGGCGTGGCTGGAGCGGACGCGAAAGATCGGGGTGGCCGCCCTTGGTGGCCACCATCATCGACGTCGACGGACGCGCCCGCAGCCAACGCCCGATCGTCCGCTCGCTGCACCCGGGCTCGACGGCCGGCAGCCAGTCCGAGTACACCGCCGCGGTGTCGACCATCGTCCCGCCGGCCTCGGCGTAGGCGTCCAGGAGATCGAACGACGCGTCGGCGTCGAGCCGGCTGCCCAGCATGTTGCCGCCGAGGACGAGCGGGGTCACGGCCAGGTCGGTGCCCGGGAGGTGCACGGCGGTCATGGTCACGGTGGGCTCGGTCATCGCTCCACGGCGGCCAGCGTCTCGAGGGCGCGGATCACCGACCAGATGTCGAGGTCGCCCTCACCGTGCGCCTGGCACGACGTCATCAGCTGCCGGGCGGTGGCCGCGAACGGCGTCGTGACGCCCACCCCCACCGCCGCGGCCAGCGCGAGGTCGAGGTCCTTGGCCGCCGTGTCGATGTCGGACGGCGGGCTGCCGAACGTCCGGTCCCGCAGCATGGGGGCCTTCAGGGACAGCTGCCGCGAACCCAGTGGACCGGCCTCGAGGATCTCGATCACCGTGCCGTAGTCGACGCCGCCCTGGGCGGCGAACGTGACCGCCTCCCCGATGAGCGCGGCATACGCCCCGACGACGATGCTATGGGCGAGCTTGAGGTAGTGGGCTGCTTCGCCGTCGCCGACGTGGCGCACCTCTCGGGCGAAGGCGCCGAGCACGGGGGCGGCCCGTTCGGCGTCCTCTGCGCGCCCGGAGGTGAAGACGGTCAGCTGCCCTTCGGTGGCGAGCCCGATGCTGCCGGCCACCTTGGCCCGCAGGTAGGCCACGCCCCGCTGCTCGGCCGCCGCGGCGATGTCGGCCGACACCTGCGGCGAGACGGTGCTGAGGTCGCAGTAGAGGTGCCCCGGGGCCGCGGCGCCGAGGATGCCGCCGTCGGCCAGCGCCACCTCCCGCAGCACCCGGTCGTTCATCACCATGGTGAGGCTGACGTCGCTGCGGGCCGCGACATCGTCAGGTCCGGACGCGACGGTGGCCCCGGCCTGCTCGGCCTCGGCGCATCGGGCGGGGTCGATGTCGTAGGCCACGACGGGCATCCCGGCGCGCAGCAGACAGCCCACCATCGGCCCGCCCATGCGGCCGAGGCCGACGAACCCGACCGTCGGAGTGACGATCAGTCGTCCATCGTCGAGGTGGAGACCACCGACCACGGGGCGAGGTAGCCGTTGGCGTCGTAGGCGACGTCCTCGTTCTGGGCGCCCTTGAGGATCAGCTCGTCCCACTCCAGCTTGGCGCGGCCGTCGCCGCCGGTGACGACGTAGAGCTCGCCGGTCTCGTCGCCCACGTTGGCGAACTCCCGCCAGGCCCCGACGGGGATGGACAGCGTGTCGTTCTCCTCGAGGACGACGGAGACCTGCTCGCGCTCGTTGAGCCGCACCTCCCACCGCCCCTTGCGGACGATGACGACCTGGGTCTCCGCGACCCGGTGCTGCAGCATGGCCTTGCCGGGCTCGGCCCGCAGCACCGCCAGCGAGAAGCCGTGCGGGTTGAAGATGGACGGCTCCTGGCTGCGGTGCTCGGTGATGCCGAAGCCGATGATGAGGGCGAGGTCGACCTGGCCCTCCTCGAGCGCGGTGCACATCAGGGCGCGGCTCGACCACATCCGGTCCTCGACGGTGACCAGGCGCTTGCGCATCCGCTCGGGCGACCACACCTCGAGCTCGTCGATCTGCTTGTCTGGCATGGGCGTGACCAGCTCGATCTCCGGATCGAGCGCCCGCCCGTCCGAGGTGTCCACGAGCTGGTTGTCGGCCGTGAGGTAGAGCCCGAAGTTCTCGGCCTCACGCAGGACGCTGGGCCCCCAGATGATGCCGCCGGTGGTGTCCTGACCGAGGACCGTGAACATGAAGTTCTCGTTGGGGCCGGTGTTGGTGAAGCCGCGGAAGATCCACGTCGGTACGGACACGATGTCGCCGGCCCGCCCGACGAACTCACCGCCCTGACCGTCGGCTCCCCACCGGAAGGTGTACTCACCCTCGACGATGACGAAGACCTCCGCCGTGAAGTGCAGGTGGAGCGAGTTGGTGACTCCGTTCGGCATCGCCGCGCCACCGACGTTGTAGCCGTGCGGGATCTGCAGGTTGATGAACTGGTCGGGGTTCTGCGAGACCCCCGAGCCGATGAGGGCGTAGTTCTCCTTGAGATCGGACCCCGGCGTGCGGCAGTCGATGAAGGCGGTGTTGCAGGAGATCAGCGAGTCCCGGCGGATGATGCGCTCGGCCAGGTCGGACTCGGTGACGACGATTCGGCTCGACGACGACATGACCGCATGTTTGCATACGTAGTCACCCTCGATCAAGACCGCGGCGCGACAAGCCTCACCTCAGGTGTGCGGTGGCGGCCCGTGCGTGCCGCGACGGACCAGGGACGTCGGCGCGAGCCGGTGCTCGTACGGCGCCCCGGGCCCGGAGGCGATCCGCCGCACGAGCAGCCGCGCCGCCTCCGCCGCGCTGTCCTTGACCGGGTTGCTCACCGTGGTGAGGTCGAAGACCGGCCAGGCGGCGACCGGCAGGTCGTCGAAACCGATGACCGTGAGGTCCTTCGGCACGTCGATACCGAGCTCCCGTGCGCCGTTGAGGGCGCCGACGGCGAGCCAGTCGTTGCCGCAGAACAGGGCGGTCGGACGCGGGCTGAGCGTCATGAGCTGCCGGAACGCGGCGTACCCGGTGGTCGTCGTGTAGTCGGTTCGCACCACCGCCTGAGGGCGCACGACGATGCCGGCGAGGGCGAGACGTCGCACGAAGCCCTCTTCCCGGTCGCGGCTCGTGGAGGTGTCGGACGGTCCGAGGATCGCGCCGACGTCGCGGTGGCCCAGCTCGGCCAGCAGTGCTCCGACCTGTTCGCCCCCGCCGGTGTCGTCGGCCGAGACACTGTCCCGGTCAACGAGATCCATGAGTCGGTTCAGGTAGACGAAGGGCACCGCGTGACGGTCCAGCTCGAAGGGCAGGATGGACCCGACCTTGGTCGTCGAGAGGATGGCGCCGTCGACCGAGCGGTCGAACAACCCGGGGTAGGCGTCGACCCGGTCCTGGTGCTCCGCCAGCAGGAGAGTCTGGTAGCCGAGCTCGGAGAGCACGTCGTGGACCGGGGTCAGCAGCGTGGAGAAGAGCGGGTTGCCGAGGTCGGCGACCATGGCGATGCGACCCGTCTCCCGGGTGACCAAGCTCCGTCCCAGGCGGCTCGGCACGTAGCCGAGCACCTGGGCCGCCCGCTCGACGCGCTGCCGCGTCGCGTCCGGCACGGAGGTGCCCGGACGCAGCGCCCGGGAGACGGTCGCCTGCGACACACCGGCCAGACGGGCGACATCGTGGCTCGTGACGGAGAGGGGGCCAGGCCCGCTTCTTGGCTGCTGGCCCGGCTCGACACCGGACATTTTCTTCCCCCTGAGCGTGCGGCCCGCATCCAATGGGACACGATCGTAGCCGCACCCCTTGACGAACCCGGGTAAAGTGTGACTACGTATGCAAATCCACTTCTCGATGGAGGTCACATGCACGGCACGCGGTTCAGCCTTCCGTTCCAACGACGCGCAGTCGGCGCTGCCGTTGCCGTAGGGGCGCTGCTCCTGACGGCCGCTTGCGGCGCCGGTTCCAAGACCGCCGCCAGCCAGGCCACCAGCGTGGGCTGCGACATCACGCAGCCCAGCCAAGCCACCACGGTCAACGTCCTCGCCTACAACTCGTCGGCGATCGACCCCTTCACCAACACGATGATCGCGAGCTGTCAGGGCTCGAACCTCACCTTCAAGCACGACCCGGTCGACTTCGGTGGCCAGGTGCAGAAGACCGCGACGACGCTCGCCGGCATCGCAAGCGGCCTTCGACCTCGTCGAGACCTACTCGCTCGTGGTGCCGAAGTACGCCGACAAGCTCGTCCCCCTGGATGACTACGTGGCGAAGTACAAGGACAAGTTCAAGCTCGGCGACCTCGACGCGACGATGGTCAAGGGCATGAGCTACGGCGGCAAGCAGTACGGGCTGCCCACGCAGGCCAACATCACGACCTTCGTCTACCGCAAGGACATCTTCGACGAGCTGCAGCTGAAGCCGCCGACGACCTTCGCCGAGCTCAAGGACGTCGCGACCAAGATCCAGGCGTCGGGCAAGGTCAAGTACCCCGTCGCGCTGCCGCTCCTGGCCTCCGGCGACATCTCGACCCGCTTCATGATCGGTCTCTTCTCGCAGGGCACGACCTATGTCGACCCCACGACCAAGAAGCCGATGTTCAGCTCGGAGCAGGGCAAGAAGGCGCTCCAGGCCCTCAAGGACCTCACGCCCTACATGGACCCGCAGGTCACGACCTTCGACCAGCCCAAGGTGCAGCAGCAGCTCTACAACGGCACTGCGGCGATCGCGGAGATGTACTCCGGCCGCATGGTCGACATGGTGGCGCAGAAGAACTCGAAGTTCTTCGACAAGTTCGCCTTCCTCGAGCCGCCGGCCATCGAGTCGGGCGGCAAGCCGTGGGCGACCGTCTCGGTCGACGGCTGGTCGATCCCGCAGAACACCGCGGTCGACAAGGATCTCGTCTTCCAGGTCATGGCCGCGTCCGTCAGCGAGGCCGCCGGCAAGTCCGCGGTCCCCGCGGCCTACCCCTCCCGGAAGGGGCTCGCGACGAGCGCGACGATGCCGTGGTACGACGTCGTGAGCAAGACCATCTCCGACGGGGCTCAGACGCCGCCGATGGAGAAGTGGACGGCCGACATGCAGGCGGCCACCCGCGAGTTCATCGCGCAGGGCGTCACCGGCGCCCTCCCGGTGGACGACGCGCTGGCCAAGGCTCAGGCCGCGGCCGAGAAGGTGCTGGCCGCCGCCGGCGGCTGACCGACCGTCCTGGTGGGAGCGGATCCCCGCTCCCACCAGGACGCCACCGTCCGAGCGTTCCCAGAGCTAGCACGGAGGAGTCCGCGTGCGCCGCAAAGAGTTCCTGCTCCTGGCCGGCCCCAGTGCCCTGATCATGACGGTCCTGCTCGTCGTCCCCCTGATCCAGACCATCATCTGGAGCCTGCAGGACATCACCTACGGCGAGCAGGGCATCTGGACGGGGCTCAGCAACTACGTCGACGTCCTCAGCGACGGGCTCTTCCGTCAGGCGGTGGTCTTCACCATCGCCCTGACCCTCGTCGGCCTCGCCTTCAAGCTGGTCCTGGGCTTCATCCTGGCGGTGCTGCTCCAGCGGACGGGCCGTGCGCGGCCGTTCTTCCTCGGCTTCCTGCTGCTGTCCTACATCGTGCCCACCGTCATCGGCGCTGTCGCCTTCTCGTGGCTGTTCGACAGCAACTTCGGCGGACTGGTCAACTGGGTCCTCCAGCACTTCGGCGTCTCGAACCCCCCGCTGTGGTTCGCCGACCAGTGGCCGAACCGGATCATGGTCCTCGCCAACATCATCTGGCACGAGCTGCCGTTCTCGATCCTCATCCTCCTCGCCGGTCTCCAGGGCGTGAACACCGAGGCCATCGAGGCGGCCCAGATCGACGGGGCCAACTGGTGGCAGCAGCAGCGCTACGTCGTCATCCCGTCGCTCGGCCCGCTGATCGGGTTCATCTCGCTCATCACGATCATGGACGGCCTACGCATCTTCGACGCGCTCATCCCGCTCTCACCGAGCGCGGTCTCCCTGGGGAACGAGTCCGTGATGCTCTACGTCTACAACGTCGCCTTCGCCGCCGGGGACCAGAAGGTCGGCCTGGGCAGTGCGGTGAGCGTGCTCACGATGATCATCATCTTCATCCTGCTGGTGCCCTTTGTCCGGCAGACCTACCGAGAGGTGCGTCAGTCATGAGCCTCGCCGCCCCGACGACCGCCCGCACGGGTCGGGTGGCCGACGCCCCGTCGCCCCGGTCCGCCAAGCGCCGCAACGCGATCGTCGTCCTCCTCGTCCTCACCGCCGTCGCCTTCGTGATGCTGACGCCGTTCATCTGGACGACGATGGCGGCCACGAAGAGCACCGCCGAAGCGTTCTCGAACCCGCCGGTCTTCTTCTACCAGCCGAGCTTCGAGGCCTTCACCGCCCTGTGGCTCGAGACGAACTTCGCGCAGTACCTCCTCAACACGGTGCTCGTGGCCATCGCCAGCGTCATCGTCGCCCTGGTCGTCGGCGCCCCGGCGGCCTACGCCCTCTCGCGCTACGGCGGGCGGATCGGGGCACTGCTGCTGGTGCTCGCGCTCATCTTCCGCGCCCTTCCCCGCTTCGCGGTGGCGCTGCCGTTCTACAACTTCGCCCAGGCCCTCGGGATCTACGACACGAAGATCGCGCTCATGATCGGCCTGGTCGCCCTCAACCAGCCGTTCACCATCTGGCTGCTGCGCAACTTCTTCATGGAGATCCCGAAGGAGCTCGACGAGGCCGCCATGGTCGACGGGTGCAGCCGCTTCCAGACGCTCACGCGGGTGATCCTCCCGCTGATGGGTCCCGGCCTGGTGACCGCCGGCATCTTCACGTTCCTCTTCGCCTTCCAGGAGTACCTGCTCGCCCTGGTGCTCACCAACACCGACGCCAAGACCATCCCGCTGTTCATCGCCACCCAGATCGGGCAGAACCTGCCGCTGCTCCAGCAGGCCAGTGCCGCAACGGTGCTCGTGGCCCTGCCGATCCTCGTCCTCGCCATGGTCGTCCAGCGCTTCCTCGTCGCGGGCCTCACCGGCGGCTCGGTCAAGGGCTGACCCCACCTCACCCCACCTAGGAGCGACTCGTATGCAGCTCGACCCGGCCCGGACCGGTCACCTGGCCCCCCGTTACCACCACCTCAAGACCCCCGCCAAGAGCGGGCCGCCGGCCCAGCGGAGTCCCGAGGTCATCGAGACCGTCTCGCGCATGCTCCTCGGAGATCGAGAAGGGGGGCATGGACCGCGTGCTGGGGTATGCCGCGTCGCTCGACCGGTGGGACGGCCGCGATCCCGAGCTGTCGGCGCAGGACATCGAGCGGCTCATCGAGCGGCTGTCCGCCGACCTCCGAGCCGCGCTCGACCTCGGGCAGTCCCGCACCCAGCAGTTCGCCGCGCTCTCGCGCGACAAGCTCGTGGACTTCGAGGCGGAGATCGCGCCCGGCCTCGTCACGGGCGTGAGGTACGTGCCCGTCGGACGGGTCGGCGCCTACCTGCCCGCGGGCCGGTTCCCGTTGCTCGCCAGCGCCTTCATGACCGTCAACGTCGCCAAGACGGCCGGCGTGCCGTCGGTGCTCAGCTGCACGCCCCCGCAGCCTGACGGCCAGCCCGACCCGGCCGTCCTGTACGCCGCCCACATCTCGGGCGCCGACCGCATCTTCGTCCTCGGCGGGGTGCAGGCGCTCGCGGCCATGGCTTTCGGACTGCTCGGCGAGGCGCCGGTCGACATGCTCGTGGGGGCGGGCAACGCCTATGTCGCCGAGGCGAAGCGCCAGCTGTTCGGCACCGTGGCGATCGACCTGCTGGCCGGCCCGTCGGAGGTCGCCGTCATCGCCGACGAGACCGCCGACCCGGTGCTCGTGGCCGCCGACCTGCTCGGCCAGGGCGAACACGGTCCCGACTCGCCGGTCGCCCTGGTCACGACGTCCGACGCCCTCGGCCGGGCCGTCGTCGACGAGGTGGAGCGTCAGCTGGTGGAGCTGAAGACCCAGGACATCGCGCGTCCGTCGTGGGTCGACCACGGATCGGTGATCGTCGCCGAGTCCCGCGAGGTGGCCGCCGAGCTGATGGACGACCTCGCCCCCGAGCACCTCGAGGTCATCACCGCCGACGACGCCTGGTACCACGACCACCTCGTGAACTACGGCTCGATCTTCCTCGGCGCGTGGAGCACGGTCGCCTACTCCGACAAGGGGATGGCGGGCACCAACCACGTGCTTCCGACGGCCGGCGGGGCCCGCCACAGCGCCGGCCTGTCGGTGTCGCGGTTCCTCAAGGCGCTGACCTACCAACGGGTCACGCGCGCCGCGACCCCGTTGCTCGCCGACGCCGTGGCCACCATCTCGGAGTACGAGGGGATGGCCGCTCACGGAGCGACGGCGACGCTGCGGTCCGCCCGGTTCGACGAGCCGGACGGGTCGACCGAGACGGCGGCGGGCGAGGGCGCGTGACCGTCGACCCGATGGACCTGGCGGCCCGCGTCCGCCGGGGTGACCGGCTGCTCGGCGCGCTGGTGCGCATGCCCGCGGAGATGCTCGTCGAGCTGACCGGTCTCGTGGGGCTCGACTACGTCGTCATCGACGCCGAGCACGGCCCGGGCGACCAGGTGGCGCTCGGCCACCACATCGCCACGGCCGAGGCCGTGGGGCTGCCGGTCATCGTGCGCATCGGCGGCCTCGGTGAGGTGCTCCGGGTGCTCGACCTGGGCGCGGCCGGCGTCATCTACCCCCACGTCGACACCGTGGCCGAGGCCGAGGCCCTGGTGCAGGCGGTCCACTACCCGCCCCGCGGGCGGCGCGGCTTCGCGGCGTACACCCGGGCCGGCGGCTACGGGTTGCGCACCGGCGCCGAACACCTCGCGCGCTATGCCGACGGACCGCTCGTCATCGCCATGATCGAGAGCTCCGGAGCGGTCGAGTCGGCCGCCGAGATCGCCGCCGTCGACGGCATCGACCTGCTGTTCCTCGGGCCGGCCGACCTCGCCGCCGACCTGGGTCTCCTCGCGGGGGACCAGGCTCCGGTCGCCGCTGCCCTGGCCGGCGTGCGCGAGGCGGCAGGGGGCCGGGTGCTGTCGATCTGCGGCGACGAGGCGACCGCACAGACCCACTTCGCCGCCGGTTCGCAGCTGGTCGTCTACAACGTGCAGCACGCACTGTCGGCGACGTTCGTCCGGCTGGCGACCGCTCGGCCGGAACGAGCCGGCCCGGAGGGCGCGTGACCGCTCGCTGCGAGCTGGTGCTGCTGAGCGGGATGCTGGGTGACCACTCCGCCTGGGCCGACGTCGCCACCGACCTCGCCGACGTCGCCCGCGCGTCCTTCCCACGGATCGACCAGGCCGACACGATTGCCGCCCTGGCCGCGGGAGTGCTGGCCGAGGCCCCCGACCGGTTCGCCCTCGCCGGCCACTCCCTCGGCGGCATCGTCGCCCTCCAGGTCGTACGCGACGC
Organism: uncultured Actinomycetota bacterium; assembly: GCA_963770005.1. GTDB lineage: Bacteria > Actinomycetota > Actinomycetes > Actinomycetales > Dermatophilaceae > Lapillicoccus. The sequence goes on along the minus strand of CAVYNX010000006.1, from coordinate 71,425 downwards.
ACCCGAGCGGGTCACCCGGCTGGCGCTGGTCAACACGAGCGGCCGCGACGCGTCAGCCCTGCAGCTGGACTCGTGGGCGGCACTCAGCGACCGCACGCGGGCGGGTGGGTTCGCGGCCGTCGCCGACGAACTCGGCCGTCAGACCCTGCCGGAGTCGCGGCGCGAGCCCGAGCTCATCGCCCGCAACGTCGCCATGGCCGACACGGTGGGCGCGGAGGGATTCCTGCGCCAGCTGCGGGCCCAGGCCTCCCGTCCGGACTCGCGGCCGGACCTCGGCACCGTCGACGTCCCCACCCTCGTCGTCAGCGGGGCCCTCGACCACGTCTGCCCCCCAGCCCTGCAGGAGGAGCTGGCGGCCGGCATACCCGGCGCCCGGCATGTCGTCCTCGAGTCGGCCGGACACATGGCTCCGCTCGAGGCTCCCCACGAGCTGGCTCAGACCCTCCGGGAGTGGCTCACCGACTGACGAGACCCTCCGACTCCCGACCGCTACGCATCCCGTCCCGACGCACCAAGGAGCACCCACCTCTCATGCTGTCAGCCCAGGCCTACGCGCCCTACGCAGACCCCGAGGAGTACATCGTCGAGTGGACCGACAAGATCTGGCAGAGCTACGGCATGGGCCTGATCCGCGACCACTACCACCCCGACATCACGCTGCACAGCGCCTATGGCCACAGCGGCAACCGCGAGACGATCATCGAGGGCTGTTTCGTCAAGAAGACGGCGTTCCCCGGCCGGGCCTTCACCGCCGAGGACGTCATCTGGGAGGAGCGCACGGACAACTCGTGGGTCAGCTCGCACCGGATCATCAACTCCGGTGTGCAGAGCGGCTTCTGGCAGTACGGACCGCCGAGCAACCGGCTGTCGACGTCTCGCAACATCGCGCTCTGCCTCGTGCGCGACGCCTTCATCGTCGAGGAGTGGGTGGTTCGCGACGAGTGGGCCGTCGTGGAGCAGAACGGGCTCGACGTCCGGGCCATCGCCCGCGACCTGGCCTTGCGCCCCAACGCGACGATCCTCGGAACCCTCTCGGAGGACGGCCTGTTCGGTCCGCCGCCGGCTGACCCACTGACCCGCGGCGACTCCGGGGCCCGACCCGACAACCAGCCCGACGAGTGCCGCCTGGTGTTGGAGCTCATCGACCAGGCCTGGAACCAGCGACTGCTCAACCTCGTGCCGTCGTTCGTGCACCGCAGCCACGTGGTGCACACCAGCCGCTACCGCAGCTACTGCCGAGCGGCGGGCTACCAGCAGTCGGTCGCGGAGCTCATCGCCACCTTCCCCGACGCCCGCTTCGACGTGCGTGACGTCGCCGCGAACCACGACGACTTCCACGGCACGCGGGTCTCGGTGATGTGGAACATGCGGGGCACGTATGCCGGAGCACCGACCTACGGGCCGCTGACCGGGTCGCCGGTCGACATCCTCGGCATCTCGCACTTCAGCTTCCGGGACGGCAAGATCTACAACGAGTTCCGCGTCTTCGACGAGCTCTCCGTCCTCGCCCAGATCGAGGGCGCTCGGCTGGGGGAGGAGGCGTGAGCGACGCCACCGGCATTCCAGCGCAGGTCGACACGGTCATCGTGGGGGCCGGCCTCATGGGGTCGGCGACCGCGTGGCACCTCGCGCGGCAGGGTGTGGAGGCCCTGGTTCTCGAGCAGTTCGAGCCCGCGACGACCCGGGGCAGCTCTCACGGCTCGGCCCGGATCACCCGGCGCGCCTATCCCGAGGACGACTACGTCCGCCTGACGGGTGAGGCCTTCGAGTGGTGGCGGGAGCTCGAGACCGCTTCGAGCGTCTCGTTGCTGCGGATGACCGGCGGCCTCGACCACGGCTCGTGGCGGCGAGCCGGAGGTCATCGCGGCGTCGCTGGCCCGGGCGGGGGTGGAGCACGAGCTGCTCAGTGCCGCAGAGGCCGGGGCGCGCTTCCCCGGCATGGTCTTCGACAGCCCGGCGCTCTACCACCCGCAGGCGGGCACCGTCGACGTCCACCGAGGGGTGCACGCGTTCCTCGATGTGGCGCAGTCGTTCGGCGGTCGGCACGTGTCCGGGGTGGAGGTCACGGGCGTCGCGGTCGACGATGACGGGGTGACGGTCAGCACCACGCAGGGGACGGTGCGGGCCCGCACCGCCGTCGTCGCCGCGGGCGCGTGGGTCGAGGAGCTGGTCGGCCCGGTGGCCCCGCTGCCTCCCATCCGCGTCACCGAGCACCGCGTCTTCCACTTCCCGCGCCGCGACGAGTCGGTGGTCTGGCCGGTCACGCTGCATCGCGACGCCCTCGACATCTACCACCTTCCGGGAGGCCGGGACGGCGGACCCGGGGACGCGCGCAAGATCGCCGAGCACACCGGACCCGTGACGACCGGTCGTACGCGAGAGGGCGTCGTCGACGAGGCGAGTCGTGCACGGATCGTCGACTACGTGCAGCGCTGGCTCCCCGGCCTCGAGCCGACTCCCTTCGCGGAGACCACCTGTCTCTACACGTCGACCCCCAGCGAGGACTTCCTCATCGACCGGGTCGGCCCGCTCGTCGTCGTCTCGGCCTGCTCGGGACACGGGGCCAAGCTGGCCCCGACCGTCGGCCGGATCGCCGCCGACCTGGCGATGGGCCGTGCCCAAGACGTGCAGCGCTTCACCTTCTCGGCCCACGAGGGCACCCAGTTCGCAGAGATGAGGACGTCATGACGCTCGATCCCGTTGCTTACCAGCCCTACTCCGATCCGGACGACTTCATCCGAGAGGTGACCGACCGCATCTGGGTCGACCGCGATATCGACCACATCTACGAGAACTACGAGTCCGACTCTGTCGTCCACGTCGCCTTGGGCACCATCACGACGCGAGCCGAGGTCATCGAGGGCAGCACCATGCGAATGGCCGACAGCGCCGCGCAGCCCGGGGCCATGCCCGGCCAGGCCGAGGACGTGGTGTGGGAGGCCCGCGGCACCGACGGGTTCCTCAGCTCGCACCTCATCTATCGCGGGGAGGACCGCTACTACGACGGTCAACGGCGCCGGCTCAGCCTGCACAGCGTGGCCAACTGCCTCTACCGCCGAGGCCGGATGGTCGAGGAGTGGATCGCCCGCGACGGCCTGGCGCGAGCGCTCCAGACCGGGCAGGACCCTGACGAGCTCGCACGGGCGTTGTACTTCCGCGGCTACTCCGGGTCCTGGCTACGTCCGGCCCCCGCCGACGTGCTGGCCGAGGGCGACAGCGGGCCCCGCCCCGACGACTACCGCTCCGAGTGCCAGCTGGTGCTCGAGCTCATCGACAAGGTCTGGAACCAGAGGAACTTCGCGGCTCTCAGCGACTTCACGGTCCGAGACGTCTTCCTCCACAGCAGCGGGGAAGCCACCTACATCCGGCCCAAGGGCTACATCGACGAGACCCTTCGGCTCCTCCTCGCCTTTCCCCGCGCGCGATTCGAGGTCCGTGACATCCAGACCAACTTCGACAACCGCTACGCAGGGCTGCGCATCTCGGTGCTGTGGAAGATGACCGGCCCCTACGAGGGGCGGCCCCTCTACGGAGCCGTGACCAACCAGGACGTGGACCTGCTGGGCGTCTCCCAGTTCCTGATCCAGGGCGGACGGGTCATCCGCGAGCGGCGCATCTTCGACGAGGTCGCCCTGCGTGCTCAGATCAACGCCACGCGAGGTGACCAGGCCGACGCGACGCCCGGCAACATCTACTTCTTCTGAGCCCTGCGCGCGTCGTTGCGGTCCGCCCGCGCGCTCGCGAGTATGCGTTCATGACCCCTCGCGTCCGGCTCACGGTGTGCGACGCCGGCCCCTTCACCCTCGACCGGAGCGACCTCATGGTCGGCGCCACGGGACCGCTCACGGTGCCCTCGACGGTCGTCGTCATCGAGCACCCGAGCCACGGCCTGGTCCTCTTCGACACGGGGGTCAACCACCGCGTCGCGGACGACGCCGGCGCTGACGAGCAGTGGGGCCCTGGCCTGCGAGAGCGTTACGGGGCAACCCTGTTCACGCGCGAGCACGCGGTGGACGCACAGCTGGAGCGCCTGGGGTACCGGTGCGCCGACGTGACGACGGTCGTCTACTCGCACCTCCACCTGGACCACGCCGGCGGCATGGAGCACTTCCCCGGCGCGGTGCACGTCGTCCAGCACGACGAGCTGCGGCACGCCTGGTGGCCCGACCGCTGGACCGCCCGGGGGTATGCGTTGGCCGACTACCTCCCCGGCCGCGGCTTCGACTACCTCGAGCTCACCGGCGACGCCGACCTGTTCGAGGACGGGTCGCTGCGGGTGGTCCGGCTTCCGGGACACACCCCCGGCAGCCAGGGGTTGGTGGTCGACCTTCCCCAACGTGGCCGGGTGGCGTTCGTCGGTGACGCGGCCCACCTGCCCGAGCAGGTCGCCGCGGACATCCCCCAGATCAGCGACTGGAACGTCGAGGCCAAGCTGCTGTCCTACCAACGGCTTCGCGCGCTGCGACGCGCCGGGATCCGGCCGTTCCTGTCCCACGACGTCGACGACTTCGCGGCGCTGCCGACCGGCGGGGAGTTCTGGGACTGACCACCGGGATGACCACCGGGCGACGCGCTGACCTGTGCGGCAGCATGGGTTCGTGGCGATGTCCCTCGACGTTCCGCCCGGGTTCTACGGGCCGTTGGTCGACACCACCGTGCGGGTCGTCACCCTGACGTCTGGGGCTCAACGGCCCCTGGCGCGAGCGCGAGTCGGCGATCCTCGCCACCCTGCGGGACGCGCGGCCCGACATCGTCGTCCTCACCGAGTCCTGGGCCAAGGGCGACGACCGCCAGTGCTCCCGGTTCGCCGAACCGCTGGGCCTTCCGCACCACACGTTCAGTGGCGTGACCGCGCAGGAGGACCCCGCCGCACTGTCCGGCGTCGCGGTCCTGTCGCGGTGGCCCATCAGCCGGAAGGTGAGCCGGGTTCTCGGCGAGTGTCACGTGCAGTACGCCGAGATCTCCGGGCCGCGCGGACCGGTCCACGTCGTACGGCCTGGCATGGACGCCTGGTGGCTGGACGAGAGCCGAGCACGGCAGGACGCACCCGTGACCTCCTCTACGAGGTCCAGGCGTCCCAGGACGACCGGGCGCCACTCGTCCTGTGTGGCGACTTCAACGCCGACCTGGACAGCGACGAGATCCGGCTGCTGCGCGGGCGTACGGCCGCGGTGGTCCCGGGCTGGCGTTCTACGACGCGTGGGAGGTGACCAACCCGGACACTCCCGGGTTCACCTGGTCGAACCGGAACCCGTGGGCGGCCCAGCTGCTCTGGCCGGACCGCCGGATCGACTACGTCTTCTCGGCCGCGCCGCGACGGGGAGGAGCCGGGCATCCGCGAGGCCGCGCTCCTCGGCACCGAGCCGGTCGACGGGACGTACCCGTCGGACCACTACGGCCTGCAGGTCGTCCTGCGCTACTCACCGACGGACCGGCGGAGTGGGAGAGTCGCCGGCATGAGCAACGACGTCCCGGCGACGGCCCTCTCGCGCGGTGAGTACTGGCGGCTCGGGCTGCGCACCGCCGGACAGCTCGTCGTGTCTCTGGTCGCCCTGGGCGCGCTGTACTTCCTCGTCCCGACGCAGGACGTCACCGAGGGCTCGGACGTGCCGTGGCTGCTGCTCGAGCTCGGCCTCTTCGCCGTGGTGGTCGCCGTCCAGATCCCCGCCATCGTGACGGCGAAGTACCCGGTCCTCCGCGCGGTGATCAGCCTCGGCATCGTGGTGCCGCTCTACCTCCTGGTCTTCGCCCGCCTCTACCTGTCGCGTTCGCTCTCGGACCCGGCCGCCTTCACCGAGCTGCTCGACCATGTCTCCGCGCTCTACTTCACCGTCACCGTGTTCGCGACCGTGGGTTCGGCGACATCGTCCCGAGGACCGACGGCACGCGCCTGCTGGTGACCGCGCAGATGCTGCTCAACCTGGTCGTCGCGGGCGCCGTCATCCGGCTCTTCGTCCTGACGGCGAAGCGGGGTCGCGAGAGGAAGGCCGTCGGCTCGGACGGGCAGCCCTGACGGGGTCATGTTCCACGGTGGTGTCAGCCGGCATTCGAGTACGCCTCCTCAGCGCAGCGAGCGTGAGCATGCGGCGCACGAGACGCCCCAGCTGGGTCGTTCAATCACTGCGCGGGTCACCGATCGGTCTGAGGCAGCCTTCGGTCGATGCGGTTGGCGGCGAGATCGCCAGGCGATTGCCGCGGCGCCCACCATCACGCCCACGCTGACGACGGCCGCAACCTTTCCGCTCCCTGCAGCGGTGGCCACCGTCAGGTTGTAGGTGCCATGCCACGCAGCGGCGATCAGGATGCTGCTCGAGGCGGATTCGTACAGCCACGCCAGGACGATCGAGCCACAGGCAAGTCCGAGCAAGAAGCCAGGCAGACCGACGAGGCCAAGGTCGCGGTAGCTCTGCAGCAGGAAGAACAGTGGGAGGTGCCATCCCGCCCAGATCGGCACGAGCAGAAGGCTTGCCGCCAGGGTTCCGTGACGACGACGAAGGATCGGGAGGGCGTACCCACGCCAGCCGGTCTCCTCACCCAGCCCGTTGACGACGATGAACATGAGCCAGACGAAGACCACCCCCCACTCCGGCAGCCCCGCCATCCGGCTGAAGCCACCTAGGTCGGGCTCCGCCGGACCAAAGGCCATGACCAGCACGGCGGCACCCGCAAGCGCCACCGGGCTCCCCAGCGCGAACAGCCACCACCGGGCTGGTACCCGCCAGCGCAGCGCGCGTCGCAACAGGTCGAGCATTCCTGTCCGACCCTGGGTGACTGAGGTGACGAGGAAGGCCGCAACCATCGGGCCGAGCAGGCCTGGGAACTGCGTGACGGTCGACCCCAGACGCACGATCTGCCCCGTCAGGATCAGAGGCAGCCAGTATCCCCACGACAAGGCGTAGGACAAGCCCACAAAGGCCAGCAGCGGGTGCGCCCGAATCCAACCGGAGAGCCGTCCGCATGCCGAGTGAGCCGGGGTCGCGGTAGGCGTGGACTGCGGCTTGAGCGCAATCGTCATGCCCGTCCCCTTCGAGAAGCAGCAAGGTCTCCCGTCATACAAGCCCTGCATCTCGCGTCCGCCCAGGGCCTTTGGTCCTGAACCCCGCGACCGTGCTTCCTGCACCGGCTCACCGGAAGAGCTCCAGCCGGCGGGCGCCCTGACAGGGGCCTGGACCCCCGGGACGACTGGAGGGGTCACGCCAGGTCGGTGTCGTGCTCCTCGGGGCCCTCGGTCATGGCGAGTCGGTCGTCGCGTGACGCCGTACGGTCGTCCTTCGCGTGCCTTCGGTCACCCGCAGCGTGGCGCCGTTCGGGCCAATGGGCGCCGTACTCGCTTTTCGGATCCAGCATCTCGGCCAGATCCGCGTCGTTGCTGCGCTTCTCGGACGCCGCGTCGCGCGTATCGGAGACAGCGTCACGCTCGTCGGCGGCAGCCAAGGTGGACCCGGCGGTCGTCAGTCGCTGGGCCTGGGCGGTCTCGCGTTCGGTCACGTCGGTCTCGCGTTCCGTGACGCCGGTCTCGCGTTCCGTCACAGCCGTCTCGCGTTCCGCCACAGCGGTCTCGCGGTGTTCAAGATCGGCTTCGTGTGGTTCGGGTTGGGGTTCAGGCGCGTCCGTCGCGTGATCCCGGCTTGAGTCCTCCGAGGTCATGAGCAAAGTGAACCACCAAGAGGCCGGGCAGCGAGGCTCATGGCACGCTCGTCGCTCGGGGACGATACCGCCACTCGTGGCCAGAGCGGGACCTTCGTCCCACCGGCGGTGACGCCACGGCGCATACGGTCAGATCATGACGACCGTCTCTCTCACCGCCGCGCACAGCAACGCCTCGAGCAGCGTTCTCGAGCAAGCCCTTTCCGTCTACGACATGGTGCTGACCGAGCATCGCGTCGTCGAGGCGGACGTCGACACCGTGTTCGGGACGGCACGGGACTTCGACTTCATGACCGTCCGCTCCCCCTTGGTGACCGCCATGATGACGGCGCGGGCGCTTCCGAGCCGCCTGCGCGGCAAGGCCATCGATGCTCCGACCCGGCTCCTCCTGGCCTCCGAACCTGGGGCGTTGCCGGGCTGGCTGGTCCTGGGGCAGGTGCCGGGCCGTGAGCTGGCGTTCGGTGCGATCGGTCGGTTCTGGACCGCAGACATCGAGTGGCGACCTGTGCCGCCTGCTGACTTCGCCGCCTTCGACGAACCCGGCTGGGGCAAGATCGCCTGCCACCTCCTCGTCCGCCCCGATGGCCCCGGCCGCAGCCTGCTCACCTACGAGTGCCGCACAGCGACAACCGACCCGGCCTCGCGGCACTCGATGGGGCGGTACTGGTGGGCGATCCGCCCGTTCGTGGGCTACGTCCTACGCGCCTCGCTGCGCACCATCGCTCGCGACGCCGAGAGGCGCCCGTAGTTCGGGTTCTCGTCTCTCGTCGTCCCGAGGCGGCTCGCCAGGCACGCCACAACTCCGAATGAGGAACCCATGCGTACTTCCCGCGTCATCGCGCTGGTCATCGCCGCCATGCTCGTCGTCCCCGGCATCCCGCTGCTAGCCGCCGGCACCGCACTCGGCATCGCCGACGTGCGCGCCAGGGACACCGGAGGCTCGTCATGACCACACCCAGCCAGCTGCAGTCCGCCACCCCCGCAATGGTCACCGCCGCTTTGGCGGTCGTCATCGACGCCAACACCCCGCAGTGGGTGCTCGACCGTCTCGCGACGGACATCCGGCTGACCGTGTCGGGACGACCAGAGGACTCGCTCTTCGTCGGTATCGCCCGCACCGACGAGGTCGATGTCTACCTGGCCGGTGCCGCGCACGACGAGGTCACCGACGGCGCCGGGAAACCGACCTATCGCCGAGTCCCGGCCACCAGCTCGGCCACACCGTCTCCCTCAGTCCCGGCCGACCAGACGTTCTGGGCCGCACACGCGGTCGGGCGGGGGACGGTGCCGCTGGAGTGGAAGGTTGCCAGTGGCAGCTGGTCGGTCGTCGTCATGAACGCCGACGCCAGTCCCGGTGTCGCCGCAGTCGTCACGCCCAGCGTCGCAGCGACGCCCTCGGCCCGCTCGCGCTCACCCTTCTGGCCGCGGGGCTGCTCCTCACCCTGCTCGCCGTCGTGACCCTCGTCCTCGCCTTCCGACGCCGGCCGACGCGCCGCCGACGCCCATCGGCTACCGGACCAGCCCGCCCGCGACACCCCTTCTCACCCGATGAGCTCACCATGACCTCCCACGCTCCCACCCGGCCTCCCACCCGGTATGCGCACGACGCGCCGGTCACGACGCCCTGATCGGTGGCGGCATCGAGCGGTGATCTCCCTCGGTCTCACGATCATCGCCACCGTGCTGCTGGCCGTGTTGACCGGATGGTGGACACCCCGAGGGCCCGTCACCGCGGCCCAGGCGCTGTGGGCTCTGGCCACCAGCCTCGGCCTCGGCGTGTTCGCAGGACTACTCACGCGTTCGCGGTGGGCCATGCTCGCCGTCCCGGCCCTCTTCGCCACGACGTTCGAGCTCGTGAGAAGCGGCACCGACGGACCCATGGTCGACGGTCTGCATGTCAGTGAGTACGGCGCTCTCGCCTTCGTCACCGGACGCGGCTTCCACGCCGCGGTCACCCTTGTCCCACTGGTCCTTGGCGTCGCCGTTGGGGTGGGACTGCGCCGCCATCGTGACCACAGCTCCGCTCCTCCCGACCACTCGCCCGGGCCGGCCGGTGGATCCGACGAGGAGTCGCCGCCGCCACCGCGGTAGCACTGGGGGTCCTCGCCTTCGGGGTGGCCTCGCCCGGTGCCACCGCCACCATCACGGATGCGGCGGGGCGCCCCCTGACGGGGAGCATCGCGGAGCTGACACGGGTCAGCATCGGCGGCCACGACCTGTCGATGATGATCCGCGGAGACAGCACCACCCTCCCCGTCCTCCTCGTGCTCACCGGTGGACCCGGAGGCACCGAGCTCGGAGCCATGCGTCACCACGGCCAGCTCCTGGAACACCACTTCGTGGTCGTCACCTGGGACCAGCGCGGCACCGGCGGGTCCTACGACCAGCTGGACCCGACCTCGAGCCTCACCCTGGACAACGCCGTCTCCGACACCCTGGACGTCACCCGCTACCTGCGCGCCCGGTTCGCCGAAGAACGGATCTACCTTCTCGGACAGTCCTGGGGCACCCTGCTCGGCGTGCTCGCGGCCCAGCAGGAGCCGCGGCTCTACGCCGCCTTCATCGGCTCAGGTCAGATGGTCGACCCGCGTCAGACCGATCGACTCACCTACCGGGACACCCTGGCGTGGGCCAGGAGCCGGCAGGACACCTCGCTCGTCGCCACCCTCACCGCGAACGGGGAGCCCCCGTACACCGCTGCCCTCGACTACGAGACGCTGCTCGCGCACGAAGGCGAGGTCTACCCCTACGACCATGCCGGCAACGCGGAAGGGCGCGGCCAGATGGGCGAAGGCATCTTCGTGGAGGAGTACGGGCTGATGGACAAGGTCCACAACTTCGCCGGATTCCTCGACACGTTCCCGATCCTCTACCCCCAGCTGCAGCAGCTCGACCTGCGCCTCTCCGCCACCCGTCTGGAGGTACCCGTCTACCTCTTCCAAGGGGCACACGAAACCTCGAGCCGAAGCACCCTCGCCGACCAGTGGTTCTCCCTGCTGACGGCGCCGCACAAGGAACGGGCAATCGCCGCCACCTCGGGCCACCGCGCCCTGTGGGAACAGCCCGTGCTGTTCGACACCTTCATGACCCGGACCGTGCTCGCCCAGACCCAGCCGACCCGCTGAGCGTGACCTCCGATGAAACCGGGACCTTGTGCCCCGGTGCGCGACCCGGCCCGGAAAGGACCTCACCATGACCACTCACGCCCCACGACCCATACTCGTCGGTCTCGACGGATCGAACCACGGCGCCGGTGCCTTGGACTGGGCCATCGCCGAAGCCGCCAGCCGGAAACTGCCCCTTCACCTGGTCCACGCGCTGGAGACCGGCGTCACCGTCTGGTCGCCGATGATGGTCGTGCCGACCGACCTGGGCGACCAGCGCTGGATCCTCGAAGCCGCCCTGCAGCGCGTGAGCAAGTCCGCCCCCGAGCTGTCCGTCACCTCGGCGATCACCTCCGGACCGGCGTCCGTCGCGCTCGAAGACGCTTCGGCCGAGGCCGACACCCTCGTCGTCGGCGCGCGGGGCCGCGGCGTCGTCGGGAGCATCCTGCTCGGGTCGACCTCGCTTCACGTCGTCAACCACGCTCGTTGCCCTGTCGTCGTGGTCCGAGAGGAGCCGAGCGACGCGGAGACGCGGCCGGCGAGGCGGGTCGTCGTCGGCTTCGACGGCTCCCACCTGTCCGACGATGCCCTGGAATACGCCTTCGCGGCCGCCTCGCACCGCCACCTGCCGCTCGACATCGTCATCGCTTGGGATCCTCGAGGAGCTGGCCACGTACCAGCTAGCGCCGTCGATCGCCGAGGAGGTGCGGGCAGCCGCCAACCACCACCGTCAGGAGCTGGCTGCCGCCGCCGCTGCGCCCTGGTCCGAGAAGTACCCGGACGTCGACACCACCGTCCACGTGGTGACCGATGTCCCGGCACCAGCACTGGTCGACCGGTCCACTGACGCGGCGCTGGTCGTCGTGGGCAGCCGCGGTCTCGGCAGCGTGCGGGGAGCCCTGATGGGCTCGGTCAGCGCCGACGTCCTCCGGCACGCGCACTGTCCGGTCGCGGTGATCCCTCCCAAGCACGAGCAGGGCGGGATGTGAGCGCTGCACAGGAGGAAACCCGACGTGCGCCGGATCAGAGTGCCCTGCTGAGACCGGTCAGACCTTCGTCGACGGGCAGAAGGGTGGCTGTGGTGGAGGCGGACATCGGGCTCGCCAAGTAGGCAATGGCATGAGCAACCTCGTCAGCCGTGACCAGGCGGCCCATCGGCTGTCGTGCTCGTATCGCCTCGGCGGCTAGGGCCGAGTCACCGGACCGTTCCAGTAGGCGCTTCGCCCAGGCAGTGTCGGTGCCCCCGGGGGCCACGGCATTGACCCGGATGCCGTCGCTGAGGTGGTCCGCGGCCATGGCGAGAGTGAGGGCGGCAACGGCGCCCTTGCTGGCCGCATACACGGCTCGCTGGCGGACGCCCAGGCTGGCCGCCACGGAGCACGTGTTGACGATCACGGCGTGTGGCGACTTCCTGAGGTGCGGAAGGGCCGCCCTCGTGACCCGCATGATCCCGACGACGTTGACGTCGAACACGCGGTGCCACTCGGCCTCGTCGTTCTCCGTCACGTCACCAACGGCTCCGATCCCGGCGTTGTTGACGAGGACGTCGATGCCACCGAGCTGTGAGAACACTCGAGCGATCGCCGCGTCCACCGCCTCGGTTGAGGCCACGTCGCAGGCCACCGCCGTATACGTCTCGCCGTCGACGTCCGCGATGTCCCGGTCGAGTACGGCGACATGAGCTCCTCGCTCGGAGAGGAGCCTCACTGTGGCGGCTCCGATGCCGCTAGCACCGCCGGTGACGACCGCCACCAGGCCACTGAAGTCACCCAAGGCCGCCCCCGTGTCGGGTGCTGTCACGGCGAGGACCCCTGGCGTAGCGCGGAGCGGGCCGCTTCGAGGAACGGTGCTACCGCGGAGCCGGCGGTCTCGAAACCGACGCCCGTGCCGGAGCCCGCGCGGTGTCGGTGGGCGATTCCGGCGGCGATGACAGCGATCTTGAAGTGCGCGAGGGCGAGATGCAGGTCGAGGTCCGCCAACGGCACGCCACCCGCCGCCTCGTACGCCGCAGCGAGGCCGGCGGGCTCGGGCAGTCGCGGGCTGGTCCACGCGCTTGGCTCCCCGACGATGAGGTCGAACGCCTGATCCCGATAGGCCAGCATCGTGGCGACGTCGGCGACAGGATCCCCGATCGTGGACAGCTCCCAGTCGACGACAGCCGCGAGTCGCGGCGCATCGGGTCCATCGAGGTCGAGCAGGGTGTTGTCGATTCGGAAGTCTCCGTGCACGATCCCCGCGATGCGCTGCTCGGGCAGCTGGCCGCCGAGCCGCCCGCTGACCTCGCCGGCGAGCGTGTCGAGGCTGCGGTCCCCCACCAGCTCCCACTGCCCCGCCCATCGCTTCAGCTGTCGGGCGGCGTAGGCGTCGGGTCGCCCGAAGCGCTCGAGGCCGACCGCGGTCGGGTCGACCCTGTGGAGCCTGGCGAGAGTCTCGACAAGGCGCTGACTGACGGCGTTGACCGTCTGCTCATCCAGTCCGTCGAGGTCATGGCGAGACTGGATCACCCGACCCGACAACGAAGTTCGCCACCGAGAACGGTCCGCCCAGGACATCGTCATCCTCATGCAGCAGCACGGCGTGGGCGACCGGAACGTCCGTCGCGCCAAGTGCCGAGGTCACCCGGAACTCGCGCGCGACGTCGTGAGCGGACGGCGTCCGCCCGGACCGGGGCGGGGTACGCAAGACCCACTGATCGGTACCGTCGCCGAGCCGGAAGGTGAGGTTGGAGCGGCCGCCGGCGATCAACGACGAGGTCAGCGGGCCACTCAGTCGGACGCCGGCTGCAGCCATGGCGGCGGCCACGCCGAGGAGCTCCCGTTCCGTCAGGGAAGTCGTCACAGCGTCTCGCCGGTGATCGCGCGGACTGCCCGCTTGGCGATCGACCAGCGGTGCACCTCCGACGGCCCGTCGTAGATCCGGAACGGCCGCACCTCGCGGGCGATCTTGGCGACGGGTAGCTCGGTGGAGACACCCAGCCCGCCGCACATCTGGACGGCTCGGTCCGCCACCCGATGCAGGGCCTCCGCTGCGAAGGTCTTGGCGATGGAAGTGGCCTGGCTGGCCCGGCCACCTTCGTCGAGCTCGGTGCAGGCCCGGGTCAACAGCGCCCTCGTTGCCGCCAGGTCGATCTCGTTGTCGGCGATGAGCTGTTGCATCAAGCCCAGGTCGGAAAGTCGCGCCCCGAAGGCGCGCCGGGACGCGACGTGCCTGACCGCCACCTCGTGCGCCCGCCGCACGGCACCCGTCCAACGCATAACATGGGTCATCCGGGCCGGACCGAGCCGGACCTGGGCGTAACGGAACCCCTCGTCAACTCCCCCGAGAACATGGTCGTCCGGCACGAACGCGTCGCGGAAACCCAATTCGCAGTGGCCCCCGAGCATCGACCGGTCGACGGTCCCGACGTGACGGATGAGGTCGACCCCGTCCGTGGTCGCCGGCATCACGAACATGGTCGCTCCGCCGGGGCTACCCGGTTCGCCGCTCGTGCGGGCCATGGTGATGAAGAACGCCGCGCCATCGGCCCCGGTGATGAACCATTTGCGCCCGTTGACGATCCAGCCTCCGTCGACCTTGCTAGCCGTCGTCATCAGCATCGTCGGGTCAGCGCCGGCGCCCGGCGCCGGTTCCGTCATGGCGAAGGCCGAACGGATCTCGCCGCGGGACAGCGGCTGAAGGTAGCGTTCCCGCTGGTCCACCGTCGCCACCTTGTCGAGCAGGTGGATGTTTCCTTCATCCGGGGCGGCGATGTTCAACGCCAGCGGACCGAACAGGGAGTAGCCGGCCTCCTCGAAAATCGGCGATCGCTCCGACCATGCTGAGGCCGAGGCCCCCGCAGTCGACCGGTGCATGCGGAGCGAACACGCCTGCGGCGCGGGCTCCGGCCTGCAGCATGCGCCGGGCGACCTCGCCACCCGCTGCCGCGATGTCACCATCATGGGCGTCGTCCAGCGGCAGCACCACGTCGCGGACGACGTTCTTGGTGTGCTCGACCAGCACGTCTACGGCAGCGCGGTCCACTCGGGCTCCTTCGTTGCAGCGGTTGCCGGCTCGCGGGTTGAGTACAGACCGCGACATGGTGATTTGAATTCACTTCAGGATGTACACTGTCACGTCGACGCCGTCCGTACAACTTCCGGAGCCCCCGGCGAAGTCAGGTCACTGCACCCATCAGAAGTCGGGGACCACCCGAGAAAGTGACGTCCATGATGCGGTTCGAGAACCGATCGGTCCTGGTCACCGGTTCGACCGGCGGGCTGGGTGTGGAGATCTGCCGTCGCCTAGCCGACGAGGGGGCACGGCTCGTCGTCACCGATTTGCAGCTCGAACCGTGTGAGGCGCTGGTCGACCGCTTGCCTCGACCAGAACAGCACCTTGCCCTGGCGCTGGACGTGGCTCGGGAAGACCAGTGGGCCATGGTGACGGAGCAGGCGCAGGTCCAGCACGGCGGCCTGCACGCGCTCGTCAACAACGCCGGCATCGGGAGTCTGGCCACCGTCGAGGACGAGACGACCGAGCGCTGGAACCAGGTGGTCGCTATCGACCAGACGTCCGTCTGGCTCGGGATGAAGCATGCGGGTGCGCTGATCGAGCGCTCAGGCGGCGGCGCCGTCGTCAACATGTGCTCGATACTCGGCACCGTTGGCGGCTTCGGCACCAGCTTCGCGTACCACGCCGCCAAGGGAGCCGTCCGCACCATGACTAAGAGCGCGGCCCTGCACTGGGCGACGCGGGGGGTGCGAGTGAACTCGCTGCACCCGGGGTTCATCGGGACGGACCAGCTCCTGGAACGGTTCGAGGGCTCGGATCGCCATCGCGCCATGCTCGCCGGCACGCCCATGGGCCGGTTGGGGACCGCGAGCGAGATTGCTGCGGTGGTCGCCTTCCTGGCCAGTGATGACGCCAGCTACATGACCGGCTCAGAGGTCTACGCCGACGGCGGCTGGACGGCGCAGTAGCCGCGAACCGCGACCTCCGGTGGAACGGCGAGCCCGCTGCGGCTTGGTGCGACCTAGGCGGCAGAGAACATCGTGGGAAGGTCGTCCTCGGCTGTCGCCACCAGATGTCCGCGGTCGGCGAGCACGTCGAGGTGCGCCATCGTCTCGCACACGGCGATCATCTGGTTGAACGGATCGAGGCTGGCAAAGGCTCGCCCCCGACGCGTCCACAGCAATCCCCCGGCGATCGTGGCACCGGTCACCGGTGAGGTCGCCTGACCCACCTGCTCCAGGATCTGTTGGAGACGTTCTTCATGGTGCGCCAGGAGCACGGTCACTCGGTCGTGCATCGAGCCGCCCGGGTGTCCGTGGGCCGGCATCATGATGGCGTCGGGACGAGTCATCATGGCCGTCAACGAGTCGAGGTAATCGGCCAGCGGCCGCCCCCAGTCACCAAGCTCGAACCCGATGGAGGGGGTGATCGCCGGCAGGACGTGGTCGCCGGTGAAGATCACCTTGGAATCCACGTCGTGGAAAACGATGTGTCCCTTGGTGTGCCCGGGGGTCGGCACCACGTCGAGCTGTCGCGAACCGAGGTCGAGCGCTCCCGCTTCGAGCCAGCCGTCGGGGTCCTCCCAGTCCGCAACGTCAAAGGGCTCGTGCTCGGTGAGTGCGAGCACCACCTGAACCAGGTCTGTTGCGCCGGCCCGAGCGAGCTCGCGCAGCGAGGAGACCGGGACGTTGCTACCCAGCTCACGTACCGCTCTCAGACCAGGCCCTTCGGCCCGCCCTAGGTGCACCTGTGCCCCGATCTGGCGCCGCAGCTCGACGGCCAGCGTGTAGTGGTCACGATGGATGTGAGTGACGAACACCGCCGATACGTCACCCAGCTCGCGACCGATCGAGCGCAGTGCAGCATCCAGCTCGCAGGCGGTGCCCGGAAGGTGCCAACCGCCATCGATGAGAACCAGGCCATCCGGCGTCCCGATGGCGTACACGTTGACGGCTCGTAACGCGTCGTTGGGCAGGGCCAGTGGTATGCGGTGCACACCGGGCGCCGCTTCGAAGCACCCTGGCGCCCACCAGTCGGGGCGCGCGGATGTCACCGGGTAGCGCCCATCACCTTCTCGTCGAACATGACCCTCTCCTCACCCATGACGGCGATCCGGTGGCCGCGCATCTTGCCCACGTGGACCAGGGCGGCCTTCCACTCGTCGCTGGCCAGGGCGGCATCGAGGGCCTCCCGGTCGTCGAAACTGAGGATCGAGATGCCGTCCCAGCCCTTGGAGCGCTCCTCGAGTGCGTCGAGAATGTCCGTGTGGTGCCACCGCCGCAGGCCGGGCAGCACGTAGGTCACGGCGGCGTGGTCGCCGCGCCACCACTCGATGAACTGCTCGTGCGTCCAGTCGTCGGGCTTGGAGGCCATCAGGACG
Organism: uncultured Actinomycetota bacterium; assembly: GCA_963770005.1. Lineage (GTDB taxonomy): Bacteria > Actinomycetota > Actinomycetes > Actinomycetales > Dermatophilaceae > Lapillicoccus. The sequence continues at coordinate 54,304 of CAVYNX010000006.1, read as the reverse complement.
AGGTTGTACATGTGTCTCCTTCGTGGTGCTCCGGGGCCGGCTGGACGGTGGCGACACTCATGCTCCGACCAGCCGCTCGCAGGCCCCGGTCATGAATACCGCGATGGTCGACAGGCTCTGTTCGCCACCCGGGCGGTACCAACGCCACACGCCGACGAGGAGGGACAGGATGGCTTGGCTGGACTGACGCGGGTCGCGTCGCGCGAACGCACCGTCCGCCATGCCCTGCTCGAGGAGCGCCGACCACTCGTCCTCGATCGCCCGGACCAGGACACGGGCTTGTTGGCGCTCCGCCTCCTCGCGTTCGGAGGGACGCGGGGTGCTGAGCAGATCCATGTGCGAGAGGAGGATCCGCGCTGCCAGGGCCTCGCTCGGCGTGACGTCGTACGCGCTCGAGACCGCGGCACGCAACCGCTCGGCGTGGTCGTCCACGCCGGCCGTGGCGTCCTGGAACCGTTGCAGCGACGCGGCCAGCTCGAGGTTCATGATGGTCAGCAGGCAGTGGGCCTTGGACTCGAAGTAGTGGTAGAGCGCGGTCTGGCCGATCCCGACCTCGTCCGCGACGGTCGCCCATTTCGTGTGTTCGAAACCGTCTCGACCGAACCGGTCGATCGCTGCCTGGAGGATGACCCCGCGCTTGGACCGGGGGCCGTCCTTCCGCTCGAGCTGCGCAGTCATTAGGGTTAAGTCCTTCGGTTGACGCTTATTGGTACGGTTCGATCCTACCCGAACCGAGGTCAGTTCAGGAGTGCGACCCCTGTCAGGCGACCCGACTCGTGGTCATGAAGCCTCGCCGGCCATCCGACGTGCCACCGACCCAGCCTCCTGACGGTCGAGCTTGCCGACCCGGTTCTGCGGCAGGTCGTCGACGAGGTAGACCGTCTCCGGCCACTTGAACTTCGGAAACCCGGCCTCGGCCAGGCCTGCACGCACCTCGTCGATGGTCACGGGCGTGGTGCTGACGACGAGCGCCGCCGCCCGTTCACCCAGAAGATCGTCAGGGACGGGCACGACACACACCTGGGCCACCCCCGGCAGGGCAGCCACCGCGGCCTCCACCTCGTTGATGTCGATATTGCGCCCGCCGCGGATGATGATCTCCTTCTCGCGGCCCAGGATGTTGATGGTGCCGTCCTCGTTGGCGCGGGACCGGTCGCCGGTGGCCAGGAAGCCGTCCGCCGTGAGGTCCGGCGGCTGTGGTTGTCCTCCGCGGGCGTACCCGACGAAGAGCGAGGGCCCGCGCACCTGCGTGTTGCCGGTCTCCCCGCGCGCCAGCACGCGACCGTCGTGATCCACGACCCGGATCTCTGTGCCGTCAAAGGGCCGTCCGTCGCGACCGAGCCGGATCTCGGCGTCATCGGAGGGCAGGGACGTCGTGTGCCCCAGGCACTCGGACATCCCGAAGACCCGTAAGAACCTCGTTCCCAGGATCCGCTCGGCCCGGCCCAGAGCCTCCGCGTTCATCGGGCCACCACCCACGGTCATGGCCGTCATGGCCCGCAGCGAACCCTCCGCACGGGGAACCAGCGAGAGCTGCAGCGCCATCGTCGGTACCAGCATCGTCCACGTCACGTGGTGACGCTCGAGGAGGTCCAGCGCCGCGTCCGGCTTCCACCGGTCCAGGCAGACCTGGGTGCCACCGAGCATCGCGGGCAGGTAGAGCCCGAAGCAGAAGGCGGCGACCGAGGAGAGTGGCACGAGGGCGGCGACCGCGTCACCGGGCCCCAGGCCGACAGCGTCGATCGTGGCCTCCCCTGCGTATCGGATCGCGGACTCCGACTGGACGACACACTTGGGACGGCCGGTTGAGCCCGACGTCATGGCGATCGCGACACCGCCGCGCCACCGCTCCACACCCCGCGTTGTTCCGGGTCGGGCGCGCAGCGACCAGCCCTGGAGGACCGGCCGCTCGCGGGAGAACTCGGCCTTCTCCAGCTGCCAGTGCGCCAGCGTCTCGGGTGCGGCGATGACGGCGTCGGGCACGATGTCCTCCAGCGCCAACGCGTACTCGGACGCCTCGGCGTGTCGGCTGACGACCGCGATCACTCCCCCGCGCATCCCGATCGCCACAGCGGCGGCCAACGTGCGCCAGGAGTTGTCCGCCTGGACCAGGACCGTGGGGGCGCCGTCCACCAGCTCGCGCAGCGCGTCCGCGATCTCGGTCGCCGCCGCGAGTACCTCCTGCAGCGAGTGGTCCCCCGATGCGTCGACGACCGCTGGGGCGTCAGGAGCCGTCTCCGCGCGCCTGATGAGCTGCGCTGCCAGTACCTTCACGTGTTCATCCTTCGCGCTAGACCTGGGACTGCCTGAGACTTGTTGTGGGGCGCGCTCCCCCTGAGGGCACCACGACCGCCCGTCCGTGAACGGCCCCACGGCGCAGCTCCTGGTAGGCCTCGACGGCGTCAGCAAGCGGGTAGGTCGTGGTCTCGGCGCGGAGCACACCCTGGTGGGCCAGCTCGACGACGCGGACCAAGTCAGCTCGCGGTCCCCAGAAAGGAGCCGCCAGCTTCCAGCCGAGCGGAAGGCGACGGCCCTTGGCCGCTTCCACCGCTCCTCCGCCGCTGCCCACGATCACCAGCGCGCCACCGGGGGCCAACGCCTCGGGGACGTCGGTCAGAGTGCTTGCGGCGCCGACGAAGTCGAGCACCAGGTCGGCGCCCTCGCCCCGACCGGAGGCACCCAGCAAGGCTGCGCCGGCGCGTACATCGTCGGCGACACCGGCAGCACCCAGGCTCATCGCCAGGTCGCGCGCGGCTGGCCGCGTTGTCGACCACGACGACGTAGGGATCCGGGACGGTGAGCAGCATCTGCAGGGCGAGGTGCCCGAGCCCACCCGAGCCGACCAACAGCGTGGTGCCACCGGCAGCGAGGTGCCGGTGTTCGGCCACCGCGTGGAGGGCGGTCAGTCCCGCGTCGGTGAGGGGCGCCGCGGCTTCCGGGTCGATACCCGGGTTGCGGACGAGGTGCCGAGCGCTCGGCACGAGAACGAACTCGGCAAGGCCCCCATCCCGCCCCAGGCCGCCGCCCACCGGCCCGCCGGCGAGCCGCAGGCAGTAGTTCTCCCGGCCGCGGCGGCAGTTCCGACACTCACCGCACCCCCAGATCCCATGGACCAGGCACGCCGCACCCATCCACTCGGACCCGGCGCTCGTCACCGAGTGCGACCACGGTTCCGGCGATCTCGTGTCCGAGGGTGAACGGCAGTCGGTAGGGCAGCAGGCCCGCCGACGCGTCCATCACGTGCAGGTCCGACTGGCAGAGTCCGGCGGCGTCGACGCGCAGGAGCACCTCGTCACCCGTGGGCACCGGCACTGGAACCTCCACCAGCTCCGGCGCACTGGCCCACGACGTCAACCGCACCGCCTGCATGGTGCTCGGGAGGGTCACCGTGCGGTCCAGCCGCCGTCGACGACCAGGACCTGACCGGTCACGTAGCTCGAGGCGTCCGAGGCGAGGAACAGCAGCGCACCGTCGACCTCGCCCTCGCGCCCGCCGCGGCCCAGCATGGTGTTCCGCCGGACCCAGCCGGCCGACTTCTCGTTCGAGAACAGGCCGTCGGTCATCTCCGTGTCGAACCAGCCCGGGACCAGGGCGTTGACGCGTATGCCGCGACGACCCCACTGGCCGGCCAGCTCCCGCGTCAGCCCGATGACGCCCGCCTTGGAGGCGGCGTAGCTCGCCCCACCGATGGGCGCCGTCGACACCAGGCCGACCACCGAGGCGATGTTGACGATCGACACGCCGGCGTCCGCTTCGACCGCCGAGGCCACGGTCACGGCCAGATGGAAGCCAGCCGTGAGGTTGAGGGCGAGCAGGGCGTCGAAGACTTCCTCGGTGTCGTCCTCAGCGGCCGGCGGGCCAGGTCGACCGGCGTTGTTGACCAGGACGTCGATGCGCCCGGACTCGGACATCGCTCGTTCGACGAGCGCGGCACGATCGCCCGCTCGGGTCACGTCACAGACGACGGGCACGACTCCGGGCACGTCATGGGCCAGCTGCTCCAGACGCTCCACGCGACGAGCCGCCGCGTACACGGTGGCGCCCGCTGCCGCCAAGGTCCGCGCGAACCCGGCGCCGAGGCCGGAGGAGGCGCCGGTCACGAGCGCCGCCCGACCGCTGAGGTCGAAAAGCGCTGCAGTCCGGTCTGTTTCGTTCATCAGTACACCGCCGTTCGGCCGCCGTCGACCGGGATGAGTGCCCCGGTCGTGTATCCCGACTCGTCGGACGCGAGGAAGACCACCATGCTGGCGAGCTCGTCCGGCCGCCCCAGCCGCCCGGCGGGGAGTCGGTCGAGCACCAGATGCCGGAACCGGTCGTCCCAGGACGCCGCCATGTCGGTGGCGAAGGCCCCGGGCATCACGCCGTTGACCCGCACGAGGGGTGCGAACTCCTGGGCGAACGCACGGGTCAACGCGTTGAGACCGTTCTTCGCGGCCGCGTACATCGCCTCGGGCGGACTCGGACGCTCGGCGCCGATGCTGGAGATGTTGACGATGGACCCACCGCCCTGTCGCACCATCCGGTCACCGGCCACGGCCATCAGCCGGAAGGGGCCCTTGAGGTTGACCTCGAGCGTCTTGTCCCACAGCGCCTCCGAGACCTCCAGCAGACTCGGCGCCAGCGGGGCGATCCCGGCGTTGTTGACGAGGACGTCGAGGCTGCCGTGGTCGGCGACGACCCGGTCCACCGCGGGTTCGATCTCGTCCCACTCGCCCACGTGCAGCCCGAGAGCGTGCACGGCCCCGCCGGTCGCCTCGGTGATGCGGGCCGCCGCCGCCACGCAGGAGTCGAGCTTCCGGCTCGAGAGGACGACCGTCGCGCCGGCTTCCGACAAGGCCGTCGCGATGGCGAACCCGAGGCCCCGGCCACCGCCGGTGACCATGGCGACCTTGCCCTTGAGGAGGGTGCCGGCTGCGGCGTTCACGGCGCGCCGTCCGACACCGGCTTGTAGGCCTGGAGCTCGAGACGAGCGATCGTGCGCAGGTGCACCTCGGTGGGGCCGTCCGCGATCTGCAGGGCTCGGGTGATCGAGAACAGCCGGCTCAGCACCGTGTCGTCGCTCACCCCGGCCGCCCCGAAGGTCTGCACCGCTCGGTTGACCACCGCGTGAGCGGTCTCCATGGCCGCCACCTTGATCGCGGCCACCTCGGAGCGGGCGGCCGCGTTCCCCCTGGTGTCCATCAGCCAGGCGGCCTTGAACGTCAGCAAGCGGATCTGGTCGATCTCCATCCGGCTGCGGGCGACCCACTCGCGCACCACGCCCCGCCGGGCGAGCGGCTCCCCGAAGGCCACTCGGGACGTGGCGCGCTGGCACATCAGCTCCAACGCGCGCTCGGCCATGCCGATCCCTCGCATGGCGTAGTGCATGCGGCCCGGGCCGAGCCGCCCCTGCGCGATCGCGAAGCCGTCACCCTCGGCGCCGAGCATGTTCGTCGCCGGCACCCGCACGTCCGTGAACTGGACGTCACCATGACCGAGACGGTCGCGGTAGCCGAACATCGGCAGGTCGCGGAGGACGGTGATTCCCGGGCTGTCGGCCGGCACCAGGATCATGCTCTGCCGGTCGGTGGCGCCGCCCGGGTCCGACCGGCCCATGAAGATGACCAGCTTGCAGTCGGGGTCGAGGATCCCGGACGTGTACCACTTGCGCCCGTTGAGGACGTACTCGTCGCCGTCGCGGTGGATCGTCGAGGTGATGTTGCGGGCGTCGGAACTGGCCACGTCGGGCTCGGTCATCGCGAACGCCGAGCGGATCTCACACGCCAGCAACGGGTCGAGCCATCGAGCCTGCTGCTCCGGGGTGCCGTACATGGCCAGGATCTCCATGTTGCCCGTGTCGGGGGCAGAACAGTTGATGGCCTCGTTGCCGATGATGGAACGACCCGCGATCTCCGCCAGCGGCGCGTACTCGAGGTTGGTCAGGCCGGCGCCGCGATCGCCGTGCGTCATGAACAGGTTCCACAGGCCCAGCTCGCGCGCCTTCGCCTGCAGGTCGCGCATGACCTGGGGCTGCTCGTGGGGGTTCTCGTTGGCGGCGATCTGCGCGTCGTAGATCGGCTCGGCCGGGTAGACGTGCTCGTCCATGAAGCCACGCAACGTGTCGGCCAACGCGGCGGTACGGGGACTGAGTCCGAAGTCCACGGATCCTCTTCCTTGGGGGTGTGCGGGAGTATGCGTGAGCTCAGCCGAGGCGTTCGAGCCCGGACTCGAGCAGCCGGCCGATGGTGGCGGGAAGCTTCTCCTGCGCCGGGTCGTGATGTCGGCCCTCGCGGTGTCGCCTCAGGTTGTGGCCCATGATGGCGGCCATCTTGAACCGGCCGAGGGCGTTGAACCACTCCAGCCGGTCCAGGCCTCCGCCCGCGGTGTAGAGACCGACCAGCTCGTCCTCGGCCGGAAGTCCGGGCACCTCGCGCCCGACACCGGGGAAGTTCGTCCCGTCGGCGAAGACCAGGAACCAGCCCAGCTCGACCCTCGGGTCACCGATGCTCCAGATCTCCCAGTCGATCACCGCAACGGGGTCGGTGCCGAGGCTCAGGATGTTGCCCAGCCGGTAGTCGCCGTGGACGAGGACCGGCTCGACGCCCTCGGGAACGTCGGTCTCGAGCTTCTCCTGAAGCCGTCCGGCCTCGGGGACCAGCTCCGGCGGCACGGCATCCATGGTGCGGATCCAGCGCGCCAGCTCGTCGGTCGGGCGTCAGCGGAGGACCGTCCACCGGCAACATCGCCACGGGGACGGCGTGCATGACCGGCAGCACCTCGGCGGCGCGGCGCATACGAGCCGCCGCGAGCACCGGCTCGACCGGTGGGTCGTCGAGCACCGGCTCCAGGGACTCACCCGCCACCAGCTCCATGGCGAACCACGCGGGCTCCTGCTCGTCCACCGCGCGCACGACGGGGACCGGCACGTCGGTGTCGGCCAGCGCCTGCAGGATGCGGGCCTGTCGCAGCATGTCGTGACGTCCCATCGACCGCTGCCCCGGTGGCACCGCCTTGACCACCAGGTCCTGCGCCCCGGCGGTCAGCCGGTACGTGAGGCCCGAGTGCCCGCCCGGCATGATCGACAGCGCACTGACCTCCAGGTCATCGCCCTGGGCGGCGCGCAGCGTGGCCGCGACCCGCGGACCGAGCGCGTCGGCGTGAGCCAGGGCGGCCTGGTCACCCACGAGCGAGCACCGTGCACGCACTGATGCCGGGAGCCCCGTAGACGTGGGTGAAACCGAGCCGGGGCGACCCAGGGACCTGGCGAGCGCCCGCCGCGCCACGCAGCTGGGTGACGACCTCGTGGACCTGGCGCAGGCCGGAAGCTCCGATGGGCTCGCCGTTGGCCAGGCAACCGCCGTCGGTGTTGACCGGGAGCCGCCCGCCGATCTCCGTCTCGCCGCCCGCGATCCACTTCTCCTGGTCGCCGTGGTCGCAGAACCCGCACTCCGCCATGTGCATGATCTCGGCACCGCTCTCGGTGTCCTGCAGCTGAGCCACGTCGATGTCGTCCGGACCGACGCCGGCCTCGTCGAACGCCGCCCGGGCCGCCGCGGCGCTGACACTCGACGGTTCGTCGAGCCCCTGGATGGCGGGGCTGAACACCTCGAAGGAGCCGAAGGCCCGGGTTCGCGCGGCCACCGCGAGCAGTCGCACGGGCCGGGCTGCCAGCCGGCGTGGCGGCGGACTCACTGGCCACGATGATCGCCGCGCCGCCCTCGCCCGGCGAGCAGAACATGTATCGGGTGAGCGGGTCGTTGACCATGTCCGCGGTGGCGATGACCTCCTCGGAGATCGCCTCGCGGCGCCAGGCGTTCTCGTTGCGAGCGCCGTTCCGGTAGGCCTTGGCGGCGACCTTGGCGAGCGTGGACGCCGTGATGCCGTAGCGATCCATGTAGCGCGCGATCTTGATCGCGAAGAACTGGGTCGTCACCATCAGACCCGCCTCCCCGTAGCCGACCGGCAGGCCCCACTCCTCCGGGTCGCGGGTCGAAGGCGCCCCGCGGGTGCTTGTCGAACCCGACCGCGAGAGCGATGTCGGCGGACCCTGAGCGGATGGCGTTGACCGCCGAGGCCAGGGCGCTGCCACCGGTGGCGCAGCCGTTCTTGACGTTGGTGAAGGGGATGCCGGTCAACCCCAGGTCACTGACGAGGGTGTCGGCCAGTCCTGATCCGTCGCTCCCGCCGAAGGCGGCGTCGACGTCGGCCCACCCCAGTCCGGCGTCGTCCAACGCTGCCCGGATGGCCTGGAGCGCCATCTCGCGCCCCGACACCCCCGGCTGCCGGCCGAACCTCGACAACCCGGCGCCGACGATCGCGACGGGGCTCGGCGAGGCGCTCATCGTCCACCGCCGGCCGTGGCCGTGGCGAACCGAGGCACCGGGCTGACGGCGACGAGGCTGACCTCCGCGCCGGTCAGCTCAGCGAAGTCGACACAGTCCAGGACCGCCTCGACCCGAACCCCCTCGGCCAGCTCCACGTACCCCACGGCGAACGGGACGAACCCGTCCGCCGGGGGGACGTAGGGCGGTGACTTGGGAGCGAAGCGCTGCACGGTGTGACCCCACACCCGACCGCTGCGCGAGAGCTCGACAGCGGACATGGCCTGCTGGCCACAGCGCTGACACCCGGTCGCCGGCGGGAACGCGACGTTGTCGCAGTTCCCGCAGCGGCTGCCCAGCAACGCAGGCGATGTGGTGCTCATCGGTGGTGTCTCCTGGTGCTGGCGGGTGCGAAGGTCAGCGCAGTGGTCAGCGCAGCGGGAGCTCAGCGCCCGACCCACTTCGGCTCGCGCTTCTCCAGGAACGCCTGGACACCTTCCTTCGCATCCTCGGACTGCAGGGCGTTGCCGACCGCGAGGTGCTCCATGACCATCAGGGACTGGATGTCGGCGTCGAGGCCGCGGTCGATCGTCATCTTCGTCAGCCGCATCATGAAGGGGCTCTTGTCGGCGAGCGGGAGCGATGAAGTCCGCCACGAGCTGGTCCAGCTCGGCGGCGGGGGCCGAGGCGTTGATGAGGTCGAAGTCGACGGCTTCCTTGCCGGACAGGAGCTTGCCCGTGAGCATCAGCTCCTTGGTCTTGCGGATGCCGATCATCCGCGGCAGGCGGTAGATCGGGCCGGCGCCGCCGAAGAGCGCACGACGGATGTGGAAGTCACCGATCTTGGCGTCGTCGTCGGCGACCGCGAAGTCGCACGAGATCATCAGCTCGAACCCACCGGCGGTCACGTACCCCTCGAGCACGGCGACGGAGGGCTTCTTCATCGAGTAGAGGCGGTCGCAGACCTTGGCGGAGAGGATCGCCACCTCCATCGCCATCGTGTTGCCGACGTAGTTGGCCAGCAGCTCGTCGAGGTCGAAGCCCGAGCAGAAGGTGTTACCGCGGCCGCGAAGGACGAGCACCTTGATCTCGGGGTCCTCGTCGACCTCGACGATGATCTCGTCCAGCCGGTGGAGCAGCTCGACGGTGACGGCGTTCTTCTTGTGCGGCCGGTTGAGCCAGACGCGGGCAACCTCGCCGTCCTTCTCGAGGATGATGTGGTCGGTGTCGATCATGTAGTGCCGTCCCTTCAATTCGAACTGGATTCACTTCAGTATGCTCACCCCGAGTGCTCGGCGTCAAGCACCGCGGTGAAGTCCGGGACAGGCGCCCATCCGCCGTGGCGTTAGCAGCCGCGAAGAGTGGACAACGACCAAGAACTGAATTAAGTTCAGGTCGTGTCCGTGGACCTCCAACTGACGCGCTACTACGCCGCCGTCGACCGCGACGACCTGGAGACGTGCCGGGGCGATGCTCCATCCGCAGCGTCACCTTCGCCGTGCACCTGCCCGCCGGGGTGAACCGAGGCACCACCCGCGAGGAGCTCATCGGCTACCTCACGGGCCGCGGAGACGTCGTGCGGCGACACGTCCCGCTCCGCACCTCGCGGGACGCCGACATGGAGTTCGTCTACGGCGCCGTCGTGGAGGACGAGACGCGGACCACGGGCCACTTCCTGGCGTCGGTCCGGATCGACGCCGATGGCCTCATCGCGGCCTACCACGTCTCGTTCGACACCGAGCTGGCCCTCGTCGCCGTGAGCGCCCGAGGAAGGAACGCCATGAGCAGCACACCCGCCCTGGTCACCTGGTTCGCGACGATGGACTCCGACAACCCGGACGACGTCCTCACGATGATCACCGACGACTTCTTCATGTCGGTGCAGTTCTCGAAGGGTGGTGGGACCTCCTCGGAGTTCGCGGGCGACCGCGCCGGCCTGGTCCACTACCTCGAACAGCGGGAGAAGAGCGTGCTGGTCCACGTGGTCGACGTCGGCAGCACCGTCGGCGACACCGAGCTGGCCCTCGGCCGAACCACCCGCGACGGTGCCTTCGAGGCCTCGTTCAACGCCAGCGCCCAGCTCGTGGACGGGCGGATCCGCCGGCTGTTGATCTGCCGCACGCCGGAGCTGGCCTTCGACTGACCCTGCACCGCCACCGCCAGCGCGTCGTCCCGGCAGCGGGCGCCTACTCCAGGAGAGGTCACATGCCCGAAGCAGTGATCGTGTCCGTCGCCCGCTCCCCGATCGGCCGCGCCTACAAGGGCTCGTTGACCGAGCTGCGGCCCGACGACCTCGTCGCGTTCATCATCCAGACGGCCCTCGACAAGATCCCCGCTCTGGACAAGAACACGGTGAGGGACCTCTACCTCGGCTGCGGTCTTCCGGGCGGGGAGTCCGGGCACAACATGGCCCGGGTCGTCAACGTCCTCAACGGCATGGACCGAGTGCCCGGAGCGACCGTCACCCGCTACTGCGCCTCCTCCGTGCAGACCACCCGGATGGCGTTCCACGCCATCCGGTCCGGTGAGGGGGACGTGTTCATCTCGGCCGGGGTGGAGACCGTCTCCCGCTTCGGGCGCGGCACCTCGGACGACCCCGCCACCTGGAACCCGGTCTTCGCTGCGGCGCAGCGCCGCACTGAGGCGTACGCGCCGGGCGAGGACTGGTACGACCCCCGCCAGGACGGAGACCTCCCCGACATCTACATGGCCATGGGCCAGACCGCGGAGAACGTCGCCCGGATGCGCGGCCTCGGCCGGCGCGAGCTCGACCTGTTCGGCGTCCGCTCGCAGAACCTGGCGGAGAAGGCCATCGCGAACGGCTTCTGGAGCCGCGAGATCACCCCCGTCACGACGCCCGACGGCACGGTCGTCGATGCCGACGACGGACCCCGACCGGGCGTGACCTACGACCGCATCAAGGAGCTCCAGCCCGTCTTCCGCACCGACGGCGTCGTGACCGCAGGAAACTGCTGCGGCCTCAACGACGGCGCTGCCGCCGTCGTCATCATGTCCGACACCAGAGCCGCCGAGCTGGGCCTCCCGCCGCTGGCTCGGATCGTCTCGACCGGGGTGAGCGGCCTGTCCCCCGAGATCATGGGCCTCGGGCCGGTCGAGGCGACCAAGGACGCCCTTCAGAACGCCGGCATGTCCATCGGCGACATCGACCTGGTGGAGATCAACGAGGCCTTCGCCGCTCAGGTCGTCCCGTCCTACCGTGACCTCGGCATCGACCTCGACCGCCTCAACGTCAACGGCGGCGCGATCGCCGTGGGCCACCCCTACGGGATGACCGGCGCCCGGCTGCAGAACACGATGATCAACAGCCTCGACTTCCACGACAAGACGACCGGTCTCATCACGATGTGCGTCGGTGGCGGACAGGGCATGGCGTTGATCCTCGAGCGGATCTGAGCGAGAGCGAGGTCAGGGTGCAGCCATGCTGAGGACGTACGAGCTCGCTGACGTCGACCAGTACCAAGCGACATCGGATCCGGACGTGGTGCCCGCCGACTCCGACAGCGCCCTCTCCCTTAGCCGCGCCATTGGCCTCGAGGCGACGCTCTACGGGGTTCCGAGCGCGCTGCAGTACGCACAGATGTGCGACCAGACCACTGTCCTGGAGGACGGCGCCTGGACGGGTCTCAACCAGTTCACCCATCAGACGGACATCGCCGGTCCGGAGTTCTCCGAGTTCCGGGTGCCCAACGTGGACACGCTCTATTCGAACGCGTGGTTCTTCCTGCAGGACGAAGCCCTCGCGGTGACCCTTCCCGACTGTGGAACCCGCTACTTCACGCTGAACCTGCTGGACGCACACGGGAACGCCACCAACATCAGCTCCCGGACGCACGGCCGGGGCCCCCACCGCGTCCTCCTGGCCAGGCCTGACTGGGACGGTGAGCCGGCGGGGTTCGCCGTGTTCCGGGTGGCCACTCCGATCATGTGGGGCCTGCTGCGGATCCAGGTCCTGGGTCCTCAGGACCTGTCCGCCGTGCGCGCCCTCCAGGCCCAGGTGGAGGTGTCCGGGGGGACGGACGCCGGTCGAGCCGCTGCGTCGTGGCCACGCGTCACCGCGGCCGACGTGGAGTCGGACTGGACGTCCTACTTCGCCGCCCTGGACACGGTGCTGCGGGTCTGCGGGATCCCGCTGGAGGAGTCGGCCCACGTGCGGCGCTTCCGCGCGATCGGCGTCGGTGATGACGCCCCGTTCGACGCGGCGGTGCTGACCGACGCGATCCGACGGGGGGCCGCGGCGGGCTTCACCGAGGCCTTCCACGTCCTGAGCAGCTCGCGCTCGCAGCTCGGCCGGAGCGACGGCTCGGGATGGACCCGAGTAGCCAACAAGGGGCGTCACGGCACCAACTACACGGCGCGAGCCATCATGAACCACGTCGGCCTCGGCGCCAACGTGGTCGAGGAGAACACCTCGTTCAACACCTACCGCGACGAGGCGGGTGTCCAGCTGGACGGCAGCACCGGCCGCTATGAGCTCAGCTTCGCCACCACTCCCCCCGTCGACTTCTTCTGGTCCGTCACGCTCTACCTCGCTGACACGGGTCACGTCTGCGCGAACGCGCTGGACCGGTACAGCATCGGGGGCCCCGCGTCCGCGCCTCGTGCCGGTCGGCGACTGATCGTCCAGGCCGAGCCCCCGGCAGATCCGGAGGACCACGAGTCCTGGCTGCCCGCCCCCGAGGCCGAGTTCTTCCTGGTCCTTCGCGCCTACGGCCCGCGCGAGGAGCTGCTCGACGGCCGTTGGACTCCGGCCGGCGTCCGACGGGTCTCCCCGGCGGCCGGGCGGTGAGCCGGACGACCGCCGTCGCCTCGGTGGGCACCAAGTCCGGTCCCGCCCTCCCGGCCGGTGACGACGACCTCAGCGCACTCGTGCGGGTGCACGTCTGGGGTTACCCCCTGGTGTTCGCTGCGCGGTTGCGGCAGAACATGACCCTTTCGGCGGCTCCGACGGACCCGGCGACGAGCCGCTCGGCCGCCGCACCGATCAACAGCTTCGGGCACCAGCGGCTCCTCTCGGACGCGACCTACCGGGTCGGCGTCGCCCCGAACGTGGACACCCTGTACAGCGTGGCGTGGGTCGACCTGGCCGACGGTCCGGTCGTGCTCGACACCCCGGACTTCAGTGACCGCTACTACACCTTCCAGGTCGGCTTCGCCGACTCGTCCAGCCTCGCGGTCGGTCACCGGACGCACGGGGCCGCGCTACCGCGGGTGACCCTGAGAGTGCAGGGCAGCTCACCGCCCACGACCGAGGGCCTCCACCTGACGAGCCCCACTCGCTACGCCATGCTGGCGGGGCGCATCCTCGTCGACCCGGCGGTGGGCGGTGACGTCGAGGTGGCGCAGCGCCTCCAGGACGAGGTGAGGCTCACGCGCTGGCGTGACGGCGCCACGGTGTTCTCCACCGTCTCGGAACAGATCCCACTGGACTCGGGCACCGATGGCCTGGCCGCCGGTCCCGCGTACCTCCGGCGGCTGGCCACCGTGCTGACGGACTGGTTGGTCGGCGCCGTCCCCCCGGACGTCCTGCGGGACCTGCACCGGGCCGGCTTCGACGAGACGCTGAGGCTCGTCCGCACGGTCGAGCCGGCCCTGGCCGACCGGGCCCTGGAGGAGGGGACCGATCTCATCGAGCGGGCGGTGCGGACCGCCGACGCGGCGACGAACCACTGGGCCGTCAACTACCAGGGCTGCGAGTTCGGCGCCGACTGGCTGCTCCGCGCCGCGGTCGCGCACGCCGCGATCTACGTCAACCCGGTCGCCGAAGCGCTCTACTGCGTCGCGGAGCTCGACTCGGACGGGCGCCCGCTCACCGGTCGCCGGAGCTACCAGCTGACCTTCCCGCCGAACGGTCTGCCGCCGGCCGCGTACTTCTGGTCCTTGACCATGTACCACGACCGGGGCTTCCTGGTCGACAACCCCATCGACCGCTTCGCGATCGGCGACCGGACACCCGGCCTGCGGTTCGAGCAGGACGGCCGGCTCGTCCTCCAGGTGTCACACCCCGCGCCCCCGGAGGGTGTCGCGAACTGGCTGCCGGCTCCTGCCGAGGGGTTCCGCTTGATGCTCCGCCTCTACGGGCCTACGCAAGAGTGTCGTGAGGGTCGGTGGTCCCCACCCCCGGTGGTGGCGGTGCCGGATCCCGAGAGGGCCTAGCCCGGTTCCTCGCGGCGGCTACGACACGGGTTGGTCGGCGGTCTCGTCGACGCCCAGAGCGCTCAGGATCGACGAGTTCTCGTCGGCGAAGTGGGCGAGGACCAGCAGGTCGCTGAGCCGACCGTTGCGGTCGCGCACGTGGTCCCGGAGGAGCGCCTCGCCCTCGAACCCGAGGCGGCGGAACACCTCCGCCGTCGACTCCTGGTTGGCCGGCACCTCGACCATGACCTTGGACAGACCGTCGTTCAGCGCCGCCAGACGAGCACCGTCCGGGCCATGGCGCGACCCAGCCCCTTGCGCCGATGCCGGCGAGAGACGACGAGGCGCAGCTCGCCGACGTGGGCGGAGAGGCCGACGCCCGGCAGCGGAGCGAGGCGTAGGCCGCCACCTCGCCGTCCTCCATGGCGACCCACCGGGACGCGCGCGTGTCCTCGACGCGGCATCGACGCTCGCGGGGTTGCGGACGTCCTCCTTCACCGAGGTCACGTCCTCGTCCGGCAGCTCCTCGAAGAACCGGCGAACGGCAGTCGGCGTGGTCGGCCGTCAACGGAGTGATGCGTCCTCATGAGGACTCCTGGACGGGTCGGCTGCGCTGGCGCAGGAACTCGGAGATCTTGGGGATGGTGTCCTTGTGGGCCTTGCGACCCGACGGCGAGCCCGATGTGGCCGGCCTCCAGCAGAAGCTCCTGCTTGTCCGCCGAGCCGACCAGGTCGAGCGCGGGACGCGCGGACTCCGGCACGACGATGTGGTCCCGGGTGGCCACGACGTTGAGGTACGGCACCCGCATCTCCGAGAGCGACACCGGCCGGCCGCTGAGCCGCAGGGTGTCCGTCGACCAGCGCGTTCTCCCGCATCAGCATGTCGACGATCTGGAGCCGCCGTACGGCCGGGGAACGGGACGTGGTCGGTGGCCCACCCGGTCAGCAGCTGGTGCGCGTTGACGATGTCGTCGTCCCACAGCTTGTCGATCAGCCCGGCGTACTGCGCCAGCTCAGCGGTCGGCTTCATCAGCCGGAAGTACTGCAACAGCACGTGCGGAGGGATGTTGCGGTCGTCGTCCAGCACCTCGTCCACCTTGAGGTCGCCACGCTTGAGCGCCTCGGTCAGCACGCCGGCATCCGTGAAGTCGACCGGCGTCGCGATCGTGGTGAGGCTCGCCAGCGGCAGGTCGGGGTCCGCCGCGGCCGCCAGCAGGTGAGATGCCGCCGAAGCAGTAGCCCACCAGCGCGACGTCAGGGCTGCCGGTCAGGTCGCAGACGCTGTCGATGCTGTCGGGGATGATAGCGCTCGGCGTAGTCCTCGAGCCCGTTCCGCGAGACTCGCGTTCGGTGGGAATTCCCCAGTCGATCATGAAGACGTCGAACCCGTCATCGCGAAGGTGCTCGACGAAGCTGTTGCCCGGCACCAGATCGAGGATGTAGCTCTTCGACACCAGGCTGTAGACGATGAGCAGCGGCGGAGCCTGGGTCACCGGCTCACTGCGGTAGCGCCACATGACCGCGCGGTCCTGCGACCAGACGATGTCCTTGGGGGTCAACCCGTCTCCGGGCCTATTCGACCCCGCGACCACCTTGATCCCGTTGCGGGCTCGGACGGCGTTGCGCTCGATTCACGGAGCACCCGGTCCACCACGTCGCCCGGAGTTCGCCAGCCCGTTTGCTCTGTCACTGCCACTCCCCTTACCGCCGCTCTTCACCGTGGCCGAGGGTGCCTGCGCCGCATCGTCGGCGGCCTCCTCCTGCTTCGCCCGCCGAGCCTCCCGGGCCCGCCGTCGCGCCTCGCTCTCCACTGCCCCGCGCAGTAGCCGCACCTCGTGGTCGAGGTCGCCGATCTGGTTGCGCAGCTCGTCGCACGTCGGAGCCCGCCGGGAGGTTCACGAGGTGCCAGGCGCGGCGGGTCCGCCGCTCGACCTCACCCTAGACGCCGCGACTTCACCTTCTGGACGAGCACGACCGCGGACGAGAACTTCGGACCGTGGACGAACCCCTCGACGTGCGGCCCGACCGCGCCCTCCACGGCGTTGAATGCGCGGAGCCACAGTGGGTCACCCACAGGTTCCTCCTCGCCCTAAGTTCCGCACTCGGCGAGCGCGCTGATCGCCACTGCTACAGCATCCCGCAACCGCGCCTATTTATCCAGAGGAATTGCGCGCAGATCCTCGGAGTTCCTCACCTGCAAATGGTCGAGATTCAGGCGTGTCCGGGCCACTGATTTCGGCGGCTCTGCTTGACATATCAAGCATTGCTTGGTTTAGTTATTCTCATCAGCCAAACACACCACCAAGGAGACCATCGTGACCACGTACACCGAACTCACCGATAAGGCCGCCGAGCAGATGCTGGCGGCGATGCAGCCAATGAACGACCTGACCTCGTCCGTTCGCCGACTCCGACCATCGAGGCCGTCAGCAAGCTCCCGTCCGTGCCCACCCCCGGACGGAGTCCCCACTCGCCCTGGAGGTCGTGACCGCGCACTTCGCCTTCGCCGAGAAGCTGCTCACCGCCCAGAAGGACTTCGCCTTCCGCCTGGCCGGCGCCGCCGACCCCGCAGGCGAAGCCGACCACGAGCTGAAGTAACGTCCCACCTGGTCCACCAGCCTTCGGGCCGGCGACAGCCCCACGGCATGCTTCGGGAGAACGCCATGCCCACCCTGAGAACCGACGCACGAGTCCGAGCCCAACCCGCTGCTGCAGGCGCTCGAAGTGCCGAGGGCCATGGCGGAGTTCGGGGCCATGGTCGGAACCGCCGGGTTCATCCTACAGGCACCCCGAGGCGACGGCAGCCCCGTCGTCGTCCTCCCAGGCTTCACCGCGTCGGACAGCTCCACCTTCGTCTTGAGAAGCTCCTCGAGCGACTGGGGCACCGACCGGTGGCCTGGGGGCTCGGGCGCAACGTCGGCCCGACGCGAGAGGTCATCGACGGCATCGACGACTCTGGTGCGGCGCCTCTACGACGAGGACGGACGATCCGTCCAGCTCGTCGGCTGGAGCCTGGGCGGCATCTTCGCCCGTCACGTCGCCGCACGCCGGCCCGAGATGGTCCGCAGGGTCATCACCCTGGGCAGCCCCTACCGCATCACCCGACCGGCAGAACCTGGCCGCACGCGGCCTGGATGTACGACCTGTACGCGCCGCTTCGCCGAGCGCCGCCGGCGACCTCCGACGTGGGCGGTGCGGCCTCGCGTCCCCTGACGGTGCCGACGCACCTCGATCTACTCGCCGAGCGACGGCATCGTTCCCGGGGCCAGCTGCACCGAGCCGGAGACCGCCCTCGCCGAGAACGTCGGCCTCCAGGGAGCCACAACGGCCTGGCGCACAACCCCCTGGCCCTCTACGTCGTCGCCGACCGCCTGGCCCTGCCCCCCGGGGTGCTGCCGCGGTTCGCACCACCGCGTGCCGTGAGGCCGTTCTTCGACCTGGGCCACGGGTAGCCCGGGGCGCGGCTCACGGACCGCGCCCGGTCAGCGCACACCACTGACCGCGACACCGGCGCCGTACCGCTCACGCAGAACTCGCTTGTCCAGCTTTCCCATCGCCGTCCGCGGCAGCTAGTCGACGATCTGCACCGAGCGCGGACACTTGAAGCCGGCCAGCTGCGACCGGCAGTGGGCGATGAGCTGCGCGGGCTGCACCCTCGGGTCGTTCACGACGACCAGGGCTCGCAGCTCCTCACCCATCTCCGGGTGCGGCACCCCGAACGCGGCGACGTCCTCCACGCCCGGGTGCGACGCGAGCACGCGTTCCGCCTCCGCCGGATAGACGTTGACGCCCCCCGACACGACGAGATCCGCGGTGCGGTCGGTGATGTAGACGTACCCCTCGTCGTCGACGAAGCCGACCTCCCCGAGCGTGAACACCCCGGCACCGAGACCCGGAGTCGGGGTCCAAGCCCTCGATGGCATACACGAGGCCGCGGCCGGTCGTGTCGCGGAAGCACAGCCGACCGGGCGTCCCCGTCGGGACCTCACGCCCCGACTCGTCGAGCACCAGCACCTCGAACGGTGGGACCGCCCGGCCGACCGAGCCGGGGTGCGAGAGCCACTCGGCGCGTGTCGATGCTGTTGGTGGTGCCCACCTCCGTGCCGCCGTACGCCTCCTCCAGGATCGGCCCCCACCAGTCGATCATGCGGCGTTTGACCTCGACCGGACACGCGGCCCCGGTGTGCACGACCCGCTGCAGGGACGCTGAGGTCGTAGGCGTTCCGCACCTCCGACGGCAGCGCGAGCAGACGTGAGAAGTGCGTCGGCACCATGACGCTCGCGGCGATGCGGTGCTCCTGCACCGACCGCAGCACCGCCTCGGCGTCGAACCGCGGCATGCACCACCACCGACGTGCCCGCCAGCAGCAGCCGCACGGCCGTCAGCGGGCCCGTGTGGTAGAGCGGTCCGACCACCAGGTGCGGGCTGAACCTCGTGAGGGGGTTGTCCCGGAAGCGGCTCAGCAGCTCGGCGACCGTGTCCACCGCGGGGAACGTGTTGGGTGGCTGCTCGACCGGTTTCGGCCGCCCCGTGGTTCCCGAGGTGAACATCAGCGGAGGCCGCGGCCGCACGGACGACGAGTCCTCGTCCGACCCTGAAGCCGCCACCAGCCGCTCCCACGACTCCACCGACCCGACGGCCTCGGGGTGGGCGTCGTCGAGGCGCCAGCCGAGCACCCGCACCGACCTCGACGCCGCCGCGGCGGCTCGCTGAGCGACCTGGGCGGTCTCCGGACCGACGAGCACGACCCTCGCTTGCGAGACGTCCAGGAGGTAGGCGACCTCGTCCGCCGTCAGGTGGAAGCTGATCGGCACCGGCGACAGTCCGGCCAGCATGACCGCTGCGTGCGCCAGCACCGTCTCGACGGAGTTGTGAGCCATGACGGCGACCCGACCGGCCGGCTGCGTGTCCAGCTCGCGCAGCGCGGCGACGGCGGACCCGAGCCGCCGGTCGAGCTCCTCCCAGTCGAGCGCGACGAGGTCGTCCGACAACGCGGGCGTCTCGCGCCTGCTCTCCGGCAGCGCATCGATGACCTGGCGTAGAGCGCTCATCGCAGGGCCCGCTTCAGGATCTTGCCCGAGGCGCCGAGCGGCATCTCGTCGACGAAACGCACCTCACGGGGGTACTTGTACGCCGCCAGCCGCTCCTTGCAGAACGCGATGAGCTCGTCGGCGGACGGTTCGGCGCCGGCCCGGCGCACGACCACGGCCACGACCTCCTCGCCGAGCCGCGGGTCCGGCTTGCCGATCACCGCGGCGGCGCTCACGCCGGGGTGGGCGTACAGCACCTCCTCGATCTCGCGCGGGTAGACGTTGTAGCCGCCGCGGATCACCAGGTCCTTCATGCGGTCGACCACGAAGAGGTAACCGTCCTCGTCCTCGTAGCCGAGGTCCCCGCTGTGCAGCCATCCGTCGCGAACGGCGAGCGCCGTCGCCTCGGGGTCGTTGTGGTAGCCCTTCATCACGTTGTGGCCGCGGATGACCAGCTCCCCGACGTGCTCCGGCCCCGCAGGGCAGGCGGCTGCCGGCGTCGTCGACGACGCGGACCTCGACCCCCCAGATCGGCTTCCCGATCGACAGGAAGCGCCGATCCTCCCTGCTGCGGTTGAAGGTCGCGGTGGCGCACGACTCCGACAACCCGTAGCCCTCGAGCAGGAGCACGCCGAAGCGCTTCTCCACCTCACGCAGGGTCTCGCCGGGGATCGCGGCGCCGCCGGACACCGCCAGTCGGAACGCGGAGAGGTCGCGGCCCGTCACGTCCTCCGCCAGGAGGGCGTAGTACATGGTCGGCACGCCGAACATGATCGAGACACGGTCCCGCTCCATGACATCCAGCGCGGTCGCGATCTCGAACCGCGGCAGCACGGTCATGGTGCTGGCGTAGCGGACCGTCGACCCCGATCAGGCTGAGGCCGTAGACGTGGAAGAACGGCACGACCGCCAACGAGACGTCCGAGGGGCCGAACCCGAAGAGGGCGCCCGAGGTGTTGGCGTTCATGAGGAGCTGCAGGTGGGTGAGCTCGGCTCCCTTGGGCCGCCCCGTCGTGCCGCTGGTGTAGAGGAGCACCGCGGTGTCCTCCGAGCTGGTCGGGACGACGTCGTCGAACGCCTGGTCGGCGTAGAGGCTGGCGAGGGTGCGACACCCCGGCGGGAGCTCGCCGCTGCCGCGGACGAAGACCGGCACGTCACCGGCGGCACGCGCGACCTCGTCCACCCGTGAGCTGCTGGTCAGGAGCGCTCTGGCACCGGAGTCGGTCATCACGTGCCGGACCTCCGGCTCCCGCAGGAGCGGGTTCAGCGGGCACCATGGTGAGCCCGGCGCGCAGGATGCCGAAGTAGCAGAAGACGAAGTCGGCGGAGTTCTCCAGCTGCACGGCCACCATGTCGCCTCGCACCAGGCCGAGCGCCAGCAGACCCGCCGCGGCCCGGGCCGAGCCGCGCTCGACGTCGGCGTAGGTCACGCTGATACCGTCGACGAGCAGGCAGGGCTTGTCGGGGTGCTGCGCGACGGCCTCGCGCAGGATCGTGGCGACGTTGAGGCTCATCGGCAGCGTCCTTCCGCCGGCCTGCCGCCACCGCAGGCGACCGGGAGATGCACATGGCTGCAGCGAAGCCTCCAGGCAAGCCGCTGCGGCCCGGCCTGCCCATCACCTACGGCGTGGTGCACGACGAGCAGACGGCCCGCGGCCGCCAGTCCCTCCGAGCCGACTCCCGTCCGCTCAAGAAGTCCGAGCTCGTCGCGGTGGACCTGGTGCGGGACATCGGCGCAGCCGGTCTCCAGGTCGGGGACCGGCTGCCCGACGAGGCGGCCATGCTGGCGCAGTACGCCGTCAGCCGGGAGTCGCTCCGGGAGGCCCTGCGGATCCTCGAGGTCCAGGGCCTCATCACCATCCACCGTGGCCCGGGCGGCGGACCGAAGGTGGCGGGGATCGACCCGGCATACCTCGCGCGGACCGCGACGCTCTACTTCCACCTCAGCGGGGCGACCTACAACGAGATGTTCGAGACCTGGTTCATGATCGAGCCGGCGGTCGCCGAGAAGGTCGCCGCTCTGCCCGACCGGTCCCGAGTTCGTCGGTCGCTCGAGCCGTACCTCGCGGACCTTCCTCCCGATGTCGACACGGACGTCTTCTTCACCATGTCGACCGGGTTCCACGCCGAGCTGGCGAAGCTCAGCGGGAACCGGGTGCTGGCCCTGTTGGTGCAGGCGATCGGCCACACGGTCGTCGACCACATCATGCTGGACCTGGACCCGGTCCAGGAGCGTCGGACGATCGAACGTGACCACCGCGAGATCGCCGAGGCGATCACCGCCGGCCGGACCCAGAAGGCGCGCAACCTGATGTCCGCCCACATCGCCACCATGATCGAGATCTACCGACGGAGCTGGCCGACGCGCATGGGCGAGATCATCGAGTGGCGTTAGCCGGCAGGCGCCGTTCACCATCGGGCATCGGCTCACCTCACACCCCCAGTCTTCGAAGGAGCAGCTCGCGCGCGTCGTCGGCGCTGCCGTGGAGCAGAGCGCTCGACCGTGCTCGCCGGAAGTACAGGTGCGCGGGGTGCTCCCAGGTGAACCCGATGCCGCCGTGGACCTGGACGTTCTCGGCCGTGGCGAAGACCGCCGCGTCCGTGCTGCAGACGCTGGCCATGGCGACGGCGATGCCGGCGTTCTCGGCGTTCTCGGCGAGCGCCGCGACGGCCCACTGGGTGGCCGATCGCGCCGCTTCGATCCGCTGAGCCATGTCCACGCAGCGGTGCTTGACCGCCTGGAAGGAACCGATGGGCCGGCCGAACTGCATCCGCGTCTTGGCGTAGTCCACCGCCATGGACAGGGCGCGCGAGGCCACGCCGAGCTGTTCGCACGCCAGGGCCAGCGCAGCTCGGTCACTCAGCCGGTCGCGGACCGCGGGTGCCGAACCCTCCGGTCCGACCAGGCGTCCGGGGACCCGGTCCAGCGTCAGGCGCGCGACCTTGCGGGTCGGGTCGAGCGTCGGCATGGCGGTCCGGGTGAGGCCCGGCGCATCGCCGGACACCGCGAACAGGCTGAGGCCCGCCGGCGACTGCGCGAAGACCAGCAGCAGGTTGGCCGCGCAGCCGTCCACGACGAAGCACGTGCTCCCGGTCAGGACGAAGCCGCTGCCCTGCCGCTCCGCCGAGATGCGGCCCTCCGACGGCGGCGACGTGCCGGTCTCGGCCGCGGCCACCGTGGCGATGGTCGTGCCGGCGGCGATCCCCGGGAGGTACTCCTCACGTGCCTGCTCGTCGTCGGCGGCGAGCAGTGCTCCGACGGCGAGGACCGAGGTGGCGTAGAACGGCAGACATCCCAGGGAGCTGCCGAGCGCCTCCATCACGACCGCCATCTCCCGGAAGCCGGCGCCGCTCCCGCCGTACTCCTCGGGGACGTCCAGACCGGCGAGGCCCAGCTGGGCGGATGCGTGCGACCAGACGCCCGGGTCGTACCCCAGGTCGTCCTCCATCAGCCGGCGGACCTCGGTCTCGTCACAGCGCTCCGCGAGGAACTTGGTCACGAAACCCCCGAACTCGACCTGCTCCACGTCCGGGCTCAGGCGCAGGACGTCATCGCCCCCGCGCCACGCCTCAGCAGTCATCGCGGCACCTCCCGCCAGGGTCCGGTGTCGGCGCGCGGCTCGGCCGGCAGCCCCAGAAGGCGCTCGCCGACGATGTTGCGCTGGATCTCGTCACTGCCGCCGGCGATCCGGTAGCCGGGCGCACCGAGGAGGTGCTCGGTCCACGCGAACGTGCCCCACTCGCCGGTGTCCGCGGCCAGCCGCGGGCCGAGGATGGCGGCGGCCGCCTCGGAGGCCAGCGTCAGGCCGTCCACCCAGTGCAGCTTCCGCAGCGACGAGACGGGACCGGGGTCCTGCCCGGCCAACCGCGCCTCGTGGTCCCGTTGGGCCGAGAGCTGCAGCACCTTCTCCGAGATCCACACGTCGGCAAGCCGCTTGCGCACCAGCGGATCGCCGTCGCGGCCGAGCTCTCGCGCCAGTGGCAGCAGCTGACGCCAGCCGCCACCGATGGTCTGGGTGGTACCGCTGTGCCCTCGTTCGAAACCCAGCGTGGTCAGGGCCACCTTCCAGCCCTCTCCGACCGCCCCCAGCCGCAGCGAGTCGGGGACGCGCACGTCGGTGAGGAAGACCTCACAGAACGAGCGGCCTCCCGGACATCTGCCTCAACGGCCGGACCTCCACGCCGGGCAGGTCGAGCGGCAACAGGAACGCCGTCAGCCCGGCGTGCTTGGGAACGCTCGGGTCCGAGCGGGCGATCAGCTCCCCGAAGTCGGCGAACTGAGCCCCGGAGCTCCAGACCTTCTGACCGTTGACGACCCAGTCGTCCCCGTCTCTGGTCGCCCTGGTGCCGAGTCCGGCCAGGTCGGAGCCCGCGGACGGCTCGGAGAAGAGCTGACAGCACTGGGCGTCTCCGCGCAGGAACGGCGTGAGGTACTTCGTGCGGACTTCCTCGGTCCCGAAGAGGCGCAGCGTGGGCGCGACGAGGTGCAGGGTCACGGAGGCCAGCTCGTGCGGCGCCGGCACCTCGAAGTGGCTCTCCTCCTGGGCGAACACGACGTCGTGCGAGGTCGTGAGGCCCGCCCCGCCCATCTCCACGGGCCAGCTCAGCGCCCCGAACCCGGCGTCGTACTTGCGGCGCTGCCAGTCGCTGACCCGCTCCACCAGGGCCCGCTCCTCGGCGAAGGGCAGGTCGTGGAACACCGCGACGTTGTCGGAGCGGCGGTCGTCGCCGGACACCCGGGTCGCTCCGCGGCGTCGCGTTGGCGCGCAACCACGCGCGCGCGGTCTCACGAAAGGCCGCGAGCTCCGTCTCCGCGGTGGTCATCACGCCACCACCGTTGCCACCCAGGAGCAGTAGCCCAGCGCGGACCCGCTGGTCCGCACTCCGGCGCCACATTCATCAGGATGATCTCGGGCGATGTCCGCCTCACCGTTCCTCACGAGAACTTCTCGAACCACGCCAGCAGCAAGCCGTTGACCTCATCGGTCTGGTCCGTCGTGAGGATGTGGTTGGCGTTGTCGATCCGGATGTGGACCGACCCGGGGATCGCGGTGGCGACCCGCTCCCCGTTCACCGGCGGCACCAGCTGGTCATCGGCCCCATGGAGGACCAGCGCCGGCGGTTCGAGCGTGGCCAGGCGCGCGAGCGACGACCAGGCGGCGCCACCCCTCACCTGCGCGAGATAGCCCGCGGGGCTGGCGGCGAGGGGCAGGCGCACCGCCCAGTCCTCCTCGATGGCGGCACGCGGGGTCGCGGCCGCGTAGTTGAACGGGATCGCGAGCTCAGCTGCCTGTTGAGCGGTCACGCTGCCGCGCCGGCGCAGCATGTTGAGCGCAGCGGGCTCGAACGTCGCGTGCCGAACACCGGGATGGGTCGACATCAACACCAGGGACTGCACGAGGTCCGGGCGCGTCAGGGCGACTTCCTGCGCGATCATCCCGCCCATCGAGAGACCGGCGAGGTGAACCCGCTGCTCGCCCGCGGCCTCGATGACCGCGATGACGTCGGCCGCCATCATCTCGATCGTGTAAGGCGCACCGACCACATCGCCGGTGCGGCCGGCGCCCCGGTTGTCGACGAGGATGACGCGATGGGCACTGGTCAGAGCAGGGAGCTGTCGCCACCACATCGCCGCCGGGTAGCCCAGGCCGGTGACGAGCACGACCGCCTGCTTCCCCTGCGGCCCGTGCGACTCCCACCAGATCTCCGCTCCGTCATCGCGCATCACGGTCGCCATGAGGGGTTCCCTTCGGTAGTCGAGCCCGCCTGCGCCGGCAGCCTGCGCGCGCTCACACAGGTGCGAGACGCAACGATTGTCCTGCAGTACACCAAGCGGCGCCCGCTACGTCAAGCGCTAGTCGTCCTCGACCATGGAGCGGTAGACGGCGAGGAGCGCCGTCTTCTTCGACGGAGTGAGTCGCTCGTCCCGCTCGATGGCCATCTCGACACCCTCGGTGGCCGTGCCGTTGGCCTCGGCCTCCTCGTCGGAGTCGAGCCACCCCATGCGCTCGTAGAGGCTGTTCGCCGACATCCCCAGCGCGCTTGCCATCGCCTTCAGCACCTCGGGGGACGGCTGATGCAGACCGCGCTCGACCTGGCTCAGGTAGGAGTCGGAGACGCCGGTCATGGTCGCGAGCGACCGCAGGGACAGGCGGGCCATCTGGCGCTGCGCCCGCAGGTAGGGCGCCAGCGAGGCCCAGTCGTCGTTGGGAGCGGCCATCTGCGCAGCGTATCCGCCGCATCCGGTACCACCCGCGGCGATCGCCCGGCTCCTCCCCCAGCTCACATGCTAAGTTTTGAAGTGATTTCAGTTCAGGCAGACACGTCCGCATCCTGAGGAGGACCACATGACCAACCCGCAGCGCACGGCGATCGTCACCGGTGGGGCACGGGGCATCGGTGCCACGGTGAGCGCGCGACTGGCGGCGGACGGCTGTCACGTGGCCGTCCTCGACCTGGACGAAAGCGCCTGCGCCGCAACGGTCGAGGGCATCACCGCCGGGGGCGGCCGGGCCATCGCGGTCGGCGCCGACGTGTCCGACGAGGCTGCCGTCCAGGCCGCCGTCGACCGGGTCTCGGCCGAGCTCGGGCCGCCCAACGTCCTGGTGAACAACGCCGGGATCACGCGGGACAACCTGCTGTTCAAGATGTCGACGACCGACTGGGACGCGGTGATGGGTGTCCACCTCCGCGGCGCCTTCCTCATGACCCGCACCGTCCAACGACACATGACCGAGGCGGGTTGGGGCCGGATCGTCAACATCTCCAGCCTCTCCGCCCTCGGCAACCGCGGCCAGGCGAACTACGCCGCCGCCAAGGCCGGCCTGCAGGGCTTCACCAAGACGCTGGCCCTCGAGCTGGGTCGCTTCGGCATCACGGCGAACGCCATCGCTCCGGGGTTCATCGCCACCGAGATGACGGCCGCCACGGCGACCCGGCTCGGGGTGTCGTTCGAGGACTTCAAGGCCGCCAACGCCGAGCAGATCGCCGTGCGGCGGGTCGGCGAGCCCGACGACGTCGCGAATGCGGTGGCCTTCTTCGCCGACCCGGCGGCCGGCTTCGTCTCCGGCCAGGTGCTCTACGTCGCCGGCGGTCCGACCGGCTGACCCGGTCCGGTCGGACCTCGACCGCAGGATCACTCGAGTGACCGCCGGCTCACAGCTTGTCGAGGACGTTCCGGCCGCCGATCAGCATGGCCACGAAGACGCCCAGTCCTGTCACGACCGTCATCAGGAGAGCCATGGCGGCGACCTGCGGGTAGAGCCCGTTCGTCCACAGGTCGTAGAGCCGGGTGCCCATGACCTGGGTAGTGGGAGAACGCACCAGCAATGACGCCGCGAACTCGTGGGTCAGCAGGATGAACATCAGCGCGACGGCACTGAGGATGGCCGGACGCATCAACGGCAAGGTGATCTGTCGACTGGTGACGAACGGGCTGGCGCCGCTGGTGGCGGACGCCTCGTTGTAGGTCTCCCCCAACGACATCAGCGCCGTCATCTGCAGCCGCGTCGCGAACGGGATCATCAGCACGACGTAGACGAGGATGATGACGGCCCTCGTGCCGTAGAGGATGAGCGGCGGTTGGGTGTAGGTCAGGAGGAAGCCCACGCCGAAGATGACCGCGGGGATCCCCAACGGGAGAGCCGCGATCAGGTCACCGATCGCGCGCAGGATCTTGAACCGCCGCCCGCGGACGAGCAGGTTCGCGACGAGGAAGCCCAACGGGACGCAGAACACCACCGCGACCGAGGAGGCGACGACACTCGTGACGATCGACTCGACGACGTCGCTCGTCGACAGGAGGGTGCTGAAGTTGTTGAGGGTGAAGAGGCTCCAGCTGATCGACTCCGACCAGAAGGGCGACAGCGCGACGATGAGGAGCCCGATCAGGGGCAGGACCAGCGCCACGATGCCGTAGACTACGACGGTCACCACCGACCACGCCGACCGAGCGGGAGCCGGCTTGAAGCCCTTGCCGCCATGCGTGACGAACCGCCGCTGGTCGCCCAGGAGCAGCTTCTGGCCCAGGACGACGATCACGCCGAGGATCACGAGAGGTGAGCCGGCGGCGGCCGCGGCCGCGAAGTCCGCCGGCGACTCGGACACCCGCAGGTACATCTCCGTGGTCAGGACCTTGACGCCGGTGTTCGCGCCGAGCAGCAACGGTCCGGTGAACTGGCCCGAGCCCCAGCAGGAGCGCTACTCCACCGCCGTAGATGAGGGACGGGCGCAGCAGGGGCAGCACGATCCGGAAGAAGACCCCGACCGTGGACGACCCGCTGGTCTGCGCCGCTTCGAGGTGCTCGGCGCTGATGTTGGCCATGCCCGCGCTGACGAAGAGGTAGACGAACGACGTCAGCCCGAAGCCAGTGAGGATGATGATCCAGGTCGTCGTGTAGACGTCGATCGGACCCGAGTCGAGCGAGCTCCACCAGGGCAGCCGGCGCAGGAGCCCGTTGAGGTAGCCGGGACCCGGTGAGAGCAGGAAGGCCCACCCGCAGATGTTGGCCACCGCGGGCATGACGATGGGCAGGACCGGGATCACCCTCAGGAACCCGAACCGCGCGGGCAGGCGACTGCTGGCGAAGGCGAGCACCGTGCCGAGCACCATCGCGATCACCAGGGAGCCGAGGGCGAGCTGGATGGTCGTCCGGATGACCTGGCCGATGGAGGGGCTGCCGTACTGCGACTTGTAGCCCGCGGCCCCGTCCTCGAAGGCCAAGGTCTGGAGCTGGAAGAGCGGGACGACGATGAGGTATCCCAGCACGAGCAGCAGGAGGGCGTAGCCGACCCGAGGCCCCCAGCCCCTGCTCTGCAGGGTCTGCGCCAGAGAGCCCTTCGGACGCCCTTCCGGCGCGGAGGCGCGGCGCGCCTGCTCGCTGGGCGGCGTGACGGAGGTGGTGGCCATCTCGCTCACAGCTCCGAGGGCACGGGCGACGTGGTGGTGTGGGGGCCGGTCTCGGTCACGGCGCTCGGGGTGCCGACCAACGCCAGTCCCGTCTGGGGCTGTTCGGTGAGGTCGTCCGCGAACACGCGTACGTCGCTCGGAGCGAAGCTGAGCAGGACCGGTGCACCTTCGTCGGCGTCGCGCAGCCAGGCGCCGTGTTCACGAGTGTCGGCGCGCAGGCTGAGCCGTTGCCCCTCGATGTCGACGAGCACGTCGTAGTGGCGCCCCTCGAACTCGGTGGTCACGAGCTTGGCGTGGACGGGCACATGGCGAGGAGGAACGTCTTCGGGGCGTTGTCGCAGGTGCAGGTCCTCAGCGCGGAGCCGGGCGATGGCGCGGTCGCCGGCCGCCCGGACCGGCGTGCGCGGCCCCAGGTCGAGCAGCTCGCCGGACGCGATGGACCAGCCGCGCTCGCTCCGGGTGAGCTCCAGCCGGTTGCCCATCCCGATGAACGCGGCCACGTACTCGGAGGCCGGCTCGTCGAAGACCCGCTGAGGGGTGTCGAACTGCTCGAGCTTGCCGGCCTTCATGATGGCCAGACGGTCTCCCAGGGCGAACGCCTCGGTCTGGTCGTGCGTGACGAACACGGCGCTGAAGCCCAGCTTGCGGTGCAGCTGGTGGATCTGCGTACGCACCTGGTCGCGCAAGCGGGCGTCCAGGTTGCTGAGCGGTTCGTCGAAGAGCACCAGATCCGGCTCCGCGACCAGTCCACGGGCGACCGCGACGCGTTGCTGCTGGCCACCGCTGAGCTGAGCCGGGTAGCGGTCCAGGAGGGCCTGGGTGTCCACCATCGACGCCGCCCGCTCGACCGCGCCGCCGTTCAGCTTGTCCTTCATCCCGCGCACCCTCAGCGGGTAGCTGATGTTCTTGCGCACGCTCAGGTGCGGCCACAGCGCGTAGGACTGGAAGATCATGCCGATGTTCCGCTTGTGCGTGGGGACATCGACGCGTCCGGCTCTCGCTGAAGACGGTGCGGTCCTTGAACGTGATGGTTCCCAGCTCGGGACGCTCCAGCCCGGCCAGGCATCGCAGGGTCGTGGTCTTGCCGCACCCGCTCGGTCCGAGGAGGACGACGAACTCGCCCTCGTGGATCTCGAGGTCGAGGTCGTCGACCACGGTGTTGGTCCCGAAGCGCTTGGTCAGCCCCTCGATGTTGAATCCCGGCATCGGGTTACCTCGTTCACGTCGAGTCAGGTCCTCGGACCCGACATGTGGTGGGTGGGGATGGTGGTCGGGTCGCGGCGCGGCGTGGTGCGGCCGGCGGCGGTGCCGCCGTCGACGAGGAGGTCGGTCCCCGTCACGTACGACGACTCGTCGCTGGCCAGGAACGCGATGACGCGAGCCACCTCGTCAGGGTGGCCCTGGCGACGCAGCGGAATGGAGCTCACGTAGGCGTTGAAGTCGTCCATCTCGAACCCCGGACCGTTGGTGATCGGGGTCGCGATGCTTCCGGGGCATACCGAGTTCACCCGGATGCCCCGGTCGGCCAGCTCGAGGGCGGCGACGCGGGTGAGCGCGCGAACGCCGAACTTGGCGGCGCCGTAGGAGCCGAGCCCAGCGGTGGCCAGGACTCCTCGCAGGGAGGACAGGGTGATGATCGAGCCGCCGTCACCCATCACCCGGATGGCTGCTCGCAGGGCGAGGAAGGTGCCCACGAGGTTGAGGTCCAGCATGCGGCGGAAGTCGGCCAGCGACGTGTCGGCGATGGCGGCCTTGGCTGGCGGCCCCGGCCGAGTGCACCAGCACGTCGAGCGGTCCCTGCTGTTCGACCCTGACGCAGAGGCGGTCCCAGCGCTCCTCGTCGGTCACGTCCAGCGGCACGAACTCCGCTCGGTCGCCCAGCTCGTCCGCGAGGGCCGTACCGGCCGCCACGTCGATGTCACCGAGGATGACGCGCGCCTCGCGACGGTGCAGCAGGCGGGCGGTCGCCGCGCCGATGCCACTGGCCGCCCCGGTGATCAGCACGGTGCGCCCGGTGAGCGCCTCGTCGTGGTGTGTCACCGCCGCACCTCCTCGTGCGCGTAGTGCGTGTCGTTTCCGGTAGGTGCCCGGGCACCTGGGTCCGACGGACCCAGGTGCCCGATGCGTCCACCGATGGTCACTTCTGCAGGAAGAGTGCTTCCCACGTCTGCTGGTAGGCCTTGACCTTCTCGGGGGTGAGCTCGGCCGGGTCCGGCAGGGCGATGGTCGAGGCGTTGGCGACCGAGCCGTCGCTCTTGAGGACCGACGCGTACCCGGTGTTCAGAGCCGCCTGCCCCTCCGCGGTGACCATGAAGTTCGCCAGGACCTGGGCGGCGTTGGGGTGGGGCGCCGACTTCAGCACGTGGGAGTACCACGGAGTGCCCCACGCCGGCGTGGGAAGCGCCCAGTTGACCGGTGCACCCGCGGCGACCTCGGCAACGAGCGGCTGAACACCTGGCGCGGCGACGATCTCACCGGAGGTCAAGGCCTGGGCGATGCCGAGGGCGCTGGGGTAGATCCGCGGCTTCAGCTTGGCCAGCTGCTCGAGGAAGTTGGGGCCGAAGTTCTTCTCGTAGAACCGGTAGAAGTCCACGTACGCCGCGATGCCCTGCGGGTTCGTGATGCCGATCTTTCCCGCGTACTTCTCGTTGAGCATGTCCTGGGGGGTCTTGAACCCGTCCGGCACCGCCTTGGTGTTCCAGCCCATGGCGAACACCGCCGCGCTGGTGAGGAAGAACTTGCTGCTGATGACGTTCTTGGCGCGGTCGTAGGCCGGATCGGCGAAGGCCGGCCCTTGCACGTCGACCGAGTACTGCCCGGACTTGGCGGCGTTCGTGATCCACCCGGCATCGGTGACCATGTGCACGTCGGCGGTGCCCTTGCCGGTCCGCTTCTCGACGTCGATCTTGGGGTTGAGGTCGCCGTCCGTGCCTCGCACGAACTGCATGCTGATCTTCGGGTAGGCCTTGTTGAACGCGGTCTTCAGCGCCTCGAGGCGAGTCGGGTTCTGGCTGGAGTACAGCATGACGCTGCCCTCACCGTCCGCCGCGGCGAGCACGCTGTTCCAGTCGCCGGTGGCGGCCTGGGTCGGCTCGGAGCCCCCGCCGCCGCCTCCGCTGCCGCACGCCGCGAGCGCCAAGGCCACGCACGCCCCTACGGCAACCGCCTTGAGGCTCTTGAAAGTCTGCACGTCGATCCTCTCTTTGAACTGATATCAGTTCAGCGTAACGGCAGGTCCGGTGTGGCGTCAATCACCAAACCCGGTCCGCTCAGCCGACGACCACGCACTTGCCGAGGGTCCGACCGGCGAGCAGATCGACGATCGCGCGCGGTGCCTCGTCGAGCCCGGAGTAGGTCGACAGCTCGAGCGTCACCCGGCCGTCACGCCAGAGTCCGGCGAGCTCTGCGCGGGCTTCGTCGGCGCGGTCGGCGAAGGCACCGGCCCGGAAACCGCGGATCGTGAGGTTCTTGGCGGTGGCCAGGAACAGGTTCGCCGGACCGCGGGCGCGGTCACCGTTGTAGCCGGAGATGGCGCCGCACAGCGCCACTCGCCCGAAGGGGCGCAACGCGTCCAGCGCCGCCTCGAGGTGGGCGCCGCCGACGTTGTCGAAGTAGACGTCGACCCCCTCCGGCGCGGCCTCACGCAGCTGGACGCCGAGGCCCTCGTGGTAGTCGAACGCGGCGTCCAGGCCCAGCACGTCGCGCAGGTAGCGTCACCTTGTCCGGACTTCCGGCGCTGCCCACGACGCGGCAGCCCCGGGCCTTGGCCAGCTGGGCCGCCACGCTGCCCACCGCGCCGGCCGCGGCTGAGACCCAGACCGTGTCCCCCGCCCGCGCCGACGCGACGAGCACGATGCCGGCCCAGGCCGTCAGGCCGGTACCGCCCAGCAGCCCCAGATGGACCTCCGGTGGCGCGAGCGCGGGGTCCAGCCGAGTGAGTCGTCCGGCACCGCCCAGCGCGGCGGAGTCGCCGTCGACCACGGCGAGCTCCCGGTACCCGCGTGCGTGCTGGACGATGTCGCCGGCCTCGATCCCCGCCAGGCGCGACTCGAGGACGGTGCCCACCGCGAGTCCCGCAAGTCCCTCCCCGACGGCGAAGGCGGGCAGGTAGCCAGGGGGTGAGGTCGGGTCGAGTCGCAGGCGGAGCGCGGCGTCGACCGAGTGGTGCGTGTTGCGCACCAGCACCTGCCCCGCCTCGAGCCGCGGCACCTCGACCTCGACGACCGACAGGTCCTCGACCCGCAGGGGTCCTTCGGGGCGGCGTACGAGCCGAACCTCACGGGTGGTGGTCACGACGCTCCTACGGCTGCCGAGTAGTACCGGCACAGCGCCGTCGCGACGCAGGCCGGCTTGCCGCCCCCGTCGACCTCGATGGTGACCTGGAACGCGGCCTGCACGGAGCCGGCCCCGGCCGGTTCGACCGAGGCGAGGACGGCACGCGCTCGCAGTCGGCTCCCGGAGACCACCGGGGCGGGGAAGCGAACGCGGTCGAGACCGTAGTTGACGGCCATCGTCGCCCCCTCCACCCGCACGAGCCCCTCGAGCAGCGGCGCGACCAGGGAGAGCGTGAGGTACCCGTGGGCCACGGTGGCGCCGAACGGCCCCTGCTTCGCGCGCTCGGGGTCGACGTGGATCCACTGGTGGTCGTCGGTGGCATCGGCGAAGGTGTCGATCCGTTCCTGGTCGACCACCAGCCAGGGTCCGGGGCCGAACTCCGTCCCGACGATGTGCTCCAGTGCACCGACCTCGTAGGTCACCGTGGTCATGACTTCGCTAGCTCCGCTCTGGTGGTGGTGGACAGCTCACCGCGAGTCGACGCCCCAGGGCCCGACCCTCGGCGATGGCATGGGCGACCCGACGGGGCGTCACGCAGTCCCCGATGGCCCACCCCTCGGTGTCGGGCAGGGGCGAGGACGTCCGCACGCCGACCCGCACCAGACAGTCCGGGTCCACGGGATGGCGCAGGTCGGAGCCGTTGACCGTGACGGTCACCGCACCGTCCTCGGTCACGTCGACGGCCGCGAGCGCCACCACCTCGAGTCGGGTTCCCCGCAGCCGCTCGGTCAGCTGGGCCCGGGAGTCCGCGGGGATGGCCGCCGCCCAGGAGGTGCCGGGGGTGGCGACGGTCACCTGTTCGGCCCCGCGAGCGAGGGCCACCTCCACCGCGCTGACCGTGGGCCACCACCCGAACCCGTCGTCGACGACGAGCGGACGTCGTGGCGCCATGGTGGCGTCCAGGAGGAACGCCTCCGAGGCGACCTCCAGCCCGGACGGCGGGCGTGGCGGCCTCTCCTCCGCGCCGGTGGCCCAGACGACCTCACCTCGTCGACGTCACCGGCCTGCACAGCAGTGCCGAGCCGGAGCTCCACACCGGCTCGGCGGACCTCACGCTCGTAGAAGTCCAGCAGCCGGCGCCAGCCCGGTCGGGTACCGGACGCCTCGGCCGCGACGAGCTGGCCACCGATCCGTCCGGAGCGCTCCACGAGCACCACCCGGAGGTCCGGTCGGGCGAGCCCCAGCGTGACCGCCGCTTCCAACCCCGCCGGACCGGCGCCCACCACTGTGACGTGTCGTGATCCGCCACGGATGGGGCCCAGTCGGACCGGTTCGGCGGGCCGGACCGTGGCGCCGGGCGGCGCGAGATCGGGGTTGACCACGCACAGACCCACGGGGTCGAAGGCGCGGCAGTCCTCGTTGCTGGCCACGCACGGCCGTATCTGCGTCGTCGCGCCCCTCCAGCAGCTTCAGGGTCAGGTCCGGGTCGGCGATGTGCGGTCGAGCCATGCCCACCAGATCGGCGCGGCCGTCGACGACCACCTGCTCGAGGTCCGACCGGTCGTGGAAGGACGAGCACAGCAGCACCGGGACCGCGGCCGACCGCCGGATCGCCCGCAGCCGGTCGGCGAACGACTCGTCCATCAAGGGCGGGCGGGTGGTCGCCATGTCGCGGACGTAGGACAGCCGGTTGCCGTAGGTCAGGTCCAGGAAGTCCGTCGGTTCGCGGTCGGCGACCACACGGACCACCGAGGCGAGGTGGTCGAGGTCGGCACCGTCAGGGTCGTTCTCGACCGAGAGGCGTAGCCCGACCACCGCGTCGGGACGTTCCCTCCTGATCCCGGCGATGATCTCGAGCAGGAGGGTGCACCGTCCCACCACGTCCCCGCCGTAGCGGTCCGTCACGGTCGTTGACGTGCTCGTTGAGGAACTGGGCCACGAGGTAGCCGTGTGCGCCGTGGATCTCCACGCCGTCGAAGCCGGCGTCGATCATCATGCAGGCCGAGGTGACGAACGACGTCACCGCTGCCGAGCAGTCGTCCGTGGTCAGGACCCGGGCCGGCGACGGCTCGCGGGGCGACCGCACCGCGCTCGGCGCCTCGAACGGGAAGAAGGTCGGCGCGCCGAGGGTCTCGCGACCCAGATGGCACAGCTGAGCGATGGCCAGGGCGCCGGCTGAGGTGATGGCCTCCGCCTTCGGCCGGTATGCGGTGGCCGCGTGCGCGTGCCACGCCTCTCCGAGGAACCGACCCGCGCAGGGTCGACGCGCGTCCGACGGAGATGCCACCCGCCACCACCATCGACGGTCCACCCCAGGCCAACCGGCCCCAGTAGGCCACGTCCGACGGCAGCGGCATCCCGTCGACGACGGCGGCGGTGCCGTGAGCGGTCGCCACGACCCGGTTGCGCAGGGTGCGGCCCGCCACGACGACCTGCTCGTTGAGGACCGACATCACACGCCGGATTGACCTGAGTTCACTTCACCAACGATAGGCCGGTTCCGCCGATGGGACAACTGTCCTGACTGCCGGACCGGTGTTTGACGGTTCCCGGGACGAGCGTCCTAACCTCAACTGACTTGACTTCACTTCAGGAGGATTCCCGCATGTACGTGCTCGTCCACGGCGCCGGTATGGGCGCCTCCTGCTGGGACCGTCTGATCCCCCACCTGGACGCACCGGCGGTGGCGATCGACTATCCCGGGCGCGGCTCCCGCAGCGACGTCCCGATCGAGTCGGTGACGCTCGAGGACTGCGCCAGCGTGCTGCGAGAGACCTTGGCGGGCATCGACGGCGACGACATCGTGATCGTGGCGCACTCCTTCGCCGGCGTCACCGTTCCCCGGGTCATGGCCGAGTTCGCGCCGCGGCTTCGGCACGTGGCCTTCCTGTCCGCGGTCGTCCCCCCGGACGGGTCGAGCGTCCTCGACCAGATCGACCCCTCGGTGCGCGAATCCGTTCGCGCCTCGACCACGGGCGGCATCTACTCGCAGGACCGCTCGGGCGCACAGGTGATGCTGTGCAACGACTTGGACCCCGAAGCCACCGAGTGGACCCTCGACCAGGTGGTCGACGACTCCGCGGCCCTGCTCACCGAGACGGTCGATCTCGCCGGCCTCACGGCGGAGGTCCCGCGGACCTACATCCGGACGACCAAGGACGCCTGCTACCCACCAGAGCTGCAAGAACGCTCGATGACCATCGTCGGCGGGGGCGTCGCCTACCTGGACACCGGCCACATGTCGATGGTCGCTGCGCCTGAGCGCCTCGCGCAGACGCTTCGCGAGCTGGGGTGATCCGAACCCGATGAACAACGACACGCATCGTCGTGCTGGACGGCGCTCGTACGCCGATCGGCAGCTTCGGGGGGATGTTCAAGGACGTCCCGGCTTTCGAGCTCGGCGCGACGGCCGCGGTCGAGGCGCTCGCACGGGCCGAAGGTGGACCCGGCCGACATCCG
The DNA here is from genome assembly GCA_963770005.1 of uncultured Actinomycetota bacterium. Classification (GTDB taxonomy): domain Bacteria; phylum Actinomycetota; class Actinomycetes; order Actinomycetales; family Dermatophilaceae; genus Lapillicoccus. The sequence continues at coordinate 18,178 of CAVYNX010000006.1, read as the reverse complement.
CGAGGTCGTGATGGGGTGCATCGGCCAGGTCGGGGCGGACGCCTACAACGCTCGCCGCGTCGCCGTCCGCGCGGGCCTGTCCACCAGCGTTCCGGCATACACCGTCAACCGTCTGTGCGGCTCCGGTCTGCAGGCGGTGTGGTCCGCCGCGATGGAGATGCGCTGGAACGACCTCGACTTCGTCGCTGGCCGGTGGCGACGAGTCGATGACGCGGATGCCCTTCTACGACTTCGGTGCCCGCAGCGGCTACAAGCTCGGCAACCGGGCGCTCGTCGACGGCACCGTCATGATGCTGACCGACCCGTTCCACGACATCCACATGGGCGTCACCGCCGAGAACGTCGCCGTGAAGTACGGCGTCTCCCGCCAGGAGCAGGACGAGTTCGCCGCCGAGTCCCAGCGTCGAGCGGCCGACGCCCGAGGCTCGGGCCGCGTTCGCGGAGGAGATCGTGGCGGTCGAGGTTGGCGGCCGACGCCCGTTCACGGCGGACACCGACGAGCATCCGAAGCCGGACACCACGGTGGAGGCCCTGGCCGCGCTGCGGCCCGCGTTCTCCAAGGACGGCACGGTGACCGCCGGCAACGCCTCCGGGATCAACGACGGCGCCGCGGTCCTCGTGCTGGCCCGCGACGGAGGCGGCGGCCGCCCGAGGGCTGACCGGCCTGGTCTCGCTCGAGGCGGTCACGACCGCGGCCATGGAACCCGAGCTCATGGGGTACGCGCCGACCTTGGCCCTGGAGTCGCTGTTCGCGCAGACGCGGATGTCCCCGTCCGACATCGGCATCATCGAGCTCAACGAGGCGTTCGCCTCGCAGGCCGTGGCCGTCATCCGCGACGCTGGGCTCGACCCAGCATCGGTCAACCCGTACGGGGGCGCGATCGCGCTGGGTCACCCGGTCGGGGCGACCGGCGCGAACCTCACCCTGCGCGTCGCCAAGGACATGGTCCGTCGCGACCTCGAGTTCGGCATCGTCACCATGTGTATCGGGGGCGGCCAGGCGATGGCGGCTCTCTTCCGGAGGGTCTGACGTGCCCGACGCGATCGGCTACTCCGTCGCACACGGAGTCGCTCACATCAGGCTGAACCGTCCCGAGGTGTCGAACGCCCTCGATCTCGACGACCGCCGGGGCCTTCGCCTCGGCCGTCGAGCAAGCCGCCACCAGCGACGAGGTGAGGGCGGTCCTCCTGACCGGCGAGGGCCGACGGTTCTGCGCCGGTGGCGACGTGGCCGCCTTCGCTCAGGCCGCCGACCAACCCGCCTACATTCACCAGCTGGCGTCCGAGCTGGACGCCGGTTTCCAACGGCTCGCCGCTCTCGAGATGCCGGTCGTCGCGGCGGTGCACGGGGCCGTCGCCGGCGCCGGCCTGGCGCTGATGCTCAGCTGCGACCTGATCGTGGCCGACCCGGCGACCAAGTTCGTCTTCGCCTACCCCGCCATCGGCTTCACGCCCGACTGCGGCCTGTCCTACCTGCTCCCCCGCAGCATCGGGCAGCACCGGGCGCTGCGCTTCGCCTTGACGGGAGAGCCGGCCTCCGCCGACGACGCTGTACCTGGGGCATGGTCACCGAGGTGTCTGCCGACGCCCAGGGCCGGGCAACCGCGCTGGCCATCGACCTCGCCTCGGGCTCCGCGAAGGCTCTGGGACAGTGCCGGCGGCTGATCCGTTCGGGCTGGGAGATGGATCGCGCCGCGGTGGGTGCCGAGGAGACCCGCACCGTCACCGAGATGGTCAAAGGCGCCGAAGCACAGGGGTTGATCGCCCGCTTCGGCGTCTCATCATCTGATCGAAACCGATAGCGCTCAACTCTCACGGGCGCGTGACCCACGCCGCCCAGATAGACGCACCCTCCCGCGGCTCCGATCGACCGCTCTCGGATCGCCGCTGTCTGCTTGGACGACGGCTAAGCCGAGGCGCTGCTGGCCAAGGTGCGAGCCGAATGGCAGTGCCCAAGGGACGGACCAGCGCTAACCCTCGACCTTCGGCGGGTGCCCGGTCGCGGAACGGCTGAATCTGCCAGCCAACCACCTCACCGTTTGGCTCGTTCGCCCGCCGAACGGTGAAAGTCGGTCCACTGCGACGACTAGGTACGAGCTTCTCCCAGTGAGGATAGATTCTGGTGATTGAGCCCAGCCACCAGTCGTGAACATCGACCCTGCGAATATGCTCCAGGTGTGGCGGCTCGAGCCAGCGACCCTGATGCCGCCACGAAATCCCACAGCAGGTGGTCGGCCCCTGAGACCTCACCGTACGGCGCCGCTGGCGAACCGACCGATATAACCAGGCGGTCTGCGCGCCTCATAATCATGGTGAGGAGATTGGAGCGATCTCTGCCCAAATGTCGCTGCGCGATGCTGCGTCGAGTAGGCCAAGGTGACCTCGAACCCGCATTCTTGATGAAAGTCGGAGCCCGGGAGGGGCCCGGTCGTGGAAATCAGTTCGTGCCAGCCCCTTCGAGCCCCGAAACGACCTGGGTGTGCGCTGTGAGCGAGTCGGGTCGAGTATCCGAAGGCGCTCCAGCGTGAGTTCTCGAGTCGTCGGTCCGCGCGTGCTGGTGGCAAGCCACTCCAGGGAACCCAGCCTCGGTGAACCAGATCGTCACAAGGTGGCCGGCCAGTTCGAATACTCGTGAGCGTTGGTGCACATGTGGTCCTGATCAAGGACCGGAAATCTGCGCGCCGCGTCTCTTGCGCTCTTAACCTGGTTACATCCAGTCCCACGTCGTTGGCCAGCGTTCGGATTTGGAAGTCCGGACGGTAGGAATGCTCGGCCACATGAAGGCGGCGTCACGCGAGATTCCCACCAGTCCTGCATGTACAACTGAAGTTGGAGACTTACGCATTTTTGCTTTGTCAATCGCGGGGGCATTCCGTGTGGCGTGAAGGGCCATTCGGTCCAATCGTAAGCGAGCGTCCCACGAGGGGTCAGCGCTCTCGCAGTCGAGAAACTCAGCCACCGGACAGACGGCCCCGGCACGAAGCCCACCTTGGCACATCCTCCCCCAAGCGGACGAGCGGCTGGAAATATCCCGAGAGGCGCCAGGGCTAACCGATTCCCCCTCCAGTCGAGTCTGAAGGTCGAGGTTGCAGACGCCATGCGGGGACTGAGCCGTCTGGCGGTACCGTCATGGGGTCGACACTGCCATCCAAGCCTCGCTCAACCGAGGTTCATTGACGCCGTTTGAGCACGGACTCTCGCGTCGGCTGCCCGGCGCAATGCACTTCTCGCGGTGGGCCAACCGAATTGGCTGACCAGCGCAAACCGGCAAGCGTCTCGGCGTCGACCCCTCCGTCGTCATCAAGTGAGTGAAGGTGGGCAGGCTCACGGGTCACCAAGGCCAGGATCGCTGGCGCATCCACCCGGCCTTAGTCAAGGAGAAGCTGCAGTGCCTGTCCAGAGCCTCGTGGATGCCAAAGGGCAGGGCCAAAATTACAGCAGGTAGCGACGAAGCGGCTCATTCAGGCTGCGGCAATCGGGCCGCGACCCACCCAATCCCGAGTTGGCCGCAGCTCTCATCCGGGCCATCGACGCGCGCGCAGCCTTCGGACGCTCACCGGATCGCCGCGCCCAACGATCCACGAGCACCCGCCAAAACCTCGGGATCAATGTCGACCCAACAAAGACTGACCCGGCCGCGATAAACTCATTCTGTCGGCACGTGGCGGAGATCTCCCAGAGCGGCATGTCGTCCTCTAAGCCGCGGTTCAAGATGCATCTCCGAGAGCATCGTCGGTCACCCAAGAGCGGGTGAGCGTTTCGCCCGGGCCGAGATGGGATGGGATGGGATTGCCCTGATCGTTACGGACGCCTCACCACAGGCTCTTGTGGATGCGGCGAACGTATGGGCACGCGGCCAGAACCTGGATGAGCTGGTGGAGAGCCTGTTTTGACGTCGGTTCATCGCTGTTGGTAGTTCGGGCCGCGGGGGGCCCGAAGTCTACGCGCTCCGACATGACGCCGGGATCGATAGGTGCGGCGCCGCGCCAGCATGAGCCAAGTCATCTAGCAGGGTCCGCGAGTGTTCAATCTCTCCCGAATCGAATCGAGTCCCGCAGCGGTAAGGATTTCGTTGGCCTGATCTAGTGACACCTCGCGGAGGACGCCGTCGACGTAACCGAAGTACCGCGGGTTTCGGGGCGCGCGGGGTCGAAGTTGCATGATCGGCCGGCTTTCAACGTTGTAATACCGCGAGGAACATCACGCCCACACGGCTGGCTTCATCTCATTCTCGAGACCGACTCGGGCGTGCCCGAGCCTCGCCTCGCTGGCGCGAGCATCAGCTGGCGAGGAGATCCATGGGCACGGTCGCAGGGCAGCGAACAGGCCGTCTTCGTGGCCGAAGCCCTCTGAGTACCTGCGTTCGCCGAAGGCGACCTCGTCTAGCTGAACCACATGTCCTCGGAATCGCAATCATCTCACCGCACACGGACGCCGGCGCTGGTTCGCGAATCGCTGGTAAAGCTCACGATCACTCTGGTTTAGGTCAAACCCCTTTTCTGGCGGATTTGCAAAGGACCGATCTGCAAATACTGGAATCGGCGGATCCCGTCGCGGATGTCGAGGCCTCGCCGCCGATGCGGGAGGCGTGACCTCCGGGACTGGGCGCGGGAACTCGGACATGCCGCGATTTGGCAGTGACCGCCCCGGGCGGATTGCGATGGCGTGCCTCTCCGCCGCGAGCTGGACGCCTCCGGGGTGAGTCACTCCGCCGCCTGTCGGCACGGCGAACTTCCGGATCTGCCGGGATCAGTGCAAGGGCCTGTCGCATCGGGGGTTTTTCGAGGGCCCACTGACGAGGGCGTCGACCATCAGTTCCTGGAGCGCACTGACTTCTGCGGGCGCGAGTCCGGCGACATCGCTGAACCAGACGCGGGTCTCGATGCCACATGCGGCGCGGAGTGCCAACGCAAGCCGGTGCACGCTCTCGCCGCCGATCGACTCGACCATGGGCTCGAGCGCCTCGACGAACCACGGTTGACGCGGCCCTGGCGCAGCGGCCGCTGGTGCGGTGCCTCCCCCGGCGAGAGGCGCAACGTCCGCGCTGCTGCGGCTCACTCTCCTGCACGCGGTTGATGGCGAACCCGGCAACGGCGGGCGCGCGCTCGTCCAAGGCTGCCGGCGGCGGGTCGGGAAAGACGGACGTCGCTGCCGTCTCCGGGTATGCCGCGGCGAGCAGCTCGCCCTGTGAGGCGAAGTCGCGGTACGCGGTGGGGCGAGAGATCCCGGCAGCCGCGGCGACCTCCTCGACACGGGGCGTGTCGCCCGCGGTGATCAGCTCGCGCGCCGCAGCGATAGGTGGTCGCGGGTGCGTTGCTTCTGCCGCGAGCGACCCAACTCGAGGTAGTCCGTTGACATGATCTTCATGATATGCCAATCTCATTACAAGACTCAAGTCTCATGAACGATCGGAGTGTCAGATGACGGAAACGACAACGCTCGCGCCGGTGATCCGACGGGCGGGCGAGGGCGAGAAGCGATGGTTCTTCGGCGGTGGCGTCTTCACATGGAAACTCAACAGCGCTAACGAGGACATCAGCCTGATCGAGGTCGACATGGTCGAGGGCAAGTGGACCCCGATCCACACCCACCCGGTCTCGGAGTCCATGTGGGTGCTCGACGGACAGATCCAGTACCGCATCAACGACGACGAACACGAGATCGGATCCGGCGACTTCGTCATGGTGCCCGCGGGCGTGCCTCACGCCTTCCTCGTCAAGAGCGCAACGGCCAAGGTGCTCGGCATCCAGCCGACCTGCGAGTGCGAATCGTTCTACCTCGGCGCCAGCGAGCCCTTCGAAGGGTCGGCTTGCATCGTGGACTTCGCCAGGATCGCGCTGAGCGCTCAGCGAAACGGGGACATCCAGATTGTCGGACCCCCACCCTTCTGACGAAGGCGCCCGGATCTGCCGCGGTGAGGGCGGCTACGCTGCGCGCCCCGATTGCCGCGTGGAGGGCGGCTGGCTCGCCCGGATCTGCCGCGTGGAGGGCGGCTGGCTCGCCCGGATCTGCCGCGTGGAGGGCGGCTACCTTCGCGCCCGGATCTGCCGCGTGGAGGGCGGCTCGCTCGCCCGGATCTGCCGCGTGGAGGGCGGCTACGCTCGCCCGGATTGCCGCGTGGAGGGCGGCTACGCTCGCCCGGATCTGCCGCGTGGAGGGCGGCTACGCTCGCCCGGATCTGCCGCGTGGAGGGCGGCTACGCTCGCCCCGGATCTGCCGCGTGGAGGGCGGCTACGCTCGCCCGGATCTGCCGCGTGGAGGGCGGCTACGCTCGCCCGGATCTGCCGCGTGGAGGGCGGCTCGCTCGCCCGGATCTGCGCGTCAGGGCGGCTACGCTTGCCCGGATCTGCCGCGTTGAGGGCGGCTACGCTCGCCCGGATCTGCCGCGTGGAGGGCGGCTACGCTCGCCCGGATCTGCCGCGTGGAGGGCGGCTACGCTCGCCCGGATCTGCCGCGTGGAGGGCGGCTACGCTCGCCCGGATCTGCCGCGTGGAGGGCGGCTACGCTCGCCCGGATCTGCCGCGTGGAGGGCGCTTCCTCGCCCGGATCCCCGCGTGGAGGGCGGCTCGCTCGCCCGGATCTGCCGCGGTGAGGCGGCTACGCTCGCCCGACTTTGCCGCGACGTGCTCGGCGGGCTGCACGGGATATCGTGCTAGCGGTGGTAACGCTGGCACGATGCGCGCATGTCCGGACGCGAAGGGACGCCCAACCTCGAGGTCTGTCGTCTGACTGCCCCTGACGGACTGCCGGTCGGTTTCATCGCCTGGGACTTCGCCACGGTCACGAAGACAACCCCGATTCGGACTTGGTCGGTCAAGCTGAACAGTGGTGGCGACCCTGCACACGAGGGTGGTGATGTTGAGCGGCGAGTTCGCTGGCGACTATGACGACTTCTACAAACCATCGAAGGACGGCCCGAGATGTACTCAGGGACGTTCGCCTACCGAGGCACCAGGTTTCGGTGCGAAGAACTTCACGGAGCCGATGCGGACGCCGTAATCAACGAGCACTTTGAGGATTGGCCGTAGCAAGGCTGAGAACCCACATCGGCCGCCGTGTCGACACGATGTCGGTGCGATTCGCCGTCGACCGCTCATGCCGCCAGTCGCTCGTCAGTGCATGCCCGACGGCGCGCCCCTGACCGACAGGTCCCATGCCGGCGGCGACGACTTGGACGTCAGACAGCCGTCCTTGTATCGCGTTCAAGGTGGCTGCACGGGGCAGGCTGCTACTCCATCTGAAGTCAACGAAGACCCGGCCGAAGTTGTCGGAGTCCTTCTCGACCCGGTGGTAGAGGGCCTTGACGTCCTTGCGGTCCAAGAAGCGCAGCACGCGCTTCTTGAGCTGTCCCGAGCCCTTCCCCGGGATGATCTCCACCAGGGGTGCCTTCTTCTCGATGGCCTCGTCGATGACCGCTTGCAGCGCTCGCTCGATCTCGTCACCTCGGTTGTAGATCTCGTGCAGGTCGAGTTTGAGCTTCACCACAGGATTCTGCGGCCCCGGCGCCAAAAGCGCCAGTACCAATAGCGAGCACCTCACGTGGCAGGCGCCCGACAGGGGCGCCTGGACTTTAGGTCAACCCCGGGACCCAGCCAAATCCCACCTCAACCTGCCTCGCTTCGCCGCCTGCCGGCCATCCCCTCCACGGCATGCTCGGACCTTGCGACAGGGCAATCCCGCCAACTCCAGTTCGAAGCCTCGAGTGTCGGAGGCGTCGGGCACGCTTGCCGCATGAGGTTGCGACGTCCTCCCGCCGAATCGCAGGCCCTCTACGCGTGGTTCCTGCACGTGGGAATGCTGGACGCCTTATCGACGACGCAGCCCGTAGTCGCATCGTCCGCCGCGCCCGGCAGACGCTCATGTCGGGCAATGCGGATGCCTACACCAGGGAACTGGAGAAGTGGCTCGCAGAGCATCCGGTCCGAGCGCTAGACGTTGCAGTGGCCAGCCAGCAGTGCCATTCAGGGGTCTTGGTGTGGTGTGAGCTTCCATTTCACGGGAGCGAGGTTGCATGGGAGCGGCGCCGCGTCGCCCAGGGCGAGACTAGTTTGCGCAGCTCGTTTCACAGCGGCCTCGACACCGGCCACGGGACTGCACTAGTCCACGGCACGTTTGATCCCAGCCGATTGACGTGTTCGACCGCGAACAGCGAACTGTCCGGCGTTCGTGCGCAGTACATGCTCGCCCAGGTGGTGCGGTACGCGCCTGGTGACATCGAGCTTCGACCGGTGGCCATTGGGGCGCGGCTCCTCAGCGAGGTCGGCGGCTGGGTGGATCGACTCGACCGGCCAGGCGGTGGCCAGCGAATCGCCCCTGATGAGGTCGAGCAGTTCAGCGACGTGGACTTTGCTCGGACTCCGCGCGGGCAGGACTTGCGCGTCATGCAAACCATCCCTGAATCGGAGGTCAAGCGGCAACTGGCAGACGCACTCGGAGAACCAGTGGTTCCCAAGGACTGGGGTGGGGAGCAGAGCGACCTTTGGACTGCTCGGCTGCGCGTAGAAGGCCGCTCTACAGCGGCATTCTTGCTGAAGGGACCTGCAGGAGGCCGATTGTCACGGCCGATGACAATCAGCATGCTCGGCAAGAACGGAGACCAACTACAGCGGTTGGCGAGCACGCCAGCCGAAGTACTGGTGATTCAACATTGCCATGAAGTCAGACCAGAAGTAGTCGGCATGCTCCGCAGCTTGGCTTCAGACTTCCGCCATGTGCGGCACTACATGATTCTCGATGGTTATGAGACATTCGCAATTCTACATCAGAAAGGAACGGGTGGAGAGGGGACTGATTCCTTTGCAGGCTCTGGCATCTAGAGCGTGGACGTGGCCAGCCAAGAGCCCAGAAGGCGGGCACCCCAAGCGCGGGTTCGGGCGCGGTGTCATCAGGTGAGGTAACTCCCCATCGGCAGGAGTGGAGACGTTATGGGCAGGGCATGATCGGACAGCTCACGGTGCGTCACTCAACAGCAAGACGACTTGCCAGTCTCGACGACCTACCAGCGGCCGTAGGAGGTTACCCGCGGTGTAACGGTGGCTAGGTCGATCTTGCCTGTCCGATCGGCTCCGTGACCAGCCTGCTCCTGAGTCGCCGCTTGGTCGGCGAGGATGTCTGCGGCGGTGTTCAGGGGGTACCGGTTCTCGGGGTCGTGGCCAGGGACGTGGACAATCAGGGCAGCGTTCTTTCGAGCGTCGAGTTCGATCCAGATGGACCGGATGAGGTCTTGGTTGGCGATCGGCTTCTTCTTGCTGTTCCGCATGCCGTTTCGTTCCCACGAAGCGCGCCAGGTGGTGGCGCCATTGAGGGCGTATTCCGAGTCGGTCTGGATCGTTAGAGCGTCGATGTCGCGGTGGTCCTGCAAAGCGTCCAGCAGTGCATTGAGCTCGGCGATGTTGTTCGTGCCCTCGAGTGTGCTGCGCACCCGGTAATTGCCGTGTTCGTCAACCCAGGCCCACCCGGCTGGTCCGGGGTTGTTGAGGCAGGCGCCGTCGGCGCCCACTGTCAATCGGCTCATGGCGATGACTCCTAACGGGTCAGAAGTTGGTGTCTGTCTCTAGCGGGAGCGTACGGACGACCGGTGACAGCACTCCGACTGCGACGACACGGACCACTCACCCGCAGGTGCGCCACTCCTTGACCGAGCGGTCCAGCATGGGGAGCTCACCTGCGACGCTCCTATGCTTCGTCAAGCGGCTGTGGTCCCGCTTTCGAGTAGGCGGTAGAGGTCGCGTGCGACGTAGCGGGCCAGGCAGCGTTTGATCTCGCGGCTGGTCTTTCCCTCAGCGGTTCGCCGAGCGACGTAGTCGCGGGTGGCGGGTTGGCACTGGATCCGGATCTGGACCACGGTGTGCAATGCCGTGTTGAGCTGCCGGTCGCCGTAACGGTTGAGCCGGTACCGGGTGGTGACCTGGCCGCTGTTGGCGGGGATCGGTGCTACGCCAGCGAGCATCGCGAATGCGGCCTCGGAGTGGACGCGGCCTGGGTGCGACCACGCGCACAACACCGTCGCTGCGACGATCGGTCCGACGCCGAACTCCTCGAGCAGGTCAGGGCGCCAACGGCGGATGATGGCCAAGATCGCCTTTTGCAGCTCGCGTGCCTCCTGCTGCATCGCGTGCGCGCGACGAGCCAGGGTGCGCAGCGCGACGACCGTGCTGGTGGTCTCGACGTCCCACGCTGACTGAACACGCAGCTTGGCGGCAGTGTTGAGCATCGCGGCAAGTTTCTGACCACGGAACCGGACGCGGATCGGTTCGGGCGCGGCAACCACGAGACTGAACAGTTGCAGCTGCGCCTCGGTGGAGGCGTTGATCGCTGAGCGGCGAGCGGTGAGCAGTACTGACAGGGCTTGGCGTTCGCCCCGCTGCGCGGTGTTCCCAACCGCGGTCGTGCCATCGCCTCACGCGCCGCTCGGATCGCATCAAGGGGATCGGACTTCGCGCCATGACGTCGCGCGGACCGCTTCGGACGGTCCAACTCGACAACGAGCTCCGACCCATGACTCGAGCAGGTGCCGGGTCAAGCCGGCGCCGTGGCCGCCGGTCCCTTCGATCGCCCCTGCCCGCATCATCGGATACTCGTCGGGAACTCCACCAGCTCGGCATACCCCGCGGCTGTCGCCGCCACGATGATCTCGCCAAGGACGCCACCGGTCGCGCTGTCGATGACCGCAGCGGAATGGGTATGGACGTGGGTCGACGCCGATCACGACATCGACCACCTCACGCAGATCGGTCAGACTGGTCATGCGTTCTCTCCTTCGCCGGACGGGACGTGGTTCCGGTCCGGGACGAAGGCTCGGCAGGACTGTGATGGGACACACCCGGCGCCGCTAACGCCTGGTGGTCAAGCTCCTAATCAGGCCAGCTCCTTCAACCGGACCGGGGCCAGCAACCGCGAGCGGACATGTCGCACTAAGGGAAAGATGCCAGTCCCTCCGAGGGTCACACCCGCGGTCACCAACCCACAGCCCACCACCAGCAGGCTGCGAAGGCGATCCTCACAGTCACTCCTAGCCGCGTAGCGACATCCTGTCTGGTGTCATCTGTTTCGGAAGATGCTCACTCAACAAGCGCTGCCGCATCAGCTGCAGGGCATCGACGACGCGCTGAGCGCCGGATCGTGCCGGATCGTCCGGAGCCCCCACCAAGGCGCAGGTGAGCCTCAGCCAACGGAGGCAGGTAACGCCACCGCGGTCCCTCCCCCGAGTGCGTCGACAGTCTTCCCCTTGACTGAAACCTCCGCCCCAAACGGTGGCACAACACGGGCGCCCACGTTGCTTCAGAATTCGGTTATCCCCAGCGGGGGTTTTAGGCGTGATCCAATTGGTTGCTAAGAACGACACCGGGATCGGACCCCACGCGGACGAACTTCCCCATCGATGAGCCAACTGTTGAACGGTGAAGACGCAAGACGGACCACCCGCGGCAGTGGCGATGCCTAACCCCATGAAGACATCAAATGGGACAACGTCTGCCGGTCGTTCCGCCAGGAGCACCGGCCCCACCCCCCACACCCAGTTCAGCGGAGGGTCAAATCCAGGAGTCTCCTTAACCACCGAAATGGCCGCCATCCAAAACGCCCCGGAACGGGGACGAGCGTCCGGAGTTTCGCACGGTGACGAGCCCGCTCCCCCGACTTTACGCCAAGCCTGGGGCAAGAGAGGACTGGTCATCACCCCTGACAGCCTGTGCAGGGACGGTGATAGTCAGCGTCTCTGAATAGCCGCTGACCGAATCTTTTGCAGTAAAGCGATAGCTTCCCGAGGCGACCACGTTGGTGGCCGATGTTGATGGACTGCTCCCCGATGCCGCCGGAGCCGGAGTAACAGTGTAGCTAATCGTCGGCGCGCTGGCCGAGGTCGGTGACGGGACGTCCTGAGGGGCCAACGCGCCCCGAGTACCGCACGCACACATGAGGACTGGGGGCAGTGCAGCGAGCGCCAAGACTTTCAGAAGCTTGAAGTTGAACACCTAAATGGTCCTCCTTTGAGGGTGTCTCCGACGGGAGCACGCGAGCAATCACTCACTCGCGGCACCTCCCTCAGTGTCGAATGCCAGAGCAGTCTGCCGCTCTGACGGTCTGCGCACTTGCGTTTACCCAAACCTTGATCTAGGTGATGCGAGGAGGCTGACGACCGTGGCCCCTCCATCCTCTGCACCCAGCAGTTCCATTCAGAAGTGCGCAAGGCCGACAGCGGTCCACAGTTGGGACCAAGCAAGGAGGGGCCCGTCGCTGATCGGCGTCGGGGCAACCCTTCGGGCAGGTGGACGCTCGTCTACGAGAACGGAGAGCGCGAGCAGCCTCCTGGGTCCACCCCGGACTCAAGTCCGGCGGACGGCATTCCTGGTCTGCAATCGGCGACTGTCCTATGGGCGACGTTCCACCTCGATGACTCCAACTCAGCCACCCCCTCTCAAGGAGATCTCCAAGCCAACATCTTCTACTCGCTTGAACGCGGCAGTGAGTCACTAGGGCACTCCGCCGAGAGCCGGCCGCCTCCGAGGTGACCCCTTCCGCCGCGAATGCGGCAGTGTCCCTACCGCCGCGAAGGCAGCGGTGCACGCCTCCCCTCACATGCCAGTTCAGTATGGCTCCACCGGCAACGGTGCGTGCCATCGTTCACATCGTCGCGGGTATACGCATCTCGGCCTAGCGACCCGTGCGTTGATCCCGGTGCGCGAGCCGACGGTGAGAAGGCTTCGGCGGCGCGAGCTATTCCGCCGCTTCGATGCTCGCCAGTCGCCCGCACCGGCGTGGACGAGCAGTAAGTGACCGGCGGCGCTTGCCCTCTCGAGAGGTCTGGTCGAAGCATCGGATTGGACAACGGTCTGACTCGACGCGTGAGTATCGCGCCTATGGCGAAGCAGACGACGGTGACCGTGACTGATGACCTAGATGGGTCCGCGAACGCGATGGAGGTCACCTTCAGCCTCAACGGCGAGTCATGGACCATCGACTTGAGTGCCAAGAACCGCAACGCGTTGGAGAAGGCGCTGAAGCCATATATCGCCAAGGCCACGAAGCAGGGACGCCGCCGCCCGGTGTCCGCCTCGAGAAGATCCCCCTCGGTGGATCCCGCAAAGACCTGGCCGCGGTGCGGGAGTGGGCCAAGAGCAACGGTCACCAGGTCAGCGACCGGGGCCGGATCAGTGCCACCGTGCAGCAGGCATACGACGCCGCGCACTAGCCCGCCGTAACCTTCGCGGAACCGACTCCTCCGGACCCTGGACTCGGCCAGCCTCGCACCAGCACTCACGTCGCTGCCAAGACATTACCCGGCGTGCAACCTCGGCACCCCGGGTAATGTCGTGCAACCTCGGCACCCCGAATAATGTTTAGACGCGATTCATGTTCGCGGTGCTGGGCCCGAGCGAACGGGCTCGTGCGGCAGATCGCAGTCTTCCCGGTGGTAGGTCAGGGCCGTAGTTGGCATCGGCGACGAGGTCGTCTCCGGCGGCACGGCATCGACCAGCCGGTGACTACGCCGGCTCGAGCACGAACCACACGGTCATCCCCACGGCGGGGGGTTAGAGCCGAACCCCACCTCGTCGACAGGGCGTCCACGAGCTGAAGCCCTCGGCCGTGCACGGCGAGCGGATCCCGCCCGTGACGGTGCTGAGGTCGACCATGACGCTGGAACCGCCGTCGCGGACCGTCGTGGTGAGCACGCCGCGGTCGAAGCACCACGCGCAGCTCGCAGCCGGCGTCGGTATGGATCATCGCGTTGGTGACCAGCTCGCTCAGGCACAGGACCGCTTTGTCGACGGTGTCCGGCGTCGACTGTCCCATGCCGCGAGGGCGCTCCGGGACGAAGTGGCGTGCGGCCGCGACCGCACGAGGGTCGCCGGCGACGGAGTGCGTGGCCGCAGAGGGCCCCGTACGGCACGGTCTCGTCAGCCCCAGGGATCTTCTTATGCGTGGATGGTGGTGCGCTGGGCACGTCGCAGGTCTGCGCCCAGCCTCGCCCCCAGATCGTGGAAGCCCGGTCAGCTGTGGGCGGTCGAAGGGCTGGGGTGTGTCGTAGAACAGCACATAGCCGCCCTGAATGTGGCCTGCGGCGAAGATCGGCAGGAGACGCCGCGAGGCGCCGGTCTCCGAGGTCTGGCGGTGGGCGAAAGCCGGGGTAACAGCCGGCGAGGTCGTTCAACGAGCCCACGACCGCCTCGCCGGTGCGCACGGAGTGGTTCAGCGGGACGTGTTCGTAGGCGTCGATTTCGCACCAGTCGACCTTGCGGTCGTTGTCTCGGTCGCTCGCACAGAAAAGCAGCCGCCGCCCTCCCGCCCTCGGCCAGCGCCAATCCCGCGCGACGAACCCCCGCGAGCTCGCGGAATTGAGCGAGCGCGGACCGCACCCACGCATCCCCGTCAGCGACAGGCCTGCTCTCGACCATGTGCCCCACCTCGTCAGAGTAGGTCCACGCAAGGGCCACTGCGACATATGGTCACGGCCGAGGTGGGCACAAAACGCTCCGGCTTTTCGCTCTATGGTGCGGTTGCCCCTCAATGCGCCGCGGCCGCTCCCTTCACCCGCGCGCTGGCCGCGTGACCCCAGCGGCTGCGACGGGTACTGACGTTGTACGCGCGGTAGGAGTGTGGCGCTTGGCCCAGTGGCCACCCGAGTGTCGAAGAGTTCTCGCCCTCAGCATCGGACAAGACGGAGACCGCCTTCGTCCCGTGACGACGACCGCAGATCAGAGGGCGCGGCACGACCAACTCCCTTCTGCGACGGGCCGCTCCTTCGGGGTCGGCTCCGGTGACCGCGACTACGTCACGCAAGACACGCTCACCGGCTACTCGTCGTACACCACTCTGCTGGACTCAACTCGGAGAGCGACCTCCGCGTTTGAGGATTTGGCCAAGTTGCTGTGACAAGCCTGTCGCAGGTCGATGCCGCTCGGCAGGCAATAGAAGCGTCCGCCCGACCCATTCGCTCCCGACATGCCGTCGGCCTGTTCGTGTGTCGGGCCACCCCTGCCAAGCAGCAGGGCGACGGTCGTATCGTGGCGGAGACCCCGGACTGAAGGACGGCCAACGAATGCCCACTCGCACGCTTGGAAGCGCCCTTACCGTCTCGCCCATCGGGTTGGGCTGCATGGGCATCAGCCAGAGTTTCGGCCCTTCCCCCGAACGTCCCGCCATGATCTCCTTCCTACGCCAGGCGGTCGACCACGGCATCACCCTCTTCGACACTGCCGAGGTGTACGGACCATTCGAGAACGAGGAGATCGTGGGTGAGGCCCTCGAACCGGTTCGCGACCAGGTCGTCATCGCGACGAAGTTCGGCTTCGCCTTCGACGAGAAGGGCCACCAGAGCGGGGTCAGCAGCCGACCCGACAACATCCGCTCCGCCGTCGACGGCTCGCTGCGGCGCCTGCGCACCGACGTCATCGACCTGCTCTACCAGCACCGCGTGGACCCTGACGTCCCCATCGAGGAGGTCGCCGGCACCGTCAAGGACCTGATAACCGCCGGAAAGGTCCGCCACTTCGGGCTGTCCGAGGCTGGACCCACCACCATCCGCCGCGCCCACGCGGTCCAGACCGTGACCGCGCTGCAAAGCGAGTACTCGTTGTTCTGGCGAGAACCCGAGGAGTCTGTGCTCGACACCGTCGAGGAGCTGGGCATAGGTTTCGTGCCCTTCAGCCCTCTGGGTCGCGGTCTTCTCACCGGTCAGGTGACCCGTGATTCGACGTTCGGACTCGGCGACATCCGCGCCACCCTTCCCCGGTTCACCCCCGCAGCGCTGTCCAGCAACCTCGATCTCGTCGACAGGATCACCGCGATCGCGGCGAGGTTGCCGGCCACCCCCGGTCAGGTGGCTCTGGCCTGGCTACTGGCGAGAAAGCCCTGGATCGTGCCGATCCCCGGCACTCGACGCATTGAGCGACTCGACGAGAACCTCGCCGCCGCCGAGCTCGACCTGAGTGAGGACGACCTCGACGAGTTGACTGTGGCGTCCGACAGTGTCGACGTGCAGGGTGACCGCTACCCCCCCGACATGCAGGCAATGGTCGACCGAACTTGACCTTGGAGGCGCTACCGGCAGCCCATTCTGCGCGATAGTGACATCGGCCAGCCCCGAGTTGGTCAGCCGCCTCAGCTCCTGGCGTTTGGGAATCTGGCGTCGATGTTATTGAGGGTGGTGTCCAGATCCTGCTGATCCGAGACCCACTTGATCGGCTCGGTCCAGAAGGTGCCTGCTCTGACCTTGGCGTGCCCTTCGATACTTTCTCCCCCGCCTTTGATTCGGCGACGGGCTGCTCGACTAGGTGGCGCGACCTGTCACGGTGTCGTTGCGTGCTGGTGGGGCGCGCACTCGGCGGCGTGCCGTGCGTATCCCCGTCGGTTGGCTGCTCCGAGGAGGGCTGGGTGGTGAAGTGACATGATCGTGAGGGACAGGAGGTCGACAATGACCACGACAGGGACCGACCGGGAGTTCAGTGTCAAGCAGGTCATCAGACCCCGTGACCAGGTCGAGCAGCAGCTGCGAGACGCCATCCTCAGTGGACACTTCACTCAGGGAGAGAAGCTGCCTCCGGAGACCGCGCTAGCCCATCAGTTCGGGGTAAGCCGCCCGACCGTCCGCGAAGCGTTGGGAACGTTGGTCAGCGGGGGTCTGATCCGGAAGATCCCCGGCGTCGCGGGCGGCAGCTTCGTCAAGACCGTCACTCCCGACTCGCTCAGTCAGATGCTCATCGAGTCGATGGACACCATCGTTCGAATCGGAGCGCTCGACATCGCGGAGATCACCGAAGTTCGGCGGGTTCTGGAGATCCCGGCGGCGCAGTGGGCGGCGCTTAACCGGGACGAGGAAGAGCTCGAACGGATGAGAGCCGTGGTCGCCAAGCAGAAGTCGACCACGATCGACGACCCGGACATCCCGCTCTACGACCTGCGTTTCCATACCGCGATCGGTCAGGCATCGAAGAACCGGCTCCTGGCCGCTTTGATCGCCGCGGTCCACGACGCGACGCATCCAGCGCAGTACCTGGACGTGACTCCTCGGGTGGCGGTGCGGACCGTGAAGCAGCACATGATGATCCTGGCCGCCATCGAGGCGGGTAACGCGGACGCAGCCGGCGAGGCTATGCGAACTCACCTGGACTACGTGCTGCGGTACTCCCTGCCGAAGAGGTAGCCGAGGCGCCTGGCCATCCGGCTAGACGACTCCTCGGCGACGAAGGCGCGCAATCTCGGACGTGCTGAGGCCCAGGAGCTCTTCGAGAACCTGAGCAGTATGCGCGGAAAGCGTGGGCGCCGGCATGGGCGACGTACGCACGCTGTCCCAGCGCAACGGGCTGGATGACGCCAACATCGGTCCGATGCCGGGCTGCTCGATCTCCATGATCGGCCCCGACTCGTCAGAGCGAGCCGCAGCGGCGACCTCCGCCATGTCGAGGTAGGGGCTCCACAACACCTTTGCCTCGTCCAGCAGGGTCTTGACGGCGGCAAAGTCGTGCGCCGCGAACCATGGCCTGAGGATCGACGCGATGGTCTCGCGGAGCCGATAGCGGTCGCCTTCAAGGTCAAGGTTGACGTTGAGTGACTCCTCCAACGCCTGGAACACCTTGTCCGAGCCTGACGCACGTCGCAGCGCCTGCCATTGGCCCTCCGTGAGGGCCACCACCATGAGACGCCGCCCGTCCGAGGTGACGAAGTCGACGCCGAAGGAGCCGAACATGTGGTTACCGACGCGGGATCGAGGGCGCTTGGACTCGTCGGCCTCAGCGAGCCAGCCCATCGAAGCCACCCCGGCTAAAGCCACATCGGCAAGCGCGACATCGACACGGGAGCCCTCCCCCGTCCGTGCACGCCTGACCAGCGCGCTGGAGACCGCGGAGACGACCAACATTCCGGTGATCAGGTCCCAGGCTGGGCAGGACATGGTTGACCGGTGTGCTCGAGCTCGTCGGACCGGTCATCAGCGGAACGCCGACCTCGGCGTTGATGGAGTAGTCGACGGCCGGCTTGCCCCACGTCGTCCTTCAAGGTGGACGTGGATAACGTCTGGTCGGAGGCCCACCAGCTCCTCGAACTGAACGCGTCTCGCGCCGACCATGTTGTCGATGAAGATGCCGCCGACGGTGTGCGGTGTGTCCGGGGCGGTGATGAGTGCGGCCAGGAGCTCGCGTCCCTCCGGCTGTCGATAGTCGATGGTGACGGAACGTTTTCCCTT